>NZ_JBIVHS010000031.1:106413-113507 GCF_044749365.1 Kitasatospora sp. NPDC089509 | reverse complement strand
AGTCTGAAAATCACCCGTCACGCCCCTCTCCGCACCCACCCCCTCCACCGCCCCCTCCCGCAGCGCGTCCCTCTCGCCTGGAGTGGTTCGTGGGGGTGGGTGCGTGGGCGCGCGGGGCGGGGCCCGCGCGCCCGTGGGCGGGGGTGACAGCTGGGGGTTGTCGTCGGGGGCGGGTGGTTGTTGGACCGGGGGGTGCCGGGGGCGGTGGGGTGGGGGCAGCCGAGTGGAGGAGTGCGGGGATGAAGGCGCTGGTGGCGACGGGTGTGGCGGGGGAGCCGGTGCGGTTCGCGGAGGTGGAGCAGCCGCGGCCGGGGCCCGGGGAGGTGCTGGTGAAGGTGGAGGCCTTCTCGGTGAACCGGGGCGAGACCTTCCAGCTGGAGGCGCCCCGGGCCGGGTGGCGGCCGGGGAAGGACGTCGCCGGGCTGGTGGTGCAGGCCGCCGCCGACGGGTCGGGGCCGGCCGTGTGCCGGCGGGTGGTGGGGCATCCGCCGGCGGGTGGGTGGGCCGAGTACGTGTGCGTGCCCGCGTCCTCGCTGGCCGAGCTGCCCGACAGCCTGGACGCCGTCCGGGCCGCCGCGCTGCCGTTGGCCGGGCTCACCGCGCTGCGGCTGCTGCGCACGGTGGGGGCGGTGGCCGGGCGGCGGGTGCTGCTGACCGGGGCGTCCGGGGGAGTGGGGCACTACGTCACCGAGCTGGCCGCTGCGGCCGGGGCCGAGCTGACCGTGGTCACGGCCTCGCCCGAGCGTGGTCGTCGGCTCGTCGAGCTGGGGGCGGCCGAGGTGGTGCACGAGGTGGGGGCGGCGCGCGGTCCGTACGACCTGGTGCTGGAGTCCACCGGTGGCGCCGCCCTGCCGCTGGCGCTGGCCCGGTTGGCCCGGCGCGGCACCCTGGTCTGGTTCGGCCAGGCCTCCCGCACGCCCGTCACGCTGGACTTCTTCGACTTCTTCAAGGGCCCCGAGTCGGCCACCCTGCGGCACTTCCACTACGCCGACTCCGACGTCCCGGACGGCGCGGACCTGGCCGTCCTGGTGCGGCTGGCCGCGGCCGGCCGGCTGACCCCGGAGATCGGCCGGGTCGCGTCCTGGGAGCGGACCGCGACCACCCTCACCGACCTGCGCGACCGCCGGATCCGCGGCAAGGCCGTGCTGACCGTCGCCTGACCCAGACAAGGAACCAACCACCATGTCCTTCTTCGACACCCCCGACCAGCTGCCCGCGTTCGTCGAGGTGAACCGCCCGCGCGCCCACGGGGCCGGGCTCGACCTCTACGAGTACGACCGGGCGACCGCCGGGCTGACCTCCCTGCTGGACTGGCCCGCGGCCTTCGGCGCCGTCGGGCAGCACCACCTGGACGAGGCCGTCCGGGCCGCCGCCGAGGGTCGGACGGTCACCGCCGGGGCCGGCTACCGCTGCGCCGCCCGCTGGTTCCACGCCGCCGGACTGCTGCCGCACCCCGACCGGGCCGCCGCCGCCCGGCTGGCCACCGCCGCCGACGAGGCGATGCGGGCGTCACTGGCGCTGCTGGAGCCGGACGCCCGGCGGGTCGAGGGCGAGGGCTTCGCGGGCTGGCTGCGCCGCCCGGCGGCGGACGGCGCCGCCCCGGTGGTGCTGGTGGTGCCGGGCATGGACTCCTCGAAGGAGGAGTTCCACGCGCTCGTCGACGCCCTGCTGGCCCGCGGCGTCGCCGTGCTGGCGATCGACGGGCCCGGCCAAGGCGTCCTGGCCGCCGACAGTGCGCCGGAGCCGGACTACCACCGGGTGGTCGGCCGGGCCCTGGACGCGCTCGCCGCCCACGACGGACTGGACCTGGCCCGCGCCGCCGTGGTCGGCCTCAGCCTGGGCGGCTACTACGCCGCGGTGGCCGCCGCCCACGAGCCGCGGCTGCGCGCCGCCGTGACGGTCAGCGGGCCGTACCGGCTGGACTGGGACGCCCTGCCCCCGTTCGTCACCGACACCCTGGTCCAGCGCTGCGGCACCCCCGAGGCGGCCCGGGCCTTCGCCGCCCGGCTGGACCTGACCGACCTGGCCCCGGCGATCACCCTGCCGCTGCTGGTGGTCGAGGGCGGCGAGGACCGCATCCCCGGCGTCACCAACGCCACCGTCCTCGCCCGGCACGCCCTGAACGCCGAGCTCCTGCTCGTCCCGCACGGCAACCACCTGCTCGGCACCGCCCTCCCCGACTGGCTCCCCACCACCGCGGACTGGCTCGCCACCCGCCTCGCCTGACGGCTGGTCACGGATACGCGAGAAGCCCCGGAGAGTGATCTCTCCGGGGCTTCATCGATGGTGGCCAGGGCCGGGGTCGAACCGGCGACCTTCCGCTTTTCAGGCGGACGCTCGTACCAACTGAGCTACCTGGCCGTACTGCACCGTCTCTTGCGAGACGAGCGATCCCGACGGGACTTGAACCCGCGACCTCCACCTTGACAGGGTGGCGAGCTAACCAACTGCTCCACGGGACCTGGTAGTGGCGAACCACTAACGGTCTTGCCGCACTGCACTTTACTACGGTACTGCGTGCCCCCAACGGGATTCGAACCCGTGCTACCGCCTTGAAAGGGCGGCGTCCTGGGCCACTAGACGATGAGGGCTTGTGGTCCGTTCGGCTGTTTCCAGCGTTCCCGGGGACGTCGAGAAGCATATGGGATGCAGGGCCGATCGCCAAAACGGGTTTGGGCCGGGTGGGGGTGGGGCGTCCGGTGGGGTCAGGACCAGCCGAGTTCGTCGAGCTCGTGGTCGTCGAAGCCGAAGTGGTGGGCGACCTCGTGGATGACGGTGGTGCGGACCTCCTCGACCACCTGTTCGCGGGTGGCGCAGTGGCGCAGGGTGGGGCCGCGGTAGATCAGGATCCGATCGGGCAGGACGCCCGCGTACCACTCGCCGCGCTCGGTGAGCGGGGTGCCCTCGTAGAGGCCGAGGAGCTCGGGGTCGTTCGGGTCGGGTTCGTCCTCGACGAAGATCGCCACGTTGTCCATCATCGCGGCGAGCTGCGGGGGGATCTGGTCCAGGGCGTCACTGACCAGCGTCTCGAACTCTTCCCGGGTCATCTCCACCGGATCATTGTCGGGTCTGGGGTGACGGTGTGCCAGGCGGTGGACGCCGGTGTTTGATGGGTTGGTGACGACCTCGGAGGACGCGTTGGACGACCCCGCGGCCGGTGCGGTGGCGGGCCCGGCGCCCGGACGTGCGCCGGTGCTGCGCGGGCAGGGGCCCGCGGTGGCCGTGATCGCGCTGGGCGGGGCGATCGGGGCGCTGGCCCGGTACGCGGCCGGGCTCGGCTGGACGACCGGGCCGTCGGCCTTCCCGTGGACGACGCTGCTGATCAACGTGGTCGGCTGCGCGGTGATCGGGGCGTTCCTGGTGGTGGTCACCGAGGGGCGCCCGGCGCATCCGCTGCTGCGGCCGTTCTTCGGCACCGGGGTGCTGGGCGGGTTCACCACCTTCTCGACGTACGCGGTGGACATCCGCCGACTGCTGGAGGCCGGGCGGCTCGGGCCCGGGCTGGCGTACCTGGGGCTGACGCTGCTGGGCGCGCTGGGCGCGGTGTGGGCGGCGGCGACGCTGACCCGGCGGCTGATCCACCGGGGCGGTGCCCGGTGAGCCGGCTGGCCGGGCCGGCGCTGCGGCTGACCGTCCTGGTGGGGGAGAGCGACACCTGGCACCACCGGCCGCTGTACAGCGAGGTCGTGCACCGGGCGCGGGCGGCCGGGCTGGCCGGGGCCAGTGTGTTCCGCGGGATCGAGGGGTTCGGCGCCTCCTCGCTGGTGCACACGGCGCGGCTGCTGTCGCTGAGCGAGGACCTGCCGGTGGCGGTGGTGATCGTGGACGAGGAGGAGCGGGTGCGGGGGTTCCTGCCGCAGCTGGAGGAGCTGGTCGAGGAGGGTCTGGTGCTGCTGGACCGCTGCGAGGTGGTCCGTTACGCGGGCCGGGGTGTCGGCGGTGTCGACGGCGTCGACGGCGTCGGCGGGGGAGCGGAGTGAACTGGCTGCTGGTGGTGGCGGGCGCGGTGGTCGGCGCTCCGCTGCGGTACCTGACCGATCGGGCGGTGCAGTCCCGGCACGACTCGGTGTTCCCGTGGGGGACCTTCACGGTGAACGTGTTCGGCTGTCTGGTGCTCGGGCTGCTGACCGGGGCGGTGGCGGCCGGGGCGGCCTCCTCGCACGTCCAACTGCTGGTCGGGACGGGCTTCTGCGGGGCGCTGACCACCTATTCGACCTTCTCGTACGAGACCCTGCGGCTGGCCGAGTCCGGGGCCGGGCGGTACGCGCTGGCGAACGTGGCCGGCAGTCTGGCGGCCGGGCTGGTCGCGGTGTACGCGGGGGCGGAGCTGGCCTCGGCGCTGTGGGGCTGAGGCCGGTCGGCGGCTCCCGGGCCGGGCCGGGGCTCCCGGGTCCGAGAAACGTTTCGCCGACCGAGAACCGCGCCGTCGACCCGTGTCCCCGTGCGCCCGGCGCGCGTTGGGCACCGAAAGCGGCCGCGCGCCAGTGGGCGGCCCGGGTGGGGCGGTGGAGAGGGAGCTCGGTGGCTTCGGTGCGTTCGGGAGCGGTGGTACGGGCGGCGGCGGTGCTGGCGGTGGCCGGGCTGGGGTTGACCGGGTGCATGTCGGTCGGTCCGGCGGCGGAGGAGAAGCACGGCGGGGTCGCGCCGGTCGGGCAGGCCGGACCGGCGGGGAGGCCGGGGGCGACGGGCGGCCCCTCGGCCCAGCCGGGGGCCGGACACCCCGGGGGCGCGTCGGGGCGCACGGAGCACCAGGGGGGCTTGCAGGCCGAGAACGCGCCGGCCGGGGCCACGGCCCCCGCTCCGGGAGCGCCGGCGCCCGGCGCGGACGGCGTGCTGGCCGGGGTGGTCCCGGTGCCGGGGGCGCCCGCTCCCGAGGGCGCGCCGGGTGGCGGCGCGTCCGGCGGAGCGAACAGCAGCCCCGCACCCCACCCGGGCTCCTCGGCCGGTGGCACGGCGGGCTCCGGCGGGACCAGCGGCACCGGTGAGGGCCGTTCCGGCGGCGGTTCGGCCGGGACCCCGTCGGCCACCCCGAGCGGCCGCCCGTCCGGCTCCCCGGAGCCCGAGCGCACCACTCCCGCCGCGACCGTCCCGCCGGGCCCGGAGCCCTCGACCGGCAGCTCCGGTTCCTCGGCCCCGAGCCCGCACGCGGGTACGCATTAGCGGGCTGGCCAGGGCATTTGCCTCTGATCCCGAGGTTCGTCTATGGTGGTAGATCGTTCGTTTGATTCATTTGATTGGCGCCCTATTCCCCGGCGCCCTTGGCGCGTTCCGGCGATCCGTGGCTGACCGCATAGAGGCGGTTGTGAAACAGAACCCCGGACTTTGGCGCGTGCCACTTCCGGAAGGTTTTGCATGTCTCTCGTTGACGACGCCCGCTTCGCCATGCCCGCGAACGAGGCTGCCGCCGATGTCTCCGACACCACCGACACCACCGAACTGACCGCCGAGGCCGCCGAGCTGGCCGCCGAGGTCACCGAGACCGCCGTCGAGGCCACCGAGGAGCCGGCGGAGGCCGCCGAGCCCACGATCACCTTCGGCGACCTGGGCCTGCACGACGACGTCGTGCGCGCCCTCGCCAAGCGCGGCGTCACCACCCCGTTCCCGATCCAGGCCGCGACCATCCCGGACGCCCTGGCCGGCAAGGACGTGCTGGGCCGCGGCCGCACCGGCTCCGGCAAGACCCTCAGCTTCGGCCTGCCGCTGCTGACCCGCCTGGCCGACGGCGAGCGCACCAAGCCCAAGCACCCGCGCGGCCTGATCCTGGTCCCGACCCGTGAGCTGGCCATGCAGGTGGCCGACGCCCTGGAGCCGTTCGGCTCGGTCCTCGGCCTCAAGCTCAAGGTCGTCTGCGGCGGCACCTCGATGTCCAACCAGATCTACGCGCTGGAGCGCGGTGTCGATGTCCTGGTCGCCACCCCCGGCCGTCTGCGCGACCTGCTGAACCGCGGCTCCGCCAAGCTGGCCGACGTCAAGACCGTCGTCCTCGACGAGGCCGACCAGATGGCCGACATGGGCTTCCTGCCCGAGGTCACCGAGATCCTCGACCAGGTGCCGGCCGGCGGCCAGCGCCTGCTGTTCTCCGCCACCCTGGAGAACGAGATCGACACCCTGGTCAAGCGCTACCTGAAGAACCCGGTCACCCACGAGGTCGACCCGTCGGCCGGCGCGGTCACCACCATGACCCACCACATCCTCGTGGTGAAGCCCAAGGACAAGGCGCCGATCACCAACGCGATCGCCGCCCGCAAGGGCCGCACGATCATCTTCGTCCGCACCCAGATGGGCGCCGACCGGGTCGCCGAGCAGCTGATCGAGGCCGGTGTGAAGGCCGACGCGCTGCACGGCGGCATGACCCAGGGCGCCCGTACCCGCGTCCTCGGCGACTTCAAGGACGGCTACGTCAACGTCGTCGTCGCCACCGATGTCGCCGCCCGCGGCATCCACGTCGACGGCATCGACCTGGTCCTCAACGTGGACCCGGCCGGCGACCACAAGGACTACCTGCACCGCTCCGGCCGCACCGCCCGGGCCGGCCGCTCCGGCGCCGTCGTCACCCTGGTGCTGCCGCACCAGCGCCGCGGCGTGTTCCGCCTGATGGAGGACGCGGGCGTCGACGCCAGCCGCCACATCCTGGACCACGCCTTCGACGCCGAGGTCGCCAAGATCACCGGCGCCCGCTCGCTCACCGAGGTCCAGGCCGAGAGCGCGGCCGGCATCGCCGGTGCCGCCGAGCGCGAGCTCGCCGACATGACCCGCCAGCTGGAGCGCGCGCAGCGCCGCGCCACCGAGCTGCGCGAGGAGGCCGACCGCCTCGCCGCCCGTGCGGCGCGCGAGCGGGCCGAGCTGGGCATCGAGGACGAGGCCCCGGCCGAGGCCGAGGAGGCCGGTGCGGAGACCGCCCAGGCCGAGGCCGTCGTCGAGGCTCCGGCCGCGGCGCCGCAGTCGGAGGAGCGCGCCCCGTCCTACCGCGAGGCCCGCAGCGAGCGTCCGGCCTTCACCCGTGACCGGGACCGTGACGACCGCCGTTCCGGTGGTTTCGGCGGTGGCCGTGACCGCGACCGTGACGACCGCCGCTCCGGTGGTTTCGGCGGTGG
>NZ_JBIVHS010000031.1:0-106314 GCF_044749365.1 Kitasatospora sp. NPDC089509 | reverse complement strand
GCCGTGACCGTGACGACCGTCGTTCCGGTGGTTTCAACCGTGACGACCGTGGCGGCGAGCGCGGTGGCTTCAACCGTGACCGCGGTGGTTTCGGCGGTGGCCGTGACCGTGACGACCGTCGTTCCGGTGGTTTCAACCGTGACGACCGTGGCGGCGAGCGCGGTGGCTTCAACCGTGACCGCGGTGGCTTCGGCGCCGGCCGTGACCGTGACGACCGTCGCTCGGGCGGTTTCAACCGTGACGACCGTGGCGGCGAGCGCGGTGGCTTCAACCGTGACGACCGTGGCGGCGACCGCGGCGGCCGCTCCTTCGGCGACCGTCCGGCCCGCTCCTTCGGCGACCGTCCGTCCTTCGGCCGGGACCGCGACGAGCGCGGCGGCAGCAGCCGTCCGTTCGCCCGCCGCGACGACCACCGCTCCGGCGGCCGTCCGCAGTCCGACCGCGGTGGCTTCAACCGTGACCGTGGCGGCTTCGGCGGTGGCCGTGACCGCGACAACTCCAACGGCGGCGGCTTCAACCGCGACGACCGCAAGCCGCGCTGGAAGAACTGACGTCGTACGGCTGACCGGACGGTCGGCTGAACGGCTGACCGAACGGTTCGGCTGACCGGCTCGGTCGCGCGACATCCGCGACATCAGCGACACACACGAAGGGCCCGCTCCGTCCCCCGGAGCGGGCCCTTCGTGTTTCCCCCCGGCGTCCCCCCGGACACCCCCCAACACCCCGGTGCTGCGCTCCCCCCCGAGGTGTTGTTCTGGAGGTGAGAATAACCTGTGGCGCGCGCTGGGGCCAGTCCCGTAGCGTCACGGACATGAGCAGCAGACTGCATGACGTGGCACGAGTGAACGAGGAGATCGCCGCGCGGGGGAGCTACCGGACGGCCGGGGGCGCACTCGTGGAGGTGGGGGAGCAGGTGGCCGCGGCGCGGGCCGGCACGGTGTCGTACGCGCCGGACGGCCTGGACGCGCTGCTGGCGGCGGGGGAGCGCGGCCCGCTCACCGGGCCGGTGGCGGTGACGGCGGAGGGCAGCGTGGCGGCCGCCGGGCGGCTGGTCGCGGCCGGGGCCGGGCCGGTCGGGGTGCTGAACTTCGCGTCCGCGCGCAACCCCGGCGGCGGGTACCTGCGCGGTGCCCGCGCCCAGGAGGAGGACCTGTGCCGCAGCGCCCTGCTGTACAGCTGCCTGGTCGAGGCGCCGGACTACTACGAGGCGCACCGGGCCTCGACGGACCTGCGGTACAGCCACCGGGTGATCGTCTCGCCCGACGTCCCGGTGATCCGGGACGGCCGCGGTGACCTGCTGGCCCGGCCGTACCCGGTCACCTTCCTGACCTCGCCCGCGCCCAACGCCGGTCAGCTGGAACGGCGTTCGGCCGGTACGGACGTCCGGGGCGTGCTCGCCGAGCGGGCCCTGCGGGTGCTCGCCGCGGCCGCCCGGCACGAGGTGCGGGCCCTGGTGCTCGGCGCCTGGGGCTGCGGGGTCTTCGGCAACGACCCGGCCCAGGTCGCCGAGGCGTTCGAGGGCGCGCTGGCCCGCTACGGGGGCGCGTTCGAGCAGGTGGTGTTCGCGGTCTGGGACCGCTCACCGGTCTCGGCGAACCGGGCCGCCTTCGAGGCCCGGTTCGGCGCGGAGGTCCGGCCGTAGGTCCGGCCGTAGGCCCGGCCCGGGCTCAGCGCTTGCGGGCGGCCAGCACGGTCGCGGCCGTGGAGGCCGCCGCGACCACCCCGGTGACCGCGAAGACGGACGGCCAGGCGCCGATCCGCTTCGCCAGCGGGTGCGAGCCGCCGAAGGCCGCCACGTACAGGCCGGTCAGCGCCGCCGCGGCGGCCGTGCCCGAGCTGCGGCGCCACTGCGCGGCCGCCCCGGCACCGGCCACCGCCAGCACCGCGCCGCCCAGTTCGCGTCGTCCGCTCCAGCGGGCCACGCCGTAACCGCCGACCAGACCGCTCGCCGCGGTCAGCGCGGCGGGCGCGGCGGCCGCGAGCGCGTTCGGGACCTTCGCCATCGTCGACTCCACTCGTATCCACGCGTAGGGGGTTCGCGTTCCGGCTTCCGACCCTAACCCGGCGAACGGGCCGGGTGGCCGGGGGCCTCCGGCCCGGCTCCGGGGCCGTTCCCCTCAGGCCGACACCGTCCGTGCACCAGTACCGCTCGTGCACCGGAAACGCCCCCGCGGTTCGGCCCGGTGACGGATACTCGCGCGGTGACCGTGCCCGACCGCCCCTTCGCGTCCTCCGCCCCCGCCGCTGCCGCCGATGTCCGCGGGCGGGCCCAGCCGGCCCTGAAGGTGGCGCCGCTGGAGCTGTTCCTGGACCTCGTGTTCGTCTTCACCATCACCCAGCTCACCGGCAGCCTGGTCCACCACCTCACCCTCGGCGGCTTCGCCCAGGTGCTGGTGATGCTGGGGGTGATCTGGTGGATGTACGACGCCTTCATCTGGCTGACCAACGCGATGCCGCCGCGCACCCACGGGCGGCGCGCGCTGCTGATGCTGGCGATGGGCGCCTTCCTGGTGATCTCGCTGTCGGTGCCGCACGCCTTCGAGGGCAGCGGAGCCGCGTTCGGCTGGGCGTACCTGGTGGTGGTCGCCGTGCACACCGGGATGTTCGCCGCGGCCGGGGTGGCACCCGCCGCGGTGCTCGGGATGGGCGCCGCCAACCTGGTCGTCGGTGGCCTGGTGGTGGCCGGCGGCTACTTCACCGGGACGGTCCAACTCGGCTTCTGGACGGCCGCCTTCGCGATGCAGTACGTCACCACCAAGGCGGCCCGGCTGCCCGAGTTCCGGCTGCGCGCGGACCACTTCGTGGAGCGGCACGGACTGATCGTGATCATCGCGTTCGGCGAGTCGGTGATCGCCATCGGGGTCGGCGCCGGAGCCGCCGGCCTCGGCCCGGCGCTGATCGCCGTCGCGCTGCTCAGCCTGACCGTCTGCGTCGGCCTCTGGTGGGCGTACTTCGGGCACGACGACGACGCGCGCGCCGAGCACCACATGGCCGCGCTGCCCTCCGACGAGCGCAACCGGGCGGCCGTCACGGTCTACTACCTCGGCCACTTCGGGCTGCTGCTCGGCGTGCTGCTGTTCGCGGCCGGGGTGAAGTCGGCGACCGCCCACCCCGCCGACCCGATCACCCTGCCGCAGGCCGCCGCGCTGTCCGGCGGCATCACGCTGTACCTGGTGGTGAACACCGCCGTCCGGCGCTTCTTCGGACTGCGGCCCAACCGGCCCCGGCTGATCGGCGCGGTCCTGGTCGCGGCGACCGTCCGACTGGGCACCGGGGTGTCGGCGCTCGCCCAGGTCGCCGCCGTGGTCGTGGTGCTGGCGGCGGTCTTCGGCCACGAGGCGCGCTGTCGGTCCCGGGTGGGAGACTCCGAACGTGACTGACGAGACCAGCGGGGCGACCGGGGCGGCCGACCCGGTCACCGAAGGCCGCTACCGCATCCGCAACATCGGCAGCGGCCTGCTGCTGGAGGTCGCCGAGGCCTCCCGGCGCAGCGGCGCCCGCGTCCGGCTGGGCGCGGACGACGGCTCCGACGCCCAGCTCTGGCAGCTCGCCGCTGTCCACCCCGGCGGCGCGCTCTTCCACATCGAGAACGCCGGCAGCGGCAAGCGCCTCGACGTCACCGGCGCCTCCCCGGAGGACGGCGTCCCGATCCAGCAGTGGTCCGCCAACGCCTTCGGCGCCCAGGAATGGCTGCTGGAGGCCCACGTCGACGCCCCGGGCACCTACACCGTCACCAGCTTCATCAGCGGCAAACCACTGACCGCCCCGGCCGCCCCGGACGCCCCCGTCCAGCAGTGGGAGGACGTCGACGCCCCCACCCAGTGGTGGCGCTTCGAGCGCGTCTGAGGCTCGGGCGCCCAAGCGCTCGGACGCTCAGGCCGACAGGTTGGTGCGGACGGCGGCCAGGTCGGCGGGGGTGAGGCCGGCGGCGTGGAGGTAGTCGGGGACGGAGCCGTGGTGGGTGCGGATCCAGGCGAGGGAGGAGGCGATGAGGTCGGCGTTGATCGGGCGGGAGATGCGCTCGGTGCCGGTCTCGTCGACGTAGGGGGTGGGGCCCTGGTCCAGGCCGAGGCCGACGTTGGAGCGCAGGAAGTCGGCGGTGATGTCGGCGTCGGAGGCGCCGAGCAGGGACTGCAGGACGGCGATGGTGAGGCCGGTGCGGTCCTTGCCGACGGCGCAGTGGATGACCACCGGGAGGGCGTCCGGGGCGGCCAGTCGGCGGACGACGGCGGCGAGCGACGGGCCGGCGTAGGCGGGCATGAAGGTGTAGAGGTCGGCCTGGTCCTCGGGCCAGGGGCGGTCGAGGTCGTCGCGGTTGGCGGGCAGGGTCGGCAGGTGGAGGGACTCGTGGTCGAGGCCGTGCCGCTGGTCCGGCCAGACCTCCAGCTCCTCCTGGCTGCGCAGGTCGATCACCGTCCGCAGGCCGAGGTCCTTGAGCTTGCGGGCACCCTCCTCGGTGAGCGTGTGGAGGGAGCCGGAGCGGTAGAGCACGCCCCGGCGCAGCGCGCCGATCCCGCCCGCGTCACGGAAGTTGCGCACGCCGGGGATCTCGATGAAGGCATCGGTCATGGCCCCCACCGTACGGGTGCGGACGCGAGCGGGGGAAGGAAACCAGAGGGGGCCGTTCGGCGGCGGACGGGTGCGTCAGCGCCCGCCGGAGACCTCCAGGAACGCCCCCGTGGTGTACGAGGCGGCCGGGGAGAGCAGGAAGAGGATCGCCTCGGCGACCTCCTCGGGTTCCCCGCCGCGCCGCATCGGCAGGTTGGGGGCGACCCGGTCGACCCGGCCCGGTTCGCCGCCGAGGGCGTGGATGCCGGTGTGGATCAGGCCCGGGCGCACGCAGTTGACCCGGATGCCCTCGGCGGCGACCTCCAGGGCCAGGCCGCGGGTCATCGAGTCCAGGGCGCCCTTGGCGGCCGCGTAGTCGACGTACTCGTTCGGCGAGCCGATCCGGGACGCGGCCGAGCCGACGTTGACGATGGCGCCGCCGCGCCCGCCGTGCCGGGTGGACATCCGGCGGACGGCCCGGGCGGCGCAGAGGAACGGGCCGGTGATGTTGGCGGCCCAGATCCGGGTCAGCCGGTCCTCGTCGAGGTCCTCCAGCCGGCACTGCCGCTCCAGCGTGCCCGCGTTGTTCACCAGGCCGGTGAGCGGCCCGAGTTCGGCGTCCACGGTGGCGAACAGCCGCTCCACCTCGGCGGTGCGGCTGACGTCGGCCCGGACGGCGATCGCGGTGCCGCCCTCGGCCCGGACCGCGTCCACCACGGCGGCGGCCGAGGCCTCGTCCGTACGGTAGTTGACGCAGACCCGGTGGCCGCGGCGGGCGGCCAGCAGGGCGGTGGCGGCGCCGATGCCGCGGCCGGCGCCGGTGATGAGCAGGACGTCGTCGGTGCTGGTGGTCGCCATGGGCCGTACGCTACCCGGCGACCCGGCCCGGCACGCCCGCGGCTCGGGGCAGGGCGGCTTCGCGCAGGGCGGCGATCTTCGGGGCGCGGCTCTTCGGCGAGTCGAGGCTGAAGCCGCGGGCGTCGCCGAGCTCGTCCCGGACGAAGGCCTCGGTGCGGGCCACCGCCGCGCGCAGCGCGTCGTTCGGCGGGACGAAGGACTGGTGGACGATCTCGGCCCGCTCGGTGTCGTACTCCCACAGGCCGACGATCCGGCCGCGGTCCAGGACCAGGTGGGTCTGCGGGTCGGTCTCGCCGCCGAAGGCGCGCCCGGCCCGGCCGGCGGGCAGCGGGCGGGCGGCGTCGGCCGGGTCGAGCAGCCGGGGGCAGGTCGCGGTGCAGCAGGTGGATGCCGTCGATGCCGGCCAGCAGGGTGTAGTGCGGTTCGGCCGGTGCCTCGAACTCGGCGAACTCCTCGGCGAGTTCGGGCGGCAGCAGCAGCTCGGAGCCGGGCTCGACCGGGACCGGACCGGCCTCGGCGACGGCCGCGCGGGCGGTGGCCGCGGAGAAGCCGGAGAACCAGCGGAAGTGCCCGAGGGTGGCCGGGCCGGCCCAGGAGAAGTAGCGGCGGGCGAGGTCGACGGCGTTCCCGGCGGCCGGCTGGTCCCAGCCGACGTAGCCGTAACGCTGCTGGTCCAGGCGGCCGTTGACCGGCACCCGGCGGATCCGGCCGCGGGACTGCATCAGCCCGAGGGCGAGCGGCAGGGTGGTCGACAGGCCGCGCTTGCGGCCCGCCTCGCCGAGCGGCCGGACGGCGTCGCCGACCGCCTCCCGGATGGTGGTCGGGTCCAGCGTCGCGCCGTCGGCCAGGACTCGCTCGACGGCCAGGCAGAGCTGCTCCACCTCGTCCCGGCCGACGCCCAGGTGCTTCTCCGCGGCGGCCAGTTCACCCGCCGGGGCGGCCGCGCCGACGGCCAGGCCGAGCGCGAAGTCGACGGCGGGCAGCACATAGGTGCAGCCGCGCGCGGAGGGCAGCTCGTGCACCGCCAGGGCGGCCACCGCCGCGTCCACCTCCGCCCGGCCGAGCCCGGCCCGGGCGAACAGGCCCAGGTACGGGGCCGCGCCGCCGACCGAGCGGGCCCAGCCGGTGGCGGCCAGGACCTCGGCGGCGGAGGCCCCGGGGTGCGGGCGGTCCAGCCACTGCCGGTGCGACCACCAGGCCCGCAGCTTCTCGGTGTCGATCCCACGGCTGTGCTCCATCCGCCCAGTATCGGCGGCGGGGCGGGCCCCGGACCGGAAATCGCTCGCCCGGCGCGGCCGGTTCCGGAGAGGATGCGGTACCCGGCGTCACAGGTGAGCGAGAGGAGAACGCATGTCCGTCCCCGGTGCGACCCTGCCCTCGGGCACCGTCCTGCTCTCCGGCATCGTCGGTTCCACCGCCTACGGCTTCGCCCACGCGGGTTCTGACGTCGACCGGCTCGGCCTGTTCGCTGTCCCCACCGAGGAGTTGCACGGTCTGCACCGCCCGGCCGAGTCGCACGTCGGCACCGCGCCGGACGTCACCCTGCACGAAGCCGCCAAGTGGTGCCGGCTGGCGCTGTCCTGCAACCCGACCGCCTCCGAACTCGTCTGGCTGCCCGAGGAGCTGTACGAGACCACCAGCCCGCTCGGCCGGGAACTGGTCGGGATCCGGTCGAGCTTCCTCAGCGCCCCCGCCGTCCGCAAGGCCTATCTCGGCTACGCGGACCAGCAGTTCCGCAAGCTGCTGACCCGCGACACCACCGACCCGGCCACCCGCCGCCGGGCCGCCAAGCACGCCCGGCACCTGGTCCGGCTGGTCGAGCAGGCCGTCCGGCTGCACCGCACCGGCCGCAACCTGATCCGCCTCCCCGACCCGGAACGCGTCCGCGACCTCGGCGAACGCATCGCCGACTGCCCCGCCACCGCCGAACACCTGCTCGCCGAAGCCGTCGACCAGCTGGCCCGCCCCGGCGTGCTCCCCGAGGCCCCCGACCCCCGCCCCGCCGAGGCCTGGCTGCGCCGCGTCCGGGCCGCCCACTACAGCCCGCCCTACAGCTCGGCTCAAGCCGCACCTCCCGCACCCGGCGCGCCCGGCCAATCCACTGGCGGAGCCCTGGGGCCCACCGGGTAGGATCGCCATGGCCCTTCCCACCCGGGTGCCTCCGGTAGGCAGGGCCGCGGGCCACTAGCTCAATTGGCAGAGCTGCGGACTTTTAATCCGTAGGTTCAGGGTTCGAGCCCCTGGTGGCCCACAGACGAACGATCCGTACCGGCCTTGGGCGTTCTCCCTCCGGGGAGGGCGCCCTTCGTCGTTCCCGGGGGCGGGGCGGCACCCGGCCGGGGTGAGTGATGGGCGCTCAACTATCTTGGTGTCATGGGACCTTTGAAGCCTGATCTTGCGCAGTTGGTGATCGGACTCGTCTGTTTCTTCCTGATATTCGGGATCCTCGGGGCGGTGCTGCTGCCGCGGATCGAGAAGGTGCTGGGGGAGCGCCGGGATGCCACCGAGGGGGGTGTCGAGCGGGCGGAGGCGGCCCGGGCCGAGGCGCAGCGGGTGTACGAGGAGTTCCAGGCGGAGCTCACCGCGGCGCGGCACGAGGCGGCGGTGATCCGGCAGACCACCATCGAGGAGGGCGCGGCGATCATCGCCCGGCTGCGGGCCGAGGGTCAGGAGCTGCGGGACCGGATGGTCGCCGAGGCGCAGGTGCAGCTGGCCGCCGACCGGGTGCTGGCCGAGGCCGAGCTGCGGGAGGACGTGGTCCGGCTCGCCGGTGAGCTGGCCGGGCGGGTGATCGGCGAGCCGGTCGCCGAGCTGCCGCGCACCCGGGAGATCGCCGACGAGTTCTTCGCCGCGTACGACGCCAAGGCCGACGCGCGGGCCTGACCCCCGGTCCCGTTCGGGACTTCCCCACTCCTACGGCCCGGGTCCCGGCCGGTGGTTCGACCACCGGCCGGGACCCGGGCCGTTCTGCGGTGCGTGGGGCGCTGACCATGACGTCTGTCATCCGGGAGAGGTGGCGGCGGGCACTGACGGGGGTTCAGGGCGCGGCCGTAGGTTTCAGGGCATGGAGATCACGAAGAACACCGGGACCCCGGCCCGCCGCACCGAGTGGAGCCTGGCCCTGCTGGGCGGCCTGAAGCACCGGGGCGACTTCGCGGCCCGGGAGCGCACGGTGCACGTGGCGGCGGTGGGCGGGGCCAAGCTGGACCACACCGGGGCGGTGCTGCCGGTGGACGGGACGCACCTGGTGAAGGCGGCCCTGGTCGGTGGCGCGGAGCTGGCCTACCCGGAGGGTGCCTCGGCCGAGGTGGACGCGTTCTCGGTGTTCGGTGGGGTGGACCTGACCGTGCCGGCCGGGACGGCGGTGGAGGTCAGCGGGTTCTCGCTGCTGGGCGGGCGCAGCAGGGGTGTGGCCGGGGAGCCGGGCGGACCGGTGGTGAAGGTCCGCTCGTACTCGCTGGTGGGTGGGGTCAAGGTCCGTCAGGCGGGCTGAACCCGTGCGTCGGCCGGTGCGGGGGCGGGCGTCGGCGCCGGGGTGACGCGGGCGAGCCGGGCGGTGAGGCCGATCATGGCGAGGACGGCGCCCAGGGCGAGCCAGCTGCCGACGGCCGCGGCGGTGGCCGGGTCGTGGTGGTCGAGGACGGCGAAGTAGCTGCCGCCGATCACGGCGACGCCGGTGACGGCGGCGAACTGCTGGGTGGTGGCGAGGGTGCCGGAGGCGGTGCCGGCCCGTTCGGGGGCGATGCCGGCCATCGGGGCGCCGATCAGCGAGGGCAGGACCAGGCCGTTGCCGAGGCCCATCAGGCCCATGGCGGTGAGCAGGACGGGCAGGGCGTGGTGCGCGCCCTCGGTCTGCAGGGCGAGCGCGGTGAGCAGCAGGCTGAGGGCGGTGATCGCCCCGCCGGCGATCGGGACGCGCAGCCCGTACCGGGGGAGCAGCCGCTTGCCGGTGAGCGAGGCGACCATGGCGAGGACGGCCATGGGGGTGAAGACCAGGCCGGAGCGCAGCGGGCTGTAGCCGAAGCCGGTCTGGACGGTCAGGCTGATCACGAAGACGAAGCCGGCGAAGAAGGCCATGAAGGCGGCGTTCACGGCGAGTCCGGTGCGGAAGACCCGGCTGCGGAGCAGGGCGGGGTCGAGCAGCGGCTGTCCGCCTCGGGCGGCGAGCCGGTGCTCCCAGCGCAGGGCGGCGAGGAGGGCGGGGACGGCGGCGGCGAGCATCGCCCAGCCCCAGAGCGGCCAGCCGGCCTCGCGGCCGAGGACCAGTGGGACGAGGGCGAGGGCGAGCGAGCCGGAGATCGCGAGCACGCCGATGCCGTCCAGGGCGGGGCGGCGACGGGTGGTGGTGCGCGGCAGAACGGTGGCGGCGAGGGCGAGGACGATCAGGCCGACCGGCAGGTTGACCAGGAAGACGGCGCGCCAGCCGAGGCCGAGGAGGTCGCCGTCGAGCAGGACGCCGCCCAGCAACTGGCCGCAGACGCCGCTGAGTCCGCCGGTGACGCCGAACCAGGCGAGGGCGCGCGGCCGGCCCGCGGCGGGGATCGCGGTGGTGATCAGGGCGAGCACCTGGGGGACCATGGCGGCGGCGGTGAGGCCCTGGAGCATGCGGGCGAGCACCAGGTGGGCGGGGGACTGGGCGAGTCCGCACAGCACGGAGGCGGCGGTGAACGCGGCCATGCCGGCGAGGAACATCCGGCGGTGGCCGAGGATGTCGCCGAGCCGTCCGCCGAGGACGAGTCCGGTGGCGTAGCTGAACACATAGCCGGCGACGACCAGTTCGAGCGCGGCCTGGCCGGCGCCGAGGTCGGCGCGGATGGCGGGGAGGGCGACGTTCACGGCGTTGCCGTCGAAGCCGTACATGAAGAAGGCCGCCAGGACGACGGGGAGGAGGGGTGGGCGGCGCAGGAGGGACATGGGGCTGGACTCCGCTTCGATTATTGCTTCAATTATTGGTGGAAGTGCCAAAAACTTGGGCATGAGGAAGCCCGGGCCGGCCCGGGGTGGAGCTCGTCAGGCGCGCGGGCGCAGGCGTGCAGGCGTGCAGGCGTGCAGGCGTGCAGGCGTGCAGGGCGCTCAGGCGCGCAGGTCGTCGATGATCGCGTCGACGGTCGCGTGCAGCGACTCGGGCTCGAAGCCCGCCTTGGCCTGGAGCAGCAGTCCGTGGAAGCCGGCCATCACCTGGCGGGCGAGCACCTGCGGGGCGCGGTCGGCGCGGATCTCGCCGCGCAGTCGGCCCTCCTCGACGGCGGTGGTCAGCGCGGCCTCCAGCGGGACGAAGGCCTGTCGGGCCAGCTGGGCCAACTCCGGCTCACGGACGGCCAGTTCGGTGACGGTGTTGACCGCGAGGCAGCCCCGGTGGTCGGTCGCGGCCCGGTCGACCCCGGTCAGCAGCAGCTGCCGGACGCGCTCCAGCGGCGGCCGGTCGTCGCGCAGCGGGTTCGCCCCGGCGGCGCCGCCCGCGCGGTAGCGGTGCAGGGTGAGTTCGAACAGCTGGCGCTTGCCGCCGAAGGCGTTGTAGAGGCTGCCGCGCAGCATGCCGGTGCTCTCGGCGAGGTCGTCGGTCGAGGTCGCGGTGTACCCCTTGGTCCAGAAGGTGTTCATGGCCGCGTCGATCGCGGCCTCGGTGTCGAACTTCCTCGGGCGTGCCATGGTGGGGATCGTGCCAGTTATTGGCTGCTCTGTCAAAAACATCGTCAGATCCGACCGTCGGATTCGACCGCCTCCGCTCGTCACTCACCCGGCCTCGAATGTTGCTGGTGCACCATCCAAGTGATGTTCGTGAAGACGCCTGGTGTCTCTGTGTCCGATTTGTGTCGTTTGTTCATGATGCGGGGAGCCGGGGGACTCACCCCCGCCGACCAAGGAGATCTCCTTGAAGCTTCGCCTCCCCCTCGTCATGGCCACCGCCGTGCTCGCCGGTATGGTCGCCCTCCCCGTCCAGTCGGCCACCGCCACCACCCGGAGCGTGCACGTCATCAGCGGGCAGGGCGCCGGCCTGTGCAACGACGGGTTCGTCTGTCTGTACGAGAACTACGGGCTCAACAACCCGCAGAACGGCCGGGTCATGCTGGCCGACGAGAACGTCGACTGGATGTCCGACTACGGCTTCGACAAGATCATCAGCTCGGTCTGCAACCACACCGGCACGTCCGTCACCCTCTTCTCGCAGCCCGCCTACGAGGGCACCTCCTTCACCGTCTCGTCCGGCCGCTGCACCGACGTGCCCGCGTCGTTCAACGACCAGGCGTCCTCGATGATGCTGAACTGACCGTACGGTCCCGTGGCGGCCCCTCCACCCGTTCCGGTGGAGGGGCCGCCGTACGTGCCCGCCCCCGTTTATCGATTGCCCCGCCCCCGCGCGGTTCGTATCCTGCTGCGCAACGCGTCGACGGAGACGAGTAGCCAGGGATCACGCGAGCAGAGAGAACCGCCGGTAGCTGGGAAGGCGGTCCCGCGCCCCGAGGTGAAGACCCTCCCGAGCCGCGGGGAGGAACGGCCGCCGCCGAGGCGGTCCAATGCCCCGCCGGCCGGCCCCCGTCATCGGGCCGAACGAGGCCGCCACCCGTGTGGCGGCGAAAGTGCGGTGGTACCGCGAGTCCCCTTCTCGCCCGCACTCCCAAGGGATCATGACGATGTCCCCCGGAGGACCTCAATGATCCACAACCGCGTACGCGTCGCCGAGTTGAGCGAACACCTCGGCCGTACCGTCTCCGTCTGCGGGTGGGTGCACACCCTCCGCCTGCAGGCCAGGATGCAGTTCGTCATCGTGCGGGACGGCACCGGTCCGGTGCAGGTCACCCACCGGCGGGACGGCGGGCCGTTGGAGGCCCAACTCGACGCCCTCACGCCCGAGTCCGCCGTACGGATCACCGGCCGGGTGGTCGAGGCGGCACAGGTGAAGCTCGGCGGCCTGGAGCTCGTCCCGGAGACGGTCGAGGTGCTGAACCGGGCCGCCGCTCCGCTGCCGATCGACGACCACACCGGCCTGGAGCAGCGCCTGGACTGGCGCTTCCTGGACGTGCGCCGCCGGCCCGCCGCCCAGCTGGTGTTCGCCGTGCAGACCACCCTGGAGCAGGGGATGCGCGAGTACGCCTACGCCGAGGGTGCCACCGAGATGCACACCCCCAAGCTGATGGGCAGCGCCTCGGAGTCCGGCGCGGAGGTCTTCGAGCTGGGCTACTTCGGCCGCAGCGCGTACCTGGCGCAGTCGCCGCAGTTCTACAAGCAGATGGCGATCGCGGCGGGGGTGGAGAAGGTCTTCGAGATCGGCCCGGTGTTCCGCGCCGAGCCGTCGTTCACCTTCCGGCACGCCACCGAGTTCACCGGCGTCGACGTCGAACTGGCCTGGATCGACGACGTCGAGGAGGTGATGGCCTTCGAGGAGCGGATGCTCGCCCACGCGATCGGGAGGGTGGCGGAGGTCCACGGGGCGGCGATCGCCGAGCAGTTCGGCGTCGAGGTCACCGTGCCGGCCACGCCGTTCCCCCGGATCACCATGGCCGAGGCGCAGGAACTGCTGCGGGCGGGCGGCTGGGACCCGGAGGGGACGAAGGAGGACCTGGACCCGGAGGGTGAGCGGGCCCTCGCGGCCTGCATCAAGGAGAGCACCGGGCACGAGTTCGTGTTCGTCACCCGCTATCCGGTCGGCATCCGGCCGTTCTACCACCGGCGGGCGGCCGACGAGCCGGGCGTGACGCTGAGTTTCGACCTGCTGTGGAACGGTCTGGAGGTGACCACCGGCGCCCAGCGTGAGCACCGGTACGAGGTGCTGCTGGAGCAGGCCGCGGAGAAGGGCATGAGCCCGGAGCCGATGCGGGACTACCTGAACGCCTTCCGCTACGGGTGCCCGCCGCACGGGGGCTTCGGGATGGGTCTGGGCCGGGTGCTGATGGTCCTGCTCAGCCTCGGCTCGATCCGGGAGGCGACGTTCCTGTTCCGAGGGCCGAACCGGCTCTCGCCGTAACAGGGCCGGACGCGGGTCGGCGCAGGAAGTCGGACCGGCCGACTTCCTGCGCCGTTGTGCTGTGCTGTGCTGTGGGGCTGCCGTGCGGTGGTGCTCAGTCGAGCCGCCGTGCTCATACGAGGGCGGTGACCAGCAGGGCGAAGGCGGCGACGATGACGGCGACGCGGGCGTAGTGGTAGCGGTCCCAGCGGTCGCTCTGCTCCTTCCAGTCGGCGGGCCGGTTCTCGGGGGTCCAGGTCTTGCTGCGGTTGTTGATCGGGACGAGCAGCAGGACGGACATCAGCACGCTGACGACCAGCAGTGCGGCGGCGGTGAGGACGAGGCCGGTGCCGTGCTGCCGGCCGGCGACGGCCCAGATGCCGGCGAGGACGACCGAGCTGATGTACCAGAAGGGCATCAGGGCGCCGAGCATCCGGCCGCCGTGGGCGCGGGCCAGTTGGCCGGCGTCCTCGGGGAGGGCGGCGAAGATCCGGTTCATGACGAAGGCGACGGAGAGCTCCACGCCCACCATCAGGCCGACGGAGACGGTGGTGAAGACCTCAAGTGCGGTGAGCATGACGACCCCTGGTTTCTAGCGCTGCTAGGTGATGAGGCAACGCTAGTACTGCTGCCGCTCTGTTGTCTAGCGGTGCTAGGATTTGGGTCATGTCGGTACAGGAACGCAAGCAGCGCGAACGGGCGGAACGCGAGCGCCTCATCGTGGCGACCGCCCGTGAACTCGCCGAGCAGCAGGGCTGGGACGCGGTCACCACCCGCCGGCTCGCCGAGCGCATCGAATACAGCCAGCCCGTCCTCTACAGCCACTTCCGCGGCAAACGCGAGATCATCGGTGCGGTCGCCCTGGAGGGCGCCACCGAGATGGCCGCGGTGCTGCGGGCCGCGACGGCCGCGGCGGATGGTCGCCGCGCCCGGGTGGCCGCCCTCGCCCGGGCCTACCTCGACTTCGCCGCCGCCAACCCGGCGGTCTACGACGCGATGTTCCAGCTCGACGGCGGCCTGGCCTTCGCCCAGGAGTCCACTCCCGAGCAGCTGAAGGACGCCTTCGCCGCCCTGCTGGAGACCCTCGGCGAGGTCGCCGGGGAGGGCGTCCACCCGGGGGTGTTCACCGAGGTGTTCTGGGCCGCCCTGCACGGCCAGGCGACGCTGACCCGGGCGGGCCGGCTCCCGGCGGAGTTCGTAGAGAACCGGGTGGAACTGCTGGTGGACCGGCTCGCGGTGGTCTGACGCGCCCCGGCGCAGGAAGTCGGACGGGCCGACTTCCTGCGCCAGGGCGGTGCGGACGTTGGCGTCGCAATCACGCCGGTGCCGGGGCGGGGTGGCTGGTGGGGTGGTCAGGTGACCACGACTTCTCCCGCTGTTGCCCGCAGGCCCGCCCCGGGGCGGGCGCGTGACTGGCTCGCCGTCGTCTCCGTGACGGCGGGGATCTTCGCCATCGTCACCACCGAGCTGCTGCCGATCGGCCTGCTCACGTCGATCGGTGCCACCTTCCGGATCTCCGACGGCACCGCCGGGCTGATGATGACCCTGCCCGGCCTCGTCGCCGCCGTGGCCGCCCCGACCGTCACGGTCGCCGTCCGGCGGGCCGACCGCCGGGTCGTGCTCTGCGGCCTGATGCTGGCCCTCGCACTCGCCGACCTCGTCGACGCGGCCGCGCCCGGCTACTGGGCGGTGCTCGCCGCCCGGGTCGTGCTCGGAGTCGTCATCGGCGCGTTCTGGTCGATCGGCGCCGGGCTCGCCCCGCGGCTGGTGGCCGCGCCCCGGCAGGGACGGGCGAACGCGGTGATCTTCTCGGCGGTGCCGCTGGGCTCGGTGCTCGGGGTGCCCGCCGGGGTCCTGCTCGGCCAACTGGCCGGGTGGCGGGCGGCGTTCGCGGCGATGGCGGTGCTGAGCCTCGCCGTGGTCGCGGCCCTCGCCGCGACCCTGCCCCCGTTGCCGCCGCAGACCCCGACCGCCTTCGCCGTGCTGCGCGGACTGCTCCGGCTGCGGGCCGTCCGGGCCGGGCTCGTGGTCACGCTGCTCCTGGTGACCGCCCACTTCGGCACGTACACCTACGTCACGCCGTTCCTGGCGGACGTCACCGGCGTCGGGCCGGGCGGCGTCACCGCGCTGCTGCTGGTGTACGGAATCGCGGGTGTGGTGGGGAACTTCGTGGGCGGGCTGCGGCGTGCCGCGTTCACCGGCGTGATCCTGCTGCTGGCGACGGCCGTCCTGCTGCTGCCCGTCCTCGGACGGTCGGAGCCGGGGGCGGCGGTGCTGTTGGTGGGGTGGGGCCTCGCGTACGGGGCCGTCCCGGTCTGCGTCCAGGGCTGGTTCGCTCGCGCGGCGCCGCACGCGCCGGAGGCGGCGACGGTCGTCTTCACGTCCTCGTTCCAGGCCACCATCTCGGTCGGCGCGCTGGCGGGCGGGGCGGTGGTGGACGCCTGGTCGACCTCGGTGGTGATGGTGGCCGGAGGGTGCACGGCGCTGGCGGCCGCCGTGGTGGCGACCCGGAAGTGGTAGCGCCGGGGCAACAGGGGGAGGGCCCTGCTGCGCATGCGTACGCGGCGCTGCCGGGGCGTGCGTAAACGGGGATTTCAGTATGTACCGGCCGTCCGCACGCGTGGTCGAATGACCGGGTAGTCGCTGATGCCGGGGGCAGGCGGCCGGCCCTGGGCGGGGTACCGGAATTCCCGGGACAGCCCTTCGCGCACGGGCCGGAAAAACCTCGTCCTGACAGAACCTGGCAGACCGAGGAAAAAGAGGTAACCGTGGCCGAGCATTTCCTTTCCGCCTATCTCACGCCGCCGGGGCCGGGTGCGGTCTTCTCGGTCCGGCACGACCAGAACGTCGCGCTCTGGCGCCGGGACGGGGCGGACGTCGAACTCGTCCGGGTCTGGGAACTGGAGCGGGTCAGCGGGCAGAAGCACCATTTCTGGCCGCTGTACACCGAGGGCCGTTCGGCGGCCTTCCTGTCGGCGCTGCTGGCCGAGGAGGGGCTGACCCTCGACGACGTCACCGCCACCTGGGGCACCCCCGGCCTGCCCGGGACGCAGCCGGTGCCGAAGCCGGCCGGCGCGGAGGACTTCCCGCTGCACAGCCTGGCGCACCTGTTCAGCGGCGTGCTGCGGGACGTCCCGCTGTTCCGCGAGGGTCAGATCGTCGGCCTGGCGATCGACGCGCTGCCCGACTACGCGCAGGAGAGCCGCCCCAACCCGTACTGGTACGCGGGCTGCGTGGTGAAGCAGGGCCGGATCACCTTCGAGCCGGTGGAGTCACCCGGGCCGCTGTACACCGCGGCCGAGACGGTGTTCGGGCTGGAGCCCGGCTCGCTGATGGCGCTGGCCTCCGCCTCCACGGCCGCGATCGAGTTTGACGCCGAGGCCGCCATCGCCGACGTCACCTTCTTCGGCGGTTCGGCGACCCAGCCCTGGAAGGCCGCCCACGACCTGGTGCGCTCGGTGGTGGACGCCGCCGAACGGCAGCTCGCCGACGCCGAGCTGGACAACTCGCTCAGCCGCGAGGACCACCTGCGCAGCGCCGTGATGAAGGTCGTCCAGCGCTGCTGCGAGGGCGTCGCGATCCGTAACGTGCAGCGGCTGCTGGAGGTCGGCGGCATCCGCGCCGAGGACACCCACCTCGCCACCACCGGCGGTTACGCGCTCAACTGCCCCACCAACACCCTGCTGATGGACCGCTTCGGCTTCCGCGGCCTGGTCTCCCCGCCGTGCGCCAACGACTCCGGCCAGGGCATCGGCCTCGGCCTGCTGGGCCTGTACGGGGCCGGCCTGCTCGCCGACTCCGAGCTGCGGATCGACTCCCCGTACTACGGCCGGGACGTGCTGGACACCGAGGAGGCGCTGGCCGAGTTCGCGCCGTGGATCGTCTCGGTGACGGACTTCGAGGACGAGCGCTTCGTCGCCGACGTCTCGGACGGCGTGATCGCCTGGGTGGACGGCCGGGCCGAGCTCGGACCGCGCGCGCTGGGCCACCGCAGCCTGCTCGGCGACCCGCGCTCGGAGAAGGTCAAGGACCTGCTGAACGCGTACAAGCGGCGCCAGTGGTGGCGGCCGGTCGCGCCGATGGTGATGGCCGAGCACGCGGGCGAGTGGTTCGCCTCCGACCGCGAGTCGCCGTACATGCTGGAGGCCGTGCAGGTCCGGCCGGAGGTACGGGAGTTGGTGCCCGCGATCGTCCACCTGGACGGCTCGGCCCGGCACCAGACCGTCAGCGCGGCGGCCAACCCGCGGCTGCACCGGGCGCTGGACGCCTTCCGGGCCGCGACCGGGGTGCCGATCCTCTGCAACACCTCGCTCAACGACAAGGCCGAGGCGGTCGTCGACCAGGCCGCCCAGGCGCTCAACTTCTGCGTCCGCAAGGGCGTTTCGGTGCTCTACCTGGGTGGACGACGGGTCGAGCTGCGGGCCGAGCCGGTGTCGGCGGACGGGGTGCCGACGCCGGCGGCCCCGACCGAGCCGCGGCCGCGCGCCCTGGAGCACTTCGCCGGGCAGGAGGCGGACCGCGACGCGCTCTGGCAGGGCTGGCTGGACGCCGGCTACACCGTCGAGGGCATGTACCACCTCTCGCGCAGCCACCAGCTGCGCGCCGAGCAGGAGTTGTCCACGCCGGAGCGGGTCAATCTGCTGGCGGCGTACCGGGCGAAGGTCGACCCGTCGTTCTCCGGGCTGGTGAGCAACTTCGTCCGCACCCACGGGCCGGGCGGCTCCTTCGTCGACCCGTCCACGCTGACCGGGGCGTTCGGGGTGATCAACCCGCTGCGCAGGGGGCGGTAGGCGCGGGGAGCGGCAACGGCCGGGGACCGAAACGGGGCGGGGGCCGGAAACGGGTCGGGCGCCAGGAACGGGTCGGGGGGTAAGGCTTTCGAAGCCTTACCCCCCGACCCGTTCCGTCGTCGCTAAGCCACCGGCCGCCATCCTCAGTAGCGCGGCTTCCGGGTCAGCGCCAGGCCGCCCAGCAGGAAGGCCACCCCGAGCGCGCCGGCGACCACCGCGGAGGTGGTGTCGGCGGGCTTCTGGCTGGCGTCCATCACGGCGGTGACCAGGCCGGCGACGGCGCTGATGTAGCAGAAGATGGTGATGAAGATCTTCACCTTGGGGTGCATGGAGAGGGTCCTTTCCGAGAGGTGGGTGCGGGGGTCAGACAGCTGCGGGTGCTGCGGTTTCCTGCGGTCCGCGGCCCGCGGGTGCGGTCGCGGCGGCGGTGAGGCCGAGCAGCATCACCCAGGCGTCGGGGTCCGACCGGAAGCGGTTCCAGCGGTCCGCGGCGAGGGCGAGCTCGGCCAGTGAGAGGACGCCCCGGGCGACCAGCGGCTCCAGGCGCTGCGGGCCGAGCTGCGGGGCGAAGGCGTCGGTGGGGTGGTCGTCGTTGGTGGTGGCGAACGGGCGCAGCACCGGCTGTTCGAAGCCGGCCGCGCGCAGCAGCAGGGGCAGCCGGCGGCCGATCGAGCGGTCGCCGCCGTCGGCGCGCTGGGCGGCGGCCATCTTGGCGTGCACACCGGCGAGTTCGGGGTACGAGGGCTCGGCGGCGCCCCACAGTGCGGAGTCGACCTCGGTGACGGCGACCCGGCCGCCCGGGCGCAGCACCCGCCGGACCTCGGCGAGCACCGCGACCGGGTCGGGCACGTGCTGGAGGACGTAGCGCAGCAGCACGAAGTCCACGCTGGCGTCCGGCAGGGGCAGTTCGGCGCCGTCGGCGACCAGCAGGGTGACACCGGGGCCGGCCGCGTGGGCGAGCAGTTCGCCGTCGATGTCGGCGGCGATCAGCGCGCTGTCGGCGGGCAGCGCGGCGCGCAGCCGTCGGGTCACCGCGCCCGGTCCGGCGCCGAGCTCCAACACCGTTCCCCCGATGCCGAGTTCGCGCAGGATGCGGAGTTCCTCGGGGAACGAGAGCGCGGCCTGTGCCTCCAGCCGGTCGAGTTCGGCGGCCAGGCCGCCGCCGGTGGTGCGCGCCGGGTCGTAGGAACCGCCCACGGGGCGTACGGAGGTGGTCATCGGGGCCTCGCGATCATCGTCATGCCGTGCTTGGGGCGGAGGGTGACCAGGGCCTCGGGCTCGACCGGGAAGCCCTCGACCAGTTCCAGCCGGACGGACTGGAGCAGGGCGGCGAGCACCAGGACGGCCTCCAGCATGGCGAAGTGCTGGCCGACGCAGATCCGGTCGCCGCCGCCGAACGGCAGGTAGAGGTGGCTGGGCAGGTCGGCGCCGTCGAAGCGGTCCGGGCGGTAGGCGTCCGGCTCGGTCCAGTACTCGGGGTGGCGGTGCAGCACCCACTGGCTGACGCACACCAGGGTGCCGGGTTCGACGTCGTACCCGCCGATGACGTCGGGCCCGACGGCCCGGCGGGAGATCAGCCAGACCGGCGGGAAGAGCCGCATCGCCTCCTGGATGGCCCTCCGGCAGGCGGGGAGGTCGGCCAGGTCGGCGGCGGTCGGCGGGCGGCCGCCGAGCACCCGGTCGACCTCCTCGCGGACCTTGGCCAGCTCCTCGGGGTGGCGGTCGAGCAGGTAGAGGGTCCAGGTCAGGGACTTGGCGGTGGTCTCGTGGCCGGCCATCACGATGGTCAGCACCTGGTCGCGGAGGTCCTCGTCGGAGACCAGGTGGTGGGTGGACATCAGGGTGTCCAGCAGGTCGCCGCCGGCCTTGTCACCCCCGGCCTTGTCACCGCCGGCCTTGTCGCCGCCCACGGGACAGCTGCTGCCACCGGTGCTGCCGCCGCCCGCCCGGCGGGCGGCGATCAGGGTGCGGGTGACGGTGTTGAGGAACACCCGGGCGCGCCCGAAGTCGGCGTACCGGCGGGCGGTGTCGGCCGGGTCCGGGTCCGGGCTGGGCACGTAGTGCCCGATGCAGCGGTTGACGGCGTCCACCGCGCGGGCGAAGCCCTCCCCGATGCCGTCGATGTCGGCGCCGAGGATGGCGTGGGTGAGGATGCCCAGGGTGAGCGCGGTGAGGTGCTGGTCCACCTCCAGCGGGGTGCCGGCCTCGACGGCGGGCCGCCAGCGCTCCAGCATCTGGGCGGTGGCGTCGGTGACGATCGCGTCGAAGGTGCGGACCGCGCTGGGGCGGAACGCGGGCGCGGTGAGGTGCCGTTGGCGGGCCCAGTCGGCGCCGTTGCTGGTCAGCAGCCCGTTGCCGAGCAGCGGGCGCAGCATGGCGTCGTCCGGGGTGCCCTCCTTGCTGTAGTTGGCGCCGTTGTCCTTCAACACGTGCCGGGCGTACTCGGGCCGGTTGAGCAGGTAGACGGTGTCACCGGCGGCGCGGTGCCGGGTGACGTCGCCGTAGGTGCGGGCCAGGCCGGTGATGAAGTCGAGCGGCGACTCCCTCATCAGCGCCATGTCGACGTCGTCGGCAGGGCCTGGCGGGACGGTGTGCGTAGGCACGGTGCGGACCACCCCCGTGTTTCCTCTCGATGCTCACCCGGGACTTCCGGAGTACGTACGCATCCGCCGAATACGTACGTACGCATTTCCCGGTGATTTCCCGGTACGCATTTCGATGCGTAGGTCGATGCGTATTCTGATACGTATTCAAGGGTGCGGGACGCCTGAAATCTACCGCACCCGCCGCACGTGCTCAATACTTAGTCCAGGCGCCGGAAGTGAGGTCTTGGCGGTCAATTGCGGCCGTGTCATTCTTCATTTGTCGGCGGCGCCGGGAAGCACGAAAGTGCCGAGGCCCGCCGACGGCCAACCGGAAACCGGAGAAAAGGAAAATTCTCATGGCTTTGGACCAGAGGAAGCGGGCCGAGTTCGTCAACGGCTACACCCGCGCCCTGATCAGCGCCTGGTCGAGCGAGGAGTACGCGGCCCGCCTGCGTACCGACGCCCGTGCCGCCCTCGCCGAGGCCGGCCTGGAGCTCCCGGCCGACGCGGAGATCGTCATCGTCCAGACTGCCGCCGAGGGCGAGCAGGAGGGCAACCTCGAGGTGCAGGTGGAGCTGTACGAGATCGGTCTGGCGACCGGCCGTTACGAGTTCCACATCCCGGAGACCCCGCAGATCGACACCGCTGAGCTCAGCGAGGGCGACCTGTCGGACATCGCGGCCGGCGGCAACTCCTGCTGCTGCCCGTGCTGCTGCTGCACCTGATCGAGCCGGGAAACCCGCCCGCCGGGCAAGGCGCCCGGCCGGTCGACCTGAACACCAGGTCGGCCTGATTACCCCACCAAGGAGCGATCCACAGTGGCGACTGCCGTCGGGGAACACCCCGTCTCAGTCCGCGGCCTGCGCAAGAGTTACGGCGACTGGCATGCGGTCCAGGGTCTGGATCTGGACATCTACCGGGGTGAGGTCTTCGCCCTGCTCGGGCCGAACGGCGCGGGCAAGACGACGACCGTCGAAATCCTGGAGGGCGTCCGCCAGCGAACCGGCGGTGACGTGCGGGTCCTCGGCTGCGACCCAGCCGAGGACCGGCGCGACTGGCGCGCCAGGATCGGGGTGGTCCCGCAGACCACCGGCGCCTACTCGGACCTGACGGTCCGCGAGGTCGTCGAGCACTTCGCGGCGTTCTACCCGAACCCGCTGCCGGTCGGCCAGGTCATCGACATGGTCGGACTGGGCAAGCACGAGAAGAAGCAGAGCACCGACCTCTCCGGAGGCCAGGCCCGGCGGCTCGACGTCGCGGTGGGCATCGTCGGCGACCCGGACCTGATCTTCCTCGACGAACCCACCACCGGGTTGGACCCGGTGGCCCGTCGGGAGGCCTGGGACCTGGTCCGCTACTTCTCCGAGCGCGGACGCACCACCGTGCTCACCACGCACTACCTCGACGAGGCCGAGGCGCTCTGCGAGCGCGCCGCGGTGATCGTCGCCGGCCGGGTGGTCCAGTGCGGGCCGCTGGCCGAGTTCGGCGGCCGAACGCAGACTCCGACCACGGTCTCCTTCCGGATTCCGCCGGAGCTGGCGGGCCGCACGCTGCCGTCGTTGCCACCCGGGGCCGAACCGGCCCCGGTGGGCGCGGACGGCGTCCTCCGGATCGGCACCCACGCCCCGACCGCGCTGCTCGCCGCGCTGGTCCCCTGGGCGCACCACGCGGGGGTCGGCGAACTGCCCGAACTGCGGGTGCACCGGCCCACGTTGGAGGACGTGTACCTGGACCTGATCCGGGAGAACGTGGACGGGACCGACCGCGGCGCGGACACCACCCAGAGCATCGGCGACGAGGCGGGCAAGCGATGACCCTCACCCACACCCCCGCGACGGCGCCGGCCGTCGACGCGCCCCGTCGCGCCGGCCGGCCGCCCGGCATCTGGCGGGCCTCGGTGGCCCGCTCCAAGGTGGAGCTGCGGGCGTTCTTCCGGAACAAGCAGTCGCTGGTCTTCACCCTGATGTTCCCGGTGATCCTGCTGGTCGTCTTCGGCTCGATCTTCTCCGGGAAGGTGGCCGGCACCGACACCGACCTCAAGCAGGTGTTCATGGCCGGCATCATCGCCGCCGGCGTGATGAGCACCTCCTTCTCCGGTCTGGCGATCAACATCGCGATCGAGCGGGACACCGGCACGGTCCGCCGGCTAGCGATGACCCCGATGCCCAAGTCGGCGTACTTCATCGGCAAGCTGGTGCGGGTCATCGTCACCACCGCGCTGGAGGCGGTGCTGCTGATCGGCATCGCGCTCGCCCTGTTCGGGCTGCCGCTGCCCAGTACCCCGGAACGCTGGTTCACCCTCGGCTGGGACCTCGCGCTCGGCACCGTCGCCTGCGCGATGGCCGGCGCCGCCTACTCGGCGCTGATCCCCAACAGCCGGTCCGCGGCGGCGATCGTCACCCCGGTCTTCATGGTGCTCCAGTTCATCTCCGGCGTGTTCTTCCCGTTCGGCCAACTCCCCGCCTGGATGCAGACGGTGGCCGCGTTCTTCCCGGTCAAGTGGATGGCCCAGGGCTTCCGCTCGGTCTTCCTGCCGGACTCCTTCACCGCCGTGGAACCCGCCGGGAACTGGGAACTGGGCCACATCGCGATGGTCCTGGTCGCCTGGTCGCTGGCCGGCCTGGTGCTGACCGCCTTCTCCTTCCGCTGGCGCGGACCCCGGGTCCGCTGATTTCAAGGAGCCGGACCCATGAGCACGACGGCGCCGGTGCGCCTGCCGGAGCACCTGATCCACCCGTTCGCCCCCGCCGGGCGGGCGGACCCGCACCCGGCGTACCGGTGGCTCCGGGCCAACGACCCGGTCCACTACGACGCCGCGTCCCGGCTCTGGCTGGTCACCGGGCACGGTGACTGCGCGACGGTGCTGCGCGACCCGCGCTTCTCCGCCGCCCAGGGCCAGCGCGAGCGCGCCCGGGACGACGCGCTGCCGCCGTCGATGCTCACCACCGACCCGCCGGACCACCACCGGCTACGGGCCCCGGGGGCGCTGCTCCTGGGGCCGGCGGCCGTCCGTTCGGTGGCCGCCCGGCTCGCCGCCGACGTGGACGCGCTGGTGGACGGGCTCCCGGCGGGCGGTCGGGTGGACGCCGTCGCCGACCTCGGGCGGCCGCTCGCCACCGCCGTCTACGCCCGGCTGTTCGGGCTGCCCGCCGAGCAGTCGAGGCGCTTCGAGGCGCTCGCCCGGGCCGCCTCCGTCAACCTCGACCCGATGGTGCCGCCGGCCCGCGCCGCTCTCGGCCGCAGCGCGGCGACGGCGCTCACCCACTTCCTGGACGGGCACGCCCGTACGGTCGCGGACACCGAGGTGCCGCTGGCCGCCCTGGCCGCCGACGACCGGCTCAGCCGTGCCGAGATGCTAGGCGTCCTCAGCCTGGCCGTGATCGGCGGCTGGCAGCCGCTCGCCGAGTTCATCGGCAACGCCCTGCACCTGCTGCTGCCCGACCGCGCGGCCGTCGCCGCCCTGGGCCGGGCCGACGAGGACGCCGCCCGGCTCGCCGTCGACGAACTGCTGCGGCTGGAGGCGCCGATCCCCTTCACCGCCCGGGTCACCACCGACCGGGTCGAGCTGGACGGCGGCGTGCTGCCGGCCGGCGCCCGGGTGCTCGCCGTGCTCACCGCCGCCAACCGCGACCCGGCGGTCTTTGCCGACCCGGACGCGCTGCACCTCGACCGCAGCCCCAACCCGCACCTCGGCTTCGGCGGCGGCCCGCACTTCTGCCTGGCCGCCCCGCTGGTCCGGCAGACCGCCGCGCTGCTGCTGCCCCGCCTGGTCCGCCGCTTCCCGGCGCTGCGCGGGCCCGCCGGGGCGCCGGACTGGGACCAGTGCCTGGTGCCGCGGCGGCTGCGGGCCCTGCCGATCGAGCTCGGGGGTGCGGCGTGAACACCTTTGACGTCATCGTGGTCGGTGCCGGCGCGTCCGGCCTCAACTGCGCCCGACTGCTGTCCCGGGAGGGGCTGCGCGTCGTGGTGCACGAGGCCCGGAACCGGCTCGGCGGACGCCTCCACACCTTCCAACCGGCCGACGGGGGACCACCGTTGGAGCTGGGTGCCCAGGTCGTGCACGGGGAGCACAACCCGGTGCACGAGCTGCTCGGCCCCGGCCGGACCGCCGCCGTCCCGCGCCGGGTCACCGCCCGGATCGTCGAGGGCGGCGCGGACCGGCCGATGGGGGAGCTCAGCCGGGGGCGTCGGGCGCCCTGGCAGCTGGAGGCCATGCTCCGGCGCGGCCCCGGGGTCACCGGGCTGTCCGTCGGCACCTGGCTGCGGGCGACCGGCAGCACCGGTGCGGAGGCGACGGCCGCCGAGGAGTGGTTCCGGCAGAACTGGGCCGCCGCGCCGGAGGAGCTGAGCGCCGCCGGGGTCGCCGCCGCCCACCGCGGGGACACGGTCGGGGAGGGCGAGTTCGCCGTCCAGGGCGGCTTCGCCCGGCTGGCCGAGCGGCTGGCCGACGGTCTGGACGTCCGACTCGGCTCGCCCGTACGGGAGGTGGCGTACGAGCCGGGCCGGGTCACGGTACGGACGGACGGCGGTTCCGCCGCCGCCCGGGCCGTCGTGCTCACCGTCCCGCCGGCCGCCGTCGGCGGCATCGCCGGCCTGCCCGCGGTCAAGCTGGCCGAGGCCGCCGCGCTCCCCGCCGGGGACGGCTGCTGCGCGGTGTTCACCCTGGACCGGGCCGCGCCCGACACCGTCATCGTCTTCGACGTGGACGGCCGCACGGGCTTCACCCGCTGCGCGGCCGGGCGCCCGGAGGTGCTGGTGGTCGCCAAGGCCGACGCGGCCGGCGTGCTCCGCGCGGCCGTCGACCAGGGCTGCGCCTCCGCCCTGCTGGCCACCGTGCTGCCCTGGACGGACGGCGCCGCCGTGCTGGACGTGACCGTCGCCGACTGGGGCCGGGACCCGTACGCCGGCGGGGCGTTCACCGCTCCCCGGGCCGGGCTGGAGGGCGCCGCCCGACAGTGGGCCGAGCCGGTGGACGACACGCTCTTCCTCGCCGGTGAGGCGACCGTGGCCGGCGGGCAACTGCCCTGGGTCCAGGGCGCGCTGGCGAGCGGGGAGCGGGCCGCCGAACAGGTCCTCAAGGCAATCCGATCAACGCGAGCCCGATGAACGTGAGTCCGATGACTGTGCACCACGGCTGGTACCTGCTGGCCTTCCGATCCGAACTGACCGACGAGATCACCCCGTTGGCCGTCGGGTCGCGCCGCTTGATCGCCCTCCGGGAGGCCGACCGGGTGCGCGTCCTGGACGCCAACTGCCCGCACCGCGGTGCCCACCTGGGCTACGGCGGGCGGCGCGAGGGCGACTGCCTGGTCTGCCCGTTCCACGGCAAGCGGATCGGCCTCGGGGACCCGTCCAAGCACTGGTCGGTGGCCGAGCACCGGGTGCTGGAGTGGGGCGACGCCCTGTTCGTCCGACTGTCGGACGACCCGGACGGCGACCGCGGCTTCGAGCGGTCCGTCCAGGGCTGGGCGGAGGAGTACCCGCTGGTCGCGGCCGTCAGTCTGCCGGTCGATGTGCCCTCCGAATACGTGGTGGAGAACGCCTTCGACCCGGACCACTTCAAGGCCGTGCACGGCGTGCCCGGCAACCGGGGGATGGCCACCCGGGACGGCGAGCACGGCGAACTGGTCATCGAGGGCGAGTTCCTGATGCAGACCTCGCCCTGGCAGGACGCCCGCACCCTGGAGGAGATCCGCTGGGAGGCCGTCCGGACGGGCCGGGTGCGGTGGGACTTCAAGCCGCGCTTCCACGCCCAGGCGTTCAGCCCGAACGTGGTGGTGACCGAGTTCGGCCCGGCCGAGACCCGGCAGGTGATCGTCACCGGCTCGGTGCCGACCGAGGACGGCGGCTGCGTCGCCCGGGTCGCCATCGGGGTGCGCGAGGACCAGCGCGGGGCACTGCCGGCCCTGCTCGGCGGCAGTGGGAAGGCGCTCGCCGAGGACAAGGTGGTCTGGGAGCACCTGGACCACACCATGACCCCGCGCTACGACGCCCGGGACGAGCCCGTGCTCGCCTTCCGCCGCTTCTGCGCCGACTTCTGCGCCGACTTCTCGGGAGGCCGCGATGACCGCTGACCTGCACCTGCACCGGCAGGGCGATGGTCCTGCGGTGTTGTGGATCCACGGTTACACCATGGACTCCACCACCTGGCAGCCGCTGTGGGACCGGCTCCCCGGCTACACCCACATCGGCGTCGATCTCCCTGGTCACGGCCGCTCCGCGCCGCTCGCCCCGGGTCTCGAACTTCCCGCCCTGGCCGGGCGGCTGGCCGACGTCGTCAAGGAGACCGGTGCCCGTTCGGTGGTCGCGCTCTCCTTCGGTTCCATGTCGGCGCTGCAACTCGCCATCCAGGAGCCGGGGTTGCTGGACCACCTGGTCCTCGCCGCCCCCACCCTGGCCGGCACCCCCAACGAGGACTCGGCCCGGGTCCGCTACCAGCAGCTCGCCATGCTCTACCGCTTCGCCGGCCCGGGCGAGCAGCTGGCCGACCTCTGGATGCAGTCCCCGCCGGACATCTTCACCGGCACCGAGCGCCACCCCGAACTCCGCGCCGCCCTGCGGGCCGTCGTCGCCCGGCACAGCTGGGCCGAACTGGGCAACCGCGCCATGGACGCCCTCACCGCCCACCGGCACACCGAGGACGACCTGCGCCGGATCACCGCCCGCACCCTGGTCCTGCTCGGCGACGAGGACATGCCCGCGTTCGTCCGCAACGCCGGACTGCTGCGCGACACCGTCCCCGACTGCCGGCTGGAGACGCTGCCGGAGACCGGCCACCTGCCCCTGCTGGAACGCCCCGACGCCTGCGCCCCGCTGATCGCCGCCCACCTGGCCTGAGCCGGTCCGCCGGTGCCACTGCTGGTCGACCGGCTCGCGGCGTTCTGAACGCGTTCCGGCGCAGGAAGTCGGACGGGCCGACTTCCTGCGCCGGGTGCGCTGGGGGCGATTACTCCTGGATGTACGTGTCGCTGAAGCTGGTGCCGTTGGAGCTCAGTGCGCTGGTGCTGGCCTCGTAGCCGGCGTTGGAGCTGGGGTCGAGGGCGACCGGGTTGGCGGAGCCCAGGGACTTGCCGTTGACGGTGGCCGAAGTGAAGGTCACCGAGCCGAAGTTGGGGTAGGAGCCGGTCGGCGACTCGATGATGACCTCGGCGCTGGTCCGCTGGGCGGACGTGGACTTGGTGGTGGTGTACGTCCAGCCGGCCGTGGAGTCGACGAGCTTGAGGGTGTAGCGGCTGCTGCCCGCGTACGTCACCGAGGCGGCGATGTGGTCGCCGGCCGAGACCGGGTACGAGCTCTGGCTCAGGTAGACCGGGGCGGCCGGGTACATCTCGTACCAGGCCTGGTCGACCGGGCTGCCGCTGGAGCAGTCGGTCGCGACGCCGGTCTGCTCCACGCTGGACGAGCCGTAGCCGTCGATGCCGACCCAGGGGGCGTACAGGTCGTTCGAGGAGTTGCAGCTCGCGTCGGGCTCGACCCAGGAGGCCGCGACGGAGCTGTAGCCGCTGCCCTGGGCGGCGTACCCGCCCCAGTTGTAGCCGTTGGTGTTGTACGAGAGGGGGCGGAAGGACAGCGCCGCGTGGGCGGCTGTCGCACTGGCCGGGACGGCGGGGGCGGCGAAGGCCGTGGCCGTGGCGGCGAGGGTGACGAGACGTATCAGGGACTTGCGCATGCTGGACTCCTTCGTGAGGGGACGAACAGGAGGTCCACCTGTCAACCTGGGCCGTGGGGGCTGCCGTTGGCGGGTGGCAGTACAGGATGACGGGGGTGTCATGACCTGGGCAAGAGGCACCTGGGGAAGGTTGGCGAAGCCATTGCCGGGCCGGGAAGGCGACTTGACGAAGCGTCCGCTGGCCGGACACCGAAGGCCCGCACCGTGAGACGGAGCGGGCCTTCGTGTGGATTCAGTGCTGATCGGAGCCGTCGTCCGGCGGTCGGATCTTGAGGGTGGCGACGACGCCGAGGGCTCGGCGCCGAGCTTCGAAGGATGAGAGAGCAGGCCGGCTTCGGCGGCAGTCAGCTCGCGCGCCTGCTCGGGGTGACCGCTGCCCTGGTGAGCCAGATGGAGAACGGGAAGTCGGCCGTTTCAGAGGGACGTCTGCGTGAGATCGCTGCGGCCTGCGCGTGCGACAACGAACCGCTGCGCGATGCGCTTGCCGGCATGACTCGGGAGCGAGAGACGGGCTGGTGGGAGGAGTACAGCCTGAGCCTGAGTTCCGACTTGCTCGATGTGGCGGCGATCGAGGCCCACGCTCGGCGGATCTCCACCTACTCGATCACTTTTCTGCCAGGGCTGCTTCAGAGAGTGGGCCAGCAGCGCTCGCCGAGCAGCTCGGTGCGCTCATCGACCATTCCGCGAGCTCCGGCATCTCGGTGAGGGTCGTACCGTTTAAGATCGAATCGCTGCCTGGCCCCAGTGAGAACTTCGTCCACATCGCGGGCCCAGTGCCAGAGCTGGACACCGTGCAGATCGACATCAGCTTTGGATGTCCACTCTTCGATGCGCCAGCTGACCTGGCTAGTTACCGCGAGATCCTCGATCGGATGGCAGCTGTGGCCCTCTCGGAAGATCACTCGCGAGACTTCATCCGATCCATCAAGAAGGAGATAGAGGGCAATCATGAGTAGCCCTGCATGGCAGAAGTCCAGCTATTCCGGCTCCAGTAATGCATGCGTCGAGGTGCGGGCCGCCGACGGGGCTATCCAACTCCGTGAGTCCGACGAGGGCCATGTCATCGTCCACACGACCTCGCCCGAATTCGCCGCGTTCCTCCAAGGCACGAAGGCCGGGGAGTTCGACCACCTCGCCTGAGTGAATCGTTCCGGCGGCCACTTGCTCCCCGCAAGAGGCCGCCGGTGGTCCGTCGCTCGGGTGCGCTTGTCAGCCGAAGGGCAGGACCTGGGTGCTGCCGCCGGTCAGGATGCGCAGTCCGCCATCGGGCCCTCCTCGGGCTCAGGCCCAGGTGGCGCCCGAGTGGACGCGGCGTCCGGCTCGAAGCCGGAGGCGGAGACCCGCGTCGAGGATGCCGAGGCCGCGCACGAGATCGTGCGCGGCCTCGGGTTCGCCCCGCGCATCCAGTTCGAGAAGCGGTGCCGCAACTACGACTTCGGGTGCGACGAGCGGCGGCTTCTCGCCACCCTCGTCCGGGTGCCCGAGCTGGACGCCACGTTCATCGAGGTCGAGACCGAGGCGCACGGGCAGGACGATCTCGCGCAGGCGCTCATGGTGGTCCGGGCCGTCCTCGCGGGCCTCGGAATCGGCGAGGACGACCTGACGACCGAGCTGTACACCGATGCCGTGGCGGCGGCGCGGCCGTGAGCGGGGCCGTCTACTTCTGGGTCTTGGCGCGGTAGGCGCGCTTCTTCAGTAGGGCGCCGCACGTCTTCATCGAGCACCAGCGGCGGGCGCCGGCGCGGGAGGTGTCCACGAACAGGGCGCCGCAGGTGGGGTTTCCGCAGAGGTGGACGCGACTGCGTTGCTCGGACGCGCACAGGGCGATCAGGTCGCGGGCGACCATGGAGAGTACGGCCGCCACGTTCCCGCCGGTCCAGTGCACAGCCGTCGCATCGGCGGAGAGTTCGGGGACGGAAGTTGGCTTCGCCGCAGCGGTGTTCACGAGGGTGATGTCCTCAAGGGCCGGGGGTCGTGACTCCGCCAGGGTCTGGCCGATGCGTTGGATCGCTTCGCGGAGTCGAACAGCCTGCATCAGCTCCTCCGAGGTGCAGTCCGGCGCCTCCGCCGCGCACCCGCTCTCCACGCACCACCGCCCCAAGTCCTCCGGTCGCCCCAGCCGTTCGAACGGCTCCGCCGTCCCCCGGTCCGCCAGCGTCCCCGCGAAGGCGAAGCACAGCCGGGCGTCGTCGAACCGGAAGTCCGTCTTCGCGCGCTGGCGCGCCTCTCGCTGCCGCCCTTCTTCCTCGCTCATGTCCACCACTCTAAGTGGTTGACATCGATCCGGGCCACTGGCTAGCGTCCGAGTCCACCCCTTCAACCAGTGGACATCAGCCCCCGAGGAGGCCGCGCCATGCGCGCCGCAGTCATCGAAGAGCTCAGCAAGCCCCTGGTCGTCCACGACGTCCCCGACCCCGTCTGCCCGCCCGACGGCGCCGTCCTCCGGGTCGGCGCCAACGGCATCTGCCGCACCGACTGGGCCCTCTGGGCGGGCCAGTTCTGGACCGGTGGCCCCACCCTCGCGCCCCCCTTCGTCCTCGGCCACGAGTTCGCCGGCACCGTCGTCGAGGTCGGCTCAGCGGTACGCGACTGGCGCGAGGGCGACCGGGTGATCTTCCCGATGAACCCCGGCTGCGGCACCTGCCCGATGTGCCGCGACGGCCACCAGCACGTCTGCGACAACGTCGACGCCCTCGTCCCCGGCGTCTCCTACTGGGGCGCCTTCGCCGAGTACGTCATGGTCCGCCACGCCGACGTCAACCTCGTCCGCGTCCCCGACGCCGTCGGCTTCACCGCCGTCGCCGCCCTCGCCTGCCGCTACATGACCGCCTTCCACGGCGTCGTCGACCAGGCCCGCGTCCGTGGCGGCGAGTGGGTCGCCGTGTACGGCGCCGGCGGCGGGATGGGCCTGTCCACCGTGGAGATCGCCGCCGCCACCGGCGCCAACGTGATCGCGATCGACCTCACCGACGAGAAGTTGGCCGCCGCCCGCGCGCTGGGCGCCGTCCACACCGTCAACGCGACGGACGACGACCCCACCGAGGCCGTGAAGACCCTCACCCACGGCGGCGCCCACGTCTCCGTCGACGCCGTCGGGATCGCCGAGGCCTGCCGGAACTCCGTGCTCTCCCTCCGCACCCGCGGCCGGCACCTCCAACTCGGCCACACCACCGGCGCGGAGAAGGGAAACGTCCCCCTCCCCATCGACGTCATGCTGGTCAAGGAGCTGGAGTTCCGGAGCGCCTTCGGCATGCAGGCCCAGCGCTTCGGCACCATGCTCGCCATGATCGAATCCGGCCGCCTCGACCCCGGCCGGATCGTCTCCCGCACCGTCGGCCTGAGCGAGGCGGGCGCCGTCCTGGCGGACCTGGCGACGTACGGCCCGACCGGCGTGGTCGTCATCGACGACTTCCGGTCCTGAGCCGTCCGGCCCGCCCCGACCAGGAGCGGGCCGCTTCCGCGGTCACGGCCTCAGGTCACCCGCACCGGCCGGACCTCGACCAGGTCGCCCGGCGCGGCGGGCATCCGGCGGGCCCAGGCGACGGCCTCCGACTCCTCCGGCACGTCGATCACCCACAGCCCGCCGAGGTGTTCGTGCCCCTCCCGGTACGGTCCGTCGGAGACCGGTGTCTCCTCCCCGCCGCCCGGCACCACCAGCCGGGCGCTGCAGCTGCGCCGTAGTCCTCCGCCGTACCGCACGCCCACCCCCGCCTCGCACAGCTCGCGTCCGAACCGTGCGTGGGCGGCATCGAGTTCGGCCTGTTCGGCCTCGCCCAGCGCGTTCCAGACCCGCTCGTCGCCGTGAATGAGCAGGGTGTATTCCATGATCCTCAGTTCTCCGTCTACATCTGCCGGTGTGCCAGCCGGGCGAACAGCCCGTCCCGGTCGGCCAACAGCTCCTCGTACCTGCCCTGTTGGACCACCCGGCCCTGGTCCATCACGATGATCCGGTCGGCTTCGGCCACAGTCGACAGCCGGTGCGCGATGACCACCCGGGTGGCGTTGAGTCTTCGCGTCGACTCGGTGACCAGCCGCTGGGTCGGGTTGTCCAGCGCGCTCGTCGCCTCGTCGAAGAAGACGATGCGGGGCCGGGAGACCAGTGCCCGGGCGATCATCAACCGCTGCCGCTGGCCGCCGCTCAGCGTGCTCGTCCCCTCCGAGAGCACGGTGTTCATGCCCATCGGCATGGCCGCGATGTCCTTGTCGATGCCGGCCATCTCGGCGGCGGCCCAGGCGTCGTCCAGGGTGTGGTTGGTGGAGCCGACGATGTTGGCCTTGATGTCGCCGGCCAGCAGGGCGCCGTTCTGGAGCACCACGCCGCACTGCCGCCGCACCGCCGAGACCTCCAACTCCCCGAGGTCCTGGCCGTCGTAGAGCACCGTCCCGCTCTCCGGCCGCTCGAAGCCGAGCAGCAGCCGCAGCACGGTGGACTTGCCGCTGCCGGACGGGCCGACGACGGCGACGAACTCGCCGGGCTCGATGCTCAGCGTGACGTCCTGGAGGGCGGCCGGGCCGTCTTCGCCGTAGCGGAAGGTGACGTGGCTCAGGCCGAGGCGACCGGAGAGGTCGCCGGGGTCGGCCTTGCTGTCGTCGACCTCGGGCTTCTCCTCCAGGATCGGCCGCAGCCGCTCCAGCATCGGCACCACGCCGAGCGCGGTGACGGCGGCCGAGGTGAACTGGAGGCTGGAGGCGATCAGCAGGTTGAAGGCGGTGAAGAAGGACAGGAAGACCGGGATCGGCACCTCGCCGCCCAGCGGCCCGGCGATGACCCCGAAGACCACCACCGAACACATCAGCGGGAAGCCCGCGTTGAAGGTGGTGACGGCGTTCTGCACCCGGCGGGAGGAGGCCGCCAGCCCCCGCCCCTTGCCGAGCTCGGCGGCCCACACCCCGAACACCCGGTCCTCGGCCGCGGTGACCCGCAACTTGGGGACAGCGGTGAGCAGTTGGAAGACCCGGGCGGACATCGCCTGCTCGTGCGAGTACAGCCGGCGCTGCCAGCGGACCTCCAGCCGCCCGGCGGCCAGGCCGACGGCGACGCCGACCAGCACCAGCAGGGTGGCCAGGCCGGCCAGCCGCAGGTCGTAGAAGTAGACCAGCACCAGGTTGGCGAGACCGGTCAGCAGGCCGAGGGTCGCCGTGGTCATCATCCCGGAGAGGGTCTCCTGGGCGGCGCTGACGCCGAGCACCGTGGTGCCGAGCTCGCCGGTGGAGTAGTTGGCGAAGAACGGCGCGGGCAGCGACAGCAGCCTGGTCCAGACGCCGACCTGCATCGCGGCGGTGGAGCGGCTCTCGATCCGCAGCACCGCGATGTTCTGCACGATGGACAGCGCGGCGACCGCCATCGCGGAGCCGATCACCACCAGCGCGCCCTCGGTGATCAGGTTGCGCTGGGCGTGGGCGACGAAGGTGCCGAGCACCTCGCCGGTCATCACCGGGACGAGCAGGCCGATCAGCGCGACCAGGGCGGCCATCCCGGTGAACATCCACAGGTCCTGCCGGTTGTTGCGCAGCCCGAAGCGGAGCAGCCCGGCGACCGAGCGGACGGCGGCCGGCAGCGGCCGGTACAGCACGGTGGCCTTGTTCTGGAGTTCGGCGGCGAGCTTCGGGGTCAGCGGGGTGACCTTGCCGCCCTCGGCCAGTACGTAGCCGCTGCCGAGCGGGAGCAGGGCGACGGGGGCGCCGGCCTTGCGGTAGGCCACCATGGCGCCGAGGTCGCCGCGCCACCAGGTGCCGTCCAGCCGGACGGAGCGGGTGCGCACGTGCGAGGCCAGGGCGATCGCCTGGAGCCGGTCGAGGCGGCGGTCGTGGCCGTTGCCGGCCACCGGGGCGGTGACGGTGAAGCCCTCGTGCGCGGCGACCAGCCGGGCGGCGGCCAGGGTGGGCTCGTCGCCGGTGGCGTCGCCGATCCGCAGCCGGGAGGAGGTGTCGCGCAGGATGGTCTCGAAGCCGCGCGCGGAGTCGGCGAGGGTGCCGGCGTCGCGTTCCCGGCGGGCGGCGATCAGCTCGGTCTCGGTGCCCCGGCGGGCCTCGATCCGGCGGTCGACGGCGTCCAGCAGCCGCCCGCAGTGGGTGGCCAGGCGTTCCCACAGGCCGCCCTGGTCGAGCAGTTGGCGCGGGGAGCGGGCCAGGACGGTGGCCGGGCCGGCCGCGATCAGCCAGTCCCGTTCGGTGAGGCAGAGCTCGGCGCCGGCGGTGAGCTCGCCGCCGGCGCCCTCGGGCGCCTCGACGCCGCCCTCCTCGACCCGCACCCACTGGAGGCCGTCGACCGAGCGGAGCGCCTGGCCCTTCTTGAGGACGGTGGGGTCGACGGGGTCGAGCGGGGTGAACTCGCGGGGCGGCAGGGTGTCCCGCAGGGCGCCGGCCAGCGCGGTGAGGCCGCGGGCCAGGCCGCCGAGGAACTGGTCGACGGCGCCGCCGCCGGCCGCGGGCAGCCCGTCCACCCGGGCGGTCGGCAGGAAGGCCAGCTCGGCGCCGAGCACCGGCCGGGCGACGATGCCCCGGCGCTGCCCGGCCCCGGCCGCGCCGGGCACCAGGGTGCCCGCCGCGACCCGGCAGAGGAAGTGCCAACGGCCCTGCGGCACACCGGAGTCGAGCTGTACGGCGAACAGGTCGACGGCGCCGGAGCGGACCAGCAGCAACTGCTCCGGGTCGTCCAGCACCAGGTAGCGGTCGGCCAGCGGCTCGACCGGCGAGGCCGCCCCGGCGAGCAGCGGCGAGCAGACTTCCACGGCAAGCGTCACAGCTCGTCCTCCTCCTCGCGGCGCGCCGACTCGATGAGCGCGGTGTAGTGCCCGCCGAGCGCCAACAGCTCGTCGTGGGTGCCGCGTTCGACGATCGAGCCCTCGTGCAGCACGATGATCTCGTCGGCGTCACGGACGGTGGAGAGCCGGTGCGCGATGATCAGGCAGGCGCAGCCGCGGCGGCGCAGGTTGTCCATGATCACCCGCTCGGTCTCCGGGTCGAGCGCGCTGGTCGCCTCGTCCAGCACCAGCAGGGTCGGCTCGCTGGCCAACGCCCTTGCCAGTTCCAGGCGTTGGCGCTGGCCGCCGCTGAAGTTGCGGCCGCCCTCCAGGACCGGGCTGTGGATGCCGCCGGGGCGGGTCATCACGGTGTCGAAGACGGCGGCGTCGCGCAGCGCGGCGGTGACCGCCTCGTCGGGGACGTCGTCGTTCCACAGCGTCAGGTTGTCCCGGACGGTGCCCTCGAACAGCGAGATGTCCTGGTCGACGTAGGCCAGCGAGGAGGCCAGCACGGTCCGCGAGATCTCCTCGCGGGGCCGCCCGTCCAGCAGGATCCGGCCGGACCACGGGGTGTAGAGCCCGGTGAGGAGCCGGCCCAGGGTGGACTTGCCGCTGCCGGAACCGCCGACCACGGCGACCCGGCGGCCGGGCACGACGGTCAGGTCGAGGCCCTTGATGATCGGCTCCGACAGCGGGCTGTAGCCGAAGCGGACGTCCTCGAACTCCAGGGTGCCGTCCAGCTTGGGCCCGGCCGGCGGCTCGGGCCGGGCGAAGGCGGCGGCCACCGGGTAGCGCTCGACGTCGTACAGCCGCTTGATGTCGGCGGTGACGTCCTGCAACCGGCCGCCCAGGTTGGTGAGTTGGGTGACCGGGCGGCTGAGCGCGGCGAGCAGCGTCTGGAACGAGACCAGGATGCCGACGCTCATCGCGCCGTCCACCACCCGCTGGCCGCCGACCAGCAGGATCAGCCCGCTGTTGAGCGCGGCCAGCATCGGCGGCACCACGGTGAGCACGGCGCTGGGGATGCCCAGCTTCTGCTTCGCCGTGACGACCTTGGCGAGGAAGCCGGCCCAGCGGCCGAAGGCGTCCTGCTCGGCGCCGGTGGCCTTGACCGTCTCGATCAGAGAGAGGGTGGTGAAGGTGGTGGCGGTGAGGTTGCCGCGGTCGGTGCGCAGTGCGGCGACCGCGTCGGTCCGGGCCCGGGCGACGGCCTGCAGCACGACCACGTTGAGCAGCGCCATGCCGACGCCGACCACCCCGAGGAGGATGTCGTAGCGGATCAGCACGGCCGCGTAGAACAGCACCAGACCGAGGTTGATCACGGTGAGCGCGAGGTCGCGGGAGAGGATCTCGGCGACCACGTCGTTGCCGGAGACGCGCTTGGCGACCTCGGCCGGGCGGCGCTGGAGGAAGAAGTCGACCGGCAGCCGCAGCAGGTGCCGGAAGAACCGGGCGGAGCTGACCAGCCCCATCCGGATCTCGATCCGCAGCAGGTAGTGCCGTTGCACGGAGGTCAGCACGAAGACCACCACGGCGGTGGCGGTCATGGCGGCCAGCAGCGGGAGGAGGTAGCCGCTCCCGCTGCCGGCCAGCACCCGGTCGATGAACACCCGGGTGTACGCGGGGATCGCGATGCCGGGCAGCACCAGCAGCAGGCTGGCGAGCAGCACCAGGGGCATGGCGCGGCCGGTGGGCAGCCGGCGTTCCAGCAGGGCGCGGCCGATGCCGCCCTTGTCGCCGCCGGGCTCGAAGTCGGGGCCCTTCTCGAAGGAGAGCACGATGCCGGTGAAGCCGGAGTCGAACTCGTCCCACTCCATCAGCCGGGGGCCGCTGGCCGGGTCGTTGACGGCGACGACGGTGCGGCCGTACCGGGTGCGGACGCCCTCGACGACCATGAAGTGCTGGAAGGCCCAGAAGATGATCACCGGGCCGTCGAGGTCGCGGAGCTTCTCGGCCTCGGTCTGGTAGCCGCGGGCGGTCAGCCCGTACGTCCGGGCGGCGTTCAGCAGGGTGGAGGCGCGGGCGCCGTCGCGGGAGACTCCGCAGACGCCGCGCAGGTCCTCCAGCGGGACCCAACGGCCGTGGTAGGCGAGGATCATGGCGAGGCTGGCGGCGCCGCACTCGACCGACTCCATCTGCAGGACGGTCGGCACGACGTGGCGCCAGCGCCGCGGCGCGGCCGCCCGGGTGGGGCGGCCGCGGCGGGGCCTCTTCTTCTTCGGCGGATTCCCTTCCGGCGGATTCTGCTGCGACGGATCCTGCTCGGACGGGTCCCCCTCCGGCGGAACGGAGGCGGTCTTCTCCGGGGTCACGGCGGTCATCGGATTCGGAGCCCCCTCTCAGCGGCCGAGGATCAGGTTGAACGGGGTCTGCTTGCCCACGTTGATGGTGGCGGTGACGGAGACCTGGGTGCCCAGCGGGTTCGGCGGGCCGCTCTGCGAGGTCCAGGCGAAGCCGCTCGGGGTGTTCGGGTCGGGCGTCAGCTCGACCACGACCAGCCGGGGCGCGTCCTTGCCGAGGTAGCGCTGGGCGGCGAGGTCGCCGCCGACCAGCCCGGAGACGGCCTCCCGGGTGAGCGCGTACGGGCTGACCGAGCTGACGGTGCCGCGCAGCAGGCCGAAGGCGCCGGCCGGGGTGGTGGACACGTTGAGGTCGACCTGGTCGCCGGGCTCCAGCCCGACGGTGCGGGTCGCGGGCACGAACACCATCGCGACCACGGCCTCCTTGGGGTCGTCCACCCGCTCGACCGAGGCGACCGGCGAGCCGGGGGCGACCACCTGCCCGTCGGTGACCGACAGGCCGACCACCCGCCCGCCGAACGGGCTGGTGATCTCCCGGCTGTGGCCCTCGGTGTCCTCGACCCGGACCACCGACTGGCCCTGCTGGACCTGGTCGGAGGGCTTGGCGAGCACCGTGCGGACCATCCCGCCGTACGGGCTCTGGATCATCGCGGTGCCGTGCGGGTGGGTCAGCAGGCCGGGGGCGTCGACGGTGATCGGGATCGTCCCGGCGAAGGTCCACAGCAGTGCCGCCGCCATGGTGATCATGACGACGAACAGGGCGATCCAGCCCCGCGGCGCGGCGAGCAGGGTGGGCGAGTCCAGCTCGTCCGGCTCGCGCATCCGCTGCAGGGCCTTGAAACGGAACTTCATCGTCTGGCTTCTCTCCGGGGGGCGCGCGGGACGCCGACGTCCTGGCGCAGCGCCGCCGGGCGGCTGCCGATCACCAGTTCGCCGACGGTGCCCTCGGTGAAGTAGTCCAGGCCGCTGGCCGCCGCGAAGTCGGCCGCGTCGCCGCCGCCGAGGCCGCAGACCGCGAGGTCCATCGCGGTGCCGACCAGGTAGAGGGTCTGGTAGAGCGCGCCGACGTGCTTGAGGACCAGCGGGTAGGCGACCGTCTCGTACTTCCACATCACCCGGCCGAACCGCGCGGTGACCAGCAGCACCACCTGCGGGTCGGCCTGCATCAGGCTGGACTCCCGGGCGCTCTTGACCAGTTGGGCGGTGGCCGGGCTCGGCGCACTGACCAGCTCCAACTCGTGCCGGTCGGTCGCGTAGTGCCACAGCCCGGGCTCCAGGCCCGCGCAGGAGGTGACCAGCGGGTACAGCTCCAGCTCGTGCACCGCGCCGCCGCTCGGGTACGGCCGGTCGGCCAGCTCCTGGCCGTCCCCGCCGGTGAAGGTCTGCCGGCGACGGGCGCTGCGGTAGAGCAGCTCGCCGAGCTGCGCCAGGGTGATCGGCGCCTGCTCGTCGTGGTCGCGCACCGAGCGGCGCTGCTCCAGCACCTCGGTGAACGGCCGGTCGGCGCGGGCGAGTTCGTCCAGGTCGGGGACGGGCAGGGTGACCTTCGCGCCGGGGAACGGCGCGGGCGAGGCCGGCTCGGGGGCGAAGCGGTCGCCGAACCGGTAGGTGCCGCCGTACCCGGCCACGCTGGTGGGCCGCCGGGTGCGGGAGTGGAAGGCGAGGTCGGCGGCCGTCCACTGGGCGAAGCGCTGCTCCTCGGCCTCCGGCTCGGCGCCGGGGGCGCCGTAGGCCAGCAGCCCGGCCGCGGCGAACAGCCGCAGGGTCTGCCGGACGGCCTCCAGCGGGAGCCCGCCCGGGAGTTGGGCGAGCGCGGCGGGGCTGGTCCAGTCGGCCAGGGCGGCCAGCAGACCGGCCGCCCGGGTGGTCAGCTGGACGGCCAGCGGGCTGCCCGGGGCGCGCACCAGCAGGGCGCCGTCCTCGACCGCGGCGGAGGCGAAGCGGGACAGCTTCACCTGCCCGGTCGGGTCCGGGGTGGGGCCCGGCTCGGCGGCGCCCCGGCCGACCGGGCGCAGCCGGGCCAGCGGCTCGTCCGCGGCCGCGCCGGGGCCGGGGCCGGGGACGGGGCCGATGCCGTTGCCCGGGCCGGTGCCGTCCTCCGGGTCGGTGCCGTCGCCCACGAGGTGGACGGAGTGCTCCAGCAGCCCCACCGTGCCGAGCCGGCGGCGGGTCAGCTGCCAGCGCAGCAGTCCGGCGTCGCCGTCCCGGGCGGCGACCAGGGCGGCCAGCTCCTCCTCGGTCTGCTCGGCGGCGGCCAGTGCGGCCACCGCCGCCATGGCGCCGGGCGCCAGGTCGGACAGGTTCAGCGCGCCGATCGGCGCGGTCAGCCGGACGGCCTTCGGGCCGAGCGGGGTGAGCGCGCCGTCGGGGCGCAGCCGCAGCCGGCGCACCGCACGGGCGGTCGCGGGCCGGTGGATCCGGTCAAGGGCGGTGGTCATCGCGTCGGTACCCGGCCGTTCCTAGAAGAAGACGTTCTTCGGGTTGAACTGCTCCTCGGTGAGCGGAGCGGCCAGCCGGCCCTGGCGGACCGGCACGTCGTAGAGCCGGCCGGGGGCGAGGCGGCGCCAGAAGTGGCGCATGCCGGGGGCGATCACCTTGACCACGGCGAGGTCGAGGTCGGGGCGGCTCTGGTCGAGCACGATCACCTCGACGCCGGCCCGGCGGGCGCGTTCGACGCAGTCCCGGACGTGTCCGGCCAGGTCGTCACCGGCGAGCGGGGCGAAGTCGGCGAGGGTGCTGGCGGGCAGCTCACGGGCGGGCAGCAGCCAGGGCTCGTCCGCGATCGTCGCGGTCCGGCACCACTCCAGGGTCTCCAGGTCGTCGGTGCGGTAGAGGGTGTTCCCGTCCTCGTCCCGGCGGTCGATGAACGGGAGGAACTGGTTGACCTCGGTGAGCGCGCGGATCGCGGCGATCCGCGGGTCCGGGTGGGCGCCGAAGCCGACCATGATGTCCTCGACCGCGTGCTTGCGGCGGGAGATCGCGGCGAACACCGGCACGCCGAGGTCGGAGGTGATGTCCAGGACCCACAGCTCGCGGTCCACCGAGGCGTAGAAGGCGCGCATGGTGTCCACGTACGGGTCGTTCAGCGAGTCCAGGTCGAACTCGGGCTGGGCGGTGCGGTTGTACCACCACAGCGCCACCGCGTCGCGCTCGACGACCTCGCAGAAGCCCTGGAGGATCGCCTCCTCCAGGGTGTTGCCGCTGGCGCAGCCGTTGGAGTCGCCGACGCAGTAGAAGTGCTGCTGGAGGTCGGGGTGGCCGTACCAGGCGTAGCCGGAGGGGACGAGCCGCTCCTCGTCGTGGGTGAGCGACCAGGCGCGGGTCCAGTCCAGTTCGGCGTCGACCGGGAACGGGTCGGGCACCAGGTGGAGGCGGTGCTTGGGGTCGGCGTTCCACTCGGCGCGGCCGGCGAACTGGGCGTCGGAGAACTGGAGCAGGGCGTCCATGTGGACGGCCACGGCCGGGTCGAGGTCGCGGTAGGCGGCCCGGACGACGGGCTCCTCGCCGCGCCAGACCGCCGAGTAGCGCTCGATCGCCTCGCAGATCGCGCTGACCTTGGCCTGGATCTCGGAGCGGCCCTTGCCGCCGCTCTGGCCGCGCATGTTGCGGCGCAGCAGGTCCATGTTGTCGTTGACCATGGCGAAGTTGTGGCCGGCGGTGAAGCTGTAGGTGATGCCGTTGCCGGTGTCGTCGTGCGCGCCGAGGCGGGTGATCGCGCCCAGGTGCGGGCTGATGTGGTGCTTGAGCCGGTCGTAGGTGAACTGCGGGGCCTGGACCCGGTAGCCGCCGTCGGTGGTGTGCCGGGCCGGGCTGGGTTGGAGGACGACCTTGGGGCTGCGCTCGGTGAGCAGGGCCGGGTCGCCGCAGCTCGGGCACTGCGGCTGGCGGACCAGCGTGTGCTCGGTGGTCTGCAGGGTGTTGAGGTCGAGGCTGACCATGGTGCCGGCCAGGGCGGAGCAGCACTCGTCGGCCAGGATCCGGGCGGCCTCGGTGGCCAGCAGCTGGGCGGTCATCGCCGGTCCGGCCGGGATCGCGGCGCGGGTGGGGTGCAGCGGCACGGTCTGGCCGCGCTTGCCGGCCAGGTAGCGCTCGACCTGGCGGTTGCCGCTGATCCGCTGGGCCAGGCAGGTCCAGCAGCCGGTCTCGTCGGGGCGCAGCAGCGGGCCGAGCCAGGGGGAGGTGCCGGTGGGCTTGGCGAGCAGCCAGGCGCGCCGGTCGGCCAGCCGGGCGGTGTTCAGCCGCTCCAGGGTGGGGTCCAGGTAGTCGTCGGTGAGGGCGACGACCAGGGTGTCCGGGCCGGCCGCGACGGCCTGCTCCTCGGTCACGGCGCGGGCGCGCAGGCCGGTGGCGGTGAGCGCGTCGACCAGCGGGGCGGACTCGGCGGCGCCGAGGGCGAGCACCAGCAGTTCGGTGGCCCGGGCGGCCTCCAGCGCGACGGCCGGGTCGACGCCCTGGGCGTCCCAGTAGGCGAGCACGTGGTCGGGCAGGTCGGGCCGGCCCTCGGCGAGGTGCCCGGCCGCCTCGTAGCGGCGCAGCGCGGTCAGCGCCTGGCCGAGCGGGACCTCGGCGCCCAGTTCCTGGAGGATCTCGGCGACGGTGCGCCGTCCGTCCAGGTAGGGCAGGAGGCGCACCGCGGCGGCCCCCGGGACGAGGTAGTCCTGCCCCTCTCCGAGCAGGAAGACCTTCTCGCCCACCGTTTCGGTGAGGAAATGGGCCTTGAGCCGCGGACGCTCCATAAGTCATCCCCCTGTGTTCACAAGTTCCTTGCGAGTATTCGAGCACGTCGCCAATTCGGCTGTACATACTGCATATTCGGCAGGGCGGTCGAGTTACGCATCGAGCGGAATTACGTATTCCGCGCGGACGGTACGTAGCCCCGTACGTATTAGCCCGGAACATTGACAGGGGGGTGCCGGAGGCGATACTGGTGTGTCCGCAGGCGCGTACGACGGGGGGTTGCGGTGCCGACTGGAGTTTTGCTGCACCGGGAGACGGAGCTGGCCGAGCTGGCCCGGGCGGTGGCCGGCGCGGGTGCGGGTCGATCCGCTGTCGTGCTGGTCAGAGGCCCGCGCGGGATCGGGAAGAGCGCGCTGCTGCGGGCCGCGCTGGCCCGGATACCGGGCGAGGCGGTGGTGCTGCGGGCCCGATGTCACGCCAACGAACGGGACTTTCCGTACGGCGTGGTGCGCCAGCTCTTCGACCCTTTCATGGGCATGACAAGTGGCTCGGCGGCCACCTCCCAATTCCTGGGCGAATCACCCGACGAATTCCTCACCGAAGCCCTTCCGGGCACAGTTCACGGAACCCCCGGGGCGCGCACCGAAAACGCCGGGAACGGGCGCGAACGGGTCCTGAGCAACCTTTTCCACGCGGCCCGCTCGCTCACCTCCCGGACCCCCGTCGTGATGGCCGTGGACGACCTCCACCTGGCCGACGAGGAGTCCCGGCAGTGGTTCTCCTACCTCGCCCGCCGGCTCGACGGCCTGCCCGTCGCCCTGCTCGCCAGCACCGCCGACGAGGCCGCCGACCCGCTCGCCGCCGAACTCGCCGCGCTGCGCCACGCCCGCACCCTCACCCCCGGCCCGCTCTGCGACAGCTGCGTGGCCGAACGCGTCGCCGAGGAGTTCGACGCCCCGGTCGACCCGGAACTCGCCGCGGTCTGCCACGACCTCTCCCGGGGCAACCCCCTGGTGGTCGAGGAACTCACCGCCCGCCTGGCCGCCGCCAGGATCTCGCCCGGATCGCCCGACCTCGACACCGTGCTGCGGATCGGCGCCGGCGCCCTCGCCGACACCACCCTCAGCTGGCTGCGGCAGAGCCACCCCCGCGCGGCCGAACTGCTCACCGGCCTCGCCGTGCTCGGCACCGACGCCGACCTCGCCACCGCCGCCCTGCTCACCGGCCAGGGCGAACTGCTCGCCGACGAGGCCCGCGAGGCGCTGCGCCGCACCGACCTGATCGACCCCGGCCCGCCCGAGACGTTCCGGCACGAGCTGGTCCGCACCGCCGTCCTGGCCCGCACCGACCCGCGCGTCCTGGTCGCCCTGCACGAGCGCGCCGCCGCCCTGCTGGCCCGCCTCGGCGCCCCGGCCGCCCGCACCGCCGAACACCTGATGTCCTCCGGCACCACCGGACTGGACTGGGCCGTCCCGGTGCTGCGCACCGCCGCCAAGGAGGCCGCCGCCGACGGCCACTGGGACGACGCCGCCCGCTACCTCCAGCGCGCCCTCGCCGACGCCGCCGACCCGGACCTGGTCCGCTCGCTCACCGGACAGCTCGGCGCCGTCGAACTCCACCGCGACGTGGCCGCCGCCGCCCGCTGCGCGGCCGGCCTGGCCGCCACCCCCGACCCGGTGGAACGGGCCCGACTGCTGCGGCCGTTCACCGGGCCGGTGCTCGCGCTCAGCGCGGCCGGCGCCGCCGCCGTCCCCTTCGCGGAGGCCGCCGGAGCGCTGGTCGCCGGGACCCTGGTCGCCGGGGCGCGGACCGCCGCCTGCCCGCCACCGGCCGACCTGCTGCTGCCGCTCGCCGCCCAGGCCGCGCTGGCCGGCCGGCGCACCGCGCTGCGGCCCGCCCTGGCCGCCCTGCGGGCCGAGCCCGCCGCACCCGCCGCCACCGCCCTGCTCGGCGCGCTGGCCGCGCTGGCCGCAGCCGGGGGGCGGCCGCGTACGGCCGTGCGGCTGGCCGGACGCTGCGTGCGCCGGGTCTCGCCCGCCGAGGCCGGGACGGAGGTGCTGGGCGCGGCGATGGCCTACGCCTGGACCGGACGCCTGGACGAGGCCGCCGCCTGGGTCGGCCGGGCGGTCCGCTCCGCCCAGCGCTGGAACCACCGCGCCGAACTCGCCCTCGCCCTGCTGGCCCGCGCCGACATCGCCCACCGGCAGGGCCGGTTGGACGCCGCCCTCGCCGACGCCGAACAGGCCGCCGAACTGGCCGGGCAGATCCGGGCGGACGACCTCGCGGGCGCCGCCCGGGCGCTCGCCGTACGGGCCCGGCTGCGGCGCGGGCTGCCGGTGGACGCCGCTGCCCTCGCCGAGGTCGAACTGCCCGCGGAGGCGCATCCGTTGCTGCGCGGGGTGCTGCTGGAGGCGCGAGGGCTGGTCGCCGCGCAGCGCGGCGACCACCAGCAGGCGCTGCGGCTCTTCCTGGAGTGCGGGCACCAGCTGGCCGCCCGCGGCGTGGCCAACCCGGCCTGCGTGCCGTGGCGCACCCATGCGGCCCAGGCCTACCAGGCGCTCGGTGAGCACGCCGCGGCCCGGACCATCGCGGCCGATCCGCTGCCCGGCGGCGACCCCCGGCCGCGTCCGGCCGAGCCGCGCGGCGGCCCGGCCATCGGCACCCGCGACGCCGGGCCGGTCCGGCTGACGCCGAGCGAGCGGCGGGTCACCGAACTGGTGCTGCAGGGCCTGAGCAACCTGGAGGTCGCCGAGCGGCTCTGCCTCAGCAAGCGCACCGTGGACACCCACCTGGGCCGGATCTACCGCAAGCTGGCCATCAAGGGGAGGCCCGAACTGGGCGCCGCCGTCAAGGCGTTGTGAGGCGCGGGGCGGGGGCTGTGACGCGGGGCGGGGCTGTGACGCGGGGCGCTGCGGCCGCGGGCGGCTCAGCCCGCCGCCACGACGCCGAACTCCGCCCCCCACGGGTCGCGCAGCACCGGCGGCTGCTCCCGCCCCGGCCGGACCAGCCGGGCGCCCAGCCCGACCGCCTGCCGCACGGTCTCCGCCGGGTCGGCCGCGCCGAAGTGGGGCAGCCAGCACGGCCGGCCCTGGTCGCTCTCCACCACCCGGGCGTGCGGGACGCCGTCCAGCGTGAACTCCCCTTCCGGGCCGAGTCGGTAGCCGAAGAGCGACCCGTAGAAGTCCTCGGCCCGGGTTGCGGAGGGCACCCGCAGCTCGTGCCCGCAGATCGCGCCCGGTTCGTCGGCGAGCACCACGCCCTCGGCCCGGGCGCCCTCCCAGAAGCCGACGGTGACCCCCGAGGGGTCGAGGGCGAGCAGCAGCCGCCCGTTCTCCCCGGCCGGCACCGGTGGCATCACCACCCGCCCGCCCAGCAGCCCGACCCGGGTGCAGCAGTGGTCCGCGTCCTCGGTCGCCAGGTAGACGTTCCAGGCGGCCAGCGGCGGCAGCCCGGCCGGGGCGGCGCCGAAGCCGCCGATGACCTCCCCGTCGAGGACCGCCAGCTGGTAGTCCGGCGACTCGGTGACGAACTCCCAGCCCAGCAGCGCCGAGTAGAACTCCCGGCTGCCGCTCAGATCGGGAGTGATGCAGTCAGCCCAGCACGGTGCGCCGATGGCATAGCCGGTACGTCGAGGCACGGGTCGTCCTTCTCCTTGGTCATGGCGTGATCGATCAGGCCGGCCGCCTCCTCCGCCCCGCTCACACCGGGCAGGTGCAGGCAGTGCGTCGGTGCGTCGGCGAGCAGGCCGCTGGAGCCGGCCGGCCAGGTCCGGGTGGTGAACTCCCATGGTGCCAGGCGCACTTCCTCGTCGACGCTGCGGCAGAGCCGGACCAGTGCCGGCGGGGCCAGTCGGGCCCGCACCGGGACGACCGGGCCGAGGCTCTCCGGCCGTACCAGCAGCACCTCGCCGCCGACCGGCGAGGTGACGGTGCGCCACGTCCCCTCGGGCAGCCCGGCGCCGCGCAGCCGGGCCGCGGCCGCCCCGCGCGCCTCCAGCGGCGCGAGGTAGGGCAGCACGTGTCCGGTGCGGCGGTCCAGCACCAGCAGTCGTCCGGAGACGAACTCCCAGGAGCGCTGCGCCAGCGCGGCGCCCACGTTGGCCTGCTCCGAGTACGGCCCGCCGACCAGGGCGACGGTGGCGTCGCCCTTGGCGAGCACCACGGCCGGGGTGAGGCAGAACCGGTCCTGGAGCGCCGCGAACGGCGGCACCGCGCCGGGGACGTTCCCCCAGCCCCGGCAGGTGCGGCGCAGCAATGGCGTTCCGTCACTGCGGCGCACCAGGAAATCGCCGGGTGCGCCCTTCCCCGGGCCGCCGGAGAATTCCACCCGCAGTTGGTCGGGGTCCCGGGAATTCCCGGTGAGGTGCGGCCCGAAATGGAACGCGATCTCGTCGCGGTCGGCCTGGACGAGGGCGATTTCGAGGCCGAAGAAGTTCAGCACAATCGGCTCGATGACCGGCACTGTCGCTCCTGGCAGGTTTGTTGCACATTCAATTGATGCGGCGGTCCGGAGTTCGTCCGGCTCGCGGCCGCTCGGACGGGCCGGTGGGAACTGCCCGTCGGTCGATCGTGGCGGGAGGCGTCAGGCGCCTCGAACCGCTGGTGGGAGGGTTATCCCCAACGCCAGTCGGCCGGGGTGGCCTCGCCGCCGAGCATCAGCAGCTGGCTCGGGCGGAGCTGGTTGGTGAGATGGTTCGTGAACTGTTGCACCGAGGTGGTGGCAGGTCCGACGGCCGGTGCGGGGCTCGGCGCGGCCTGTGCGGATCCGGCCAGGAAACCGCCCGCGGCGGCCACGGCGACCGCGGCGGTACAGGCGAGCTTGCGGCAGGAAAGCAGCATGGAAATCCCCCAGGAAAAGTACGTTCGGAAGCGGGTGCCGGCCGATTCCCCGACTCGGTCGGTCGGCCGTCGGTGATGACGGTCCGTGATCATCGGCGGGCCCGGCGGGGGAGCTCGCGGCTCCCCGACAACCGAAAGTCTGGAGGATCTCGAGGGCTGCCGGAAGGTGTTCGGGGCGGCAGGAAGATCGCCGTGGCACCTTGGTGCCATTGCCTTCCTTTTACCTTTATCCCGACGGGCTCTTCCGGCGCACCGAAAGAAACGCTTCCGCAGTTGTCCTGACCTGCCCGTCCTGGCATGATCGGGCAGCGGACTTGTCCGGCCAAGTGCCGGAAATCGGTACCGGCCTCGGGGGAGTGGTGCAGCCGATGACGCGGAGGATCGACGACGCCGCGCAGGCGGTCTACCGGTTGATGCTGACCGATCATCAGCTCGATGTCGAGGGTCTGGCCGAACGGCTCGACCTGACCGGCGAGCAGGTCCGCGCCGCCCTCGACCAGCTCGCCGGGCTGCGCCTGCTCCGCCCCTGCGAGGAGGGGGACCCGGGCGAGCTCTCCGGCAACCTGCGCCCGGTCGATCCACGGGTCGGCCTGCCCGCCCTGCTGCGCCACTACGAATCCGTCCAGCAGCGCGCGCAGCTGGAGTTCGAACGCCGCCAGGCCGAGATCTCCGGCATGCTCGCCCAGTTCCGCGACGAGTCCGCCCGCGAGGACAGCCAGTTGGAGCGGCTGCTCGGGATGGCCACCGTCGAGGCCCGGATGGAGGAGCTGGTCGGCGGGGTCCGCGACGAACTGCTCACCTTCAGCCCCGGTGGCGCCCAGTCCGCCGCCTCCCTCCAGGCCAGCCGCCCCGACAACGAGGCCCTGCTCGCCCGCGGCGTCACCATGCGCACCGTCTACCTGGACTCGGTGCGCAAGGACCGCGCCACCGTCCAGCACGCCGAGTGGCTCACCGGACTGGGCTGCGAGGTGCGGACGGCGCCCGCGCTGCCGCTGCGGATGCTGGTCATCGACCGTCAGGTCGCCCTCGTCCCGATCGATCCGGCCAACACCCTCAAGGGCGCCGTCCAGATCTCGTCACCGGGCGTGCTCGCCGCCCTGGTCTCGCTGTTCGACCAGACCTGGTCCGACGCCACCCCCTTCGGCGCCCCGCGCGAACGCGACGAGCAGGGCCTCACCCGCCAGGAACAGGAACTGCTGCGCCTGCTGGGGCAGGGCTACACCGACGAGGCGGCCGGCAAGCACCTCGGCCTCTCGCTGCGCACCACCCGCCGGATGATGGCCGACCTGATGGACCGCCTGGGCGCGCGCAGCCGGTTCGAGGCGGGCTTGCTGGCGGGACGCCGCGGTTGGCTCTGAGGCGCCCCCCGACGGGTGCAATCGGCGGTAAATCGGGTGCAGGGTGGGTAATTTGACGGCGAAGCGCTTTGGCCCGAACCGTTTCTGTGTTTCGCTGGCCGCTCCATGCCTGTCGAACACGGACCGAACGGTCCCGGAGCCGGGGGACACACCATGGCCGAGCACACCGAGCAGCAGCCGGACGCCGAGGAGCCGCCGTCGGGCGGTCGGGCGGCGGCCCGCAGGGCGACCGAGGGGCCCAAGCGCTCCCCGCTGCTGATCGCCGGCCGGGTGGCGGCCTGCACGGTCGGTTTCGCGGTCTTCGCGGCCAGCGGGGTGGTCTGGTACGAGTACACGTCGTTGACCGACGGGATGACCACGTCCAAGGCCCTCGACGAGACCAAGAAGGACGCTCCCAAGCACCTCGACAACTCGATCAACCTGCTGCTGATCGGCCTGGACAGCCGCAAGGCGATGGACGGTTCGGACCTCGACCCGTCGATCGTCGAGAACGAGCTGCACGCCGGCCACGACTCCGAGATCGGCGGCTACAACACCAACTCGCTGATCCTGCTGCACATACCGGCCGGCGGCGGCAAGGTACAGGCGGTGTCGATCCCGCGCGACGACTACGTCATGACGTACAAGGGCGACGGCACCAAGCTGGGCATGGCCAAGATCAAGGAGGCCTACGGCAACGCCAAGGACCAGTTCAACGGCAGCCCGAAGGGCAAGGGACTCAAGGGCGCCGACCTGGAGAAGGCCGGTCGTGACGCCGGGCGCGCGGCCGCCATCCGTACGGTCCAGACCTTCCTGGACCAGCCCGTCGACCACGTCGCCGAGGTCAACCTGAAGGGCTTCTACGACATCGCCGACGTGCTCAAGCCGATCGAGGTGTGTCTCACCCACCCGGTGGACGACCCGATCATCTCCAGGACCGCCACCCACGAGGGCGGTGGCACCGGGCTCAAGCTCCCGGCCGGGCACAGCAAGCTCGACGCCGCCCAGGCGCTCTCCTTCGTCCGCCAGCGGCACAACCTGGACGACGGCCACGGGAACTCGGACGACTTCGCCCGCACCCACCGCCAGCAGGCCTTCATCTCCTACGTGGTGCACAACCTCAAGGAGAAGGGCGTCGTCGGCGATCTCGGCAAGATGCAGCAGTTGATGGGTGTGGTCCAGCAGGACCTCGTCATCGACAACCAGTGGAACGTCCTGGACTTCGCCCAGCAGGCGCCCAACCTGACCGGCGGCAACGTCGAGTTCCGCACCCTTCCGGTCGACGACCTCTCGAAGATCAACGGCCAGGCCGTCAACGTCGTCAGCGCGCCCAAGGTCCAGAAGATCGTCAAGCAGCTCTTCGGATACGCGGACGCCGCCGCGGCCCCGGCCCCCACCGCCACCGACACGGCGTCCCCGACCGCCACCCCGGCCCAGACCCCGACCCAGGCGGCCGCCCCCGCCACCGTGGACGTGTTCAACGCCTCCTCCGCCGCCGGGGTGTCCTCGTCCAACGAGGCCAAGGTGCTGGCCGGCCTGGGCTTCAAGGAGGGGAAGGCCGGCCCGGCCGCCACCAAGCAGAAGAACACCACCGTCACCTACGGCAAGGGCGCCAAGGACGCCGCCGACCAGATCGCCACCCGCTACGGCGTCACCGCCACCGAGTCCGCCTCGGCCGCCGCCGGCCACGTCGTGGTCACCCTCGGCTCCTCCTTCACCGGCGTCGCCTCCGACCGCCCCTCCAGCGCCCCGACCGACCCGGGCACCAACGTGGCCCAGCAGGGCCCGATGGTCGACGCCCAGTCCGACGGCGGCATCCCCTGCGTCTTCTGATCCGCTGATCAGACCGCCGCTGCGGCCGTGCGCCAAGAGCCGCCCGAATCAGCCGTTTTCGGACGGTCTGTAGCGGGATGGTCCCGTGACTGCCGGGGTCGTTGGTGTACCGGAGGTCCGTGTTCTTATCTGATCTCAATATGATCGGAAGCCGCGATAGTCGGTCCGTACCGACCTTCGTACGTACAACCTGGGAACGGCTCGGCCCGTCTCCCTGTGTGCGGTGCGCCAGATCGTCCGGGGCGTCGCTTCCGTCGGTGAGTCGGTGAAAGGTACGCGCATGGCAGGTCGCAGGGGCGAGAGCCCGGCTCGGGACGAGGGCGCGCCCGAGGCACTCCCGGCGGAGGAGAAGGCGGGCGGCGTGCCCGCCCCGCGCTCCGGAGGCCGGGCCGAGGCCCGCCGCGCGGCCCAGGGCAAGGGCGGCGGTGGCGGCGCGGGCAAGGACGGGGGCGGCGGCGGACGGGCGGCGGCGCGGCGCAGCGCCAAGCCCAAGAAGAACGTCAAGAAGATCGTCGCCTGGTCGGCGGCCGGGGTGCTGGTGCTGATCGCGGGCACCGGCGGCGCGATCTACTACAAGCTGAACGCCAACATCAAGTCCTTCGACGCCGACGCGATAGCCACCGACCGCCCGCCCGAGGCCAAGGCCGACGCGGACGGCAACAAGCCGGTGAACATCCTGCTGATCGGCTCCGACAGCCGGGGCGGCAACAACTCCGACCTCGGCGGCGGCGAGGACGGCGGCGCCCGCTCGGACACCACGATCCTGCTGCACGTCTACGCCGACCACAAGCACGCCGTCGGCATCTCGATCCCGCGCAACGCGATCGTGCCGGTACCGTCCTGCAAGCTGCCCAACGGCAAGTGGACCAAGGGCGGCAACGACCTGTTCAACGCCGCGTTCTCGGTCGGCGGCAGCGACGGCGGCAACCCCGCCTGCACCCAGAACACCATCGAGAAGGTCACCGGCATCCGGATCGACCACACCATGGTGGTCGACTTCAACGGCTTCTCCGCGATGACCAAGGCCGTCAACGGCGTGGACATCTGCCTGCCGAAGCCGATCTACGAGGGGGACATCAACCCCAACCTGCACAAGAAGGGCAACCTGGTCCTCCCGCAGGGCAAGCAGACCGTGCAGGGCCAGCAGGCGCTCGACTACGTGCGCCTGCGGCACGGCATCGGCGACGGCTCCGACATCGGCCGGATGAAGCGCCAGCAGGCCTTCATGAGCTCGCTCGCCACCAAGATGAAGAAGGACGGGCTGAGCCCGACCACCCTGCTGCCGCTGGCCGACGCGGCCACCAAGTCGCTGACCGTCGACCCCGGGCTGGACTCCGCCGACAAGCTGCTCTCCTTCGGCCTGTCGCTCAAGAACATCGACATGCACGACCTCAAGTTCGTGACGGCCCCCTGGCGCTACCGCACCCAGGACGCCAACATCGACCTGGTCCAGCCGGACGCCAACAAGCTCTGGGAGACCCTCAAGGCCGACCAGACCATCGACGGCCAGAACGCCACCGGCCAGCAGCCGGACGCCGCCGCCACCCCCTCCTCCGGGCAGCCGGCCGCGCCCAGCACGCCCGCCGCCCCGGCCGCGGACCCGGCCAACGCCTCGATCAGGGTCTCGGTCTACAACGGCACCCTCGCCAACGGCCTGGCCGGCAAGGCCACCGAGCAGCTGAAGGGCGCCAAGTACGCGGCCACCACGGCCGGTCAGGCGGCCAGCACCAAGTACAAGACCACCACGATCGAGTACGGCACCGGGCAGAAGGCGAACGCCGAGAAGCTCGCCGCGCTGTTCCCGGGTGCGAGCGTCGAGGCCGGCAGCGGCAAGGGCATCAACGTGATCGTCGGCCAGGACTTCGCCGCGGCCAACGGCATGGGAGCGGCCACGCCGAGCACCGGCGGCAGCACGGCCACCGGCGGCACCCCAGGTGCCCCGCAGCCGCTGCCCACCACCGTCACCAACGACGCCCGCTCCGCGGACGACGACATCTGCGCGAACACCACCTACGGCAGCGGCGGCTGACCGCACCCGCAGTGAGCGGCACGACCCCGGGGCGCGTACGTCCCGGGGTCGTGCCATGGTGGGCCGTGGAGGGACCGGTCACCGAAAGGCGGACCCCATGCCCGAGATCGCCCTGCAGTTCGACATCGCCGCACCCCGCGACGTCGTCCTCGCCGCGCTCAACACCCACGACGGGCTGACCGGCTGGTGGACCACCGCCGTGGACCGCGAGGGCGACGTGCTGCTCTTCGACTTCCCCGGCGTCCCCGAGCCGTTCCGGCTGCGCCGCGAGCGGGCCGACCGGGACCGGGTGCTCTGGGCCAACGCCGGGGCCTTCCCGCCGCACTGGGCCGGCACCTGGATCAGCTGGGACCTCGACGACCAGCCGGAGGCGCCCGAGCGCACCCGGCTGCTGTTCCGGCACGGCGGCTGGCAGCCCGGCAGCGAGGCGGGCGTCCCGATGGTGGCCGGCACCTGGGCCGAACTGCTGGTCCGGCTCAAGGACTACGCGCAGAGCGGCAAGGCGCAGCCCTACTTCGTCACCGCGCTGCGCCACGACGAGCAGTGACCGCCGCCTCCCGGTGAGCGGCGCCCGCCCTCGCCCGCCAGGGCGCCGTCCGGTGGCGGGAACGCGGCGGCGGGCCGAAGGTGGGCGGTGTACCTCCGTCGTACGGCCGCCCGCGCGGACGGCCGCACCGGTCGGACCGGCCCCCGCGCCCGCCCGACGACCACTGCCGGCCACCACCGCCTCCGGGAGGCCCAGCAATGCCCGTAGTGACCGAACCGTACAAGCCCGGCACCCCGTGCTGGGTCGACCTGATGGCGAGCGACCAGCAGGCCGCGCTCGACTTCTACCGCGACCTGTTCGGCTGGCAGGGCGAGGTCGGCCCGGCCGAGTTCGGCGGTTACGCCGTGTGCACCCTCAACGGCCGCCCGGTCGCCGGGATCATGACGCAGTCGGCGCCCGAGGGCCAGCCGCTGCCTCCGGTCTCCTGGACCACCTACCTGGCCTCGGACGACGCCGACGCCGCCAGGACCGCCATCGCCGACGCGGGCGGCACCGTCTTCCACGACCCGATGGACGTCGGCACGATCGGCCGGATGATGGTCGCCGCCGACCCGACCGGCGCGGTGTTCGGCGTCTGGCAGGCGATGGACTTCATCGGCGCGGGCGTGGTCAACGAGCCCGGCGCGCTGGTCTGGAACGAGCTCAACACCGCCGACACCGGGGCGGCCGGTGGCTTCTACCAGCCGGCCCTCGGCCTGCGCCCGGCCACCATCCAGGGCATGGACGGCTACTACTCGCTGAACGTCGGCGAGCGCACGGTGGGCGGGATGCAGGGGATCCCCAAGTACCTGGCGCCCGGCACCCCCTCGCACTGGATGACGTACTTCCTGGTGGACGACGCCGACTCGGTGGTGGACGCCCTGGTCAAGGCCGGCGGCTCGGTGATCCAGCCGCCCTTCGACATGCAGGCCGGCCGGATGGCCGTGGTCAACGACCCGCAGGGCGCGGTCTTCGCGGTGATCCAGTCGCCCGAGGCGCAGATGCCCGACTCGCCCTGAGCCCGCGCGTCGTCCCGCGCCGGCGACCGGAAGCCGCCCTTCCCGCGACGCGCCGCCGGGAATGGGCGGCATCCCCCGCGTTCCCGGGGCAGACTGCACCCATGCTGGGGCTACCGGACGACATCCGCGCTTTCCTCTTCGACCTCGACGGAGTGCTCACCCAGACCGCGACCGTGCACGCCGCGGCCTGGAAGGACACCTTCGACGCCTTCCTGCGCGCCGAAGCCGCCCGCACCGGCGGGCAGTTCACCCCGTTCGACGCCGTCACCGACTACGACGCCTACGTGGACGGCCGCCCGCGCCTGGACGGCACCCGGTCCTTCCTGCGCAGCCGGGGCATCGACCTGCCCGAGGGCACCGAGGACGACCCGCCGAACGCCCGTACCGTGCAGGGCATCAGCCGGGCCAAGAACGACACCGTGCTGCGGCTGATCCGCGAGCAGGGGGTGCGGCCGTACGAGGGCTCGGTCGCCTACGTGCACCGGCTGCGCGCGCTCGGACTGCCCGGTGCGGTGGTCTCCTCCAGCGCCAACTGCCGGGACGTGCTGCGCTCGGCGGGCATCCTGGACCTCTTCGAGGTGATCGTGGACGGCGTGGTCGCCAAGCAGCAGGCGCTGCCCGGCAAGCCCGCCCCGGACACCTACCTGTACGCGGCCCGCGCGCTGGGCGTCGAACCCGCGCACGCCGCCGTCTTCGAGGACGCGCTCGCCGGGGTCGCCTCCGGCCGGGCCGGCGGCTTCGGCGCGGTGGTCGGGGTCAACCGCACCGGGCAGGCCGCCGAACTGCGCCGCGACGGCGCCACCGTGGTCGTCGACGACCTCGCCGAGCTGCTGGGGGATGACACCGCATGAGTCCCGCCGACAACTTCACCATCGACCCCTGGCAGATCACCGAGCACGGCGTCGACCCGTCCTCGATGGCCCGCGCCGAGTCCGTCCTCGCGCTCTCCAACGGCCACATCGGCCTGCGCGCCAACCTGGACGAGGGCGAGCCGCACGGCCTGCCCGGCACCTACCTCAACGGCGTCTTCGAACTGCGCCCGCTGCCCTATGGCGAGGGCGGCTACGGCTACCCGGAGTCCAGCCAGAGCGTCATCAACGTCACCAACGGCAAGATCATCCGACTGCTGGTGGACGACGAGCCCTTCGACCTGCGCTACGGCGAACTCGTCAGCCACACCCGGTGGTTGGACTTCCGCGAGGGCCTGCTGCACCGCGAGTGCGAATGGACCTCGCCGGCCGGGCGGACCATCCGGGTGCGCTCCTCCCGGCTGGTCTCGCTCACCCAACGCGCCATCGCCGCCGTCGAGTACAGCGTCGAGGCGGTGGACGGGCCGGTGCGGATCGTGCTCCAGTCCGAACTGGTCGCCAACGAGCAGCTGCCCGGCGGCCCCGAGGGCGACCCGCGGGCCGCCGCCGTCCTGGAGGCGCCGCTGCAGCCTGAGGCGCACCACGCCACCGGCACCAAGGCCGTCCTGGTGCACCGCACCCGGTTCAGCGGCATCCGGGTCGCCGCCGGGATGGACCACGTCATCGAGGGGCCGGACCGGCTCGACACCGTCGCCGAGGCCGAGGCCGACCACTGCCGGATCAGCGTCACCACCGTGCTGGAACCCCAGGAGCGGCTGCGGCTGATCAAGTTCATGTCCTACGGCTGGTCCGGCACCCGCTCGCTGCCCGCCGTCCGGGACCAGGTCGAGGCCGCGCTGAACGCCGCCCGGTACACCGGCTGGGACGGCCTGGTCGCCGAACAGGCCGACTACCTCAAGGAGTTCTGGGAGACCAGCGACATCGAGATCGAGGGCGACGTCGAACTCCAGCAGGCCGTCCGGTTCGCCGTCTTCCACGTCCTCCAGGCGGGCGCCCGCAGCGAGGAACGCGCCATCCCCGCCAAGGGGTTGACCGGTCCCGGCTACGACGGCCACAGCTTCTGGGACACCGAGACCTTCGTCCTGCCGGTGCTCACCTACTGCCTGCCCAGCGCCGTCAACCAGGCCCTGCGCTGGCGGCACACCACCCTCCCGCTCGCCCGCGAGCGGGCCACCCAACTCGGCCTGGCCGGAGCGGTGTTCCCCTGGCGCACGATCCGCGGCGAGGAGTGCTCCGGGTACTGGCCGGCCGGCACCGCGGCCTTCCACATCGGCGCCGACATCGCCACCGCCGTCGCCCGCTACGTCCGGGCCACCGGCGACGAGGAGTTCGAGCGCGAGTACGGCCTCGAACTGCTGGTGGAGACCGCCCGGATGTGGCGCTCGCTCGGCCACCACGACACCGCCGGGAAGTTCCGGATCGAGGGCGTCACCGGCCCCGACGAGTACAGCGCGGTGGCCGACAACAACGTCTACACCAACCTGATGGCCCAGACGAACCTGCGCGCCGCCGCCGAGGCCGCCGTCCGCCACCCGCGGGAGGCCGCCGAACTCGGCGTCGACACCGAGGAGACCGCCGCCTGGCGGGACGCCGCCGCCGCGATGTACATCCCGTACGACGAGGACCTCGGCGTCCACCCGCAGGCCGACGGCTTCACCCACCACCAGGTCTGGGACTTCGAGTCCACCCCGCCGGAGAAGTACCCGCTGCTGCTGCACTACCCGTACTTCGACCTGTACCGCAAGCAGGTCGTCAAGCAGGCCGACCTGGTGCTCGCCATGCAGGTCCGCGGCGACGCCTTCACCGACGAGCAGAAGGCCCGCAACTTCGCCTACTACGAACGGCTCACCGTCCGCGACTCCTCGCTCTCCGCCTGCACCCAGGCCGTGATCGCCGCCGAGGTCGGCCAACTCGACCTCGCCTACGACTACACGGCCGAGGCCGCCCTGATGGACCTCCACGACCTCGGCGGCAACACCCGCGACGGCCTCCACATGGCCTCGCTCGCCGGGGCCTGCATCGCCCTGGTGGCCGGCTTCGGCGGACTGCGCGACCACGGCGAGACGCTGGACTTCCGGCCCCGACTGCCCTCCGGGCTGATGCGGTTGAGCTTCTCGCTGCTGGTCCGCGGGCAGCTGCTGGGCGTCACGATCAGCCACGACTCCACCACCTACACGCTGCGCCGGGGCGAGGTGATCCACCTGCGGCACGACGGCGGGACGGTCCAGGTCAAGGCCGGTTCCCCGGTCACCCTGCCGACCACCGTCCCGCCCGCGCAGGAGCGCTGCGCCCAGCCGCCGGGCCGCGAACCTGCCCGCCGCCAGCCCCAGGCCGGCCTGGTGGCCGGCAAGCTCGGCCAGCAGGACCACCTGGCCGCCGAGTAGCCCCGCCCGCGCGGGGCCGCCCCCGGCCCCGCGCGCCACCACATCCCGCTCACCCGTTCGACCCGCCCCGTGTGCGCCCGACCCCGCCCTGTCCGAGGCTGCAGGGGACCCGTGCCGAGCGAAGGGAAGCGCCCGTGGCGACCGTGGCCGAACAGATGGTGGAGGTGCTCCGGCAGGCCGGGGTGGAGCGGGTGTACGGCGTCGTCGGGGACAGCCTCAACCCCGTCGTCGACGCGATCCGCCGGGCGGACGGCATCCAGTGGGTGCACGTGCGCAACGAGGAGGCCGGTGCCTTCGCGGCCGCCGCCGAGGCCGAGCTCAGCGGCCGGCTCGCGGTCTGCGCCGGCTCCTGCGGCCCCGGCAACACCCACCTCATCCAGGGCCTGTACGACGCCCAGCGCAGCGGCCTGCCCGTGCTCGCCCTCGCCTCGCACATCCCGTCCGGCCAGATCGGCACCGACTTCTTCCAGGAGACCCACCCCGAGCGGGTGTTCACCGACTGCAGCAGCTGGTGCGAGCTGCTCTCCACCCCCGCCCAGCTGCCCCGGCTGCTGCGGATCGCGATCCAGCACGCGCTCGGCTCGCACGGCGTCTCGGTGCTGGCCTTCCCCGGGGACGTCGCCGCCCTCCCGGCCGCCGGGCCGACCGGCACCAGCCACTTCCTCACCGAGCAGGCCGTCGCCGCGCCGCCCTGGTCGCAGGTGCAGGAGCTGGCCCGGCTGCTGAACGCGGCCCGCCGGGTGGCCCTGTTCTGCGGCGCCGGGGTGCGCGGGGCGCACAGCGAGGTGCTGGCCCTCGCCCAGGCGGTGAACGCGCCGATCGGGCACTCGCTGCGCGGCAAGGAGTGGATCCAGTACGACAACCCGTACGACGTCGGGATGAGCGGGCTGCTCGGCTACGGTGCCTGCCACGAGGCGCTGCACTCGGCCGACCTGGTGCTGCTGCTCGGCACCGACTTCCCGTACGACTCCTTCCTGCCGCAGGCCCGTACCATCCAGGTCGACCACGACGCGACCCGGCTGGGTCGCCGCACCGCCCTGGAGCTGGCCGTGCACGGGGACGTCGCGGCGACCCTGCGGGCGGTCCTGCCGCTGCTGGACGCCAAGCCGGACCGCTCCTTCCTGGACGGCATGCTGCGCAAGCACTGCAAGTCGCTGGAGGACGTCATCGGCGCTTACACCCGGGACATCGACAAGCACCTGCCGATCCACCCGGAGTACGTGGCCTCGGTGCTGGACGACGTGGCCGCCGAGGACGCGGTGTTCACCGTGGACACCGGCATGAACAACGTGTGGGCCGCCCGCTACCTCCAGCCGAACGGCCGCCGCCGGGTGATCGGCTCCTTTCTGCACGGCTCGATGGCGAACGCCCTCCCGCACGCGATCGGTGCCCAACTGGCCTGCCCGGGACGGCAGGTGGTCGCGATGGCGGGGGACGGCGGGATCGGGATGCTGCTCGGCGAACTGCTCACGGTGGTCAAGCACCGGCTGCCGGTGAAGACCGTGGTCTTCAACAACGGGGCCCTCGGCATGATCAAGCTGGAGATGCTGGTCTCCGGCTACCCGGAGTTCGAGATCGACAACGGCGACGTGGACTACGCGGGCATCGCCCGGGCGATGGGCATCCCGGCGAAGCGGGTCACCGAGCCGGCCCGGGTCCGGGAGGTGCTGGCGGAGGCGCTGGAGCGGCCCGGCCCGGCGCTGGTGGACGTGGTCACCGACCCCAACGCGCTGTCCATCCCGCCGCGGATCACCGCCGCCCAGCTGAAGGGCTTCGCCCTGGCGGCCGGGAAGACGGTGCTCTCGGGCGGGGTCGGGCGGATGGTCGACCTGGCGCGCAGCAACCTGCGGAACGTGCCCCGGCCGTGAGCCGGAGCCTCTGCCTCTTTGCCTCTGAGGCAAAATTCTTGCCCGCTGGGCAGGCGGGGTGTCCACTGGTCACATGACCACCAGCTCCACCGGCACCCCCGCCGACGGCGACCAGTCCGACGACCAGGAGGTCGCGGGCCTCGCCGCCCGCCTCCGCGAGCACCGGCTCAGCAGCCGGCTCACCCTGGAGGTCGCGGCGGGCCGGGTCGGTCTCTCCCCAGCCTATCTGTCCCGACTGGAGACCGGACGCCGACAGCCCTCGCTGCCCGTCCTGTTGGGTCTCGCCCGCGCCTACGGCACCTCCGTCTCCGGACTGCTCGGCGAGGCCATGGTCGAACCGGACCCGGTGGTCCGCGGCGGCGCCATAGACCCCGGCCGGGCCGGCGGCTGGGGCTACCGCCGGGCCGGCGCCCCGGGCCGCGCCATGCAGGCCCTGCGGGTGCAGGTCCCGCCGGGCGTCCAGGACTCGGTGGTCCGGGTGCACCCCGGCGAGGAGTGGCTGTACGTGCTGCGCGGGGAGCTGCGGGTCACCCTCGGCGACCGCGTCCACCTGCTCGCCCCCGGCGACTCCGCCCACTACGACTCGCTCACCCCGCACTGCATCGCCGCCGAGTCCGGCTCCGGCGTCGAACTGCTCTTCGTCCACACCCTGCTGCAGAGCCCCGGCGGCGAACTCTGCCTCGGCGGCGGCCCCGCCGCCCACTGACCCGCCGTCAGCACACCCCGGAGGAGATCCCCATGGCCGATCCCACCACCACCGCCGCCGCCGACACCGCGGCCCCCGCCGCCGCCCCCGACACCGCGGCCGGCCCGAAGACCGTCGACGCCGGCAAGTGGGCCAACAAGCGGGTCTACCACCGCCTGGTGATCTACACCGTGGGCTGCCACCTCTTCGCCGGGTTCATCATCCTGCTGTTCGAACTGGGCACCCGCAACAAGTAGTCGCCCGGCCCCTCCCCGTACCGGGCGCCCGCCCCCGCCACCCCCGTCGGGGACGGGCGCCCTCCCCGTGATCCCCTCTCCTCTCTGTTTCCCCGCGTCCCGAAAGGGGCGCGGGGAACTGCGCGAGGCGGAAGGCTCCGGGCCGCACCCGTGCTCCTGTTGCTCGCCCTCAGGCCGTGCGCAGCACCTCGCACAGGGCCGCCAGGGCCGCCGGGAAGGCGTGCTCCGGCGGCGTGCCGTAGCCGATCACCAGCGCGGGGGCGGCGTCCTCGGCGACCGTCGGGTCGACGCGGTGCCAGCCGAGGCTGCCGAGGGCGAGGCCGGCGGCCTCGGCACGGGCGAGCAACTCGGCCTCCGGCGTCGAGCCGGGCGGGAGTTGGAGCACGGCGTGCAGCCCGGCCGCGATGCCGGTGACCTCGACCTGCGGGGCGTGTTCGGCGAGCGCGGCGACCAGCCGGTCGCGGCGGCGCCGGTAGTGCAGCCGGCAGCGCCGTACGTGCCGGTCGTACGTCCCGGAGGTGATCAGTTCGGCCAGCGTCAGCTGGTCGAGCACCGGGGACATGGTGTCGGTCAGCGCCTTCAGCCGGGCGACCGGTTCGACCAGCGCGTCCGGCAGGGCCAGCCAGGCCAGCCGCAGGCCCGGGGCGAGGCTCTTGGCGGCTGTCCCGGCGTACACCACCCGCTCCGGGTCGAGCGCCTGCATCGCTCCCAACGGCTGCCGGTCGTAGCGGAACTCGCCGTCGTAGTCGTCCTCGATCACGTACCGGTCCTGCTCGCGCGCCCACCGCACCGCGGCCGCCCGCCGGTCCGCGGACAGCGGTGCCCCGGTGGGGTACTGGTGGGCGGGGGTGAGCAGGACGGCGCCGCAGCGGGCGTCCAGCCGGTCGACCAGCGCGCCGTCGGAGTCCAGCGGCAGCGGGACCGGGGACAGACCGGCGGCCCGGGCCACCGCGTGCTGCGGCGGCAGCCCGTACCCCTCGACCGCCAGGGCCCGCGCCCCGCGCTCCCGCAGGGCCGCGCAGAGCAGGCCGAAGCCCTGTTGGAAGCCGTTGCAGACGAGCAGGTGGTCCGGGTCGGTGCGGACGCCGCGGACCCGGGCCAGGTAGTGGGTGAGCGCCTCGCGCAGTTCGATCCGGCCCAGCGGGCCGCCGTAGCCGAGCGCCTCGTGCGGGGCGGTGGCCAGGGCGCGGCGGGCCGCGGCGAGCCAGGCGGTGCGGGGGAACAGCGAGAGGTCGGGCCGGCCGGACATCAGGTCGTGCCGGACGGTCGGCCGCACCCGGGCCGGGGCGGCCCGCCCGCCCCGCACCGGCCCGGTCCGCGTCGACTCGCCCTGCGCCCGCCCGTCCCGTACCGGCACGGCCCGCCGGGCGACCGTGGTGCCGGAGCCCTGCCGGGAGCTGAGCCAGCCCTCGGCGGTGAGCTGCCCGTACGCCTCCACCACGGTGTTGCGGGCGATGCCGAGGTCCTCGCCCAGCGCCCGGGAGGACGGCAGCCGGGTGCCGGGGGCCAGCCGCCCGTCCTGGACGGCCTCCCGCAGGGCGTCCTCCAGGGCGGCCCGCAGCCCGGCCCCGGCGGCGCGTCGCTCGGTGAGGTCCAGGTGCAGGTCGCCGCCGAAGGCGGTCCAGGAGCCGTTCACGCGCCCATTCTCGCGTGGCCGGGGGTCACTAGGTGGCGCCGGCGGGCTCCTCGTCGGTCTCGCCGTGCGGTGGTGGCGGAGGTGGTAGTGATCGTGATCTCCTTCGGTTCGGTCAGCATCCGTCACTGATCCGACGGATCCCGACGCGAAGGTGTGACAGATGGGCGAGGAAACCTTTCCAGCGGATCGGCCGGCCGAACTGGCCGAACTGGCCGAGCGGTTCGAGGCCGAGCGGCCCCAACTGCGCTCGGTGGCCTACCGGATGCTCGGATCGCTGGCCGAGGCCGAGGACGCCGTCCAGGAGGCGTGGCTGAGGCTCAGCCGCTCGGACGTCTCCGAGGTGCGCAACCTCGGGGCGTGGCTGACCACCGTGGTCGGCCGGATCTGCCTGGACCAGTTGCGCTCCCGCGCCTCCCGCCGGGAGGACCCGCTGCCCGAGCAGGACGGGCAGGTGCGGCTGCCGGACCCGGTGGTCAGCGGGCTGGCGACGCTGGACCCGGTGCACGAGATCCTGGTCGCGGACTCGGTCGGGATCGCCCTGATGGTGGTGCTGGAGACGCTCTCGCCGGCGGAGCGGGTGGCCTTCGTGCTGCACGACATGTTCGACGTGCCCTTCGACGGCATCGCCGAGGTGCTGGGCCGCACCGCCGCCTCGACCCGCCAACTGGCCAGCCGCGCCCGCCGCCGGGTCCAGGGCGCCACCCCGGCGGCCGACACCGACGACACCCGCAAGCGCGCGGTGGTGGAGGCCTTCCTGGCCGCCGCCCGGGGCGGGGAGTTCGACGCCCTGCTGCTCCTGCTCGACCCGGAGGTGCTGGCCCGCTCCGACGGCGGCACCCTGGTGCCGAGCGTGCTGCGCCGGGGCGCCGCCGACGTCGCCGCCCAGGCGGTCGCCTTCGCCCGGTTCGCCGCCGAGGCCCGCCTGGTCCTGGTCAACGGCTCGCCCGGCGTGGTGTCCTTCGCCGACGGCCGCCCGCTGTCGGTCATGTCCTTCACCATCCACGACGGCCGGATCACCGGCCTGGACATCCTCACCGACCCCACCCGCCTGGCCACCCTGGGCCTCACCGCGTAACCCCCGCGCGAAGCACGACGGGCCGCCCGGCACCCTGCCGGACGGCCCGCAGCGGGTGGAACGGCTCAGATCGACAGGTAGATCGCGCTGCCGACGCCGGCCAGGAAGCAGTAGACGGCGAAGGGGGTGAGGCTGCGGGTCTCGAAGTACTTGGTGAGGAAGCGCACCGAGATGTAGCCGGCCACGAAGGCGGCGACGCTGCCGGCCGCGACAGGGCCGAGGACGCCGGAGTTCTCCGGCTTGAACAGCTCGGGCACCTTCAGTGCCGAGGCGGCCAGGATGACCGGGGTGGCGAGCAGGAAGGAGAACCGGGCGGCGTCCTCGTGGTGGAGGCCGCGCAGGATGCCGGCGCTCATGGTGACGCCGGAGCGGCTGATGCCGGGGAACAGCGCGAGGATCTGGGCGGAGCCGATCCAGGCGCCCTGGACGAAGCTGAGCTTGGTCAGCCGGGCGTCGGAGGCGATCGCCGGGTCCAGACCGGGTTCGTCGACCGGCGGGGCGGCGTGTCCGGCCCGGCGGCGGCCGGTGCCGCCGCGCTTGAGCCGTTCGGCGCCGAGCAGCACCAGGCCGTTCAGGGCGAGGAAGACCGCGGCCGGTACGGGCTTGCCGAGCGCGTGCCGCAGCGCCTTCTCCAGGACCAGGCCGGCGACGCCGACCGGGATGGTGGAGAGGATGAGCAGCCAGGTGAGCCGCTCGTCCCGGGTCTCCACCCGGCGGTGCCGGATCGAGCTGATCAGGCCGCTGACCACCCGGACCCAGTCCCGCCAGAAGAACACCACCAGGGCGAGCGCGGTGGCCAGGTGGAGGGCGACCAGGGCGGCGAGGTAGGACGAGCCGTCGGCGGTCATGTCGAGGTCCTGCTGGATCTTCCCGCCGATCAGGGCCGGGAGCAGGATGCTGTGGCCGAGGCTGGAGACCGGGAAGAGTTCCGTGACGCCCTGCAACAGGCCGACGCCTATCGCCTCCGGGTAGGTCAGGGTGGACATCGCGCACCTTTGCTCTGGGGTGGGGCCGTGGTCGGCGGCCTGCCGATTTCGGTGGCCCCCGCGAAGCTACTACGGGCATGTAGACGCCCGGCAAGCCCGCTGCCAGAAATTCATCGAGCGTATGTCCGGGTGTCACCGGGCCGGCTGTCGGCAGGCCGGGCGTCGGCAGGCCGGGCGTCGGCAGGCCGGGTGTCATCCGTCCCGAACCGCCGGACCAGCAGGTCGTTCACGACACCGTTCACGACACCGTTCACGACTCCGGGCACCCCGCCCGGCACCGCCCGGTGCACGGCGTCGCCGAGCAGCACCCCGGCGGTCGCCGCGAGCGGGGCGCCGCCGAGCAGCAGGGCGACGGTCAGGACGGCGCGCAGCCGGGTCCGGCGGTCCATCGGGGCCTCCAACGGCGAGGGGTCGACGGACGCCCACCCTGCCGCCTCCCGCTGCGTCAGGTTCAAGTCCTTTTCGGGCGGCCCCGGTTCAGACCGCTACCCGCCGCCACCCCGACCCGTCCGCGGGCACCGGCGCGGTCGTGAAGTCGTAGCGCAGCAGCTCCGGGCCGAGTGCCAGCAGGGAGATCGAGGAGGACCCCCAGATCCGCCCGTCGCCGAAGTCGCGGCGCTGGATCAGCGCGGCGTCCCCGTCCAGCGCCAGCCCGTCGCCGGTGACGATCGGCAGCCAGTCGCCCCAGGCCCGTCCGGTCGGTCCGGTGGCGTCGGGCTCCGGTCGGGGCGCGGCGAGGAAGCGGGCCCGGAAGTGGTCGGCGCGGGCGGCCATCAGGTCGCGGATCCGTGCGGAGGCGGTGCGGTTCTCGGCCATCCCCTCCAGCCCGTCGTTGAGCACCACGCTGAGCCCGGTGGGCAGTTCGTGCTCGGTCAGCCGCCCGCCGCCCCAACTGGTCACCCGGGCGCCGTCCGGGCGGACCTGGACGAGGTGGAAGGGGTCGTACGGGCCGAGGTCGAGGTGTCCGATGCCGCCCTCGCGGACGGCGGTGAGCGGCAGTTCGCCGCGGCTGAGCCGGGTGTCGGCGGGGGCGAGCGGGCCGAAGCCGTTGAGCAGGCAGGCGGCGGTGCGCCGGGCGGGGTCGACGGCCAGCCAGGTGCCGCCGGCCGCGAGGTCCAGTCCGCCGAGCAGTTCCGGACGCCCGGGCCAGTGGTGGCCCGGCGGCAGCCAGGCGCGGCCGAGGTACTCGTCCCGGACGGAGAGCAGCAGTACGGGGACCGCCGCCGCCGGCTCGATGCTGATGAAGGCCGTGCACACGGTTCCGTTCCCCCTGACCGGAAGGAGTCCTGTCGAAGATCCCCCGGTGATCCTCGCACGCCTGTTCGCCTACCGGAAGTGGCCCAAGGATCCGGGCGTCGAATGCACCAGGGACGCGGGCCAGTGGGCTCCTAGGCTGGCGACGTGACCATGAACGAGACTGTGAACGAGACCGTGGACAAGACCGTCAACGAGGCCGTGCCGGCCCCCGAGCAGCGCCTGGTGATGCCGAAGCTCGCGCCCGAGTTCTACCAGGCGATGGTCGCCCTGGACCGGGCCTCCCGCCAGGGCCTGGACCCCGTCCTCGCCGAGCTGGTCAAGGTGCACGCCTCGATGATCAACGGCTGCGCCTTCTGCATCGACATGCACGCCGCCGACGCCCGCAAGAACGGCGAGCAGGACCACCGGCTGCTCTCCCTCCCCGCCTGGCGCGAGACCCCCTGGTTCACCGCCCGCGAGCGCGCCGCCCTCGCCCTGACCGAGTCGATCACCCTGCTGACCCAGGGCCACGTGCCGGACGCCGTGTACGCCGAGGCGGCCGCCCACTTCGACCAGGCCGAGCTGGCCCAGCTGATCGCGCTGATCACCGTCATCAACGCCTGGAACCGGATCGGCGTGTCCACCCGCATGAGCCCGGCCGCGAAGTGAGCGGGGCCGTGACGAACCGGCGGACGCAGGGGGAGCGGGCCCGGCTGCTCAAGGAGCTGCACCGTCCGGGCGCGCCGCTGGTGCTGGCGAACGTGTGGGACGCGGCGGGCGCCCGGCTGGTGGCCGGTGCCGGGGCGCGGGCGGTGGCGACGGCCAGTGCCAGCGTGTCCTGGTCGCTGGGCAGCCGGGACGGCGGCGGCGCCGACCGCGAGCAGGTGCTGGCCCGGACCGCCGAGGTGGTCCGCGCGGTCGACCTGCCGGTCACCGCGGACCTGGAGAGCGGCTACGCGGACACCCCGGCCGGGGTCGGCGAGACCGTCACCGCGCTGCTCGCCACCGGTGCGGTCGGGGTGAACCTGGAGGACGCCGCGTACACCCCGGAGCAGGCCGCGGAGCGGATCGCGGCGGCCCGGGCGGCGGCCGACGCGGCGGGCGTCCCGCTCTTCGTCAACGGCCGTACCGACGTCTTCCTGCGCGGCCTGGGCGAGCCGGAGGGCCGGCTGGACGAGGCGGTCCGCCGGCTGCGGGCGTACGTCGAGGCGGGCGCGGACGGTGTGTTCGTCCCCGGCGTCGCCGACCCGGAGACCATCGCCGCGCTGGTCGAGGCCGTCCCGGCCCCGCTGAACGTGCTGGCCGGCCCCGGCGCCCCGACGGTCGCCGAGCTGGCGGCGCTGGGCGTGGCCCGGATCAGCCTGGGCCCGGGTCTGGCCGAGGTGGCCTACGCGGCGGTCCGCCGCGCGGCCGAGGAGGTGTACGCGAGCGGCACGTACACCTCCCTGGACGGCGGGCTGACGTACCCGGAGCTCAACGGGCTGTTCACGGCCTGAGACAGGGCCTCGGCGGCCTGAGGCAGGGCCTCGGGCCGGGCGCGGGAGTCGGTACGGAACGGGCGGCCGGCCGAACGGGGGTCGGTCAGCCGCCCGTTCCGTCCGGGCGTGCGGGTCAGCCGATCTGGCCGCTGAGCCCCGGGTGGGACATCTGGTTGGTGCCGATGGCCTCCACCTCGTCGGCGGTGTGTCCGACCACCGGGAGCTTGCCGGCGGTCTTCAGGGCGAGGTCGGCGGGGGAGAGTTCGAGGCCGTCGGTGAGGCCGCCGGTGGCGTCCGGCGAACTGGCGACCTGGCTGGCGGCGGAGGCCGCCGGGGCGGCGAGGGCGAGGCCCGCCATGGTGAGGGCGGCGAGGGTGGCGAGTTTCTTCATGCCCTGCCGAACGACCCGGGCCGCCCTCAGGTAACCGGGTGACCCGAACCGTCACCCCCGTACGCCGGTGCCCCCGCCGTTCCCGGTCGCCCCGCGGACCGTCACCCGCAGCGTCCGCACGCTGTTGCTCACGAACGAGCGGATCGGCTCCGGCCGTTCGCCCGCCGCCGGGGCGAGCCCCGGGAACCGTCCGAACAGGTGCCGCAGCGCCGTCTCCGCCTCCAGCCGGGCCAGCCCCGAGCCGAGGCAGAAGTGCGGGCCGTGGCCGAAGGACAGGTGCCGGGCGGGCTGCCGGGTCAGGTCGAAGCGGTCGGCGTCCGGGTAGTGCCCGGCGTCGCGTCCGGCCGCCGAGTACGAGGCGAGCAGCGCCTCGCCGCGCCGGATCACCACGTCGCCGACCTCAAGGTCCTCGGTCGCGTAGCGCAGCGGGAACTGGCCGACCGGCGAGTCGTGGCGCAGCGTCTCCTCCACCACCGCCGACCAGGGCTGCGCGCCGTCCAGCACCAGCCGCAGCTGGTCGGGGTGGGCGAACAGGGCCCGGACGGCGTTGGTGATCAGGTTGAGCGTGGTCTCGTGCCCGGCGATCAGCATCAGCAGCAGGGTGCCGACGAGTTCGGCCTCGCTGAGCCGCTGCCGGTCGAGGCCGAGGCCGGCGTCGCGGGCGGCGATCAGGTCGGTGGTCAGGTCGTCGCCCGGCTCGGCCCGCTTGGCCGCCACCACCGAGGCCAGCAGCGCGTTGAGGTCCCGCTGGGCGGCGATCGCCGCCTCCGGGGTGGCCGCGCTGGAGACCAGGGTCTCGGAGAGCGCGTGCAGTTCGTCGTGCTGGTCCGGGGCGAGGCCGAACAGTTCGCCGATGACCTGGATCGGCAGCGGGTAGGCGAAGTGCTCGCGCAGGTCGAACTCGCCCTTCAGCTCGGCTACTTCGGCGACCGCGTCGAGCAGGGCGAGGGTCCGGGCCTCGATGGCGGGCGTCAGTGCGGCGATCCGGCGCGGGGTGAAGGCCTGGCTGAGCAGTCCGCGCAGCCGCTTGTGGTCCTCGCCGTCGGCGGTGACCATGCCGGGCACCGTGACGAAGTTGAGCAGCGGCCAGCCGTGCGGCAGCCGGCCCTCCCGGAAGGTGGTCCACAGCTGGGGGTTCTTGCCGACCCGAGGGTCGGCCAGCAGCGCCTGCAGGGTGTCGTGGTGGGTTATCGCCCAGACCACCACCCCGCCAGGGAGTTCCACCAGGACCGCGGGACCGGCCGCCCGGAGTCGGGCGTTCTCCCCGTGCTGGTCGCGCCCGAAGGGGTCGAGCCGGACGGGTTCGGCCCGGACGGGTTCGGGCCGGATGGGCCCGACGGACCCGGAGTCGACGAGCCCGGAGTCGAGGGGCCCGAGGTGTACGGGCTCGGGTCGGTGGCCGCGGTCGTCGTCGGCGGTGTCCATGCGGGCCTCTCGGGAGCGGGCGGACGGGGCGGGGTGAAGGCGCTGTAGAGCACCGGCAGGGTGACCAGCGCCCGCGACCACGGTGACGGGCGCCAGTTCAACTCACCGGGCGGAACGGCAAGTTGGAGGTCCGGCAGGCGGTGCAGCAGGGTCTCGACGGCGGTCTCGACGATGATCCGGGCCGGGTGCTGGGCCGGGCAGACGTGCTTGCCCGCGCCCCAGGCGAGGTGGGCCCGGTTGCCGCCGAGCGAGCCGTGCGCGGCCGCGGCGGCGCCCTGGGCGGCCGGGTCGGCGTTGGCCGCGGCGAGGCCGAGCACCAGCATGTCGCCGGCGTTGATGTACTGGCCGCCGAGCACGGTGTCGCCGGTGGCCCAGCGGCCGGGGAAGTTCTGGGTCGGCGGGTCGCGCCAGAGCACCTCCTCCAGCGCGTCGGAGACGGTCAGCCGTCCGCCGGTCAGGGTGGCCCGGAAGCGCCGGTCGGTGAGCAGCAGCCGCAGGGTGTTGCCGATCCAGTTGATGCAGGTCTCGTTGCCCGCGACCATCATCACCACCAGGTGGTGCGCCGCCTCCTCGTCGGTCAGCCCGGCCGGGTGGGCGAGCAGCCAGGAGGTGAGGTCGGCGTCGGGCCCGGTGCGGCGGCGGCGGACCAGGTCGGCCAGGGTGGTCTGGAACTCCCCGGCGGCGCGCACCGATTCGGGACCGCTGTCGACGAAGGCGCTGATCAGCTCGATGACCCGGGGCCCGCTGCCGATCGGCAGGCCGACCAGTTGGGTGGAGACCAGCAGCGGCAGCGCGCGGGCGTACTGGCCGATCAGGTCGGCGGTGCCGTCCGGGCCCCAGCTGTCGATCAGGCCGTTGGCGGCGGCCTCGGTGGTCTCGCGCAGCTGCCGGTGGTCGATCTGGGCCAGGGTGTCCGAGACCGCGGTGCGCAGCCGCTGGTGCTCGGCGCCGTCCAGGTTGAGCAGGGTGGGCCGCCAGGCGGTCATCGGCTTCAGCCGGGAGTCGGCGGCCAGCCGGCCCTCGGCGGGCACCCGCCAGTGCCGCGAGTCCTTGGAGAACAGCGCCTCGTTGCGGGTGAGTTCGAGCAGCTCGGGGTAGCCGATGACGAGCCAGGCCTCCACCCCGGGCTCCAGCTCGATCGGCGCGACCGGTCCGTAGCGCTCGCGCAGCCGGGCGTACAGGCCGTGCGGGTCCTCGGCCACCGCCGGCCCGTACAGCGGGGTGAGCGGGACGCCGGTCGGCAGCCCGCCGCCGTGCGGAGTCTGCTCCCCGCCGCCGTACTGGCCGGGTGCGCCGCAGTACGGCACCGGCCCGCCGCCGTACGGACCGGGGGTGCCGTACAGACCAGGGGTGCCGTACGGAGCGCCGCCGTGGGCGATCGGGCAGCCGGGCGCCGGCGGGGGCTCGGGGGCGGTCACGGCTGGAGCTCCAGCAGCGAGCTGCGGTGCAGGTGGTCCACGAAGTCGATCAGCAGGTCGTAGGACTGCCGCCGGTCCCGGGCGTCGCAGTAGAGGATCGGCACCTCCGGCAGCAGGTCCAGCGCCGAGCGCAGCTCCTCCTCCGGGTAACTCGGGGTGTCGGGGAAGCTGTTGACCGCGACCGCGAACGGGATGCCCTGCTCCTCCAACCGGCCGAGCACGTCGAAGCTCTCGTCCGGCCGGCGCAGGTCGACCATCGCGATGGCGCCGAGCGCGCCGCGCGACAGGTCCTCCCAGAGCGGCCAGAACCGCTGCTGCCCGGGCGTGCCGAACAGGTACAGCGCGAGCCGGGAGTTGAGCGTGATCCGGCCGAAGTCCAGCGCGACCGTGGTGGTGGTCTTGCCGCTGTGCCCGGTGAGGTCGTCCACGCCGCTGCTGGCGGCGGTCATGGTCTCCTCGGTGCGCAGCGGGGTGATCTCGCTGAGCGAGCCGACCAGGGTGGTCTTGCCGACCCCGAACGGGCCGGTGACCAGGATCTTCACCGCGCCCTGCACCGAGGACGGCAGGTACTGCGGTCCGGCCGGCCGGGAGGCGGGGGCTTCAGCGGAGTTGGCGGAGGCCAACGAGCACCTCTTCCAGGAGGGTTGTGGGCAGGCGTTCGGCCTGCGGGACGGGCGGGAGCACCTGCACGGCACCGAGGTCCCAGAGGTCGCCGACCAGCACCTTGACGACGCCGAGCGGGAGCCCCAGGTGGGCCGCCACCTCGGCGACGGACAGCAGGCTGTGGCAGAGCCCGAGGATGCGCCGGTGCTCGCGGTTGAGCAGGACGTGCTCGGGCAGGGGCGGGGGGTCCGATAACGCGCTGACCAGGCTCTCGACGGCCAGGTCGGTGCGGGTCGGGCGGCTGCGCCCGCCGGTGATGACGTAGGGCCGGACCGGCCCGTTCACCGGTGCCCCCCCGCCGCGTGGTCGACGCGCGGCGGGCTGGTCAGGTGGGTGCCGATCCGCTCGACCAGGACCTGCATCTGGTAGGCGACCAGCCCGGCGTCGACCGCCTCGCTGGTCACCACGGCCAGGTGGGCGCCGGCCCCGGCGGCGACGATGAACAGGTAGCCGCCGCCGTACTCGATGATGATCTGGCGGGTGGCGCTGCCCGGGCCGCCGAAGCCGGCCGCGACGCCGCGGGCCAGCGACTGCAGCCCGGAGCAGGCGGCGGCGAGCCGTTCGGCGTCCTCACGGGCGATGTCGGCGCTGCGGCCGATCTCCAGACCGTCGTTGGAGACGACCACGGCGTGCTGGACCTGGGGGACGGCGATGATGTCGGCGAGCAGCCAGCCGAGATCGGGGGTGGTGGTCATGGAACTCTCCGGAGCGCTGGGGAAGTCGGGGGAAGTCTGGGGAGAAGACGGGGGCGGGAACGGTCAGTGCGGGCCGGCCGGGGGCTGGGCCTGGGCGCGGGCGGCGTTGCGGCCGCTGGCCGTGCCGGCCTGGAACATCGCCATGAAGGCCTGGGCGTCCAGGGCCGAGCGGTACGGCGGCTCGGGCGGCGGCGGGGCGGCGTGGGCGGGGCGCTTGGCGCGGTCGCGCCGGTGGCTCCGGCGGGGCAGCGGTGGCGGGGCGGCGTCGGCCGCGGCGGGCCGGCCGGTGGGCGGGGGCTCCACCAAGGGGTGTCCGGCGGCCGCGGCGGCGCGCGGGTCGGGGTGGAACGCCGGGTCGTCGGTGAACGGCCGGTCGTCCGTGAACGCCCGGCCGTCGGAGAACGCCGGGTCGTCCGTGAACGCCCGGCCGCCGGTGAACGCCCGGTCGTCCGGCCCGAGTCCGGGGACGGTGGGCGGCAGCGGCTCGGTGAGCAGGGCGTTCGGCAGCAGCACCACGACCCGTACCCCGCCGTACGGCGAGGGCGCCGAGCTGAGGGTGACCCGGAAGCCGTAGCTCTCGGCGAGCCGGCCGACCGCGGCCAGGCCCAACTGCGGCACCTCGCCGAGCCGGGAGACCTCCAGGCTGCTGCCCCCGGCGAGCGCGGCGGCGGCCTTGGCCACGGCCTGCTCCGGCATGCCGACGCCGCCGTCGTCGATCTCGATCACCGCGCCGTTGTGCACCGGCATCAGGGTGACGAACACCTGGGTGCTGGGCGGGGAGTAGCGGGTGGCGTTGTCCAGCAGCTCGGCGATGGCGTGGATCAGCGCCTCGGCGGCCGCGCCGACCACCGCGGTCTCGATCCGGCTGCGCACCACCACCCGCTGGAACGGCAGGATGCGGGACTGGGCGCCGCGCACCACGTCCTCCAGCGAGACCGGCTCCGGCCAGTGCCGGCCGGCCCGGGCGCCGCACAGCACGGCCAGGGTCTGGGCCAGCCGGGCCTGTTGGGCGGCGGCGTGGTCGGCCTTGAGCAGGCCCTCCAGCAGCGCCGGGTCGTCGTGGGTGCGCTCCATCTCGTCGAGCAGGGCCTGCTGGTCGTGGGCCATCACCAGGATCCGGCGGGCGACGCTGAGGAAGGCCCGCTGGGTGGAGGCGGTGTGCTCGTGCTCCTGCTGAACGACGGCCAGCTCGGCGCCGCGGCGGGAGAGTTCGGTGCTCAGCTGGTCCTGGAGCCGGGCGATCTCACCGGCCAGCCGGTCGGCCCGGCCGCGCTGGGTGACGGACACGGCGCGGTACCGCGCGGCGGCCACGAGGGCGAGGACGGCGAGCACGCCGGTAGCCGTTGCGCACCACTGAGTCATCGTCACGCCGCGAATTCTAGGGCGATGATCCTACGAAGGTGTGAACGGATCTCGCCAAGTGACTGGATCTCGTCAATATCGAGTCAATACACCGTCTTTCCGGAGCCGTTCGGACCCGACCCCGTGATCCTGACGGGCCGTCCGGCCGCTTGTCCAGGGTCTTCCGACCCCCGTCGACCTGCCGGGTGGTGGCCGGTTCGCGCCCTGGGATGTGTGGGTCCGGTGTGCACGGTGTTGTTGAACGTGCGACGTTCCGTGGACATGAACGGTGCCGGTGATGCTGGTGGTGCTGCCGGTGCCACCGGGGTTCAGGACGGCGACACCACCCGGTGCAGCAGCAACAGCGCCACGTCGTCCGGCCGGGAGCGGCGTTCGGTCACGTTGAGGGTGAGCAGGTCGGCCAGCCGCTCCAGGGCCGGCGCCGGCCCGATCCGGCCCGGACCGGTCTGCCGGGCCCACAACTCCAGCCCGCCCAGCATCCGCTGCACCGACTCGTCGTAGTCCTCCTCGCGGTCCTCGACCAAGCCGTCGGTGTAGGCCAGCAGTGTCTCGCCGGCCCCCAGCCGACCGGTGGCCAGCGGATACGCCTGCCCCGGGTCCACCCCCAGCGGCGGGCCGCCCGGCAGCTCCAGCTCGACGGCGGTGGCGTCGGCGGCGATCCGCACCGGCGCCGGGTGCCCGGCCCGGGCCGCGGTCAGACCGCCGTCCGCCGGGTCCAGGGTCAGGTAGAGGCAGGTCGCGAACAGCTCGGTGTCCAGCTCGGCCAGCAGCCGACTGGTCCGGGCCAGGGTGGCGGCCGGATCGTGCCCGTCGGTGGCGTACGCCCGCAGACCGCTGCGCAGTTGACCCATCACGGCGGTCGCCTCGGCGTTGTGGCCCTGCACGTCACCGATCACCAGCCCGATCCGGCCGTCCGGCAGCTTCAACAGGTCGTACCAGTCGCCGCCGATCTGCATCCCCTCGGTGCTCGGCAGGTAGCGGGCGGCACTGGCGATCCCCGGCAGCCGGGGCAGCGTGCGCGGCAGCATCGCGCGCTGCAACTCACCGGCCCGGTGGTGGTGGGTGTCGTACAGCCGGGCCCGCTCCAGGGACTGCGCGAGGATCCCGGCGAACGCCGAGTACAGGGTGCGGTCCTCGCGGCTGAAGGCGCGCTCGGCGGCGAAGGTGATCAGGCAGGAGCCGACCTGCCGGCCCGAGGCGACCAGCGGCAGCACCGCCCAGGCGGCCGGGGCCCCCGTGGCCCCCGTTGCCCTCGGCCGGTTGCCGGGCTCGCTGAACAGCGGGGCGGACCGGGCCAACGAGTCCTGCATCACCGGGGCGGAGAGGTCCGCCAGCCGGGTCAGCTCGGCGCGGCGCGGGCCGCCGTACACGGTGTGCGAGACCGGCAGCAGCCGGCCCTCGTCCACCAGGTCGAGCACGATGCTGTCGGCGCCGAGGGCCGGCCGGGCGACGTCGGTCACCGCGGCGGTGACGTCCCGTACGGTCACCGCGCGGGACAGCGCCCGGGTGAGCGACAGCAGCAGGGCGGTCCGGGCCCCGGCCGGATCGGGCCCGGACCCGGCCTCCCGGGCCGGCCGGTGGTCCACGTCCGCGATCAGCCCGGCCATCCGCACCGGACGGCCGTGCACGTCCAGCATCACCTCGCCGGACTCCTCGACCCGCGCCACCCGGCCGCCAGGGCGCAGCATCCGGTAGCCGATCCGGTAGCGGCCGCCGCCGGCCAGCGCCTCCGCCAGGGCGGCCCGGACGTCCAGCAGGTCCTCGGGGTGGACGATCCGCTCCAGCTCCGGGGCGGCCCCGTCCGCGGCGACCGGTCGGCCGGCCAGCGCGAAGGCGGCGGCGTCCCAGTGGCTCTCGCCGGTGACCAGGTCGCGCTCGAAGGCGCCGTGCCCGGCGGCGCGGACCGCCAGCGACAGCAGCGGGTGGGACGGGGCGGGGCCCGGTTCCGTTCGCCGCGGCGGACGGGGCTCCGCGTGGGCCGGGCGGGGCTCGGCGTGGGCCGGGCCGTGGTCCAGCAGGTGGTGCAGCCGGTGAGCGCAGGCCCCGGCGATGGTCTCCAGCACGTCCAGGTCGCGCCCCGGCACGGTGCCCCGGTGCGCCAGCGCGAGGGCCAGCACGCCGATCGGCCGCTCGTCCACCACCAGCGGCAGGGCGACCACGGCGACCATCCCGGTGCCCAGGCCGGCGTTCCGGTTCGGGTAGTCGACGCTGGTGTGCTCGGGACCGAGCAGGTACGGGCGGCGCAGCCGTAGCGCCACCGCGGCGGGCAGCTCACCGGCCGGGTCGACCAGCCCGTAGCGCTCGTGCGCCCAGTCCGGCAGTCCGTGCGAGGCGGTCAGCCGGAGCATCCCGGCCGAGTCCAGCAGGTAGAGCGCGGAACCCTCGCCGGTGATCCAGACCGGCCCCTCGGCGAGCACGGTGCCCAACAGCTCGGCGGCGCTGGAGCAGCCGAGCAGCAGACGCACACAGCGCATCGGGCTACGGACGGGGGAGGGCACCCAATCTTCATACCCCATTTCGGTGGTCCGCGGCCGTCCGCAGCCGGCGCACCAGCACCAGCGTCCGGTCGTCCGCGACGTCCTGCGCCACCGCGGCCACCAGCCGGTGCGCCGCGCCCCGGACCGCCTGCTGCTGCGGCAGGTGGGTGCGCACCTCCGGCTCGGCGGCCGTCAGCAGCCGGGTGACGCCCTCGTCCAGGTCCCGGCCCGGCACCTCCACCAGGCCGTCGCTGAACAGCAGCAGCGAATCGCCGTGCGCCAGCCGCCCCTCCACCGCCGGGTACGGCGCCCCCGGCACCAGCCCCAGTGCCGGACCGCCGTGCTCCGACGGCAGCCAGCCGTTCCTCCGGCAGAACCGCACCGGCGGCGGATGGCCCGCGTTGAACAGCCGGTAGCGGCCGGTCGCCGGGTGCAGCGCCAGGTGGACGGCGGTCGCGAAGTCGTCCTCCCAGCCCATCCGCACCAGGTGGTCGTTGGCGGCCGGCAGGAACGCCTCCGGCGGCACCCGGCCTAGCAGCATCCCGAAGGCACCGGACAGATGGGTCGACCGGGCCGCCGCCCGGCTGCCCTTGCCCGACACGTCCACCAGCAGCAGCTCCAGCAGGTCCTCCTCCGGGCGGTGGGCGCACAGCAGGAAGTCCCCCGAGAACGACGCGCCCCCGGCCGGGGCCAGCGCGCTGTCGAAGTGCCAGTCCAGCAGCCGCTCCGGCAGCCGGGCCAGCGTCCGGTTGTGCTCCGCCAGCTCCAGCAGCATCGAGTCGCCCTGGGTGCCGCGCAGCCCCAGCCGGTGCCGGAAACGGTTCGCCGTCAGCACCGTGGCCCCGGTCGCGGCCAGCACCACCGTCACCCCCCAGCGCACCCCGCGCGGGTCCTGCACCACCGCGCCCAGCCCGCTGCCCGCCAGCGCCGCACACACCAGCACCAGCAACTGCCCCCGCCGCAGCACCATCCCGCCCACCACCAACGGCAGCACCAGGGCCGACGGCGGCCACCCGTACGGCAACAGCAGCGGCAGCACCCCCAGCACCACCGTCAGCGCGAACAGCAGCCCCAACGCCACCCGCCCCGCCCGGACGTCCCCGTCCAGCAACCGCCCGTACCACCGCCGCACCCTCGCTATCAGTGCGGGCACCCGGAACCTCCGCGAAGGCGTGGGCGGTCCCCTGTCATGACCACCAGTCAGCCCGGCCACACTAGCCCGTCCACCCCCACCCCCCACCGTGTCCCCTCCCCGCCACCCCGGGCCGCCCTGTCCCGTGGCGCTGCCCCTGCCGCCGGTCGCGCGCCTGCCCCGATCCGGCTCGCGCCTCCTCCTCCCCGCCCCGCTGCCTTCCTCCCCACCGCGTGGCGTGTCCCCTTGCTGCCGGTGCCGCGCCCACTCCGGTGCGGCGCGCCCGGCCCCGTCCTGCGGCGCTGCCCCTGCTGCTGGTCGCGCGCCTGCCTCGGTCCGGCTCGCGCCTCTTTTCCACCCCACCGTGTCCCCTCCCCGCCACCCCGGGCCGCCCTGTCCTGCAGCGCTACCCCCACCGCGTGGCGTTCCCCCTGCTGCCGGTGCCGCGCCCACTCCGGTGCGGCTCGCCCCTCCTTCCATCGGGCCTCGGCTGCGTCCGCCCACCCCCGTGAGCCCTGCTGCCGGCAGCCGCCATGCACTTCACGCTGCGCAGGAAGTCGGCCGGACCGACTTCCTGCGCGAGCGCCGGTGCTCTGATCGCCTGTGGACTGCCTGCGGCGTGAGAAGTCGACGGGGCCGACTTCTCGTGTTGATCAGCCCGTGTGGTGGGCGGTTCCCCGGGCGAGTGGTGGCTGTTGTCGCCTGCCGCCGGAAGTCGGCTCGGCCGACTTCTCGTGCGAGCCCGAGTCTCCTGTGCGGAGGGGAGGGCTGTACGGCTCCCTTGGGTGGGCGTTCCGGTCGGTGGCGGGGTTCCGAGAAGGGCTGGCCGGCGTGAGAAGTCGACGGGGCCGACTTCTCGTGTTGTCCGCCTCGCGAGGTGGTTCTCCGGGCCGGTGGGGGTTGTTGCTGCCTGCCGCTGGAAGTCGGCTCGGCCGACTTCTCGTGCTCGGGCCCGCTGCCAGGGCCGGGGCTGGGGGTTGCTAGTCGTTCGCCGGCCGGGGCCAGGCGTGGAGGCCCGTGGTGAGGGTGGTGATGAGGCGGTCGTGGGTGGTGGTGAGGTCCTCGGTGAGTTGGAAGGCGCCGGTGATGGACAGCGAGGCGAAGCCGTGGGCGAGGGAGCGGACGGTGCGGGCCGCGTGGATCGCCTCGGAGCCGTCGAGGCCGTAGCCGCGGAGGACGGCGATGATGACGCCGACCAGGCGGGTGGCGGCGCGGGTGAGGTCCTCGTCCGGCTGCGGGGCCTGGGGGAGGGCGGTGTAGCGGTGCGGGTGGCGGGTGGCGTAGGCCTGGTAGGCGCGCAGGACGGCGGTGACCGCGTCGTCCCCGCTGCGGCCGACGGCGGCTTCGGCCAGTCGGTCGGCGAGTTCCTCGGTGACCCGGACGGCGATGAGCCGCCGCAGTTCGGCGAGCCCGCCGCTGACGTGCTTGTACAGCGAGGGGGTGGCGACCCCGGCGCGGGCGGCGACGGAGGCGAGGGTGAGGGCTTCGGTGCCCTGGTCGTCGATGAGCGCGAGGGCGTGGTCGACGACCTGCTCGGGGGTCAGTCCTACGCGGGGCATGGTGGTGGTCTCTCCGGGGGGCGAGGGGTCAGGCGAGGGGTCAGGCGAGGGGTCAGGCGAGTTCGGCGAGGAAGGGCAGCAGGGCGTCGGCGACGGCCCGCGGGTTGTCGGCCATCGGGTAGTGCCCGGACCCCTCGATCATGACCTTCCGCGCGCCGAGCTTCTCGGCCTGGAGGTCGGCGACGGCCTCGGGCTTCGGGAAGTCGGGGTCCTTGCTGCCCATCAGCACCAGGGCGGGGCAGCGGACGGCCGCGCACCAGCCGATCGGCGCGGAGTCGCCGGTGACGTGGCCTCGGGTGGCGGTCCGGCGGCCGGGGGTGTGCAGGGCGGCGACCAGCCCGTCCATGTAGCCGTCGAGGTCGGCGGGGCGGGGGCCGGGGAAGGCCATCTTGCGGAGGTAGTAGCCCCAGACGCCGGGCCACCGGACCAGCGCGGCGCCCATCACGACCATGACGCCCTTCATCAGGGCGTTGGCCCGGTGCTCGACGAAGGCGTCGATCAGCGCGATCCCGGCGACCCGCTGGGGGGCGTCCCCGGCGAGCTTGACGACGGTCGCCCCGGTGTAGGACTGGCCGACCAGGACGGCCCGTTCGATGCCGAGGTGGTCGAGCAGGGCGAGCACGTCGGTGGCGACGGCGGCGGGGCTGTAGTCGTCCCAGGCGATCGAGGACTCGCCGAAGCCGCGCACGTCCATGGTGATGACCCGGTGCCCGGCCGCGGTGAGCAGCGGGTGCAGGTGCCGGTAGGCGCGGCGGGAGTCGAGCATGCCGGGGAGCAGGACGACGGGGGTGCCGTCGCCCTGCCGGGTGTCGTCGTACGCGAGCCGGCCGCCGGTGACGTCGAGGTACTGGGTGCTCGGGGTGGTGGTGCCGTTCATGGTGGGCCTCCGCTGGCTCGCCCGTTGCTGCCGATAGCCATAAAGCTAAGGCTAATAGCCTTAGCCGTCAAGCCCCCGCGAAAGCCTCCGACAGCCCCGGGCGACCCCGTTCAGGGCCTCGCTCGGGACCCCCGCTCAGGGCCCCTCGACCCGGAACGGGTCGTGCTCGCTGAGCAGCTTCTCCAGCCGGGCCTGGTCGACCCGGGCGACGGTGTCCGTGGACTCCTGCCGGTCCCGGATCACCTTGGCGAGCGTGAACGAGGAGGTGACGGTGTAGAGGAGGCCGATCCCGAGGAAGGCCCGGGTCCAGCCGCCGACGGGCAGGTAGGCGATCCCGGCGGCGAGGGCCACGGCCGAGATGGCGAAGGAGAGGACGGCCTGGGCGTAGTACGCGGCCGTGGTGCGTGACTGCATCGGTGCGCTCATGGCGTCAGGATGCGGGCGTCCGGCCGGATCGCACATGAGTAGGAGTACTCAGATGGGGCCGGTTGGTTGAAGGGTCGTTCGTTGACGTCCGATCACCTGGTCCACAGCCGTCCCGGACGGATGGCTTGGAATCAGAGCCTCCTAGGATTAACGTTTGATAACGCAGCGCGGTCGTCAACGCCGTACCCAGACGGCACCGTGCGCCGTCGCCTAATCCCGCCGACCGGCCTCCGGGCAGGTCAGGGAGCCGGGGAACCACGTTCCTTGGGGTGAATCGGCGGGGCCCCGGCCCGGCCGTAGGAGACCTTCCTGCTCCGAACCCGTCAGCTAACCCGGTAGGCGCGAAGGAAGGAAAGGAGCGCGCCCCCGTGGCGTCGACGCACACCCCGGCACACCCGGCCGGCCCCGCAGCCGGTACCCAGCTCCTCGACCACCCCGTCCCGGACAGCCCCGAGGCGCTCGCACCGGAGGCCGAGGCCAACCGCCACCGGATGCCGCGTCAGACCCGCGGAGCCTCCCCGCTGCTCGGCGTCACCGCCGTCGCCGCCACCCTGGGCGCCACCGGCTTCGCCTCCGCGACCCCGGCCGCCGCGCCCGCCATCGAGGCCCAGGACGAGATCCCGGTCGCCCTGGCCGCCGACCCCGGCCTGGCGCTCGCCGCCCGGATCCAGCAGCAGGCCGACGGCCAGCGCACCGCCGCCGAGGAGACCGCCCGCGTGCAGGCCGCGCAGGAGGCGGAGGCCAAGGCCGCCGCCAAGGAGGCGGAGGCCAAGCGCGCCGCCGAGGAGGCCGAGCGGGTCAAGGCCGCCGCCCTCACCCTGCCGGTGAAGGACTACAGCCTCTCCGCCCACTACGGCCAGAGCGCCCGCTACTGGGCCCACCTGCACACCGGCCTGGACTTCGCCGCCGACACCGGCACCGCGGTCCACGCGGTCGGCCAGGGCACCATCACCTCGGCCGGCTGGTCCGGCGCGTACGGCTACCGGATCGTCGAGACCCTGCCCGACGGCACCGAGATCTGGTACTGCCACCTCTCCTCGATCATCAAGGGCTCCGGCAAGGTGACCGCCGGCCAGCAGATCGGCAAGGTCGGCGCGACCGGCAACGTGACCGGCCCGCACCTGCACCTGGAGGTCCGCCCCGGCGGCGGCGCCCCGGTCGACCCGGAGCCCTGGCTCCAGCAGCACGGCCTCAACCCGTGACCCGGTGAACCCGTAGCAGTCGGCGGTCGACAGTCGGCGGTCGGCAGCCGGCGAACCCGTAGCCGAAGGCCCGGGACGTACGCACGCACGCGCGTCCGGGGCCTTCGCGGCACCTCACTCCGCCGGCAGCTGCGCCAGGTACGCGTCGATCTCCGCCGTCCCCGGCTCCGGCGCGAGCTCCGGGAACTCCTCGACCAGCAGCCGCGGCAGCCCGGGCACCGTCCACTCGCCGAGCAGGTCGAGCGCCGCCTCGGCCGCCGCCTCCTCGAACTCCTCGAAGCCCCCGGTCAGTTCGTCCGGCATCGGCCGCCCCAGCGCGTTCAGCTCGGCCAGGTTGCGGTAGCTGCGCCGCATCAGGCCCTGCTCCAGCAGCCGCCGCGCGCCGTCGGTGGCCATGCCGACCGACAGCACCCGGCCCGGCGCCCACCAGCCCTGCTCGTCCGGATCGTCCAGCCAGCCGGTCGGCGTCAGCGCCTGGTACCCGGCCAGGCGCTCCTCCTCGGTCAGCCCGGCGAAGCCCGCCAGCCAGTCCCGGACGGCCGCCGGGTCCGTCACGTCCACGTCGTGCGCGTGCAGCAGCACCGCGTACAGCCGGGGCCAGGTCACCAGGTCGGCGCGGTGCAGCAGCCCGACCGCCACCTCGCCCTGCCACTCGGCCTCGGCGTGCAGCCGCTCCTGCCGCTTGGCGTTGAGCCGCTTCGCGGCCCGCTGGTGGTCGACCAGCAGCCGCACCGCCTCGCCGTAGGCCAGCGGGTCCTGTTCCGGTGCGGGCTGGACGTAGAGGTGGAGCCGCTCGTACAGCAGGTGCTCCACCGCGGCGGAGGTCAGTTCGGGCCAGCCGTCGTGCATCCTGCCGTCGCCCAGTTCCAGCAGCGCGAGCACCGTGCGCAGCGGCTCCTCGGCCACCGGCGCCCGGTCCTCTCCGGCCGCCCAGGCGAGCAGGTCGGCGGCCCTGGTGCGCGGGGCGAGCCGCAGGTCTTCGTCGTTCATGTTCGAAACGGTAACCGCCGGGCGCGGGTAGGGTCGGCAGCCATGATCCCCGTGCGACTCACCGGTCCCCGGTTGGCCATCCGCGAGTACCACCACACCCCGGAGGAAGTGGACGCGCTGCACGCGCTGTTCGGCGACCCGGAGGTGACCCGCTACCTGCCCTTCGAGCCGCGCGACCGGGAGACCTGCGCCGACCAGATCGAGCTCTACCTGGAGGAGGCGATGGCCGAGTCGCGGGACACCTACCGGCTCGCCGTGGTCCGGCGGGAGGACGCCGAGGACCCGGCGGAGGCGGTGCCGGTCGCGCACGCCAGCCTCACCCTCGGCACCTACCGCTCCGCCCGCCTCGGCTACGTGCTGAGCCGCCCGGTCTGGGGCCTGGGCTACGCGGGTGAGATCGCCGGACTGCTCTGCGGGTTCTCCTTCGACGTGCTCGGCCTGCACCGGCTGGCCGCCCGGGTCGACGTGGACAACGCCGCCTCGGCCAAGGTGCTCACCCGGCTCGGCTTCCAGTTGGAGGGGCACGTCCGGCACGACCTGTACAAGGGCGGCGTCTGGAGCGACTCGTACCAGTACTCGCTGCTCGCCGACGAGTGGTCCGGCCCGCCGGCCCGGTAGCCACGGCCGGGGGGTTAACCCCACCCCCGGTCCGCCGGTCCGCCGGATGTTTGCCGGGCCGGGCCCGGGCCAGACTTGAACACGTCAGCGAGTGGTCGGGAACGCGAGTACGAGGGGCCGTGAGCCGGGAGATGAGCAGCAGCGGAAGCACGCTGGGTCGCGAGCGGGACGTCCCGGGCGGTTACGGCGAGGAGCGAACGGGTCCGGCCCGGGCCCGCCGCACCGCGCAGCCGCCGGGCTTCTGGCGGGCGCCGTTCTCCGGGTACTACTACCGCGAGGTCGGCTACGTGCTCGCCGGGCTGCCGGTGGCGATCGTCGGCTTCGCCGTCTCGATCATCCTGTTCTGCTTCGGCCTCGGCACCGTCGTCACCGTCCTCGGCCTGCCGGTGCTGGCCGGCCTGACCAGCGCCGCCCGGGGCATGGGCCGGGCCGAGCGGGCCCGGGTGCGCGGGATGCTCGGCCTGGACGTGCCCGGCCCGGCGCCGGTGCGCCAGGTGCGGGAGGGCGGCTGGGGCGCGGTCACCGCGCGGCTGGCCGACGGGGCGGGCTGGAAGGCCGTGCTGCACCAGGTGGTGATGTTCCCCTGGGCGATCTTCAGCTTCACCATGACGCTGGTGTTCCTGCTGCTGGGCTGGGCGATGGCGCTCTACCCGCTCTACCACTGGGTGTTCCCGCGCTACACCTCCTGGCGCGGCTACCAGCTGTTCGACTTCACCGACAGCCACCACGTCCGGCACGCCTACTACATCGAGGGCGCCGGGCAGATCGCCGCGTTCTCGGTGGCCGGGGTGCTGCTGGTCTTCCTGACGCCGTGGCTGGTCCGCGGTCTGACCAACGTCAACCGGGCCGCCGCCCGGGGCCTGCTCGGCGGCTGAGCGACCTCCTGTCCCTTCAAGCCCCGTCCCGTCCCGTCCGTGCTCCGGATGCGGGCGGGACGGGCCCGTGTTCGGATGACCGGGTGATCACCGCCCCCGGAGCGGACCCGGACGTCCTGGTCACCTCCCGTCCGCTGGACGAGTACTGCGCCCTGTTCGGCCTGACCCGGGCCGGCCTCGCCGCCCTGCCCGGCCCGCTGCTGGACTGCCCGGGCGGCGCGGCGGGCCTGGCCGCCGAGGCCCGCGAGCTGGGCTGCCGGGTGATCGCGGTGGACCCGGCGTACGCGCTGCCGCCGCCCGAGCTCACGGCCCGGGCGCTGGCCGCCCGGGCGGCGATGGCCGTCGCGATGGCCGCCCGCCCCCAGCTGTACCCCTCGTCCCGCCCGGACCGCCCGTTCCGTCCGGAGCGCTACCTGCGCAGCTGGGACCGCGCCCGCCGGCTGTTCACCGCCGACGCGGCCGCCCACCCCCAGCGCTACCTGGCCGCCGCGCTGCCCCGGCTGCCCTTCGCGGACGGCGTCTTCGCGCTCACCCTGAGCAGTCACCTGATCTTCGCCTACCCCGAACTGTTCGACCCGGAGCGCCAGTTGGCCGCCCTGGCCGAGTTGGTCCGGGTGACGGCCGAGGGCGGGGAGGTGCGGGTCCAGCCGCTGAACGACGGCCGGGGCCGGCGCTGCACCCACCTCGACCGGCTGCGGTACGCGCTCGGCGAGCGCCGGATCGCCAGCGAGGTACTCCGGGTGCCGCACCGGGACGGCCGCACCCGGCGGGTCCTGGTGCTGCGGGCCGCCGACCGCCGGGGCCCCCGCCGTTCAGCAAATTGTAATAGTCACTAGGCGGGTGTGCCCCTATACTCACTCGCATGAGCGAGACCACGATCCGGCCCGCCGAGCCCGCCGACGCCGACCGGCTCACCGCACTGATCCAGGCCTCCAGCGCCTACCGGGGCAGGTACTTCGCGATGATCGAGGGCTACGCCGTGGCGCCCGACTACGTCGAGCGCCACGAGGTGCGGATGGCCGTCGACGAGGGCGACGACCGACTGCTCGGCTTCTACGCGCTGATCCACGAACCGGCCGAACTGGACCTGATGTTCGTCGCCGACGACGCCCAAGGGCTGGGCGTCGGACGGGCGTTGATCGCGGACATGCTCGACCGCGCCAGGACGGCCGGGATCGCGGCGGTCAAGGTCGTCTCGCACCCGCCCGCCGAGGGCTTCTACCTCCAGGTGGGTGCCGAGCGCACCGGCACCCGCCCGCCGCAGCCCAAGACGCCCTGGTCGCAGCCCGAACTGCGCTTCACGGTCTAGGCCCCGTCCGGCCCTAGGAGTTCGACGGCGGGGGGCTCGGCTGCGCGGGGACGACGGGCGCCGCCTGCGCCGGGACGGCCACGCTCGCCGCCGGCAGCCGGGAGAGGATCTTCTCCGCCAGCCAGCTGCGGTCCGACCCGTACGGAATCCCCTGCGGGTCGACCAACTGCGCCGCCACCGCGTTCCGCAGCCGCTGCGCCCCGTCGTCGGGCAGCCGGGAGAGCAGGCCGCGGGCGGCCAGCAGCGCGTGGTACTGCTCGAAGCCCGAGCGCGGGTGCTCGATCGCGTCCAGCACGCTCGGCAGGTCCGCCAGCGCGGGGTCGCCCTGCATCAGGGCGAGCGCCTGGATCCGGCAGCCCTCGGAACCGTCCGCGAACAGGCCGCGCACCTGCTCGGCGGTCAGCGCCGAACGCTTCGCGGTCGAGCGGACCTCCGCCACCACGCCGTCCGGCCCGGCCGGGGTGCCCAGCGCGGGCGGCAACTGCGCGGCCAGCGCGGCGGGCCGGTCGGCACTGCCGCCGAGCACGCCGAGCTGCTGCATGGCGCGCATCCGCAGGTCGTCCGCGCCCACCTTGTCGCCCCGCCGGTCGCGGTCCTGCCCGGCCAGGAAGAGGTCCAGCGCCTCGTCGGTCTCGGTCAGCACCCGCGGCAGCGCCAGCCGGGTGACCAGCCAGCCGGCCAGGAAGCCGAGCACCAGGAAGTAGAGCACCAGCGCGGCCGCGAACGGCACCGAGGCGTCCGCGCCGCCCAGCGCGGGCGCCAGCGCCGTACCCAGCTGGTGCAGCCGCTCGCCGAGCGAGCCGAGCTGGGTCAGCCCGACGCCCAACAGCACCTTGGTCAGCCAGTCGGAGACCTGCTCCAGATTGGTGTTCGGCGCGTACGACCCCTGCGGCTCGCCGGAGCCGCTCCGCACCCGGGGCACCCCGAACAGGAAGCCCAGCGCGCCGCCGAGCACCGTGGAGGCCCCGGCGATCACCAGGCCGCCGCCGAGCGCCTGCCAGGCGTGCTCCCGGCCGAGCGCGAACAGCAGCAGCCCCAGCAGCCCGGTGCCGGTCAGCACCCCGGCCGCCGTCCACTGCGCCCTGCGCAGCAGGACCGACGTGCCGGCCCGTCGACGCGTCCTCGCCATCGCCCACCCCCTGTGTCCGCGCCGACTCTAGCGCCGGGGTCCCACCACGGGAACGAGCCGGGGGCGCCGCCGCTACGACGGGACGGTCCGGGGAAGGGCCTGCGGGAAGCTCACGGGAAGGCCTGCGGAAATGGCTCCGGAAAAGGCTCCGGAAACGCAGACGACCCGCGGGCTGCTCCTCGACGCCGGCCCGTGCACTGGCCTGGCGCCGAGGCACCGGGGATGTTCCGGTGAGCCCGCGGGCCGGGTGACTGCTATGGATTTCGCCTGCCGGAGGCCAGGGGCCTCACCCTGCGCAGGCAGGGGCGGCTCTAGCGAGCAGCCACCTCACGCATCCTGATGGAACTCAATTCAGGATCACCTCCCTTCAGTGTGCCGCCACTGTAGGCAGCCCCCTGTCGGGAGTGCAACGGATTATTCGAGGGGGCCGCTCAGGCGGTCTTCGCCTGCTCCTGGAACTTGGTGAAGTCGATGGTGTTGTCGGCCGGAGGGGCCTGGACGGTGAGCGGCTTGTCGAAGTCCGAGAGGTCGATCTGGGTCGTGCCGTCCTTGCCCGGGGCGGTCTCGATCCGGACCGGGTAGGGCTTGCCCTCCGTGGCGACGTAGATGGTGCCCTTCTCGCCCTTGGAGTTGGTGACCTTGAGGCTGAAGGTCTTCACGCCGTTGGTGGTGCCGGCGGTGCCCTTCTCCGGCGTGCCGCCGGCCTTGTCGCCGCCCTCGACGATCTGCTTGCCGAAGTCGGAGAGGTCGCACAGCGAGGTCATCGACTTCATCTGCGGGTCCTTGTCGAGGCCGGTCAGGTAGCGGCCCTTGAAGAGCTCGGCGACCTTGGCGCCGTTGGGGCCGCCGATGACGGTCCAGAAGGCCGTGTCCGGCTTCATGTAGATGTTCTTGCCGTCGCGGATGATCTCCACCTTGCCCATGCCCGGCATGGACATGGTGCCAGTGCACTGGCCCTTGTTGTCCATCGCCAGGTTGATCTCCATCTTGCCGTCGGTGTCGGCCATGGTGCCGGACAGCTTGAGCGCGGTGGCGGAGGCCAGGGCGTCCTTGGCCTGCGTCTTGATGTCGGTTGCAGTCAGCTTGTCGGTGTCCAGCGTGGCCTTGGTCGGCGTCGGCGTGGCGGACGGAGTCGCGGGGGCCGCGGCGGCGGAGGTGGCCGCAGGCGCGGCGGCCTTGTCCGAGTCCTTGTTGTCGCCACAGGCGGCCGTGCCGGCTCCCAGCAGGAGGCAGATCGCGGCGGTGCTCGCCAGGCGCTTCGACAGCATCAGGTCGTTCCTTGTCCAGGGCACGGCCCGGCCGCCCCCCACTTGGATGAATTTTTCCTCAGTATGGGGGAGCGCTAGGACAAGAGATCTTGGAACGGGGAGCCGTTACCGCTTTGTGGCGGGACCGTGCTCCGCCCGTGCCCGGGAACGCGAAAGACCCGGAGGACGGATCCTCCGGGTCTTTCGGCTACTGAGTAGCGGGGACAGGATTTGAACCTGCGACCTCTGGGTTATGAGCCCAGCGAGCTACCGAGCTGCTCCACCCCGCGTCGGTGAACACAACAATACGTGGAAGTCGCCGAGATGGGAAATCCGTTCTCCGGACCGCCCCGGGCTACCCCCGCGCGGGACTCCGTCCGCGCCGTCCGGGGTGCCCCGCAGCCCGGGATCCGGCCCAGAGCGCGAAGCCGACCAGCGCCACGAAGCAGGGCACCATCAGCACCCCGTACACCACCAGGAAGCCGTCCGTCCCCAGGTCGGCGGCCGCGTTCCAGGTGCCGTGCAGCGCCATCGCGAGCAGCAGCCCGGTCGGTGCGGCCAGCCGGGCCAGCCAGCGCCGCCCGGTGGTCAGGGCGACGGCCAGGCCGATCCCGGTGAGCGCGGTGAACAGCGGGTGGGCGAAGGGGGAGAGCAGGGCGCGCAGCACGAAGGTCTGCACGGTGCCGTCGAAGTCGCGCAGGCTGGGCGGGTCGCCCAGGCCGATGCTGTCCAGCCGGTTGCGCTGGTCGGTGGTGAAGGCCCGCCCCAGGTAGAGGGCGTTCTCGGTGAAGGCGAAGCCGCAGGCGGTCATCCCGCCCAGCACCATCCCGGCGGCCAGGGTGCGCGGCCGGGAGCGGCGGTGCGGGGCGCCCGGGCCGGGCGGGGCCGGGCACAGGTACGGCAGCGGCCGCAGGTAGGGGCGCAGCCGCAGTCGGCCGCGGGCGTGCGGCCCGGCCGGGCGGCGCGGGTACGGGCGGGCGCGCCGGGGCGCGGGCGAGCGGTGCAGCAGCGGCGCGCAGGGGCGGCCGGAGCGGCGGCCGTGGCAGCGCAGCCGTCGGCCGAGCGGCAGCAGCAGCACCAGCAGGGCGGTGGCCTTGGCGCTCTCCTCGATCACCGGGGTGGCGATCCCGGTGCCGAGCAGCCCGCCGAGCGCGCCCTGGTGGGTGGTCAGGTAGTCGGCGGTCCAGTTGTTGGCGAGGATCGCGACCGTGGTGGCCGCGCAGGCGCCCCAGCCGAGGCAGAACACGGTGTGCCGCAACGGCACCCGGGCGGTCAGGTTGAGCCAGGCCAGGCCGCCCAGCACGAAGGGCAGCGGCACCATCGCCAGGCCCAGCCCGACCAGCAGTCCGACGGTGCCGGTCTGCCGCTGGACCAGGTGCAGGATCAGCGCCCCGCAGCCGACCAGGGTCAGCACGGCGGTCGTGGTGACGGAGGAGAGCGCCGTCGAGCGGCCGCGGTCCGGGGTGCCCGGCACGGTGCGGGTGGTGGGGGCGGTGGTGGCGGAGGACGGCGGCGCGTCGTGCGGCCGGAGCAGCAGCCGGTCGGCCCGGCGCCTCCGGGGCCCCGGGATGGTCCGGGTGTCTCCGGTGCGCGGGACCGTCCCCGGTGCGTCGGCGGCGCGGTGGACGGTGGCCCGTCCCAGCCAGGCTCCCCGGCCGCCGCCGGACGGGCTGCCCATGCGGCTCAGGGTAGGCCACGGGGGCGGCCCGTCGGGAGGACTCGGGACGAACCGTTCGTGCGGGGTACGGCCGCACGGTCGGGCCGGCGCGGCCCGTTCGAACGGCCGTCAGGGGTCAGCGGCGGCGGAACAGCAGGTCGTGCACCACGTGGCCCTTGGCGAGGCCGGCCCGCTCGAACTTGGTGACCGGACGCCAGTCCGGGCGCGGCGCGTAGCCGGGGACGCTGCCGTCCGGGTGGTCCGCGGGCTCCAGCCAGCCGGTCCCGTCACCCTCCGGGTGCAGGTTCTCCAGCTCCGGCGAGGCGGACAGCACGGTCAGCATCTGCTCGGCGTAGTGCTCCCAGTCGGTCGCGCAGTGCACCAGGGCGCCCGGGGCGAGCCGGGGCAGCACCAGGTCGAGGAAGGCCGGCTGGATCAGCCGGCGCTTGTGGTGCTTGGGCTTGGGCCACGGGTCGGCGAAGTAGACCCGCAGCCCGGCCAGCGAGGCGTCCGACAGCATGTCGCGCAGCAGGATGACGGCGTCGCCGGCGGCCAGCCGGACGTTCTGCGAACCGTCGCGCTCCAGCATGCCGAGCAGGTTGCCGTGGCCGGGGGTGTGCACGTCGGCGGCCAGGATGCCCATCGACGGGTCGGCGGCGGCCATCGTGGCGGTGGTCTCGCCCATGCCGAAGCCGATCTCCAGGGTGACCGGCCGGCCGGCGAACAGGTCCCCCAGGTCGAGCGGGGTGCCGTCGATCGGCACGCCGTACGTCTCCCAGCTCCGGTCCAGGGCGCCCGCCTGGGCGTTGGTCATCCGGCCCCGGCGCGGCTGGAAGCTGCGGATGCGCTGCTCCCGGTGCTGCTCCTCGGTGGCCTTGTGCGGGTACATCGGCGCGGGGTAGGCGGCCGGCGCCGCGGACAGCCGGGCGGACGGCGATTGCTGGGGGATCGGGGCGGTGGCAGTCACAATCACCCGAGTCTACGGGGCCGCCCGGGGCGCCCGCAGGGGTGTGTGACGGGGCTCATCCGCCCCGGTCCCGGCGGGTCGGGCTCACCCGCCGGCCTCCAGCGCGGCCAGGGCCCGGCGGGCCACCTCGCGGCCGATCGGCAGCGAGGCCGTCGCGGCGGGGGAGGGGGCGTTCAGCACGTGCACGGTGCGGCGCGGGGAGCGCGGGTCCGCGGGGTCGAAGCCGGCGAAGGCGAAGTCGTCCAGCAGCGAGCCGTCCCGGGCCACCGCCTGGGCCCGTACCCCGGCGGTGGCCGGCACCAGGTCGGCGGCGGTCACCGCGGGCAGCAGCCGCTGGACGGCGGTGGTGAACGCCCGCTTGGACAGTGAGCGGTGCAGCTCGCCGACCTCGTACCGCCAGTGCCGGCGCAGGATCCGCCAGGTGCCGGGGAAGGCCAGCGTCCCGGCCAGGTCGCGCGGGTGGACGGTGCGCCAGTCGTACCCCTCGCGGGCCAGCGCGGGCACCGCGTTCGGGCCGACGTGGACGTCCCCGTGGATGCCCCGGGTGAGGTGCACGCCGAGGAAGGGGAAGGCCGGATCGGGCACCGGGTAGACCAGTCCGCGCACCAAGTCCCGCCGCTTCTCGGTCAGTTCGTAGTACTCGCCGCGGAACGGCACGATCCGCACGCCCGGGTCGTCCCCGGCCAACCGGGCGATCCGGTCGCTGTGCAGCCCGGCGCAGTTCACCAGCACCCGGCAGCGCAGCTCCCCGCCGGTGGTGCCGACCGTCAGGCCGTCCCGGCGCCGGGCGACCGTCCGCACCTCGGTGCCGGTCCGCAGTTCGGCGCCCGCCTCCTTGGCCAGCCGGGCGTACGTGGTGGCGACCGCCGGGAAGTCGCAGATGCCGGTCGTGCCGACGTGCAGCCCGGCCCGTCCGACCACCTCCGGCTCGTAGCGGGCGATCCCGGCCCGGTCCAGCTCGGTGACCGGGATGCCGTTCGCCCGCCCGCGCTCGGCCAGCGCCGCCAGCCGGGGCAGTTCGGTGTCGTCGGTGGCCACGATCAGCTTGCCGGTGACCTCGTGCGGGATGCCGTGCTCCCGGCAGAACGCCACCATCTCGGCGGCGCCCTCGACGGCGAAGCGGGCCTTGTACGAGCCGGGGCGGTAGTACACGCCGCTGTGGATCACCCCGCTGTTGCGCCCGGTCTGGTGCGCCGCGAAGCCGTTCTCCTTCTCCAGCACCGCCACTCGCAGCCCGGCCCGCGCCCCGGTCAGGGCATGGGCCGTGGCCAGTCCGACGATCCCGCCACCGACCACCACGACATCGAACCCGTCGCCCGCCACCCTGCGCTCCTCGTCCGTCGCCCGCCCCCTGGGGCCGATGGTGCCACGGGAGTTGGCGGTCGGCGCCGGTTTCGCACACGTTCTGCCGGTTGCCGTCCGTCGCGGTCGTTCCGGGTGCGGGTCCGCTGCCGTTACGGGTGCCGGTTCGCCGCTGTTCCGTGCGCCGGTCGGCCCGTCAAGGCTCCGTCGCGCGGGTGCGTGTTCCTCGGCCACCCGGCGGTCGCGGGGGCACGCCGAAGCGGGCGGCAGTGTGACCCGCCGCCCGCCGGGCGCACCGCAGTTCCCCCGTGGCTAGGGCCTGTCCGGCGGACCCTAGACCTCCCAGGGCCAGCCGGCGTCCGACCCGGCCTCCAGGAGCGGGATCAGCCGGAAGGCCGCGTCGCTGAGGCCGCCGAAGGTGTGCCGGTGGGCGACACCGCTGGGGCCGTGGCCGGTGGCGTAGCCGGCCAGGTTCCAGGTGTAGACGGGTATGTGGGCCGGGACGGCGGCGAGGGCGTCGCCGTCGTTCCGGTAGCCGAAGCCGGGCTGCTCGTCGGTGACGATCACCACCCGGTCGTGGCCCCGGTAGTGGGTGCGGACGGCCTGGGCGGTGTTGGTGCCGCCGAGGTCGGAGAACCGCTCCAGCACCCGCAGCACCGACTCCCCGCGGCCGACCTCGACCACCCGGCTGCCGGAGCCGAACTCCACCAGGTCCGCCTCGGCCGCCCGGACCTTCAGCGCGGTGCCGAAGATCGCCGCCGAGTCCGCCCGGTTGAGCTGGGTCTGCGCACCGGGCCGGTCGAACATCGAGCCGGAGCGGTCGACCAGGATCAGCGTCCGGCCGGGCAGCTCGGGCACGTTGCCGAGCGAGTGGCCCAGTGCCGTCTCCAGCGCGTGCCCCCACCGCAGCGAGGGCGCGTGCCGGTACGCGGCCAGGTAGCGGAACGGGAACTGGCGCGAACGCCGCACCTCGCCCCGGTCGGAGATCCGCCGGGCCACCTCGGCCGCGACCTCGTCCGACACCCCGGCCTGGTCGAAGTTGCGCAGGTTCCGGACCAGCGCCATCGAACCCATCGAGGGGATGACCGCCGCCCAGGCCGCCGCGTCCATCGGCCCCTGCAGCCAGCCCGCCAGCGCCTCCCAGGTCAGCCCGGCCGCGGCCAGCCGCTCCGCGCCGTCCGGCGCCGTCACGGCCGCCCGGCGCTGCTCGACCGGCAGCGCGAGCAGCTCGCGGTTGGCGGTCAGCATCCGGTCGACGGCGGGCGGGACGGCCTCCTCCGGGCGGTGCCGGCGGTCCAGCGCGTAGGCGAACAGCGCACCCTGCCCGGGCTTGGCCGGGTCCGGCGCCGGGTGGGTCAACTCCAGGACGTCACCGAAGCGGTAGCCCTTGCTCGCGGTGTCGTACTTGAGCAGCGCGCGGGCGTCGTACAGCCGCCGCACCGCGTCCGCGACGCCGCGCTTCAGCGGCTTGGGCAGCGCCCGGCCGTAGCGCGAGGTCCAGTACGCGAGCAGCTCGCCGGGCTCGTCGGCGCGCCGCAGCACGGCGTCCACGACCTGCCGGGAGTGCCCGTGGGCGCCGGCGTCCAGCCGGGCCCGGGTGAACTCGGCGGCGCCGACCAGCGCGGCGGTGCGCATCTGGGCGCCGTACCGCAGCCAGCGCAGCAGCCCGAGGGTCCACTCCGGGTCGGCAACGGCGAGTTCGCGCACCAGCGCGGTGTAGCGGTCGTCGCGGGCGCCGCCGCGCTCGTAGAAGGTGTCCTGGCCGACCATGTTGGCGACGGCCAGCAGGAACAGCTCGGACTTGGCGTCGCGGACGAAGCCGGTGCCGCCGTTGTGGTTGGCGACGCGCTGCCCGGTCGTGGACACCGGTGACGTCGGAGTCGCCTTGGCCTTGCGGATGTTGAACCTGGACATGCTGCAGCCCCCCTCGGCGTGCTTGGTCGTCTACGGGAGGGAGGCATGCTGCGGCCGGGGGTGCCCGAGATCATGTCGGCCGTCGTCGAACGGCCGACCTCGGCGGAGGTGTATATGCCTTGTGCTCTACCGGATTGAGCTAGCGGCCGCACTCGCGCACGGCACGCCCGGGATTTGAACCCGGAACCGCAAGATCCGAAGTAACCCCCGCCTGCGCACCGGGCACTCCGAGGCGCAGCTGCCTCCCGAGATCAATGGAATCGGCTGCGGTATGGGTGCTTCAACGCGCCCCGCGAGGGGGCACTCCACAGAAGTAACCGCTGCCGTCGCACCGGGAGGTGCGGAATTCTATTCAGGTATGGATGTCCAGAGATCGAAGTCGACTGAGGTGACAAGCTGCTCTAGGCCACTGAGCTACACCGGCCTGAAAGCCGATGACGGGATTCGAACCCGCGACCTGCCCATTTGGAAGTGGAAGTAACCTCCGCCTGCGCACCTGGACGAGAGAGACCTTATCCAGGCCCCTCTCGCAGGTGCATCCGATTTATCGCCAGGCCGTTCAGGCCCTCTCGTCGCTCCGCGCCCCGGACTCACGCCGGGGCGACGATCACCGCCCGCGCGCGTTCCGTCAACTCCCGGACCCGGCGTTCACCCTGGAAGGGCTCCAGTCGCCGCAGCATCTCCACCACGTACTCCCGGCTGCGCTGGGAGGAGATCCGGCCGGCCACCTCGACGGCGCGCTCGCCGGCCGCGACCGCCGCGTCCAGGTTGCCCGCCTCGGCCTCGGCCATCGCCGAGACCACCAGCCGCAGGCCGTGCGAGCGGACGAAGCCCTCGGTGGGCTTGGCCAGCGCCTCACGGGTGAACTGCCGGACCTTGGCGGGCACTCCGAGGTCGCGGAAGCACTCGGCTGCGTCGGCGGCCAGCCGGTCGTAGGCGTAGAAGTCGATCCACGCCGGATCGGGATCCCCGGCGCGTGCCCGTTCCAGTGCGCTCTCCGCCGCGCCGAGCGCCGTCGCGCACGCCGCCGCGTTGCGGGCCTTGGCCTGGGCCCGTGCCTCCACCAGATGGAAGAAGCTCATGGTCCGGGCGGTGGCCAGGCTGCGGTTGCGCTCCAGGGCGGCCTGGGCGAGGTCGACGGCCTCCTCGGCGAAGCCCCGGTAGCCGGCCTGCAGGCTCATCGAGGCCAGCACGTAGCCGCCGAGCGGCACGTCGGCGGCGGCCCGGGCGAGCCGCAGGGCCTGGATGTAGTACCGCTGGGCCGCCTCGTGCTGTCCGGTGTCGAACGCCATCCAGCCGGCCAGTCTGGTCAGTTCGGCGGTCGCGCCGAACAGCGCCCGGCCCACCGCGTCGCTGTAGGAAGCCAGCAGCAGCGGCGCTGCCTCCACCCGCAGGCACTCCGGCACCATCGACGAACGCCAGTCCCCGCCACCGTACTTGGAGTCCCAGCGACGGGCCTCCTGGGCGGCCTCGCGGAGCTTGACGGCGTCCGAGTGGCCGACCCGGTACGAGGAGTTCTCGCTGGGGGAGCGGGGCACCTCGCGGGCCACCGAGCCGTCCGCCGGGTTGATCAGCCAGCGGGAGACGGGCGTGGCGTACGCGGCGACCGAGAAGGTGCCGGCCAGGCTGTCGCTCCAGCGGCCGCCGCCCGGCCCGCGGCGCAGGTCGAGGTCGACCCGGAACAGGTCGGTGGCGGAGCGCACCGCGTCCTCGACCTCGCGCGGGAAGGCCAGGCCGAGTTCGGGCGCCGGGTCGGTGTCGCCCAGGCCGATCTCCTCCAGCGGGACGGGCCGGCCGAGCTTGCCGCCGATCGCGGTGGCGATCAGGTGCGGGACGGGACCCTGCGGGACCATGCCCTTGCTGACCCAGCGGGCCACCGAGGTCTTGTCGTACCGCAGCGTCAACCCGCGCTGGGCGCCCAGGTCGTTGACCCTGCGGGCCAGTCCGGCGTTGCTGATCTGGGCCAGGGTCAGGAGCGTGCCGAGCCGTTCGTTCGGTCCTCGTGGGCTGACGGTCATGGTGGCGGCGGCACCTCCTGCGGCCTTGTGCGCGGGGCCCGGGCGGCACCGGGCCGTAGCTGCTGTACCTAGAGTAGTCGGACGCGTTCCGACGGTTAAGAGGCCGCATTCCGGATGGCGGGATCGCGCACCCGGCGGTGCCGTGCCGACCCGTCGCGGCTGTTGGTCCGGACCACTCGGAGCGGTTCGGCCGCACCGCGCGCCGGAGCGTCGTGCTCCGGTCCCGTGTTCACGTGCGCCCGGCCGTGCCCCCTGGCCCGACCGGCTGCTCGGCGATTCGCTGGTGGTCGTGGGTCGGCCCGCCGTCGAGGACCCGGCGGGCCGGGGGATGCCGCCGCCTCAATCCCCGCGGGCGGCGGTGAAGTCCGGGAGGGCATGCGGATGCCCTCCCGGGCTGGGCGACGCCTTTCGGCCATCTCGCGATGCCCATGTCAAGGGTGTCGCCCGGGCGGTCCGGGCCAGGGAGGGGGAGGCCCGGCCCGCCCGAACCCCGACCCGCTCCGCCCGGATCCCGCCCCGTTGCGCCCGGATCCCGCCCCGTTGCGCGTGGATCCCGTCCCGTTGCGCGTGGACCCCGACCCGCTCCGCGCGGCCCGCCGGAACGGAACCGGAACGGAACCGGAACCGACAACACCGGCCCCGGCGAAGCCCGGTGGTGGCACGATGTCTCCTGACGGCGCGCCGGAACGAGGGCGCGCCCGGACGCGCGTGCGCACCGCCCCGGCACCCCGAGGCCGCCCCGGCACCCCACCCGGCCGCCCGCCCGGCGCCGGACCCGCCGCGCGCGTGCAGGTCCTCGTCCGGTGGAGGCGCGATGCGGTGGCTGACGGGCTGGAGCACGGGCGCGCCCCGGGCGGGCACACCGGTGCACGAGGCCCTCGCCACCGTCACGCCGATCGCCGCGCGCCCCCTCTGGACCGGCCCCAACCCGCTCTGGGCGGTGGGCGACTGGCGGCCCGAGGAGATCCGCCTGGTCACCCTCCGCCCCGGCGCCCGCGCCACCGTCAGCACCGGCCCGACCACCCCCGACCCGGTCGAGGACACCCCCGCCACCACCCGGCTCGCCGTCCTCGGCCACTGCGGGGCCACCGACGCCGAACTCGCCGCCGGGCTGGCCGCCGCCCGCGGCGGCGCCGTCCGCCACCTCACCGTCTGGCCCGGCAGCTACACCGTCGTCCTGCGCGCCGGCACCCGCTCCACCCTGCTGCTCACCGACCTCGCCGGCGCCCAGCCGGTCTTCCACACCCCCTGGGCGGGCGGCACCGCGTACGCCACCGCCGCCCTGCCGCTCGCCGACCTGATCGGCGCCGCGCTGGACACCGGCCACCTGGCCGCCAGGCTCGCCTGCCCGGAGTCCCCGGAGGCGCTCGGCACCGGCACGCCGTACCTGGGCGTCCAGCGGGTGCCGCCCGGCCACGTGCTCGCGGTCCGCGGCGGCCGCCCCTACCTCGACGCCTACGACGAACCGCCCGGCGCCGAACAGCCGCGCGACGAGGCGCCCGCCGTCCGTGAACTCACCCGCGCCCTGCTGGAGTCCGTCCGCTCCCGGGTCCGTACCCCCACACCGGCCGGTGACCCCACCGGGCGGGCCCGGCTCGGCGTCGACCTCTCGTACGGCACCGCCTCCGCGACCGTCGCCCTGCTCGCCGCCGCCGTGCCGCTGCCGGCGGCGCCCGCACCGGCCGCCGCCGGGCCGGCGGCGCTCGCCATCGAGGCCGGGACCGGGGCCGGAGTCACCGATGGGGCCGGTGCCAGGACCGGGGCGGTCAAGGGCTCCTGGGTCCGGGACGCCGCCCAAGGGCCCGCCGCACCCGAGCAGTTGGCCGCCGTCACGCTCGGCGAGACCGAACCGCCCACCACCCTCGCGCTCGCCCCCGACACCCCGCGGTTGCGGCACACCGTGCTCACCCCGGGCCCCGACACCCTCCCGTACGCGGTCCTGCGCGCCGACCCGCAGTCCGGCCCGCTCACCGACGAGCCCGGCCCCGAACTCGTCGCCGCCGCCCGCGCCGGGGCCCGCTTCGACGCCGGCGGCACCGACCACCTCACCGGCTACGGAGCCCGCCAGGTCCTGGACGGCCACCCGGCCCGGCTCGCCGACCTCATCCGGGCCGGACGGCCGCGCGAACTGCTGCCCCCGGTGGCGGCGTTGGCGGGCGCCGACCGGGCCGCGGCGGGCGTGCTGGCCGGCGCGCTGCGCACTCCGCTCACCGTGGTCCGGGCCGCCCACCGGCTCTCCCGGGTCCGTTACGCCGAGGCACTGGACGAGGCCGCCGCCAAGCTGACCGCCCGGCACGTCCCGGACGGCGCGGGCACGGCGGGCGACCGCTCGGCCGTCGACCTCGTCTGGTGCGTTCCCGGTCCGGCCGCCCGCTGGCTCTCCGACGAGGCGCTCTCCTCGGTGGCCCTGCGGCTGCGGCTGGCGGCGCGCAGGCCGGCGCCCGAGGAACACCCCGGCGCGCACCGTGCCCGCTACGCTCTCCACCGGCACGCGCGCTCCTATCGCACGCTCGTCCACGCCGCCGAACGGCCCGGCCAGCGGCTGCACGCGCCCTTCCTCGACAACCAGGTCGTCCGCGCCGCCCGGCTGCTCCCCGACGACGTCCGGCTCCAGCCCGGCGCCCGGCACGCCCTGCTGCACGCCGTCCTCACCGGCGCCGGCCGCACCGACCTGCCCCCCGACTGGGGCCGCGGCCCCCGCCCCGACCGCTCCGCCCCCGCCCGGGCCGGCCTGCGCCTCGCCGCCGACGGCCTGGCCGAACTCTTCGACGCCCCCCTCCTCGCCGAGGCCGGCCTCATCGACCTCCCCGCCGTCCGCGCCGACCTCCGGGCCCCGCTCTCCCCGACCGCGCTGGCCGGCCTCGCCGACCTGGTCTCCACCGAACTCTGGCTGCGCCGCCTCCGCGCCCGCCGCTACGGTGCCTGCTGGACCGGCCTCCCCCACCCCCACCTCCCGGCGCTCACCCCCTGAGCCCACCGGGAACGTGGACCGGGGACGTGCGGGGCCGCCTGCGGCGCCCACCCGTCGAGGGCTCCGCCCGGGCCCGGCGCGTCCAGCCCCGCGCGCACCGGCCCCGCGCGCACCGGACGCGCGCCGCGCGATCCGGCGCCCGCAGTGCGCTCTTCCGGGGATTCCCGGCCGTTCGCGAGCGGCTCCGGTCGCCGTCGGCCAGAGTGGCACGGGCCCGGTCCTCGGGCCCGCGCGCCGACTCGGAGGGACGACACCCCCATGCGCATCCCCAGTCCTCGATCCGCCCGGACCGGTACCGCCGTCGGGATGGCCGCGCTCGCGGCCGTCGTCGCGACGGCCACCACGGCCGTCGCCGCCACCCCCTCGCTGCAGATCGACGACGGCACCACCGTGAGTTCCCGGCAGGTCGCCGTCGGGCAGTGCGTCAACCCGTCCCTGACCACCCACATCCACAGCATCGCCGTGGGGAGCCGCGCGGGTAACGGCAGCATGACCGTCTTCCGGTTCCGCAACTGCACCGGCGACATCGTCAGGCGGGGCCAGAGCCCGATGTTCTTCGTTCCGCCCGCGACGATCGGTTCGGTCCGCATCGACTCCGCTCCCTGACCGGCCCGGGGGCCGGGCCGCTTCCTTCCCACGGCGGCGGCGGCCGGGCCCCACCGCCCTGCTCCGCCGTCCTGCCCCGCCGCCGTCCGGCGCGGCTCGGTGGGGGGATCCCGCCGGGCGGGTGATGATGACGGGGCTGTGAGTCCGGGGTGAGGAGCGTGTGCGGTGGCCGGTGTGAGCCCGGGGCAGGAGGTTCCCGTGGTGCTGTCGGTGTTGGGGCGGCCGCCGACGGGGCGGGCGCCCGGGGTGCTGGCGGCCTGTGACGGGTCGGACGGCTCGCTGTGGGCGTTGGACCGGGCGATGACGGAGGCCGAGCTGTTCGGCCTGCCGCTGTACGTGCTGGCCGTGGTGAACCCGGCACCGGCCGGCTACCCGCCGGGGATGGCGGAGCTGGTGCAGGAGAGCGTGGAGACGCTGGTCGAGAGCACGGCGGACGGGCTGCGCCGGGCGGTGGCGACGGTGCTGCGGCAGCGGGTGCGTCCGTACGCCGGGGAGCTGTCGCTGCACGTGGTGCTGGGGAACGTGATCGAGGTGCTGCTGGAGGCGTCGACCCGGCAGCACACGCTGGTGGTCGGCACCCGGGGCAACGGGGGCTTCGCCCGGCTGCTGCTGGGTTCGGTGAGTTCGGCGGCGGTGCACCACGCGGCGTGTCCGGTCCTGGTGGTCCCGGCGCCCGCGGACGTCTGAGCCGGGGCCCTCGGCCTTGGTCCGAGGCACCCGGCCCTGATCCGGGGCTCCGGCCCGGTGTCGGGAATGTACCGAGATGGTTCATCGTTCACCTATCTCGTACCCGTCCCACGACACGCCCTGGAGCCCCCTCTCATGAAGGTCGAGATCTGGTCCGACATCGCCTGCCCCTGGTGCTACATCGGCAAGCGCCGCTTCGAGCAGGCCCTGGCGGAGTTCCCGGGCAAGGAGGCCGTCGAGGTCGTCTACCGCCCGTACCAGCTGGTGCCGGACGCGCCCGCGACGGCGAGCCCGCACCGCGCCTGGCTGGCCGAGCGGTACGGCCCGCAGTCGGTCGCGATGGACGCCCGGGTGGCCGAGCTGGGCCTCGCCGAGGGCATCACCTACGACTTCGACGCCGCCCTGCACGCCAACACCTTCCTGGGCCACCGCCTGCTGCACCTCGCCGAGACCGAGTACGGCGCCGAGGCGCAGGGCCGGCTCAAGGAGGCGCTGCTGAAGGCGCACTTCACCGACGGCGTGGACGTCGGCGACCGGGCCGCGCTGGCCGACGTCGCCGTGGCGGCCGGGCTGGACCGCGACCGGGTGACCGCCTACCTGGCGGGCGACGAGGGCACCGCCGAGGTCCGCGCCCAGCTGGCCGAGGCCCGTGAGCTGGGCATCTCCGCCGTGCCGACCTTCGTGTTCGAGGGCAAGTGGGCGGTCCAGGGCGGGCAGGACGCCGAGACCTTCGGCAAGGTGCTGGAGCAGGTGGCCGCCGAGATCGGCGAGCGCCGGCCGGCCCCGGTCCCGGTGGCGCCGGCCGGCGAGGCCTGCGCGGACGGTTCCTGCGCGATCTGACGCAGGACCCAGGTCGCAGGACGCGGTTGGGGCCCGTTCCGGGAGGAACGGGCCCCGACGCGCGTCCGAAGCCGTACTACCGGCCGGTCACGAGCACCTGAACCGCGCCTGCGCCCAGTCCGCGACGTTCAGCGCCGACCAGACCCCGTTCGCCGGCGTGACCACCAGCCGGATCGACTTCTGTCCGGCCAGCGGCACGTGCACCGGCACCGCGTCGTCCCCGGGGCCGACGGCCCGGGAGCGCCACAGGGTGCTGCCGTCGCCGCCCTGGACGGTGAAGACCACCCCGCCGGGGGTGAGCGTGGCGTCGTCGACCCCGGCGACCGCGTCGAAGGACGTGCAGCTGCGGTTGAGGTCGATCAGGGTGGTGGCCGGCGCGTGCACGGTGATGGCGTGCGGGTGGTACGTGCCGCCGATCCAGCCGCCGTCGTGCTGCCAGAACCGGTCGCTGCCCTTCTGCCGGATGCTCGGCCCCTCCGGCGGCACCCGGTTGTGGCCGGGCTTGGTCACCGGCAGCGAGTCGCCCCAGTAGTCGGCGGGCGCGGTCGGGGTGGGCGGGGCGACGGTCGGGGTCGGCACCGGCGGCACGGTCGGGGTCGGCACCTCGGGCACCGGCACCTCCGGCGTGGGCACCGGCGGCACGGTCGGTGGGGTCGGGGTCGGGAGGGCCGGGGCCTGGCTGGTCGGGGCCTGGCTGGTGGGCGGCTCGCTCCGCGGGGCCCGGGTGGCCACCGGGGCCCGGCTGGGCTCGGTGGTGGGCTTCGAGGTCGGGGCGGCGCTCGGGCTGGCGGCCGGCTGCGGGGCGGCGCTGCTGGGTGCCGGGGCCGGAGCGGCGGGCGGTGCGGGCGCGGGAACGACCGGGGCGGGGGAGACGGGAGCGCTGGTGGCCGGGGGAGCGGCCACCGGGGGCTTCGGCTCGGGCGAGCCGGTGAGCGCATAGGCGGCCACGGCGGCGGCCGCGACGGCCACGGCGGCGGCGATCCCCGCCTTGGCGGCGGTGCCCAGGCCCTCGCCGGCCGCCGCCGTGGCGGCGCTTCCGCTCGAACCGCCCGCCGCGCCGCCGGCACCGGCGGCACCGGCACCGCCTGCCGCGCCGCCCGAGGCTCCGGCGGCCCCGGCGGTGCCCGCCGCGGTCCCCGAGGACCCGGCCGCGGCCGCCGCCGTACCCGCCGCGGCCGCACCGCCGACGGCGGCGACCCCGCCCACGGCCGCGGCGGCGGCGCTGAACCCGCCGACCCCGACCCAGACCAGCACGCCGCCGGGCAGCAGCGCGCGCAGGCCGGTGTTGATCTCGGTGAGTTCCAGGCAGGCCGCCGTGCAGCGGTCGCACTCCTTGAGGTGCCGTCCGACCTCGGCCGAGGCGCGCTTGCGCAGCGAGCCGCGCGCGTACGCCCCGAGCCGGTTGGCGTAGGCCTCGCAGGTGCGGTCCTGGCTGCCGGAGACGTGCGCCTGGAGGAAGGCGGCGGCGAGCCGGTCGCGGGCCCGGTGGGCCTGCACGGCGGTGGCGTTGGCGGTCTTGCCGAGCATCACCGCGACGGTCTTCGGCGACTCCTGTTCGACCTCGGTGTGCCAGAGCACCACCCGGTCGTCCTCGGGCAGTTCGGCGTAGGCCTGCATGACCATGCGCTGGTCGGCCATCGCCATCGCCCAGGCGTCGGCGCCCGGGTCGGCCAGGTCGAGGTCGACCACGGCGGCCGAGCTCTGGGCGAACACCCCGAAGTCGTCGACGAGTTGTTCGCGCCGCTCGCTGCGGGTCCAGGCGGCCGCGACATTGCGCACGGCGGTCAGCAGGTAGGCGCGGACGGCGAACTCGGGCCCCTTGCCGGCCTTGAGGGCCTGGAGGGTGCGGGCGAAGACCTCGCCCGCGAGGTCCTCGGCGGTGAAGCTGTCCCGGCAGCAGGTGCGGGCGTAGCGGCGCACCGAGTCGACGTGCCGGAGGTAGATCTCCTCGTACGCGGTGTCGTCGCCGGCCCGCACCCGGGCGGTCAACTCGGCGTCGGAGGCCGGGCGGTCGCCGTCGACCGGGTCGGCGGGGGCGGGCACGGTGGTCCGGGCCCGGCGGTGGTCGCCCTGGAAGGACTCGCCGACGAACGCCTCGGGGGCGACGCCGCCGCGGCCGGCGGGGGCCTGGCCGGGTACCCGGCCGGAGGGCAGCGCGGCGGCGGAGGCGGAGAGCGACTCGCGGCTGGGCATGCCGGCCTGGTCCGGGACCTGTCCGGCGTGCGAACCGCCTGCGGCGCCCGGGACTTGGGACGGTCCGGTGCCGCCCGCGGCGCCGTTGCCGGTACCGCCGCCGGTGCCGCCGGAGCCCTCGGCGGTACTACCGGAGAAGCCTCCGAAGTCGCGCCCGTACCCGTAGTCGTTCTGTTCCTCGGCGCTCACAACGGACCCCAGATTCCACGACAGCCCCCGTAGTGTGGCAGGGCGCGCGGGAGTGCGTAGGCGCACGGTTCCCCGGCGTACGGCGCCGACGGCGCGCGAAGGGCGCGCATCGGGACATTGGCTCCAACCACGGGCAAAGGATGGCATAGCGCAGGGACGGGCGGTAGCCGGACCGGCCGGTACCCACCCTTCCGAGGGGGCGTCGCGAGGGTGTTCGCCCAGCGTGCGGCGGTGGGTCGTGCGACGCCCGCACCCGGCGCGCGCGCCCTGCCCGCGCGCCGGTCTCCCGTCCAACTCCGGTACCGAAGGGGTGTCAGCGCGCCCGCAGGCCGTCCAGGAGTATCTGCAACAGCCGGTCCGACGGCCCGGAAGTCGGCTGACCGTCCGGCTGCGGACCGGTCGCGGTGAATCCGGCCGCCGTGGGCGCCGTGACCGAGGGCCGGCCCGCGTGCACCGGCACCGAGGCGGTCAGCACCAGCACCACGTCCGACACCGTGACGCCCGGCCGCAACTCGCCCGCCGCGCCCGCCCGCGCCACCAGGGCGGCCAACAGCTGCAGCAGCAGCCGCGGATCGGCGTCCGCCGTCGAGGGTTCGACCACCGCCCCGGACCGCGCCTCCTCGCCGCGCAGGTCGAAGCGGACCGCCGCCGGCGCCTCCGACCCGCGCTGCTCGGGCACCCGGCCCAGTTCCTCCGCGTACCGGAACGCCTCCGGCGGCAGCAGCCGCCCGGCCCCGGTGCCGACCGCCCGGGCCAGGTACCCGGCCAGGGCGTCCCAGGCGCCGTCGCCGCCGTACAGCGACTCCCGCGCCTGCGCGGTCAGCCAGGCCACCTCCTCGGCGGCGATCCGCTGGACCAGCACCTCCTTGCTCGGGAAGCGCCGGTAGACCGTGCCGACCCCGACCCCGGCCCGGCGTGCGACCTCCTCCATCGGAGCGCCGTAGCCGAACTCGCCGAACACCTCCCGGGCCGCGCGCAGCACGCTCTCCAGGTTCCGCCGCGCGTCCACCCGCAGCCGGGCCCCGGGCACCGGCGCGCTGGTCTGCGGGGGCTCCGCCCGGTACGGGACGGCCGCGTACGACATCCCCGCCTGTGGCAGGTCCACCGGGCCGCGCTGCTCCGGCACCATGCCCTGTCCGGCGTGCGGTGCACCCGCCCGCCCCAACACCTGCTTCTGCTCCATCATCCCAACTCTCCCCCGCAGGCGTCCGAAACCGGACCCTGTCGTCGCCCGCCCCTGCACCCCCCGGTGCAGCTCAGCGCGTCAGAAATGACCAGATGACCCATTGCTCGTGCCGCCCGTCCCGTTCCGTTGACCACGGTTGACCACGGTCGTGCCGCCGGGCCGCGTTCACGTCCGGCTCGGCGCGTCGGCACCGTCCGGGGCCTCGTCCGGGGACTACCTTCCCCGGATGACTGTGCCCCAGTCGGGATCTCGCGCCAACGCTGGAACTGGCCGTAGTGGCCGCTCCACGGTGCGTCGCCGCCGATTGTCATGGCGATGGCCGCTCCGGCACACAATCCGACCATAGTTCACGGCTCTTCGCGGCCGAAAGTGCGTCAGAAAGTCGCCCGGGAAGCACAACTGGCCACGCCTGCCCCTTCCGTGGCAACCAGCCCCGTACGGACTGTGGACAAGACCACCTCCGCCGGTCCTTCATAGGGGGGCGTGATGGGGGGACACCCCCGGCCGCGGGGCCGGGAGGGAAGGCCACATCGGCAGGAGGTGCACCATCAGGATCCTGATCGTCGGCGGCGGCTGCGCCGGGACCGCCACCGCGCTCAACCTCCAGCGCGGCCTGCGGGAGCAGCTGCGGCGCGGGGAGGTCGAGATCACCGTCGTCGAGCCCCGGGCCCACTTCACCTACCACCCGCTGCTCGCCGAGGTCGCGGCCGGCTCGATCGACCCCCGGCACGTGGTCGTGCCGCTGCGCCGGGCGCTGCCGGACTGCCGGGTGCTCACCGCCCGGGTCACCCGGATCGAACACGCCGCCCGACGCGCCCTGGCCGACGCGGCGGGCCCCGGCGAGCGCCCGGCACCGCTCGAACTCCCTTACGACGTCCTGGTGGTGGCCCCCGGCTCGGTCTCCCGCACCGCCCCGGTGCCCGGCCTGGCCGAGCACGGGCTCGGCTTCTCCACCGTCGCCGAGGCGGTGCACCTGCGCAACCACGTGCTGGAGCAGCTCGACCTGGCCTCCGCCACCCGCGACCCGGCCCTGCGGCAGTCCGCGCTCACCTTCGTCTTCGTCGGCGCCGGGTACGCCGGCGTCGGCGCGCTCGCCGAACTGGAGGACATGGCCCGCACCGCCGTCCGGAGCTACCACAACGTCCGCGCCGAGGACCTGCGCTGGGTGCTGGTGGAGGCGACCGACCGGATCCTCGCCGAGGAGTCGCCCGAGCTGGCCGAGCACACCCTCGGCCAACTGCGCGAGCGCGGCGTGGACATCCGGCTGCGGACCACCCTGGAGTCCGCCGTCGGCGGCGTCGCCGCGCTCTCCGACGGCAGCCGCTTCGGCGCCCGCACCCTGGTCTGGACGGCGGGTGTCCGGCCCTCCCCGCTGCTGCGCGACACCGATCTGCCGCTGGACACCGAGGGCCGGGTCCGCTGTCTGGCGACGCTGCAGGCCGTCGGCCCGGACGGGCGGGCCCTGCCCGGCGTCTGGGCGGCCGGCGACGGCGCGGCCGTACCCGACCCGGCGGCGGGCGGCGCCCCGTGCGCGCCCAACGCCCAGCACGCCTTCGCCCAGGCCGAGCTGCTGGCCCGCAACCTCGCGGTGGCCCTAGCCGACGGGCCGCACGCGCCGGGGCTCGCCGGGTACCGGCCCGGTCCCGCCGTCTGCTCCACCTCGCTGGGCCTGCACCGGGCGGTCGCCCACACCCGGCGCGGCGGCCGGCTCACCGGACGGCGGGCGTGGTGGCTGCACCGGGCGCGGCACCTGCGGCGGCTGCCGAGCGCGGAGCGCCGGGTGCGGGTGCTGATGGACTGGGTGCTCGGCGGGGTGTTCTCCCGGGAGGTGGTCTCACTGGGGGCGATGGAGCACCCGCGTTCGGCCTTCGAGGGTGGTTTCGATTCCGGGCCCGGCCGACCGCCGGGCGCCGGGCCGGAAGCCCCCCGGTGAACGACACCGTCACCCCGGGCCGATGAACGGTCCGGAGACCGAACCGGGGAGCGATCCGACGGCCACGCCGGGCGCGCGACTTCCGGAACGGGCCCTCCGCCTGACAGGATCAGCCCGAACTGGTCATTACCCCGTGTGCTGATCCGCACACAAAAAGTGATGATATGTCTAGAAACCGAGGAAGCGGCCGTCGTTTGAACCTCATGCGCTGGAGCGCCCGGCTCACCGGAGTCCCCTGGCGTGCCGCCCCACCCAACGGGACCGGCACCGACGAAGGCATGCCCGCCACCGACGGCGTCGTCGTGCCCAGCCCCCGCGACCCCAGCAGCCCCGCCGCCACCGCCGAGCTCCTCGACCCGCTCAAGCCCCAGCACCTGCGCGAGGTCCTCAACCGCATCCCCGCCCCGGTCGCCGTCACCTACGGCCCGCTCCACCAGCTCGGCTACGCCAACCGCGCCTACCGCGAACTCTTCGGCGAACGCCCCACCGGACTGCCGGCGGGCGAGGCGCTCCCCGAACTCGGCACCATGGGCGTCCTGCCCCTGATGGACCAGGTCATCCGCGGCGGCCGCCCCCGCAGCGTCAAGGCCCGCTGCATCCTCGGCCTGACCGGCAACCGCTACTACAACGTCTCCTGCGTGCCGCTCGGCCCCGGCGACACCGGCGAGCCGGCTGACAAGCCGCCGGCCGCCGAGGGCCCGCCCGCCGGAGTCCTGATCTTCGCCGCCGAGGTCACCGACCAGGTCCTCGCCGCCGCCCGCCTGCGCGAGGCCGAACGCCGCCAGCGCGAGGCCGCCGTCACCCTCCAGCGCAGCCTGCTCCCGCAGAAGCTCGACCAGCCGGCCGGCCTGCGGGTCGCCGCCACCTACCAACCGGGCGGCGCCGAGGCCGCGGTCGGCGGCGACTGGTACGACGTCATCGCCATCGCGGGCGGCCGCACCGCCCTGGTCATCGGCGACGTGATGGGCCGGGGCCTGCGGGCCGCCGCGGTGATGGGCCAGCTGCGCACCGCCGTCCGCGCCTACGCCCGCCTCGACCTGCCCCCGCACGAGGTGATGTGCCTGCTCGACGGCCTCGCCATGGAGATCGACGCCAACCAGATCGCCACCTGCACCTACGCGGTCTGGGACCCGGAGCGCCGGACCCTCTCCTACGCCTCGGCCGGCCACCTGCCCCTCCTGCTGCGCTGCCCCGACGGAACCATCCTGCGCAGCGAGGAACAGAACGGCCCGCCCCTCGGCACCGGCGGCGGCCTGCACGTCTCCCACACCCTGCGCCTGCTCCCCGGCACCACCGGCGTCCTCTATACGGACGGCCTGGTCGAGCGCCGGGACGAGGACATCGACCAGGGACTCGACCTGCTGGCCCGCACCCTCACCGGCGCGATCGGCGCCCCCGAGGTGATCTGCGCCCGGCTGCTGCGGGCGATGGGCGTGACCTCGGAGCACGACGACGACGTCGCCGTCCTGGCCTTCCAGCTGCCCGCGGCGGAGGAGACCGAGAAACCACTTGCGACGCTTGACTCGGTCGTCCCGGAGGTCTAGTGTTCTTCGAGCTGCCTGGCAGGGAGCACCGGACACGCATCACAGCGCGGACGGTCCCGGGGTAGCCAATCCTTTGAAACACCACTTCTCGGTTCGCGCCGGGTCCTGTTCGCGTTCTTTACGCGTCCTGGCCTGGGGCTTATTTGTCATGTGCGTTTTATCGGATTGCAGCCGGATTCGCTTTTCGGAGCGGGGATCGGCTAGAGTTTGAAACGTCGGACGGGGCGTCAAGCCGCAGAAGACACCAGTGAGTTGGATGACGAAGCCCCGGAAAACGGAGCGGAAAACATCTGGTAAGCTGGAAACACGAAAGAACGAAGCGCCCGGAGGGCCCGCTGCAAGGC
>NZ_JBIVHS010000030.1:0-115561 GCF_044749365.1 Kitasatospora sp. NPDC089509 | reverse complement strand
GCCGACCGCGTCGTCTTCCTCGCCGACGGCCGCATCGTCGACGAACTCCACACCCCCACCGCCGACACCGTCCTGGACCGCATGCGCCGCTTCGAGGCCAAGGGCCGCACCAGCTGACACCCGGCCGCCCGCCCGACGCCCTCGAACCTCCCAGGACACCTCATGTATCGCACCGCACTGCGCAATGTGCTGGCCCACAAGGGCCGACTGCTGATGACGGCGCTGGCCGTCATGCTCGGCACGGCGTTCGTCGCCGGCACCATGGTCTTCTCCGACACCATCGGCAAGGCCATGCGGGACAGCAACTCCACGAGCTACTCGGACGTCTCGGTCCAGGTGGTGGACCGCGCGGCCGGCTCCGCGGCCTCCGCCCGGCAGAAGGGCGAGGACGCCTCCGCCCCGCTCACCGACGCCACCGTCCAGCAGCTGGCCGCCCTGCCCGGCGCCGCCGGCGCCCGCGGCGTGGTCAGCGGCTTCACCGGGGTCGCCGACCGCCAGGGCAACCTGATCGGCCAGGTCTGGTCCGCCCGGGGCGCCAACTTCGCACCGGGCCAGGACGGCAAGGACGCCCGCTACCCGATGGCCGAGGGCCAGGGCCCGAAGAACGCCAAGGAGGTCGCCCTCGACCGCAGGACGGCCGACAAGGCGGGCTACAAGGTCGGCGACACCGTCCGGGTGGCCGCCAACGGCCCGGTGATCGAGGCGAAGCTCACCGGCGTCTTCACCACCGACGACCCGGTGGTCAACACCGGCGGCACGCTCACCCTGTTCGACCGGGCCACCGCCCAGCAGATCCTGCTGGAGCCGGGCCAGTACAGCAGCGTCGTGCTCACCGCCAAGCCCGGCACCTCCGAGGACGCGCTGCTCGCCCAGGTCCGGCCCAAGCTGCCGACCGGCGGCCGGTTCGACGTCGAGACCGGCGCCAAGCTGAAGGCCGACGATCAGGCCATGATCGCCAAGGGCACCGACAACCTGCGCATCGTGCTGCTGGTCTTCGCCGGCATCTCGCTGTTCGTCGGCATCTTCATCATCGCCAACACCTTCACCATGCTGGTCGCCCAGCGCACCAAGGAGCTGGCGCTGCTGCGCGCGATCGGTGCCAGCCGCAAGCAGGTCACCCGGTCGGTGCTGGTCGAGGCGCTGCTGATCGGCGCCGCCTCCGCGGTGGCCGGTCTGCTGGCCGGCATCGGGATCGGCGCCGGCATGCGGTCGCTGATGGGCGCGATGAACGAGAACATGCCGACCGGCTCGCTGGTGATCGCACCGGCCACCATCGTGGTGACCCTGGTGGTCGGCGTCCTGGTGACGGTCCTGTCGGCCCTGCTGCCGGCCGTGCGCGCCGCCCGGATCGCCCCGGTGGCCGCGATGAGCAGCGGCGACCAGCCGGCCAGCCAGAAGAGCCTGATGGTCCGCAACACGATCGGCGCGCTGTTCGCGGCCGGCGGCCTGGCCCTGATCAGCTACGGCGCCTCCACCGGCAACGACTCCGGCCGGCTGCCGGTGGGCGCGGGCGCCTTCCTGGCCCTGATCGGCGTGTTCGTCCTGCTGCCGCTGCTCTCCCGCCCGGTGGTCGCGCTGGCCGGCCCGCTGCTGCGCGGCCTCGGCGGCACGCCCGGCAAGCTCGCCCAGCAGAACGCGGTCCGCAACCCGCGCCGCACCGCGGCCACCGCCGCCGCGCTCACCATCGGCCTGACCCTGGTCAGCGGCCTGACGGTGATCGGCACCTCGGTCGGCGCCACCGTCGACCGGGCCGTCACCAGTTCGATGAAGGCCGACTACATCGTCTCGGTCGCCAACGGCATGAGCCTGTCCCCGCAGGTCTCCGAGCAGATCGCCAAGACCCCGGGCGTGGCGGCCTCCTCCCCGGTGACCACCGCCGCCGGCTGGAAGCTCAACGACACCCGCCAGGAAATCAACGGCCTGAACCCGGACGGCTTCGAACAGCTCCTCGACGTCAAGCTGACCAGCGGTTCGGCCGCGGCGCTCGGCCAGGGCCAGCTGCTGGTCTCCCAGGACGTCGCCACCAAGTCCGGGGTCGGCACCGGCTCGACGATGACCGTGACCTACCCGGACAAGTCCACCGGCCGGCTCACCGTCGGCGGCGTGTACGAAAAGGGCGGCATGCTCGGCTCGGTCCTGCTGGCCAACAGCGAGATCGCCAAGCACGAGTCGAAGCCGTACACCGCCGACGTCCTGGTCAAGGGCAAGGACGGCGCCACCGCGGGCCTCAAGCAGGCCCTCAAGGACGCCACCGGCGCCAACCCGGTGATCGAGGTGAAGTCCAAGCAGGAGGTCCGGGACGACTTCAGCCAGACCATCACCAACGTGCTGAACATCATGTACGGCATGCTGGCGATGTCCGTGCTGGTCGCGGTCCTGGGCGTGGTCAACACGCTGGCGATGTCGGTCTTCGAGCGCAAGCGCGAGATCGGGATGCTGCGGGCGATCGGCCTGGACCGCGGCGGCATCAAGCGGATGGTCCGGCTGGAGTCGGTGGTGATCTCGCTCTTCGGCGCCGGGATCGGCCTGCTGCTCGGCTGCTTCATCGCCTGGGCGATCAACGGGACGCTGAAGTCCAGCCTGACCGGGCTGACCACCGTCCTGCCGTACGGCCAGCTGGCGCTGTTCCTGGGCCTGGCCGGGCTGGTCGGCCTGGTGGCCGCGATCTGGCCGGCCCGCCGGGCGGCCGGGCTGGACATCCTGTCGAGCATCAAGACCGACTGACGGACCGTCCGCCTCCGCCCCCGGTCGCACCCGCGGCCGGGGGCGGAGGCGTCCGGAACACAGCGGGAGCCCCTGCCGAAGGATCGGCAGGGGCTCCTCAACTGCTGTACTCCGCCCGGTCGCACGGCCGGCTGAGCACCACGGAGGTCGTGGTCCGGCGACACTGCCGGGCGGAGGGCCTCCGACTCATACCCCGGCGCTCCCACACCGGGGTCCAGTCGCTTACTTGCTGGCGAGCTCCTTGTCGGCGGCCGGCTTGGCGGCCTCGACGGGCTTGGTGGGCGGCGTGACCTCCTGGATCGGAAGCTGCGGGTTCTCCATCTGGGAGAGACCCACCGCCTCGCGCTTCAGGAACATCGCGAGGGTCCAGTCGGTGAAGACGCGGACCTTGCGGTTGAAGGTCGGGACCATCGCGCCGTGGTACAGGCGGTGGAACCACCAGGCCGGACGGCCCTTCAGCTTGTACTTGCCGAAGAGGATCGCCACGCCCTTGTGCAGGCCGAGACCGGCGACCGCACCCAGGTTCTTGTGCTTGTACTCCTTCTGCGGGAAGCCCCGCATGCCGGAGATCACGTTGTCACCGAGGACGACGGCCTGGCGGCAGGCGTGCTGGGCGTTCGGCGGGCACCAGGCGCCCTCGCCGGCGGCGAGGTCCGGCACCTGGGCGTTGTCGCCGGCCGACCAGACGTAGTCGAAGCCCTGGACCTGGAGGGTCGGAGCGGTGTCGACGTGGCCGCGCGGGCCCAGCGGCAGGCCGAAGTTGGCCAGCACCGGGTTCGGCTTCACGCCGGCCGTCCACACGATGGTGGCGGCGTCCATCTCCATGCCGTTCTTCAGCATGACGTGGCCGTCGATGCAGGAGTCCATCGAGGTCTCGATGTAGACCTCGATCTTCCGCTCCTCCAGCTTCTCCTTGGTCCACAGACCGAGGTCCGGGCCCATCTCGGGGAGGATGCGGTTGGCGGCCTCGACCACGACGAAGCGCATGTCGTCGCGGCTGACCGTCTTGTACAGCTTCGCGGCGTCGCGCGCCATGTCCTCGACCTCGGCGACCGTCTCGATGCCGGCGAAGCCGCCACCGATGACGACGAAGGTCAGGGCCTTGCGGCGGATCTCCGGGTCGGTGGTGGACTCGGCCTTGTCGAGCTGGGCCATGACGTGGTTCCGGAGGCCGATGGCCTCCTCGACCGTCTTCATGCCGATGCCGTTCTCCGCCAGACCCGGGATCGGGAAGGTGCGGGAGACCGAGCCGGTCGCGACGACCAGGTACTCGAAGGGCAGCTCGTAGCTGTCGCCGGCCGCCGGCTGGATGGTCGCGACCTTGCGGGCGTGGTCGATGCCGGTGACGGACCCGGTCAGCACCTCCGCCTGCTTGAGGGTCTTGCGCAGCGGCGCGACGAGGTTGCGAGGCGCGACGTTGCCGCCGGCCGCCTCGGGGAGGAAGGGCAGGTACGTCATGTACGACCGCGGGTCCACGACCGTGACGGTCGCTTCGCCGTAGCGCATCTTCTTGAGGATGCGCATCGCGGCATACAGGCCGACGTAACCACCGCCGACAATGAGGATGCGAGGACGCTCCGTGGTGCTCATATCCGAAAGTATCCAGCACCGTCCGGAGCAGCCTTCGTGAGCCCGGTCACAAGTTGCTGGACACCCCGTGCTACACTCCGCGCCCACAAAAACGGCACGGACGCACCGGCTCACGGGCCCCGACGGTCCCTCGTGAACGTGCGCCGGAGCACCACCCGGCTGAGCAGCAACGATCCGTACAGCGCCCGGGTTCCCGCTCGTGATTTCGATTTTCAAACCTCAGCCGAGGCCTGACCTGCGATCCAGCGGGCCGTGCGCCGGGCGGGCCTTCGGTCTCACAATTCGGGCGTAGTGGGCCACGGGGTGCGACGAATGGCCGGATCGCCATGTGAAGAAATTCACGAACTTTCCGCCACGCACCCGGGCGCGCCCCGGCCCCGGCCCCCGGGAAGGGGTGCCGGGGCCGGTTCGGTAAGTCCCGAGGCGACTCAGGAGGCCGTACTCCAGGCGATGCCGTCCAGGATGTCGTGCTCGCTCACGACCACCTCGGCCGCGCCGGTGCGGTCCATGATCTCCAGCAGCTCCAGCGCGCCGGCCGCGATCACGTCCACCCGGCCCGGGTGGACCGACGGGATGGCCGCGCGCTCGGCGTGGGTGGCGGCCAGCAGCTCGGCGGCGATCTCCGCGACCCGCTCGCGGCTGATCCGGGAGTGGTGCACCGTCATCGGGTCGTAGACCGGAAGGCCCAGGGCGATCGCGGACACCGTGGTGACCGTGCCCGCCAGGCCCACCAGGGTGGCCGCGCCGGTCAGCGGGACGACCTCCTCGGCCTTGTCCAGCTCGGCCCGCACATGCGCCCGGGCCTGCGCGATCTGCTCCGCGGAGGGCAGCTCGGCCCCGCCGAAGTGCCGCTCGGTCAGCCGCACGCAGCCGATGTCCACCGAGCGGGCCGCCTGCACGTCCGCCGCGCCGAGCACGAACTCGGTGGAGCCGCCGCCCAGGTCGAAGACCAGGTAGGGGGCCGGGAACTGCCCGCCGGTCAGCTCCTTGGTGGCGCCGACGAAGGACAGGTGCGCCTCCTCCTCGCCGCTCACCACCTCCGGCTCGACGCCCAGGATGTCCCGCACGCCCTTGACGTACTCGTCGCTGTTCTCGGCGTCCCGGGAGGCGCTGGTGGCGACGAAGCGGGTGCGCTCCGGGCCGACGCCGAAGCCGTCGATGACCTCCCGGTACTCCCGGCAGGCCGCGAAGGTGCGCTCCAGCGCCTCCGGCTGCAGCCGGCCGGTGCGGTCCACGCCCTGGCCCAGCCGGTTGACGATCATCCGGCGGTCGAGGTCGGTGATCTCGCCCGTCTCCGGGTCCAGGTCGGCGACCAGCAGTCGGATCGAGTTGGTGCCGCAGTCGATCGCGGCCACGCGGGTCATGCTCACTCGGACTCCTGCTCCGCTGCGCCGGCGTCCCGGTCCGCGGCCTCGGTGGCGCGCTTCTTGGCGGCCCGCTCGGCGGTCTTCTGCTGCTTGGCCGCGATCACGGCCTCGTGGTCCTGCTCCTTGACCCGGTTGCGCAGGACCCGCTCACCGGCCGCCTCGACCTCGGCCGGGGAGACGCACGGGCCCTTGGCCCACCAGTCCTCCAGCATGCCGATCGCCTCGTCGCCGAGCGGGTTGACGCCCTCGCCGGCCGCCAGCGAGTGGCCGACCAGCACGTGCAGGCACTTCACCCGGTCCGGCATGCCGCCGGCGCTCGGGAAGCCCTCCAGCACCTCGATCGCGTCGCGCCGGGCGATGTAGTCCTCGTGCGCCTTCTGGTAGGCGGCGGCCAGCTCCGGGTCCTCGGCGAGGCGCGCGGTCTGGTCCTTCATCACGCCGTCCGCCTCCAGGGTGCCGATCAGCGAGGCGGCCTTGGGGCAGGTCAGGTAGTACAGCGTCGGGAACGGCGTGCCGTCCGGCAGCCGGGGGGCCGTCTCCACGACGTCCGGGTTGCCGCAGGGGCAGCGGTGCGCCACACCGCGCAGGCCGCGCGGTACCCGGCCGAGCTGGGCGGCGATGGCCGCGACGTCGGCGTCGGAGACGGTGGGGTGGTTCTCAGTGGTCATGGGGGGTGGGGTCTCCAACGGGGGACGGGGGGAGCGGACGGGGGGTGGCGGGGGCCAGCGCGACGGTGTCGGCGGCGTCCACCGAGTCCCAGACGCTGGTGTACCAGGGCTTCGCGGCCTTCGCCTGGCCGCCCGCCGCCTCGGCGGAGGGGGTGGCCGAGCCGGCCGGGGCCGAGGGCTTGGCGGCCGCGCCGGAGGGGTCCACCGCGATGTACGGGGTCTCCCCCGGCACCGCGTAGTGCAGCCGGGCGCGGGCCTGCGCCTTGACGTACTCCGGATCCTGCCAGCGGGCCCGGTCCCGGCGCAGCTGCTCGACCTGCTGGCGCGAGTGGTCGGCCTTCGCCCGCTGGGCGGAGATCTCGGCGCGCTGGGAGATGAACTGCCGCGTCGGGTACGCCAGGATCGCGACCAGTGAGCAGAGCACCAGGACGAGGACGGTCGCCCGGCTCGTGAACCGGGGCCGGGCCGCCAAGCCCGGGATCCTCCAGCCAGCCATCTCCCGTTTCCCCTCCTGGTCGCGACGGTGCCCCGCCGGACACCCTACGGGGTGTGCGGCGGGGCACCGGTCAGGCTTGCGCTACCGGGGACCTTCGGCCCCACGGTTTCCGGCCTCGGAGGCTCAGGCCTCGTACTTACTGTGCCTACTGGTCCGCGGAGCGGAACCGCGGGAAGGCGCCGCGGCCGGCGTACTCGGCGGCATCGTCGAGGATCTCCTCGATGCGCAGCAGCTGGTTGTACTTGGCGACGCGCTCGGAGCGGGCCGGGGCACCGGTCTTGATCTGGCCGCAGTTGGTGGCGACGGCCAGGTCGGCGATGGTGACGTCCTCGGTCTCGCCGGAGCGGTGCGACATCATGCAGCGGTAGCCGTTGCGCTGGGCCAGCTCGACGGCGTCCAGGGTCTCGGTCAGCGAGCCGATCTGGTTCACCTTCACCAGCAGGGCGTTGGCGGTACCGGTCTCGATGCCCTTGGCCAGGCGGGCCGGGTTGGTGACGAACAGGTCGTCGCCGACCAGCTGGACCTTGTCGCCCAGCTTGACGGTCATGGCCTTCCAGCCGTCCCAGTCCGACTCGTCCAGCGGGTCCTCGATGGAGACCAGCGGGTAGGCGGCGACCAGCTCGGCGTAGTACTCGATGAGCTCGGCGGCCGTGAGGGCCTTGCCCTCGAACTGGTAGGCGCCGTCCTGGTAGAACTCGGAGGCGGCGACGTCCAGGGCGAGCGCGATGTCGCGGCCGGGCACGTAACCGGCCTTCTGGATGGCCTCGGTGATGAGGTCCAGGGCCTCGCGGTTGCTGTCCAGGTTCGGCGCGAAGCCGCCCTCGTCGCCGAGGCCGGTGGACAGGCCGCGCTCCTTCAGCACGCCCTTGAGGGTGTGGTAGACCTCGACGCCCCAGCGGACGGCCTCGGAGAAGGACTCCGCGCCGATCGGAGCGATCATGAACTCCTGGATGTCGACGTTGGAGTCCGCGTGCGAGCCGCCGTTGAGGATGTTCATCATCGGGACCGGCAGGACGTGGGCGTTCGGGCCGCCCAGGTAGCGGAACAGCGGCAGGTCGCTGGCCTCGGAGGCGGCGTGCGCGACGGCCAGCGAGACGCCCAGGATGGCGTTGGCGCCGAGCGAGGACTTGTCCGGGGTGGCGTCCAGGTCGAGCATGGCCTGGTCGATCAGGCGCTGCTCGGTGGCGTCGTAGCCGACCAGCTCCGGGCCGATCTGCTCGATGACGGCCAGGACGGCCTTCTCCACGCCCTTGCCGAAGTAGCGGTTCTTGTCACCGTCGCGCAGCTCCAGCGCCTCGAAGGCGCCGGTCGAGGCACCCGACGGCACAGCGGCACGACCCGTGCTGCCGTCGTCGAGGCCGACCTCGACCTCGACCGTGGGGTTGCCGCGGGAGTCGAGGATTTCGCGGGCTACGACGACATCGATGGACGGCACGAAGCATCTCCTTGCGGAAGCAGGGTCCGGCCCACGGTGGTGCGGTCGGCCGGATGATTGCGGAGTCGTTACGACCAGAGCCTAACCGCCCGGGCTCCCGGGGCCACCTCGACCTCGGCTCCGTCTCAGCGTGTGGCCCCGCTACCCACCGGTAGTTCACCTGCTCGTCCCAGCCGGTCCGGCCGGAGCGGGCGAATGCGGACGAAGGGGGCCGCGCCGGGCGCGACCCCCTCGGAATGCGTCCGGGGACGGCTCAGCCGAGGTGCAGGACCTGGCCGGGCATGATCAGGTTCGGGTTGCCGCCGACCGTGCCGCGGTTGCCGTCGTAGACCGCCTGCCAGCCGCCGGACACGCCCTGGGCGGCGGCGATGGTCGACAGCGTGTCGCCGGAGCGGACGGTGTAGTCGTGACCGCCCTGGGCGGCGGCCTGCGGGGCCTGCTGCGGCTGGGCGGCGGCCTGCGGGGCGTACTGCTGGTAGACGCTCTGGTGGCTGGTCCAGTACCAGGAGCCGCCGTTCTGGTACCAGTACACCTTCGAGTCGGCGTCCCAGCCGGCCTTGCCCGGGAAGCCCTGCAGCTGCGGCTTGGCCAGCTGCGGGGCGGCCGGCTTGGCGTCGTCCTGCTGCGGGGCGGGCTTCGCGGCGGGCTTGGGGGCCTGGGTCTTGGGGGCCTGGGTCTTGGGGGCCTGCTGCTTCGGGGTGGACTGCTGCTGGGCGGACTGCGGCTTGGCGTCCGAGGAGGTGTCCACGGCCGCCGGGGCGCCGCCCTTGCTCAGCCCCGCCTTCTTGGAGCAGACCGGCCAGGCGCCCGGGCCCTGCGAGGCGAGCACCTTCTCGGCGACCGTGATCTGCTGCGCCCGGCTGGCCTGGTTGGCCTGCGCCGCGTACGCGGTGCCGCCGTACGCCTTCCAGGTGCTGGAGGTGAACTGCAGGCCGCCGTAGAAGCCGTTGCCGGTGTTGATGCCCCAGTCGCCGCCGCTCTCGCACTGGGCGACGGAGTCCCAGGCGGAGGCCGGGGCGGCGGACGCGCCGGTGGCGGTGAGGAGCGGCAGCGCGAGTCCGACGCCGGCCACACCCGCGACGGCGATGGCCTTCTCGGCCTGGGTGCGACGACGGTGACGGCCAGATCCAACGAGCAGCATGAAGGGTCCCTCTCCGCACGCCTGCGAGGTGAGCTGTCGGGTTCGGACCGGGAGGTGGCCCGGCCGCCGTATGCGGGAACGGTCCCGCGCGGGCGGCTTCACCCCGAGCCGTGGGAGAACGGCAACAAACCTGGTTCCCCCGCCCCTGCCCAGGGTTCTGGTCGGTTTCCCGTGGCGCGGCGGGCAGGACTCGGCGTTCCGCGTTCGGGGTCCGCAGCTGCGAACTCCAGGGAGACTAGACAGATCCTCAGATCAATCACAAGCTCATATCGCCGACATCACACAAGAATTACGGCGCGTGTTCGATCGCCTACGGACGGCGGGGCTTTGTCCGGTTTGATGGGTGTTCATACCGTCGCCGAGGCGCCGTTCGCGACCCCGCGTCAGTGTGTCGGAGCCTCCGGGCGGGCGTGCGGCGAACGCACTTCCGGACTGAATTCGACCGGAAGTTCACGCAATCCACGCATGATCAGGCCACCGCGCCAGCGCAGGTTCTCCGGACTTTCGGCCAGGCGCAGATCGGGCAGCCGGGAAAGCAGCGTGGCCAGCGCGGACCGTCCTTCGAGCCGGGCCAGCGGGGCGCCGATGCAGTAGTGGATGCCGTGCCCGAAGCCCAGGTGGGGATTGTCGGTCCGGGCCAGGTCCAGGGTGTTCTCGTCGGAGAACCGGGCCGGGTCGCGGTCCGCCGCCGCCAGCACCACCAGCACCGGATCGCCGACCGGGATGTCCACCCCGCCGATGGTCAGCGGCCGGGTCGCGAACCGCCAGGTCGCCAGCTCCACCGGCCCGTCGTAGCGCAGGAGTTCCTCGATCCCGGTCTCCAGCAGCGCGGTCTCGCCGCGGGCCACCGACTCCTGCAGCAGCGCCCGCTGCCCGGGGTTGCGCAGCAGCGCGTACGTCCCGTTGCCGATCAGGTTGACGGTGGTCTCGAACCCGGCGAACAGCAGGATGAAGGCCATCGCCGCGGCCTCGTTCTCGCTCAGGTGCTCGCCGTGGTCGCTCGCCCGGATCAGGCCGGAGATCAGGTCGTCGCCGAGGTCCGCCCGCTTGCGGTGGATCAGCTCCAGCAGGTACGCCCGCATCTTCTTCACCGCCCGGCCCACGCCGCCGCGTTGGCCGCCGCCGTGTCGGATCATCATGCCCGCCCAGTCGCGGAAGTCGTCCTGGTCCTCGGCCGGCACGCCCAGCATGTCGCAGATCGCGTAGATGGGGAGCGGGAAGGCGAACTCGTGGATCAGGTCGGCCGATCCGCGCTGCGCGAAGCCGTCGATCAGCCGGTCGGTCAACTGCTGCACCCGCGGCTCGAACTCGGCCACCCGGCGCGGGGTGAAAGCCTTCGACACCAGTCGGCGCAGCCGGGTGTGGTCCGGCGGGTCGATGTTCAGCAGGTGGGTCATCAGGTCCGCCTGCCGCTCCCCCGGGATGCCGACCCGGCCGGTGCGGTGCGCCTGCTCGCTGTGGTGCGCCGGGTTCTTCGACAGCCGGCCGTCCGCGAGCGCCTGCCGGGCGTCCGCGTACCTGGTCACCAGCCAGGCCTCCACCCCGCTCGGCAGCGTGGTGCGGTGCACCGGGGCGTGCTCGCGCAGCCAGGCGTAGGCGGGGTACGGGTCGGCGGCGAACTCCCAGGTGAAGAGCTGGGGGTCGGGCTGGGCGGCGGACTGAGCGGCATCGGGCTGAGCTGGCATGGGTCGACCGTAACCGCTGGACCGGCGGCGCCCGGCTACCGGCGGAACATCACCGGTTCGCGAACCGTTCGTGAGCGGCGCGCGAGCAGTGTGCCAACCCTCCGTGGACGCCCCGTGGACGGTCCGTGGACAGCCCTTGGACAGCTCTTGGCCGGGTGGCAGGCGTGAGCCTGGTCACCTGCGGGGTAATCCCTGTTGCGGAGGGTCAGGACGTGCCTACGATCCTCCGCAGTATGCGTGGGCGCCGGTGCGGTGTCGCCCACAGGGAGGAGCAGGCCATGCGGGTCAGCGGAGCAGTCGTCGTCATCGCGGTACTCGACGGCGGTTCGGGAGCCGACCTCGCCCGCCGGTTCACCGCGGCCGGCGCCGCCGGGATGCTGATCGCCGACCAGCACGTCGGGATCGCGGAGGACCTCGCCGCCGAACTCGACCGGCCGGGCTGCCCCGTGGTGGGCGTCTGCGGCGACATCCGCCGGCCCAGCGACGTCGCCGCCCTGGTCGACACCGCCGAGAAGCACCTCGGGCCGATCGACCTCTTCTGCGTCGCCGGCCCGCGCGGGGAGCGGATCGTCTCCCTCGCCGAGCTGCCCGACCACCTCGACCTGGAGCGGCTCGCCGAACTGGTCGCCCTGGTCGGCGAGGCGATCGGCGAGCTCGTCCCGCCGCAGCGGCAGCCGGTCGGCCGGACCGCCACGGCGGCCTGAGCCGCTCCCGTCCGGCCTGGGCCGGGCCGGCTCCGGCCCGAACCGGGCTACTCCGGCTTGAGCCCCTCGGCCGCGCGCACCGCGTCCCGGTAGCCGCGCGCGGCCGAGCGCAGCGCCGCGTCCACGTCCACCCCGGCGTCGTGCGCCCGCTGCGCGACGGCCAGCAGCAGCCGGCCCGCCGACTCCGCGGTCAGCTCCCCCGGCAGGACGTACGGCTCGTCCGGCACCCCGGTGAAGCCCGCCCGGCGGACCCGGGACACCAGCTTCGCCGCGTACGCCAGCGCCGGCAGCCCGGCCGGGACGCCGTCCAGGACGGACTCCCGGTCCGCCTTCTCGGCCGCCTTCAGCTGCTCCCAGTTGGCCTCCGCCTCGGCGGCGCCCGCCACCTCGACGTCCCCGAACACGTGCGGGTGCCGGTAGAGCAGCTTCTCGACCATGTCCCCGGCCACGTCGTCGACGGTGAACGGATCGGTCGGGTGCTCCTCGGCGATCCGGGCGTGGAACAGGACCTGGAACAGGACGTCGCCCAACTCCTCGCGCAGCGCGTCCCGGTCCCCCTGCTCGATCGCCTCGACCAGCTCGTAGGCCTCCTCGACCAGGTACTTCACAAGGCTCTCGTGGGTCTGCTCGGCGTCCCACGGGCAGCCGCCGGGCGAGCGCAGCCGGTCCATCACCGAGGCCAGGTCCAGCAGCCGCGCCCCGGGCAGGTCGTACGAGCCCGGCAGCACCTCGATCTCCGGCACCTCCCCGGCGTGCTCCACCGCGAGGCGGGCCAGCGCGTCGGTCAGCCCCGGGTCCCCGTCCGGGCCGCCCAGCCACACCGTCGGCCCCGCCCCGGCCGGCTGCCCGGTCAGCAACCGCGCCAGCGCCGGCGCCGACCCGGCCGCCGCCACCTCGACGGCCACCCCGGCCTGCCGCACGGCCGCCACCTGCGGATGCCCCTCCTCGCCCACCAGCACCCGCCCGGCCGACCGCAGCGCCTCCCAGGCCGGCCACGCCAGCAGCCCGGGGGCCACCCGGTGGGTGGTGGTCAGGAGGATCAGCTTCGCGCCCGGAGGGTTCGTCGGCACAGCGTTCGTCGTCACCCCTCGAACCTACCCGCCCCGGGCGCGCCCGGCCCGTGCCGGTGCCCCGCACGCGAACGGCGGCCACGGGCCGGGCCCGTGGCCGCCGCGGGGCGGGTGCCGGCTGCCGCCGGCGGCCGGCGTTACCTCCTCGACCCCGCCAGGTCGTCGAACATCGCCGACAGGAACTCGGTGCACCAGGTCAGCAACTCGCGCCCGACCAGCGGCTTGCCGCCGATCCGGCCGGTGCTGGGCCGCGGCACCAGCAGCTGCTGGGCCGCCGCCTTGACCTGGCTGCGCGGGTAGAGCCGGTTCAGCCGCAGTTGCTGGGACTCGCGCAGCTCCACCGGGCCGAAGCGGACGTTCGAGCCCTGGAGGGTGATGTCCGCGATCCCGCACCGCCGGGCGTAGAGCCGCAGTGCGGCGACCATCAGCAGGTTCTCCACCGGATCGGGCAGCTTCCCGTAGCGGTCGGTGAGTTCGTCCCGGACCTGCTGGATGTCCTCCTCCGAGTTGACCGCCGCGATCGAACGGTAGGCCTGCAGCCGCAGCCGCTCGCCGGGCGCGTAGTCGTGCGGCACGTGGGCGTCCACCGGCAGCTCGATCTTCACCTCCAGCGGCTCCTCCTCCGGCTCGCCGCCGTTGGCCAGCGACTCGCGGAACTCGGCCACCGCCTCGCCGACCATCCGCATGTAGAGGTCGAAGCCGACGCCCGCGATGTGCCCGGACTGCTCGCCGCCGAGCAGGTTGCCGGCGCCGCGGATCTCCAGGTCCTTCATCGCGACGTACATGCCGGCGCCCATCTCGGTGTGCTGGGCGATGGTGGCCAGGCGCTCGTGCGCGGTCTCGGTGAGCGGCTTCTCCGGCGGGTACAGCATGTACGCGTAGCCGCGCTCGCGGCCGCGCCCGACCCGGCCGCGCAGCTGGTGCAGCTGGGACAGGCCGAAGGTGTCGCCGCGCTCGACGATCAGGGTGTTGGCGTTGGAGATGTCGATGCCGGACTCCACGATCGTGGTCGACACCAGGACGTCGAACTCCTTCTCCCAGAAGTCGACGACGACCTTCTCCAGCTGGGTCTCCCCCATCTGCCCGTGCGCGGTGGCGATCCGCGCCTCCGGCACCAGGTCCTTCAGCCGGGCGGCCGCCTTGTCGATCGACTCCACCCGGTTGTGGATGTAGAACACCTGGCCCTCGCGCAGGAGTTCACGCCGGATCGCGGCCGAGATCTGCTTCTCGTCGTACGGTCCGACGAAGGTCAGCACCGGGTGCCGCTCCTCCGGCGGGGTGGTGATGGTGGACATCTCGCGGATGCCGGTGACCGCCATCTCCAGGGTGCGCGGGATCGGCGTCGCGGACATGGTGAGCACGTCCACGTTGGCCCGCAGCTTCTTCAGCTGCTCCTTGTGCTCGACACCGAAGCGCTGCTCCTCGTCGACGATGACCAGGCCGAGGTCCTTGAACCTGGTCTCGGAGGAGAACAGCCGGTGGGTGCCGATGACGACGTCCACCGAGCCCTCGAACAGCCCCTCCAGCACGGCCTTGGCCTCGCTGTCGGTCTGGAAGCGTGACAGCGCCCGCACGTTGACCGGGAAGTTGGCGTAGCGCTCGGCGAAGGTCGAGAAGTGCTGCTGCACCAGCAGCGTGGTCGGCACCAGCACGGCGACCTGCTTGCCGTCCTGCACCGCCTTGAACGCGGCCCGCACGGCGATCTCGGTCTTGCCGTAGCCGACGTCGCCGCAGATCAGCCGGTCCATCGGGACGGACTTCTCCATGTCCGACTTGACCTCGGCGATGGTGGTCAGCTGGTCCGGCGTCTCCGCGTACGGGAAGGCGTCCTCCAGCTCGCGCTGCCACGGGGTGTCCGGGCCGAAGGTGTGCCCGGGCGCGGCCATCCGGGCCGAGTAGAGCTTGATCAGGTCGGCGGCGATCTCCTTGACCGCCTTCTTGGCCCGCTGCTTGGTCTTGGCCCAGTCCGCGCCGCCGAGCCGGTGCAGGGTCGGGGCCTCGCCGCCGACGTACTTGGTGACCTGGTCCAGCTGGTCGGTCGGCACGAACAGCCGGTCGCCGGGGTGGCCGCGCTTGGCGGGGGCGTACTCCAGCACCAGGTACTCGCGGGTGGCGCCCTGGACGGTGCGCTGCACCATCTCGACGTACCGACCGACGCCGTGCGCCTCGTGCACCACGAAGTCGCCGGCCGCCAGGGCCAGCGGGTCGATCGCGTTGCGGCGCCGGGACGGCATCCGGCGCATGTCCTTGGTGGAGGACTTCTGGCCGGACAGGTCCGTCTCGGTGATCACGGTGAGCTTCAGCCGCTCGTCCACGAAGCCGTGCTCGATCGAGCCGCAGGAGACGTGGACGACGTCCCGGGTGGGCGCCTCGGCGAGGTCGGCGACCAGCCGGGCCGGGATGCCCTCGTTGCCGAGCACCTCGGCCAGCCGGGAGGCCGGGCCGTGACCCTCCGTCACCATGACGACCCGCCAGTCCGCGGCCAGCCGCTCCTTGGCGTCGGCGATCGCCCGGGCGGTGTCGCCCCGGTACGCCTCGACGGCATGCATGCCGAGGGTCAGCGTGTTGGCGTCGAACTCCAGGATGCCGTCGACCGTCGACTCGCTGGTCGCGAACGGGCTGACGGACCACCAGGGCAGCCCGATCTCGTCGGCGTGCTCGCGCACCTCGGCGAGCGAGCGCAGCGAGGCGGCGGAGACGTCGATGGCCTCCAGGTCGATCGGGCGGTCGCCACCGGCGGCCGCGGCGACCCAGGAGGCGTGCAGGAACTCCTGACTGGTCGCCACCAGGTCGGCGGCCCGGGTCCGCACCCGCTCCGGGTCGCAGACCACCGCGACCGAGCCGAGCGGCAGCACGTCCATCAGCAGTTCCATGTCGTCCACCAGCACCGGTGCCAGCGACTCCATGCCCTCGACCGCGATGCCCTCGGCGATCCGGTCCAGGATCTCGGCCAACCCGGGCTGCTCGGCGGCCAGTTCGGCGGCCCGGGCACGCACCTCGTCGGTCAGCAGCAGCTCCCGGCAGGGCGGCGCCCACAGGCCGTGCTCGGCGATCTCCAGCGAACGCTGGTCGGCCACCTTGAAGTAGCGGATCTCCTCGACCTCGTCGCCCCAGAACTCCACCCGCAGCGGGTGCTCCTCGGTCGGCGGGAAGACGTCCAGGATGCCGCCGCGGACGGCGAACTCGCCGCGCTTCTCGACCAGTTCGACCCGGGCGTAGGCGGCCGCGGCGAGCCGGCGGGCCACCTCCTCCAGGTCGTGCGACTCCCCGCGCCCAACGGCCACCGGCTCCAGCTCGGCCAGCCCCTTGACCTGCGGCTGGAGCACCGAACGGACCGGGGCGACGATCACCTGCACCGGCCCGGCCGCCGGGTCGTCCGCCCGCGGGTGCACGATCCGGCGCAGCACGGCCAGCCGGCGGCCGACGGTGTCCGACCGGGGCGACAGCCGCTCGTGCGGCAGGGTCTCCCAGGCCGGGTACTCGGCGACCGCGTCGGGGGGCAGCAGCGAGCGCAGCGAGGCGGCCAGGTCCTCGGCCTCCCGCCCGGTCGCGGTGACGGCCAGCACCGGGCGGCCCCGGTCGCCGGCGGCCTGCCCGGCCAGCGCGCGGGCCAGCGCGGCGATCGCGAACGGCCGGGCGGCGGGCGGCCCGACCAGGTCCAGGTGGCGGCGGCCGCCGGCCGCGGCTCCGGTGGCGGTGGCCGCCTCGATCGCCTCGGCGAGCGCCGCGTCCCGCGCGACGACATCGAGCAGTCCGGTCAGGCTCATCTGAGGTCTCTTCTTCGTCCCGTGACTGATGCTGCCTCCGGGCGGCGGAAAGCCCGCCGGGGCAACGCGAACGGCCCGGCACGCCGAGCGGCCGGGGGTCTCCAGCCTACGCCGCGGCACGGACAGCCACGCGGCGTACGGGCCGGGCGGCACCGCGCCGCCGGGGCGGTGGACCGCACGGGGACGAACCGGCTCCCCCACCCGCCGTGCTGTCAGGGACACGACCGCAGACGAACCACTGGACGGAACGCCGGACCGACCGGTGGACGAACCAGCCTGGAGACCGCCCCGACCGGACTTCACCATCTGCCACGAACTGGACATACTCCTGTCACTGGCCGTCCATGGAGATCGCGCACCATGGTGAATGTGCCCGCCGCACCCAACCGTGGGGGATGGCTGTGGCGGCACTGTCGCACCCCCGATGGGGGTCGGAGGTGCGAGGCCGGGCGACCCTGGGTGGGGGCGCCCGCCCAAGCGCCGGGAACCGTGGCGCCCTTTCCTGGAGGGCGCCACGGGTCTCGGCCTCATGCGTTCACGGGCCCTTCCGGCCCGTCCCCGCCCGGCGCCGCGACGCGAAAAGGCCCTGACCGCCTCCCAGGGGGCGGTCAGGGCCTTCGAACGCGCGGGCGGCTAGCGGCGGCGGTAGGCCACCGTGTTGGGCGGCTCGTAGCCGGCGCCGTCGTCCACGATGATGATCTTCGGAATGATCCGGGTCTCCTCGGCGCCGGGCGCGCCGACCCCCGGCGCCGCGCCGTCCTGCGCGGACGTCACGGACGACACGGACGACACGGGCGGCGCGGGCGGCGCGGACGTCACGGGCGCCACCGGCGGCGCGGGCGGCTTCGGCGGCGCCGCGGCCGGGGCGACCGGGGCGACCGGGGTGACCGGGCCGGTCACCACCGGACCGGCGGCGGCCTTGGACAGCGCCACCGCACCGCCGACCACGGGCTGCCGCAGCACGCCCGTCGACTTCTCCGGCCCGCCGACGGCCCCGGCGGCGCTCTTCGCACCGGCCGCGGCGCCGGCCGTCGCCGAGGCCTCGCCCAGGTCCGGCAGCGGGATCTCCCCGGTGTCCGCCTCCGAGTCCACCGGCGCCACGTCGGCCACCGGCGCGTCGTCCACCACCGCGGCCGCCGCGGCAGCCGCGGCCACGAGCTTCTCGGGCTCCAGCTGCCCGACCGCCGCCCCGGTGAGCGAGGCCAGGGTCGCCTTGATGTGGTCCAGGTGCTGCTGCACCGTCTCCAGCCGGGCGTCGAAGGCGCGCTGCTCGCGCTCGCTCTCCGCGTTGATCTTCTCGGCCTCCCGGCGGGCCTGCTCGATCACCTGGTCGGCCTTGGCCTGGGCGTCGGTCTCCAGCTGCTTGATCCGGCCCAGCACACCCTCCCGGTGCTGCTCGGCCTCCTTGACCCGGCGCTCGGCGGTCGCGGAGACCTCGGCGTCCTCTGCGTCGGCCGCGGCCTGGGCCTCGGCGAAGGTCTCGTCGGCCTTGCGCCGCTTGGCGGCCAGCTCGGCCTCGGCCTGCTCGCTGGCCTCGGCGGCGGCCACCCGCACCTTGGCGGCGTAGGCGGTGGCGCCGTCCCGGGCGGTCCGGCTCTCCCGGTCGGCCTCGGCGCGGAGCCCCTCCGCCTCGGCGCGGGTCCGCTCGTCGGTGCGGCGGGCGGCCGCGTCGGCCTCGGAGCGGGTGGTGGCGCCGTACTCCTTGGCGGCCTTGTCCGCCTCCTGCCCGGCCTCGTACACCTCGTCCCGGAGGTCCTCGGCGAAGCGCTCGGCCTTCTCCTTCACCGCGCGGGCCTCGTTCTGCGCCATCACGGCCAGCCCGGCGGCCTGCTCGCTGAGCACCTGGTAGTCGGGCTCCGGGGCCTCGTCGGCGGCGCGGCGGATGACCTCCAGCCGGGTCTCCATCTGCCGGATCCCGGCTCCCAGGACGCTCAGCCGTTCCCAGGCCTCGTCGCGTTGCGCGGTCAGGGCGACCAGCGCCCGGTCGACCTGCTCGGGCGCGTAGCCGCGCCGGGCCTGGGTGAAGCCGTACTGGGGGACGGCGTCGCTCATGGGCTCTTCCCCTCGTTTCGCGGGCTGCGGAGCCCATGATCGGACGGAACGGCCGGATCCGGAACCGGTTCGGTGGCCGGGGCCGGATTCGGTCGTCCTGTGGACCGGAATACGTCGAGGACCGGACGAGTAGACCCATCCTCTTGACCTATTTTGCGCAGATCCGGACGAAACCCCAACGAGGCACAGCTTCCGGGACATGCCGGAGGGGTCGTTCCGGACACCGGGAACGACCCCTCCACCTGCGAGGATCCGCGACGGTCCGCTACAGCAGACCGTCCCAGAACTGCTCCAGCAGCACGGCCCACCAGGTGTCCGTGGTCTGCAGGGCCGCCGGGTCGATCGCGGCGAGCTGGGCCTGGAAGTCGGTCGTCCAGCGACCGGCCTGCTCCGGGGTCAGCCCGTACCGGAGCCGCCACATCCGGCCCAGCAGGGCCAGCGCGCGGACGAACTCCGGTACACCGGTGTTGACGAAGCGGGGCGGCTGGCCGGTTCCGTCGACATCCACGGCGACCACGTTCGCGGTGCCGTACTGGACGCACAGCTGACGGCCGTAGTCGTTGCCGAGCACCAGGTAGCCGCCGAAGTCCGGGCCCGCGGGCAGGCCCCGCTCGGCGGCCAGCTCGGCGAGCGTCGGGATCGGACGCCCCTCCTGCGCCTGGGCCCAGAAGAACGGCCCGAAGTCGCGCGGCAGCCCGGCCCACATCAGGGTCTGGGACACCGGCTCGGGCACGCCCTGGCGGGAGACCGCGCGCTGCTCGTAGCGGAACAGGTTCTGCCCGAAGGCCGTCCCCAGCTCCTGGGCGAGCTGCTGGGGCGGCAGCGGGGGCAGCGGCTGGACCGTGCCCGGCGCGGGCAGCGGGGCCCGGAACGGGCGGACCCGCTGGGCGCCGGCGGCCTGCTGGTGCAGCTCGTCCAGGTGGTCGAGCAGCTCGGCCATCCCGGCCTGCCGGGAGGCGTGGTCGCGGCCGTACGGGGCGGTGTGGGTCAGCCGCACGTTCGGCCAGGAGGCCGCGATCATGCGGTTGCAGTAGCCACCGGGCAGGTCGCAGGACTCCAGCTCGGTGTAGAGCTCCAGCACCTGCTCCGGGGGCACGTTCAGCCGGCGCAGGTCCTGGAGGATCTTCCACTCCGGGTGCGGGGTGCCGGGCTCGCTGCGGTGCAGCAGCTTCTGCTCCGAGCCGTCCGGGCCCCGGTAGCTGAGCGCGGCGAAGTAGCCCGGGCCGACCGCGGGCACCCCGGGCGGCACCGGCGCGCCCGGCGGCGGACCGGTGACCTGGACCGGCGGGACCACACCGGGCGCGGCACCCGCGTTCGGGTAGCCGTACCCGGCCGCGGGCGCGGCGGGGGCGGCCGGGCCGCCGGGCGGCGGCGGGACGGCCGGGCCCCCGGACGGCGGGGTGCCCGGGTCAGCCGGGCCGCCGAGCAGCGCCGGGTCGATCGCGCTCGCCAGCTGGGTCGCCTCGTACGCCACCCCGGCGGCCGGGGCCGGCCCGCCCTGCGGCACCGGGGCCGGGGCCGGGGCCCCGCCGGAGCGCAGGCCCGCCGGGGGCGGGGGCGGCGGGGTCGAACCGGCCGCCCGACCGCCGGGGCCGGCGGCGGGCGTGCCGGAGCCCGGGGTCTGCCGCAGCTCGGCGGGCGGAGGCGGCGGCGGGGCGGAGGCCTGGGCGCGGCCCAGCCCGCCGGGGCCGGACGGGCCGGGCTGACCGGCCGGGCCGCCGCGCAGCGCGGCCGGCGGGGGCGGCGGCGGGGCCGAGGCCGGGGCGCGACCGTGGCCGACCGGCGGCGCGGCGGCGGGCGGAGCCGCCGGGGCGGGGACGCCGGGGGCACCGGGCAGGCCGGCCAGCCCGCCGGGCGAGGCCAGCATGGTGGGCGCCTGCTCCGCCGGTGCGCCGGCCGGGGGCGGCCCGGGCGGCGTGCCGGGCGTGGCCAGCACGGTCGGGGCCGGCTCCACCGGGGCGGCGGGCGGGCCGGGCGGCGTCGCCGGGGCGCCGGGCAGGCCCATCAGGCCGGGCAGGGCGTCCGGCGGGGCGAGCAGCGTCGGCGCCGGCTCGACGGCCGGAGCGGGCGCCGGGACCGGCGGGACGGCGGGCGGCGCGGCCGGGGGCCGGGCGCCGACCGGCGGGACCGCGGGCAGGCCGGGGCCGCCCGGGGGCATCAGCACGGTCGTGGCCTCGGCCCCGGCCGGGGCGGGTGCCTCGGGCAGGTCCGAGCCGGAGGTGCGCAGGCCCTCGGGCATCAGGACGGTCGCCGCCTCGGCCCCGCCGGGCGCGGCGGGCGGCACCGGTGCGGCCGCGGGGGGCACCGGTACGGCGAACGGGTCCCCGCCGGGCGGCGGGGCCAGCATCGTCGGCGCGTCCCCGGCGGGCCGGTCGGAGACCGGCGGCTCGGTCAGCACGGCGGGCCCGGGCGCCACCGGCGGTACGGGCGCGGCGGGCGGCACGGGCGCGGCAGCGGGGGGCACCGGCACGACCGGAGCGGGCGCGGGCGCCGGGGGGGCCGGGGCGGTCCCCAGCTTCGCCGCCTCCGCCGCGAGCGCCGCCGCCCCCGCCTCCTGCAGCCACTGCGGCGGGCTGAGCAGGAAGGAGGTCGCCTCCACCGGCCCCGGCGCAGGCTTCGCCGCCCCGGCCGGGTTGGCCGCGACCGGCCGGCCGTACACCTCCTCGTACTGCCGGACCACCTCGTTGACGGGCAGCGCGGGCCACAGCGTGCTGGCGCCCGAGTCCCGGGCGATCACCAGCCGCGCCTCGCCCGCGCCGGAGCCCGCGCCCGACCCGCCGTCACCGGCGGCCGGGAGGCCCGGATCGCCCCCGGGCGGCACCGCCCAGCAGACGAAGCCCAGGTCGAACTCCCGGACCCGCACCTCGCGCTGCTGCCCGTGCGGCACCCCGCCGTTGATCCACTCCTCGGCGAGCTCCTGCGCCTGCGCGTACGTCACCACGCCCGGTTCACCCCTGTCCCCGTCGTCCCCACTCGTTCCATCGCCGCCGTTCCCGCCGCCACGTCAGTCCACCGGGACGGCCCGGGCGAACCCGCCGTCCACCATCAGCTCGGCGACCGTCTCCAGCTCCGGCGGGCTGCCGGCCAGCCGGAGCAGGAAGGCGTCGAAGTCGTCCCCGCAGGGCAGCAGCAGCCGGGCGCAGCGCTCCTCCGGGGCCTCGGGGGCGCCGGAGTCGCGGGCGTCGTCGTACAGGTGGAACCAGACCGAGCCGGTCCGCTCGCCGCGCACCTTGAGCGCGACGATGCCGCCCTGGACGTAGGCGATGCCCAGGTAGTCCTTGGTGAAGTGGTCACGCAGGCACTTGTTGGCGTAGACGACGTCCTCGCTGCCGTACTCCTCGGTGAGGGTCAGGAACGGCTGGTCGAGCAGCATGCCCAGCTCGGTGTCCAGCGCGACGCCGACCGGGCCGCGGCCGCCGCCCAGCTTGAGGAAGGTGCGGTAGGCGCCGGGCAGCCGGTAGCCGAGGCGCTCCTCGGCGGCCTGCACCAGGTCCTCGGGGACGCCGATCGGGTCGCCGCCGTCCTTGGCCAGCGAAAAGTGGACGGGCCGGCGCTCCTGGAGCGGGCGGGTACCGCGCCGGGTGTGGTCGGCGGGCGAGGTGGCCAGGCCGCCGTGGTGCCGCAGCAGGGCCTTGACCTCGACCGGGACGAGCTCCATCCGGCGCCAGCCGGGGGCGGCCCGGCCGACCGCGTGGTGCCAGGTCCAGCCGGGCGGGGTGGCCACCGCGGTCTCCAGGTCGGCCCAGAGCGGGTGCCCCTGGGTGAACAGCGCGGCGTTGGCCGAGACGTAGTCGGTCAGCCGCAGTTCGTCGACGCCGAAGCCCTCGGGCGGGTCGGCGACCTCGGCCGCCGCCGCGGCGTACGGGCCGAAGTCCGGGTAGCCGGCCTCGTCCACCCGGACCCCGGCCGGGTGCCGCTCCGCGCGGACCGGGTCCGGGAACTGCACCACCTGACCTGCGTACGCCGCGTTCGGTGCGGCGGCGACGCCGGGCCGACCTGTCGTCATCTGGGAGCCCCCACTGGCTGCTGCAAAGTGCTCGGTGCGCTTGCTGGGCCCCAGCCTATTGCGTCACCCGGCCGGCCGAACCCCCGCGTCCAGCGCCCGCCCCAACACCTCCACGACCCGTACCTGCTGGGCCTCCGTGAGGTGCGGGTGCAGCGGCAGGCTGAGCAGTTCGCGGGCGGCCCGCTCGGCGACCGGGAAGGCGCCCGGGCCGTGCCCGAGCGGGCGGAACGCGGGCTGGAGGTGGACCGGGACGGGGTAGTGCACCCCGGCGCCGATCCCGGCCGCGTGCAGGGCGGCGAACGCGGCGTCGCGCCGGCCGCCGGCGATCCGCACCGGATAGAGGTGCCGGACGTGCTCGTTGCCCGGCGCGGTGGACGGCGGCCGCACGTCCGGCAGGCCGGCGAGCAGCGCGTCGTAGCGGGCCGCGGCGGCCCGGCGGGCGGCGTTCCAGTCGGCCAGCCGGCGCAGCTTGGCGCGCAGCACGACGGCCTGCAGCGCATCCATCCGGGAGTTGAAGCCGAACCGTTCGTGCCGGTACCGGTCGCGGGCGCCGTGATCGCCGATCAGCCGTACGGCGGCGGCGAGTTCGTCGTCGTCGGTGAGCACCGCCCCGGCGTCGCCGTAGCCGCCGAGGTTCTTGCCCGGGTAGAAGCTGGTCGCCGCGATCCGCCCGTACCCGCCGCGCCCGTGCCGCCGGGCACCCTGGGACTGGGCCGCGTCCTCCACCACCGGTCGGCCGTCGGCCAGTTCCAGCAGCGCCTCCATCGGCGCGAGCTGGCCGAACAGGTGGACCGGCAGCAGCGCCACCGCGCCGGGCAGGGCGGCGGCGGCCCGCTCCGGGTCGATCAGCAGGTGCTCCGGGTCGACGTCGACCGGCACCGGGCGCAGCCCGGCCCGCTGCACCGCCTCGGCGGTGGCGACGAAGGTGTTGGCGGGCAGCACCACCCCGCCGCCGGGCGGCAGGTCCAGGGCGCGCAGGGCCAGTTCCAGCGCGTCGGTGCCGTTGCCGGCGCCCACGCAGTGCCGGACGCCGGCGAAGGCGGCGTACTCCCGCTCGAAGGCGGCCACTTCGGGGCCCTTGACGAAGACGCCGCCGGCCAGCACCCGGTCGAAGCCGGCCCGCACCTCGGCCGCGACCTCGGCGTGCGCGGCCGCCAGGTCCACCAGCGGGATCTCCGGGCTCATCGGACGGCCGCCCGGTCCGCGGCCCCCACCGGCACGGTGACGCCGCCGAGTTCGAGGCTGAGCGAGGCCGCCTCCAGCAGCTCCAGCACCCGGACCCCGGCCCGCCCGTCGGTGAGCGGGGCGCGGCCCTCGACGATGGCGGCGGCGAACTCGGCCATCACGTTGCGCAGCGCCTCCTGCTCGACCAGGGCGGGCGCGACCATCTCGCCGACCCGGTAGGAGATCAGCGCCCGGTGCCGGATGGCGTCGGTCAACTGGTCGGGCGGGGTGAGGTCGACCCCCCGGTCGTGCACGGCCAGCCGGGCCTGCGGGTTGAGGTCGTCCCAGACCAGGGTGCGCCGGGAGCCGCCGATCAGGGTGGTGCGGACCTTGGTCGGGGAGAGCCAGTTGACGTGGCAGTGCGCCAGCGCGCCGTTGCTGAGCCGCACCGTCAGGTAGGCGACGCAGGCCCGGCCGGCCCCGATCGGGTCGGCGCCCTGGGCGGACACCCCGACCGGCACCACCCCGGGCGGCAGCACGAAGTCCAGGATGGACAGGTCGTGCGGGGCGAGGTCCCACAGCACGTCCACGTCCGGCTGCACCAGGCCGAGGTTGATCCGCACCGAGTCGAAGAACTGGACGTCCCCGATCTCCCCGCCGTGCACCAGTTCGCGGATCCGACGGACCACCGGGGTGTAGCAGAAGGTGTGGTCGCACATCAGCACCAGTCCGGCGCGCCCGGCCAGTTCGACCAGTTCGGCGGCCTCGGCGGCGGAGGTGGTGATCGGCTTCTCCACCAGCACGTGCTTGCCCGCGGCCAGCGCGGCCCGCACCAGCGGGTAGTGGGCGCCCGCCGGGGTGGCCACCGCGACCGCGTCCACCCGCTCGTCCGCCAGCACCTGCTCGTACCGGCCGGTCGCCCCGACGGTGCTGTACTCCCCCAGCACGGCACGGGCCTTGGCCTCGTCCAGGTCGCACAGCCAGTGCAGCCGCAGCGCCGGGGTGTGCTGGGCGTTGCGGACCAGCTTCGGCCCCCAGTAGCCGGCCCCGACCACGGCGAGGCCCACCGGTCGTTCCGGCACCGGCCGGGGCGGCTCGCCCGGGGTGGGCACATGGCCGCCGGGCGCCTGGTTGGCGGCCTCGGCCGCCCACTGCTTCGACGTCATCGCTCGGGCCCCCTTGCGGAAGGGTCTGACTCCGGCACTCGGAAGGCACCGGGTGCCGGGGGCCGCCCTGCCCGCCCCCGGCGCCCGGGCCCCAACCTCCGTCGCGGGAAGCGGAGTCGGCCCCGCCGGTACGTGTCCGTACGGCCGGGACGGCCCCCCTTCGGCTCGCTGCCGGAACCGTACCGGCCCGGGCCCGGAGCCGTGGGCGGTTTCGGTGAATCAACGGACATGTCGTGACGACGGTGTGCGGATCAGGCCCTTCCACCGCCAGGATTCCGGTGGGGCGGGAACGCGATCCACCGCCGACCGCACGGGTGTTCGCCCGGCCCCGCACCCCGGTTGTGCGGTTGTCGGTGTCGAATGACAGGCTTGCCCGGACCGACCGGAACCAACAGGAGCCGGACCACCAGGAACGAGGAGGAGGACACCGCATGACCACCGGTGAGCCCGCGGGCCCGCCCGTGCTGCGCCACCTCCGCGACAGCCTGCTGCCCGCCGTCGCCGCCGCGCTGTCGCTCAAGGGCGGCGAGGTGCACACCCTGGCCGGCGACAAGGACGACCGGCGACCGGTCCTGCACCCGCTGGTCGACGAGTTCCTGCGCACCCTGCCGGTCGAGGCCCGCGAGCGGTTCACCGGGCGCTGCCCGGAGGCCGTCCTGCTCTCCCAGCACCTGACCACGGTCGACGGCAGGCGCTCCAAGCGCGCCGCCCGCAAGCCGATGAGCCTGCACGAGGCCCGCAAGGCGCTCAAGGGCTCCCGGATGACGACCCTCCGGATCCGCGAGGAGGGCGACCCGGCGCACGGCACCCACGCCCCGCCGTGCCGCTCCTGCGCCCCGATGCTGGAGCACTTCACCGTACTGAGCGTTGCCGTCGGGCCGCCGGCGCGGTGAGCGTCCGCACGCCGGACGTCCGCGCCCTGGCGCCCCTCGCACGCCCCCCTGTCCCCGAGCCCCGGAGCACGCCCTGAATCCGCCCAGCCCGCCCCCGCCCCCACCGGCCACCCTCGCCCCGGCCGCCGCCCCCGGGCGGACCCGCCCGCGCTTCCCCGCCGAGGTCGCCGCCGAGCTCAAGGCGGCCGGCTGGCACCCCGGCCGGTGGCAGATCCGGCAGGCCGAGGAGTGGGCCGACGCCCTGGTCGGACACGGCGGCGGCCCCGGCGCGACCGGGCACGCGGTGTTCCCGGCGGCGGTGGAGGCCTGGGCCGAGTTCGGCGGACTCGCCTTCGACCTGTCCGGGCCGGGCCGCCAGCTGGCCCGCACCCCGTTCCTGATCGACCCGCTGTGCGGCCTGCACCAGCCGCGCACCCTGTTCGACCTCGGCCGGGCACTGGGCAGCCAGGTCGCCCCGCTCGGCGAGGAGGCGTACGGGCAGGCGCTGCTGGCCGTCGACGAGGAGGGCCGGGTGTACAGCCTGGACCACACCGGCGAGTGGTTCCTCGGCCACGGCATCGACCAGGCGATCAGCGCGCTGGTGCTGGGCACCGCCCCGGAGCGGCTGCGCACCGCCGAGGAGCACGGGGCGCCGTAGGGCGCGCCCGGCCTAGTTCAACCGGTCGCCCCGGACCATCAGCCGGGACGGCAGCACCGCCTCGACCCGGAAGCCGCCGTCCGCCTCCGGCCCGGCCGAGAAGGTGCCGCCCAGCGCGATCACCCGCTCCCGCATCCCGACCAGCCCGTTGCCCCCGCTGGGCAGCTGGGCCCCGCCCCGCTCGCCGCCCGGGCAGGCGTTCACCACGCCGACCCGCACCCCGTTCGGCGCGTACGCCAGCAGCACCGACACCTGCGCCCCGCCCGCGTGCTTGTGCGCGTTGGTCAGCCCCTCCTGGACGACCCGGTAGGCGGTCTGCTCGGCCTCGGCGGTGAACTCCTGCCGACTGCCGCTGACCGTCAGGGTCACCGCCATCCCGGCCGCCCGGGACTGGTCCACCAGCCGGGGCAGTCCGGCCAGCGAGTCCGGCTCCGGCTGCCGCTCGTCGTCCATCCGCAGCACGCCGAGGATCTCGCGCAGCTCGTTGAGCGCCTGCCGGCCCACCTCGCCCATCAGCCGGGCGCTCTGCGCGGCCTTCTCCGGGTCCTTCACGGCTATCCGCTCCAGCGCCCCGGAGTGCACCACCATCAGCGAGACCCGGTGCGCCACCACGTCGTGCATCTCCCGGGCTATCCGGGTGCGCTCCTCCAGCCGGGCCCGGCGGGCACGCTCCTGGGCCTGTTCGGCCAGCAGGTCCAGTTCGGTCTCCAGGCCGTGCGCGCGGTCCTTGAGCGACTCGATCAGCCGCCGCCGCGCCCCCACGTACAGCCCGGTCACCACCGGGGCGACGGTCAGTCCGACGGCGACCAGCAGGGACAGCAGCACCATGCCCCACAGCGGCGGCCGCTCGGCCGTCATCGAGTCGTCCGGGGTCAGGAACTGCACCGCCATCACACCGACCGCCTCGACGAAGGCCAGTCCGGACAGCGCCACCACCCGGCGGCGCCGGGACGGCCACTCCCAGGTCTCCGCCAGCGTGTACAGCCCCACCACCAGCAGCAGCACGCCCAGCATCCCGGGCAGCACCAGCAGCGTCGCCAGCACCGGTACGGCCGGCCAGCGCCGGCGCACCACCAACGAGCCGCCGGCCAGCGTGCCCAGCACGGCGATGCCCACCGCGCCCATGGTGGTCACGTGGAACCGCGCGGACAGGAAGGAGATCGTGCTGGCCGAGCACTCGACCGCGGCGAGCAGCGCCAGCCCGACGTCCAGGAGGGCGCTCCTCGGCCGCTTCCACCACCAGAACGACCGGACCGGCACGCGCTCCCCAGGCGACTTGCTCATGCGTGACAGGTTAAGCGGCAACCCCCTCCCTTCCCCACCGGGATTGCCGGGTACACCTCCGGGAGCCCGGCAAGTGGTCCAGACCACAGATGGTTTTCGGCGCCCCTGTCCGCCATCCGGCCACCTCGCGGACAGCGACCGCCCCGACACCTATGCTGGTCGCGTCGGACAGCGCGGTCCGCACGCGTCACACCCGCCACACTGCGCGTGGACCTGTGACGATGAGCCGTTGCCGAACCCCACCACCACAGGGAGCCAGCCGTGACCGCTCCGGTCCCCAACCCGGCGGACAGCCCCACCACCGTCGCCGACAATGCCGCCCTGCGCGCGGACATCCGCCGCCTCGGCGACCTGCTCGGCGAGACGCTGGTCCGCCAGGAGGGCCCCCAACTGCTGGGCCTGGTCGAACAGGTCCGGCTGCTGAGCCGCACCGACGGCGAGGCCACCGCCGAACTGCTCTCCGACATCGACCTGGACACCGCCGCCAAGCTGGTCCGCGCCTTCTCCACCTACTTCCACCTCGCCAACGTCACCGAACAGGTGCACCGCGGCCGGGAGTTCGCCACCCGCCGGGCCCGCGAGGGCTCACTGCTCGCGCAGACCGCCGACCAGCTCGCCGAGGCCGACCCCAAGCACCTCCGGGACACCCTGGCCCACCTCGCGGTCCGCCCGGTCTTCACCGCCCACCCGACCGAGGCCGCCCGCCGCAGCGTGCTCAACAAGCTGCGCCGGATCGGCGAACTCCTCGACCGCATCCACCGCGAGGAGCTCAGCTCCGGCCTGGCCGCCGCCGACCCGGCCCGCACCAGCAGCGCCAAGCGCTCCGCCGACCGCCGGCTGGCCGAGGTCATCGACCTGCTCTGGCAGACCGACGAGCTGCGCATCGCCCGCCCCGAGCCCACCGACGAGGCCCGCAACGCCGTCTACTACCTGGACGAGCTCTACCGCGAGGCCGTCCCCTCCGTCCTGGAGGAGCTGCACGAGGAACTCGCCCGGGTCGGCCTGAACCTGCCCGACGGCGTGCGCCCGCTCACCTTCGGCACCTGGATCGGCGGCGACCGCGACGGCAACCCCAACGTCACCCCGCAGGTCACCTGGGACGTCCTCAACCTCCAGCACGAGTACGGCATCAAGGACGCCCTGGCCGCGATCGACGACCTGCGCAACACCCTCTCCACCTCCGAGCGCCTGGCCGGCGCCTCGGTCGAACTGCTCGCCTCGCTCAACACCGACCTGCACCGGCTCCCCGAACTCAGCCCGCGCTACAAGCGGATGAACGCCGAGGAGCCCTACCGCCTCAAGGCCACCTGCATCCGGCTCAAGCTGGAGAACACCCGCGAGCGGCTGGCCGGCGGCACCCCGCACGTCGAGGGCCGCGACTACGTCGGCACCCGCGAACTGCTCGTCGACCTGCGGCTGATCCAGGAGTCGCTGCGCGCCCACCGCGGCGAGCTGATCGCCGACGGCCGGCTCGCCCGCGCCATCCGCACCATCGAGGCCTTCGGCCTCCAGCTCGCCACCATGGACGTCCGCGAGCACGCCGAGGCCCACCACCACGCGCTCGGCCAGCTCTTCGACCGCCTCGGCGAGGAGGCCTGGCGCTACGCCGACATGCCCCGCGAGTACCGGCAGAAGCTGCTCGCCAAGGAGCTGCGCTCGCGCCGCCCGCTCGCCCCCACCCCGGCCCCGCTGGACGAGGCCGGCACCAAGACCCTCGGCGTCTTCAACACCGTCCGCGAGGGCTTCGAGCGCTTCGGCGACGAGATCGTCGAGAGCTACATCATCTCGATGTGCCAGGGCGCCGACGACGTCTTCGCCGCCACCGTGCTGGCCCGCGAGGCCGGGCTGATCGACCTGCACGCCGGGATCGCCAAGATCGGCATCGTGCCGCTGCTGGAGACCACCGACGAACTCCAGCAGGCCGACCGCATCCTGGACGAGATGCTCTCCGACCCCTCCTACCGACTGCTCGTCTCGCTGCGCGGCGACGTCCAGGAGGTCATGCTCGGCTACTCCGACTCCTCCAAGTTCGGCGGCATCACCACCTCCCAGTGGGAGATCCACCGCGCCCAGCGCCGACTGCGCGACGTCGCCCACCGCTACGGCATCCGGCTGCGGCTGTTCCACGGCCGCGGCGGCACCGTCGGCCGCGGCGGCGGCCCCTCGCACGAGGCCATCCTGGCCCAGCCCTGGGGCACCCTGGAGGGCGAGATCAAGGTCACCGAGCAGGGCGAGGTCATCTCCGACAAGTACCTGCTCCCCTCGCTCGCCCGGGAGAACCTGGAACTGACCATCTCCGCCACCCTCGCCGCCTCCGCGCTGCACACCGCCCCGCGCCAGGCCCCCGAGGAACTGGCCCGCTGGGACGCCGCGATGGACCGGGTCTCCGAGGCCGCCCACACCTCCTACCGCGCCCTGGTCGACCAGGAGGACCTGCCGAAGTACTTCTTCGCCGCCACCCCGGTCGACCAGCTCGCCTCGCTGCACCTGGGCTCCCGCCCGTCCCGCCGCCCCGACTCCGGCGCCGGGCTGGACGGCCTGCGGGCCATCCCGTGGGTGTTCGGCTGGACCCAGTCCCGTCAGATCGTCCCCGGCTGGTACGGCGTCGGCTCCGGCCTGGCGGCCGCCCGCGCGGCCGGCCTCGGCGACGTGCTGGACGAGATGTACGGCCAGTGGCACTTCTTCCGCAACTTCCTGTCCAACGTCGCCATGACGCTGGCCAAGACCGACCTGCGGATCGCCCGCCACTACGTCGAGCAGCTGGTGCCCGGCGAGCTGCGGCACATCTTCGACCAGATCGTCGCCGAGCACGAGCTCACCCTGCGCGAGGTGCTGCGGCTCACCGGTGAGAGCGAACTGCTGGAGCACAACCCGGTGTTGAAGCAGACCTTCACCGTCCGCGACGCCTACCTCGACCCGATCTCCTACCTCCAGGTGGCGCTGCTGCGCCGCCAGCGCGAGGAGGTCGCCACCGGTCGGCCCGAGGACCCGCTGCGCGCCCGCGCGCTGCTGCTCACCGTCAACGGCATCGCCGCCGGCCTGCGCAACACCGGCTGACGGCCGCCCGGACGCACCGAAGGGGCCGTCGTCCGTCCGACCGGACGGACGACGGCCCCTTCGCGTCCCCGCGGGCGGACCGGCCCCGGACGGCAGGAGGGGCCGGCGCCCACTCCCGTGGACCCCGGCCCCTCACCGCACGTCGCTACTCCGCGGGTTCACCCGCGCGCCGGCGCTTCAACCACAGCGCCGCTCCGCCGGAGGCGACCAGCAGACCGCCGCCGACCGCCAGCAGCCCGGCGTCCGGACCGACCGGGTCGCCGAGCACCGGACCGAACTGCGCCGCCGCGGGCTCCGGCGAGACCACCGCATCCGGTTCGGCCACCGGATCGGCGTGCGCCACCGCACCGCCGGACAGCAGCACCCCGGCCGCCCCCAGCGCACCGGCCGTGCCGATCCTCCGTCCGAACCGCTTCAGCCGGACCACCCGGAGCCGCCGAAGTCGGCGGACCGGACGCAATCTCCGCATCGAGAACTCCCCAGGACCCGTTCGCGTACCCGGCCGACGCTATCCGATCCCGCACGGGATTCTCACGTGGATTCAGGTTTGACGGAGCAAGCGTTGTACGACTGTTGTGTACCCGGCACGATGTGCGCATGACGGACCGTCAGGAGTTGTAGCTGCCCTGCGCGCGCTCCAGCCCCTCGGACAGCAGCGCCTCCACCGCGTCCGCCGAGCGGTCCACGAACCACTCCAGCTCCTTGCGCTCGGTCGAGGAGAAGTCCTTCAGCACGAAGTCCGCGACCTCCATCCGGCCCGGCGGACGGCCGATCCCGCAGCGCACCCGGTGGTAGTCCGGGCCGAGCGACTTGGTGATCGACTTCAGCCCGTTGTGGCCGTTGTCGCCGCCGCCCAGCTTCAGCCGCAGCGCCGCGTAGTCGATGTCCAGCTCGTCGTGGACGGCGATCAGCGCCGAGGCCGGCGCCTTGTAGAAGTCCCGCAGCGCCGTCACCGGCCCGCCGGACAGGTTCATGAAGGACATCGGCTTGGCCAGCACCACCCGCTTGCCCACGAGCCGCCCCTCGGCCACCTGGGCCCGGCTCTTGTGCGCCTTGAACTTGGCGCCCATCCGCTGCGCCAGCAGGTCCACCACCATGAAGCCGATGTTGTGCCGGTTCCGGGCGTACTGCTCCCCCGGGTTACCCAGTCCGACCACCAGCCAGGGGCCGTCGTACTCGTCGTCCGCCATGCTCTCCACTCTCCTTCGCGCTCGACGTCATCATCCCGGACGCGCCGCTGCCCCGGCCGCTCCAGAGGAGCGACCGGGGCAGCGGCCGAACGGCTAAGCGGTGCGCGAGGCTCAGGCCTCGGCGCCCTCGGCCGCCTCGTCCTCGACCGGGGCGGCCTGGGCGGCGATGACCTGCAGCACGACGGCGTCGGCCTCGACGGCCAGCGCGACGCCGGCCGGCAGCACGATGTCCTTGGCGAGGACGGAGGCGCCGGCCTCCAGGCCCTCGACCGAGACGGTGACGGCCTCGGGCAGGTGGGTGGCCTCGGCCTCGACCGGCAGGGCCTGCAGGACGTGCTCCAGCAGGTTGCCGCCGGCGGCCAGCTCGCCCTCGGTGTGGACCGGAACCTCGACGGTGACCTTCTCGCCACGCTTGACCAGCAGCAGGTCGACGTGCTCGATGGTGCGCTTGATGGCCTCGCGCTGGACGGCCTTCGGCAGGACGTACTCGTCCTTGCCCTCGATCGGGACGACCAGCAGGGCGTTCGGGGTCTTCAGGGCCATCATCAGGTCGTGGCCGGGCAGGTTCAGGTGAACCGGGGCGTGGCCGTGGCCGTAGACGACACCGGGGACGAGGCCGGCACGGCGGGCGCGACGGGCGGCACCCTTGCCGAACTCGGTGCGGGTCTCAGCGGCAAGGCGGATCTCGGACACGACTGCACTCCTCGTGGAAGATGGCGCGGGGGTGCAGGCAACGCGAAAAACCGCCGGGACCACACCCTCAGTACGTTCGGGGGTCACTCGGCGGCAACGTCCTCTGCCGGCGGACGGAATCCGCTACCGGCAGCGCGTCGATCACGGTGTCGGTGCCCGTCGAGCAGGCACACGGCATCCCTCGCCGAGCAGTCTCACGAGTCTAACCGCACAAGCCCCCCGGCGTGAAATCGGCCCTTCCGGCGGCCGAACCACGGGCGGCCCCGGACCGCACCGGGTCCGGGGCCGCCTGCGCGGGCTTCGTCAGTGCACGCCCTCGAAGAGGCTGGTGACCGAGCCCTCCTCGAAGACCTCGCGGATCGCGGCGGCGATCGACGGGGCGATGGAGAGCGTGGTGATCTTGTCCAGCTGGAGCTCCGCCGGGGTGGGCAGCGTGTTGGTGAACACGAACTCGCTCACCCGCGAGTTCTTCAGCCGGTCCGCGGCCGGGCCGGAGAGCACGCCGTGGGTGGCGGCCACCACGACGTCCGCGGCGCCGTTCTCGAACAGCGCGTCGGCGGCGGCGCAGATCGTGCCGGCGGTGTCGATCATGTCGTCGACCAGGACGCAGACCCGGCCCTTGACGTCACCGACGACGTCGGCCGACAGGATGGTGTTGGCCTGGGTGACGTCGCGGCGCTTGTGGATGATCGCCAGCGGGGCGTCCAGCCGGTCGCACCACTGGTCGGCCACCTTCACCCGGCCGGCGTCCGGCGAGACGATGGTGAGCTTGGAGCGGTCGACCCGCTCGCCGATGTAGTCGGCCAGCATCGGCAGCGCGAACAGGTGGTCCACCGGGCCGTCGAAGAAGCCCTGGATCTGCGCGGTGTGCAGGTCGACGGCCATCAGGCGGTCGGCGCCGGCCTGGCGGAGCAGGTCGGCGACCAGGCGGGCCGAGATCGGCTCGCGGCCCAGGTGCTTCTTGTCCTGGCGGGCGTAGCCGTAGAACGGCAGGATCGCGGTGATGCTCTTGGCGGAGGCCCGCTTCAGAGCATCGATCATGATCAGCTGCTCCATGATCCACTGGTTGATGGGAGCCGTGTGGCTCTGCATCACGAAGCAGTCCGCGCCACGGGCGGACTCCAGGAAGCGGACGTAGATCTCGCCGTTGGCGAAGTCCAGGGCCTTGGTCGGAACCAGCTCGGTACCCAGCGCCGCGGCCACCTCCCTCGCCAGCTCCGGGTGGGCACGGCCGGAGAAGAGCTTCAGCTTCTTCTCACCCGACGTCGTGATCCCGCTCACTGCACCGTCTCCTCGCGTTGCGGACGCTGATCCCCACCATCCAACGCGAGCAGGCGCAGCCCGTGCGCAAGACGGTTTCAGGGGAATGTCGGTACGCCTGGACACGGGCGGTAAGCCCAGTGGCGCACGTATGACCTCAAGGTTACGCGCCCGCGCAGAAACCGTCCGCCCCGGGACCGCGGCAGCGGCCCCGGGGTGACCCTTCAGACCTCAGCGGCCTCGTCCGTCGCCGCCTTCGCCGCCTGGGCGGACACCGTGCCGGGGCGCTTGCGCTCGACCCAGCCCTCGATGTTGCGCTGCTGCGCGCGGTTCACGCCGAGTGCGCCGGGCGGAACATCGGTGGTGATGACCGAGCCCGCGCCGGTGTAAGCGCCGTCACCGATGGTGACCGGGGCGATGAACATGTTGTCCGACCCGGTGCGGCAGTGCGCGCCGATGACGGTGCGGTGCTTGTTGACCCCGTCGTAGTTCACGGTGACCGAGGCCGCGCCGACGTTGCTGCCCTCGCCGATGGTGGCGTCGCCGATGTAGGAGAGGTGCGGCACCTTGGCGCCCTCGCCCAGCTCGGAGTTCTTCACCTCGACGTAGGTGCCGACCTTCGCCTTGCGGGCCAGCTTCGCCCCCGGCCGCAGGTAGGCGTACGGGCCGGTGGCGGCCAGCTCGCCGATCTCGGCGCGGTCGGCCGTGGTGTTGCTCACACGGGCGCCGGCGCCGACCGCGGTGTCCCGCAGGGTCGAGTTCGGGCCCACCTCGCAGCCCTCGCCCAGGTGGGTCGCGCCCTGCAGCTGGGTGTTCGGCAGCACGACGGCGTCCGGCTCGTACGTCACCTGGACGTCGATCCAGGTGGTCGCCGGGTCCACCACGGTGACGCCCTCGCGCATCGCCCGCTCCAGCAGGCGGTCGTTCAGCAGCCGGCGGGCCTGCGCCAGCTGGACCCGGTCGTTGATGCCCAGGATGTCCCGGTGGTCCTCGGCGACCACGGCGCCGACCCGGTGCCCGGCCTTGCGCAGGATCTCCAGGGTGTCGGTCAGGTACTCCTCGCCCTGCGAGTTGTCGGTGGTCAGCTCGGCCAGCGCCTCGGCGAGCAGCTTGGCGTCGAAGGCGAAGACGCCCGAGTTGATCTCGGCGATCGCCCGCTGGGTCGCGGTGGCGTCCCGCTCCTCGACGATCGCGGCGACCGTGCCGTCCTCGTCGCGCAGGATCCGGCCGTAGCCGAAGGGCTCGGGCACGACGGCGGTCAGCACGGTGACGCCGTTCTGCTGCGCCTCGTGCGACTTCGCCAGCCGGCGCAGGGTGGCCCCGGTCAGCAGCGGCGAGTCCCCGGCGGTGACGATCACCGTGCCGTCCAGCGTCACGCCGTCGGCGACCAGCGCCTCCAGCGCGGTGCGCACCGCGTGGCCGGTGCCGTTCTGCTCCTCCTGGACCACCGGGCGGGCGGCCGGGTAGTGCGCCGCGAGGTGCTCCTCGACCTGCTCGCGCTGGTGCCCGACCACCACGACGAGCTGTCCCGGCGTCAGTTCCCCGGCCGCCGAGACCGCATGACCCACCAACGAGCGCCCGCACACCTCGTGCAGCACCTTGGGCAGCTTGTTCGACTTCATCCGGGTCCCACCACCGGCGGCGAGCACGACAACGGCGGCAAGCGAATTGGCACCCATGCGGGAAGGCTCCTCAGTAGGTTCACAGAGAGGGCAGAGCAGGCCAGAACGCGGGTCCGCACATGTGCTCTGGCAGTTCGAGGATAGTGCCGGGCGGTCGGCCGGAATGCCGGGGCCCGGCCCGCGGCTGCCCGCCCGCGGCCGTACTCAGTGCTCCCGGAGGAGGATTCGAACCCCCATAAGCTGGACCAAAACCAGCTGTCCTGCCCTTAGACGATCCGGGACCGGAGCTCCCACCGTCGGTGGGCCGACGGCGCGCTGGGCCAAGACTACGGGGTAGCGCGCTCCACATCTACCACCAATGCCGACCGTCCGGTCCACCCGACCCGGGCACGGCCGGGGCCCCGGGTTCATCCATCCAGTCGGGTGAATTCACTCAAGCGCCGCGCGGCGGTGTGTTCCGTTGGACACGGAGCGCAACCTACGATGCCGTAAGTTACGCCACCGTAGGCTCCGCTCTGTCCCGATCCGGGACGTCGCGAAGGGACGCCCATGACCATCCAGGCCGGCGAGGCGCGCGCGGAGGCCGCGCTCCCCGATCCCTCCCCCGATCCCTCCGCCGACGCGGCGACCCGGCTGTCCGCCACCCGCGGCGGGGAGCAGCAGGGCCCCGCCGAGAAGGTCGCGCTCGCGCTGTTCATCCTGGTGCCGTTCGCCGCGCTGGTCGCCGCCGTGCCGGTGGCCTGGGGCCGGGGGCTCGGCTGGACGGACGTGGCGGTCACCGTCGCCATGTACTTCCTCACCTGTCACGGCATCACCGTCGGCTACCACCGCTACTTCACCCACGGCGCCTTCAAGGCCTCCCGCCCGATGCGGCTGGCGCTGGCGGTCGTCGGCAGCCTCGCGGTCGAGGGCCCGCTGGTGCGCTGGGTCGCCGACCACCGCAAGCACCACCGGTTCAGCGACAAGGACGGCGACCCGCACTCGCCGTGGCGCTACGGGGAGAGCGTCCCCGCACTGATCAAGGGCCTGTGGTGGGCGCACATGGGCTGGATGTTCGACGAGGAGCAGACCCCTCAGCTCAAGTACGCCCCGGACCTGGTCGGCGACCCGGCGCTGCGGCGGATCTCCCGGCTGTTCTGGCTCTGGACCACCATCTCGCTGCTGCTGCCCGCGCTGGTCGGCGGCCTGGTCGGGCTGTCCTGGCAGGGCGCGCTGTCCGCCTTCTTCTGGGGGTCGCTGGTCCGGGTCGCCCTGCTGCACCACGTCACCTGGTCGATCAACTCGATCTGCCACGCGGTCGGCCGCCGCCCGTTCCGCTCCCGGGACCGCTCCGGCAACGTCTGGTGGCTCGCGGTCCTCTCCTGCGGCGAGTCCTGGCACAACCTGCACCACGCCGACCCGACCTCGGCCCGGCACGGGGTGCTGCGCGGGCAGATCGACTCCTCGGCCCGGCTGATCCGCTGGTTCGAGCTGGCCGGCTGGGTCCGGGACGTCCGCTGGCCGGACGCGCAGCGGATCGCCGCCCGCCGCGCCGCATGAGGCGGCGCTTCCAGCATGATGTAGGGGTGAACGGGAGCAGCGCAGACAGCACAGGCGGTCACCACAGCACGCGGACGGACGCGGCGCCCGGAACGGCGCCGGCCCGTCCGCGGGCCGCCGCAGCGGCGGGCGCGGCCCCCGGGGGCGGTCCCGCCGGCGGCGGGGCCGAGCCGGGCGCGGACCGCGCCGCCGCCGCACCCGCCACCGCACCGGCCCCGCGCCGCCGGGGCGGCCGGGTCCGGATGACCGGCAAGCAGCGCCGGGAGCAGCTGCTGGAGATCGGCCGGACGGTCTTCGCGGAGCGCGGCTACGACGGCACCTCGGTGGAGGAGATCGCCGAGCGCGCCGGGGTCTCCAAGCCCGTGGTGTACGAGCACTTCGGGGGCAAGGAGGGGCTCTACGCGGTGGTGGTGGACCGCGAGATGCAGCTGCTGCTGGACATGGTGACGGGCGCGCTCACCGGTGGGCACTCGCGCGAGCTGCTGGAACAGGCGGCGTTCGCGCTGATGGACTACATCGACACCTCGACGGACGGCTTCCGGATCCTGGTCCGGGACTCCCCGGTGGCCCAGTCGACCGGCACCTTCGCCTCGCTGATCAGCGACATCGCCACCCAGGTCGAGGACATCCTCGGCCTGGAGTTCAAGTCCCGGGGCTTCGACGCCCGGCTGGCGCCGATGTACTCGCAGATGCTGGTCGGGATGGTCGCGCTGACCGGCCAGTGGTGGCTGGAGGTGCGCAAGCCGGACAAGGCGACGGTGGCGGCACACCTGGTGAACCTGGCCTGGCACGGGCTGGAGGGCCTGGAGCGGCACCCGCGGCTGGTCGGCGACCGCAAGGGCTGACCGCCCGGGTGCCGTTCGCGCCCCGGGCGGTCCGCGCTCCCGGCCGCTCACCCTCCCTGGCTACTGCTCGACCCGGCTACTGCTTGTTGACCCGGCTACTGCTTGACCCCGACGGCGAAGATCCGCCGGAACGGGAAGACCGTCCCGTGCGGCCCGGCCGGGTAGGCCCCGCGCAGCAGCCGCCCGTACTCCGCCAGGAAGGCGGCCCGGTCGGCCGGGTCGGTGAGCCGGCCGAGGACCGGGCGCAGCGCCGTCCCCTTGACCCACTCCAGCACCGGGTCCGGCCCCGGCAGCAACGTGCTGTAGGTGGTCTCCCAGACGTCGACGGCGCACCCGGCCCCGGCCAGGGCGTCCAGGTACCGCCCGGGCTCGTGGACGCCGTTGCGGACGGCGTCGTCGCCCAGCAGGTCACGCCAGCGCGGGCTGCGGCGCAGGTCGGCCAGCAGGGTGTGGCTGGGGGCCTCGAAGTTGCCGGGCACCTGGAAGGCCAGCACCCCGCCGGGCTTGAGGGCGTCCGCCCAGCGCGGCAGCACCGCCAGGTGCCCGTCCACCCACTGGAGGGTCGCGTTGGAGGCGATCAGATCGGGCCCGACCGGGGCCGGGTCGTAGTCGTGGGCGTCCGCGAGCAGGTACTCGGCGGTGGGCTCGCCCTCGGTGCGGGCGGTCTCCAGCATCGGGGCGGAGCTGTCGACGCCGATGATCCGGGCCCGCGGCCAGCGCTGGCGCAGCACGGCGGTGGAGTTGCCGGGGCCGCAGCCGATGTCGAGGATCGTCGCGACGGGTCCGTTCCGGTCCGACGGTTCCCCGTGCGGCAGGACTTCGGGCGGCAGGACTTCGTTCGGCAGGGCGGGGACCCGGGCGAGCAGGTCGCGCAGCGGGCGGGTGCGTTCGTCGGCGAAGCGCAGGTACTGCGCCGGGTCCCAGACGGGGCTGGTCATGGTTCACCTCGCAGGTATCTCGACATCAAGATATCTCAGGTAGCGTCGCTGGCACATTTCTCGATGTCAAGAGACTTCACATCGACACATCCACCGATACACTGATCGTCATGGAGGACGAGGTCGACAGGCTGGTCGCAGCATGGCGCCGAGAGCGCCCCGACCTCGACGTGGAGCCGCTGGAGGTGCTCAGCCGGGTCAGCCGGCTCGCCCGTCACCTCGACCGCGCCCGCCGCACCGCCTTCGCCGAGCACGGCCTGGAGCCCTGGGAGTTCGACGTCCTGACCGCCCTGCGGCGGGCCGGCTCCCCGTACCAGCTCTCCCCCGGCCAACTGCTCACCCAGACCCTGGTCACCTCCGGCACCATGACCAACCGGATCGACCGGCTCACCGGCAAGGGCCTGGTCAAGCGCCTGCCCGACCCGGACGACCGGCGCGGCGTGCTCGTCCGGCTCACCGACGACGGCCGCGACCGCGCCGACCAGGCACTGGCCGGCCTGCTGACGCACGAGCGCGAACTGCTCGCCCAGCTCAGCTCCGACCAGCAGGGCGAACTCGCCGCCCTGCTGCGGCTGTTGGTCGCGCCCTTCGACAACATCCCGGGCTGAACCGGGCTCCGCCCCCGACGTCCGCTCCGCCCCCGACGCCCGCTACGGCGCGGAGGCGATGGACGGCGGCACGGCCGGCTCCGAGGGGCTGACCCCGGCCCGGCGGGCCACCGCGACGGCGGCCAGCGTGGAGTGCACCCCCAACTTCCCCAGCACGTTCTGCATGTGGGTGCGGACGGTGTGCGGCGACAGGTACAGCCGTTCCGCGACGGCCTGTCGGCCCAGGCCCGCCACCATGCAGCGCAGGATCTGCTTCTCCCGCGGGGTCAGGGAGTCGACCAGCCGTTCGCTCTCGGTCCGGTCCCGCCGGGCGGTGGTCAGTTCGCGGATCACCCCGGTGAGCAGCGCGGGCGGCAGGTGCGTCTCGTCCCGCAGCACCCCGCGGACCACCGCGAGCAGCCGGGCCAGTGAACTCTCCTTCGCCACCCAGCCGGTGGCGCCCAGATGCAGCGCCCGGGCCGCGCGGTGCGGGTCGTCCGCGGTGGCCAGCACCACCCCGCGCAGCCCCGGGTGGGCCCGACGGAGCCGGCCGAGCAGGGCGATCCCGTCCGGGGGCGGGGCGGCGGGCCTGAGCTGCTCGGCCCGTAACTGCTCGGTGCGGGGGTGGTCGACCCGCAGCTGTTCGACCCGCAGCTGTTCGGCGCGCGACTGCTCGGCGCGCAGGTGGTCCGCCGGACGGCCGACGGCCCCCGGGGCGGTCGGTGCGGCCCCCGTCCTTCGCGGTGGCGGCACGCCCGGGGCCGGGCGGCGCCGGGCCTCCTCGGCCGCCTCGACGCCCGGCCGGGCGCGGGCCCCCGGCCCGACGGCCCCGGCGCCCAGGTCGGCGTCGATCAGCGCCACGTCGTAGGCCCGGCCCTCGGTGGCGGCGCGCTCCAGCGCCCGCTCGGCGGCGGCCGCGCTGCCGGCCGCGCCCACCTCCACGTCGGGCTCGGCGGCGAGGGCCGCGGCCAGTGCCTCGGCGAAGATCCGGTGGTCGTCGACCACCAGGACCCGGATCCGCCCCATCGTCAGTACCCCCTGCTCAGAGCGCCCGAGCCCGGGGACGGGGAGCGGCCGGCGTCCGCGTTCCGGACCCGCCGCTCCGCCCGCCCACCGGTGGCCGGTGAAGCCGAAAGGACGCCGGCCCCCACCGGTACCGCACTCAGCGTACGGGCCGGGAAACGCTCCCGTGGCGGTTCGGTGAAGTTTCGTCAGGAGGTGCCGGAGTGGCCGGACTTGACCGGTCGGACGGCCCGGGGACGCCGCTCGCGCGTCCCCGGGAACCGTACCGACCGACCGGCTCCCCGGCCCGGTCCGGGCCGTTCGACGGCCGGGCCGTTCAACAACCGGGCACCGCAGCCGGGTTCAGCGGCCGCGCTCAGCGGCCGTGCTGCTCCAGCGCGAACTTCCAGGCGTCGGCGACGATGTCGTCCAGGTTCGGACGGCGCGGGGTCCAGCCCAGCTCCTGGTGGGCGCGCTCGGCGGAGGCCACCAGCACCGCCGGGTCGCCCGCCCGGCGACCGGCGACCTGCACCGGGATCTCCCGGCCGGTGACCCGCTTGACCGACTCGATCACCTCGCGCACCGAGAAGCCGCTGCCGTTGCCCAGGTTGCAGATCAGGTGCTCGCCCGGCTTGGCGGCGGTCAGCGCCAGCAGGTGGGCGTCGGCCAGGTCGGCGACGTGGATGTAGTCGCGGATGCAGGTGCCGTCCGGGGTCGGGTAGTCCTCGCCGAACACCGCGATGTGCGGGCGCCGGCCGAGCGCGGCCTGGAAGACCAGCGGGATCAGGTGCGACTCGGGGTCGTGGCGCTCGCCGTAGGCGCCGTACGCGCCGGCCACGTTGAAGTAGCGCAGCGAGACGGCGGCCAGGCCGTGGGCGACGGCCTCGCTGGTGATCATGTGGTCCATGGCGAGCTTGCTGGCGCCGTAGGTGTTGGTCGGCGAGGTCCGGGCGGTCTCGGCGATCGGCACCACCTCGGGCTCGCCGTACACGGCGGCGGTGGAGGAGAAGACCAGCTTGCGCACACCGGCCTCGCGCATCGCGGTGATCAGCTCCAGCGAGCCGGCCACGTTGTTGCGCCAGTACTTCTCCGGGTCCACGACGGACTCGCCGACCTGCGAGGAGGCGGCGAAGTGCAGCACGCCGTCGAAGGAGCCGTCCAGCACCCGGCCGGCCTCCTGGATCCGGCCCTCGACGAACTCGGCACCGGTCGGGACGCCCTCGCGGAAGCCGGTCGAGAGGTCGTCCAGGACGGTCACCTCGTGCCCCGCCTCCAGCAGGTGGGCGGCCACCACGCTGCCGACGTAGCCGGCGCCACCCGTGACCAGGTACTTACTCATGATGAGACCTCCAGCGGGCGATGGCCCGCGCGTCGGCGGCGCCATCGACGGAATGCGTACGACTACGGCCAATTGTCCCTGCCCGGACGGGTGCTCCGGACCACCGGGGCGGTCGCCCCGCGGCCCCCGCGGCCCCCGCCCGGTTCAGCCGCCGGACATCCGCTCCAGCAGTCCGGTCCGGGCGGCCACCGCGGCCGCCTCCAGCCGGGTGCGCGCGCCGAGCTTCATCAGCACCCGCTGGACGTGGGTACGGGCGGTGCTCGCGGCGATCCGCATCCCGGCGGCGATCGCGGCGGTGTCCTCGCCGTCCGCGATCCGGGCCAGCACCTGCACCTCACGGCGGGTCAGCAGCCGCAGCAGCCGGACCGCCTCGTCGTCGGGTTCGGCCACCGGGCGCAGCAGTTGGTCGAAGGCACCGCGCAGGACGTCCACCGTCACCGCGGCCTCGCCCGCCCGGGCCCGTCCGATCGCCCGCTCGACCACCTCGATCCGCTCGTCGCTGGGCACGTACCCGGCCGCCCCGGCCGCGAACGCGCAGGCCACGCCCCGGAGTTCACCCACCGGTCCGAGGACGATCACGGCCACCTCGGGACGTTCCCGGCGGATCCGGCGCAGCCCGTCGAAGGCCCCCGGGTCGCCCGGCGCGGCCACCCCCAGCAGGCACACCTCGGGCCGCCGCCCGGCCACCAGGTCGGCGGCGGTAGCGGCCGGCGAGCCGACCGCGAGCACCCGGTGACCGCGCAGCTGGAGCGCGGTGGCCAGTGCCTCGGCCAGCAACCGGTGGTCGTCGACCACCACGAGTCGAACGCCCATGACGCCCTCCAGCTCGGGGTCCGGCTCGTGCCCGCACCCGTCGGGCGGGCGGCCGATGACGCACCATCACAGCGCATTCCGTACCCGACCCGCTAGGTCACGTCCGCCGCGAGCCGCCCGGGGGGCGGGCGGACCGGGGCGGATCGGCGCAGGTCGGGCGCGGGAACGCGAAAGACCCCCGCCGAGAGGCGAGGGTCTTTCAGTTGAGCCCCCATGCGGAATCGAACCGCAGACCTTCTCCTTACCATGGAGACGCTCTACCGACTGAGCTATAGGGGCTTGCCGGGTTTTCGTTTTCCCGGGCCGGTCGAACAAGGAAGACATTACACGGCCGTCGGCCCGGAAGGGAAATCGGCTCCGTCCCGGCTCCCGGCCGCCCGCCGGCCCCCGGCGGCTACTCGCCGCCCCCGGCGTGCGCCGCGTCGAACTCCTCGCGGGCCGCGAGCATCTGCAGGGCGCGCCGCTCCGTCCAGCGGCCCAGCGGGGCGACCAGTTCGGCCAGCTCCCGGCCGAGCGGCCGCAGGTCGTAGACCACCCGCGGCGGCGTCTCCGGGAAGACCGTGCGGAGCACCAGGCCGCTGCGCTCCAGGTTGCGCAGCGACTGGGTGAGCATCTTGCGGCTGACCCCGCCGACCGCGCGCTGGAGCTCGGAGAAGCGCTGCGGGCCGCAGGCGGAGAGGCTCATCAGGATCAGCATCGACCACTTGTCGGCGAGCTCGGCGAACATCTCGCGGCTGGGGCAGAGCCGGGCGAAGACGTCGAGCTCCAGCTCCTCGTGCTGTTCGACCCCGGCGCGGGCCGCTTCCTCCGTCGTCATACCGCCAGGGTAGACCCACGGTCTCCGATCCGCTCTTGGTAACCAATGGAGACCTGGTCTACATTAGAGACCGAAGGCGGGTCCGGCAGGCCCGGGCCCCGCCCGGGGCACCGCCGTGCCCGCACCCGTCCGTGCTTCGCCGTCCCCGCCGCTACCACCCCGCACAGGAGTGCCCTCATGACCGCCGTCCGCCCGACCGTCGCCCTCGCCTACCACTCCGGCTACGGCCACACCGCCGTGATCGCCGAGGCCGTCGCCCGCGGTGCCGCCGCTGCGGGTGCCGAGGTCGTCACGATCGCCGTCGACACCATCACCGACGAGCAGTGGGCCCAGCTGGACGCCGCCGACGCGATCGTCTTCGGCTCCCCCACCTACATGGGCACCGCCTCCGGCGCCTTCCACGTCTTCGCCGAGGCCACCAGCAAGCGCTGGTTCTCCGACGCCTGGCAGGACAAGGTCGCGGCCGGCTTCACCAACTCCGCCTCCAAGAGCGGCGACAAGGCCGGCACCCTCGGCTTCTTCCAGACCCTGGCCGCCCAGCACGGCATGAGCTGGGTCAACCTCGGCCTCAAGCCCGGCTGGAACGCCACCACCGCCACCGAGAACGACCTCAACCGGCTCGGCTTCTTCAACGGCGCCGCCGCCTCCTCCCCCGCCGACGCCGGCCCGGAGGCCGTCCACAAGGCCGACATCGCGACCGCCGAGCACCTCGGCGAGCGCGTCGCCCGGCACACCGCGGTCCTGCTGGCCGGCCGCGCCGCCCTGGCCGGCTGACCCCGCCCCCCGTACGGCTACGCCGCCGGGTCCGTCCCCAGGACGGGCACCCGGCGGCGTCCGCCGTCCACCGCCGCCAACTCCGCACCCGTGGTCTCCGGCAGCAGCCACAGACACCCCAGCGCCAACCCGCCCAGCACCGCCAGGTACCAGCCGACCGGCTGCGCCGTCCCGTACTCCGCCGTCAGCCTGGTCGCCACCAGCGGCGTCGTCGCCCCGCCGACCACACCGCCCAGGTTGTACGTCAACGCGGCTCCCGTGTAGCGCACCCGGGTCGGGAACAGCTCCGGCAGGAACGCCGCCACCGGCCCCATCAGACACCCCAGCACCACCAACGCCCCGGCCAGCGCCAGGAACATCAGCGGTGGACGCACCGTCTCCAACAGCGGGAACAGCACCAGCGACCACGCCGCCGCCAGGCCCGTCGCCCAGCGCATCGTCCGGCGCCGGCCCCACCGGTCACTGTGCGAGGCGCTCAGCCATACCGTCCCCGCCCCGACCACCGAGCCGACCAGCAGCATCGCCAGCACCAGCGTGCTCGCCACCCCCAACCCGGAGGTCGCGTACGCCAGCGCGTACGTGGTGGTCAGGTAGAACAGCGCGTACCCGAAGGTGATCGCCCCGCCGCCCGCCAACACCGGCCGCCAGTGCTCGCGCAGCAGCTCCACCACCGGCGGACGGTCCCGCCGCTCGTCCGCCCGGAACAACGGCGTCTCCGCCAGCCGCAGCCGCACGAACAGGCCCACCGCCACCAGCGCGAGCGAGGCCACGAACGGCACCCGCCACCCCCACTCCCGGAACGACCGCTCGTCCAGCCCCAGTTGCAGCGCCAGGAACGCCCCGTTCGCCAACACGAACCCGCCCGACGGCCCCAACTGCAGGAACCCCCCGTACCGCCCGCGCCGACCCGCCGGCGCGTTCTCCGCGATCAGCAGCGCCGCCCCGCCCCACTCCCCGCCCAACCCCACGCCCTGGCACACCCGCAGCACCACCAGCAGCACCGGCGACCACCAGCCCCACGCGGCGAACCCCGGCAACAACCCCACCGCCGCCGTCGCCGAGCCCATCAGCAGCAGCGACACCACCAGCGTCGCCTTCCGCCCCACCCGGTCCCCGAAGTGCCCGAACACCACCGCCCCCAACGGCCGGGCCAGGAACGCCACCGCGTACACCGAGAACGCCGCCAACAACGCCCCCACCGACCCCAGTCCGGGAAAGAACACCGGCCCGAACACCAGGGCGGCCGCCGTCCCGTAGAGGAAGAAGTCGTAGAACTCGATCGCCGTCCCGATCAACGCCGCGGCCGCCGCCCGCCTCAACTGCCCGGCCCGGCCCACACCTTCCGCATCCATACCACCCACCCTCGCCACCGCCCGGCCACCCCACCAGCCCCCACCCGAGTGACCCCGGCGCACACCCCCGCCCCACACGCCCCACGCAAAAGCCCGGGCGCCGCCTCCGCGACACCCGGGCCCGTCCCCGCCCCCACCTCCTACGCGGCCGCCCGCCTACGCCGACGCACCAGGACGACCACCGCGGCCACCACCACCAACCCGGCCGCCCCACCGCCCACGACCGGCAGCACGCCCCCCGACCCGGACGACCCGGACGACGCGGCCACCGTCGGCGCGCCCGCCGCCACGGCACTCGGACTCCCCGCGGGCACCGACGGCGACGCGGCCGGAGCCGGCGAACCCGCAGACGCGGACGGGCTCGCCGCGGGCACCGGATCCGCCGCCGGAACCGGGGACACGTCCGCCGGACCGGGGTCGCCGGGATCCGTCAGCGCGACCCGCGGCCGCACCACCCCGTACCCGACGTCGTTGTTGCGGACGGAACCGTCCGTGGGCTTGCTCGCCGTGTTGATGAGGACCCGGAGAACCTGGTTCGCGGTCCAGTCCTTGTGCACCGACCAGACCAGAGCCGCCGAAGCGGACACCAGAGCGGCCGCGTCGGAGGTGCCATGGCTCTTGCAGTAGCCGGTGTTACCGGTACAGGCCTCGACCATGTCCACACCCGGCGCGGCGAGAACCACCTGCGGGCCCTGCTGGGACTCCGAGGTCGCAACGACATCGCGGCCGACCGCGCCCACTCCGACGACATCGGGCAGCGCGCTCGGGTACTCGGCGAGATTTCCGTCCTGCGCCGAATTCCCGACACTGGACACCACCAGCACGCCCTTGCTCCGGGCCATCGCCAAGGTCTTGCTCAACTTGTCGACATCGCCGGGCGAAGTGGAGACGGCGGAAATCCCCTGCGAGATGTTGACGACCTTCGCACCCTGGTCGACCGCATAGGTGACGGCCTGCCCGACCTGGCCGAGGAAGTCGGTCGAAACCACCGGCCCGACCGTCCCGTTGTTGATCTTCAGCGGAAGGATCTTGGCTCCGGGCGCAAGCCCGTAAGCGCCCGTACCACCGGCGGACTTTCCGGTCCCGGCGATCAGGCTGGCCATCTGCGTGCCATGCCCGTCACCGTAGGAACCGACACCGCCGGAGCCCCCGCTGAAGTCCTTACCCGGCAGGAACTGCCCCGCCAGGTCCGGGTGATCCAGCTTGAAGCCACCGTCGATCACCGCAACGGTGATTCCGTCCCCCTTCGAGGTCTTCCACATCTCCGGGGCGTGCATGGCATCCAGATGCCACTGGTCGGGGCGAATGGGGCCATCGGCGATCGCAGGTGCTGCGACCGGGCCGATCACGACTCCAACCGCCACGAGCGACGCCGCGAACACCCGCAGACGTGCTCGCGTATTCGTCCGCCCCATCACCACTCCTCGTCAATCTCTCCGCAGACCGGGAAGCATGCCCGAACAGGTCTGCCCGGCCACTGGACGAGCCCAGTGGCCGGGCAGACGGTGTCGTCCTACTCAATCACGTCGGGGTTGCTGTGCGGCGTGCCGCTGGTCCAGGTCTCCTCGTCCTCGTGCAGGTAGTCCGCACGGTCGCGACGGTCGCGTTCCTTCCGGTTGCCGTGACCGCCCGCGCCCGGGGCCATCATGCCGTTCTGCCCGGAGCGGGCACCGCCCTCGGCGGCTTCCGCCGCGGCCGCCCGGTTGCGCAGGCCGGTGCCGCCGGGCGTGAACTCCCCACCGGCAGCAGGACCCTTGCGGCCGCCGACGGTGCCACCGGGGGTCGAGGTCAGGCCCCGACCGCGCGAGCCGCCGGCCCCGCCGACGACACCGTGGCCGCCGCCCATGCCCGGGTGCATGCCACCCGTTCCGCCGCCCGTGGCCGACCCGCCGATCCGGCCGCCGCCCGGTGCGCCCTCACGGCCGAAGACCGTGCCGCTGGGCAGACCGCCGGACCTGCCCGGGACCGAGCCACCGCCGAACGGGCCCGTACGGGCGGGAATCGAGCCGCCGGCCTTTCCCGAGACGCCGCCGATGCCCCTGGTCGGCACGGAGCCGCCGCCGACGCCGCCCGGGTAGCCGCCGATCGGTCCGGTGCCACCCGACAGCCCGGGCAGGCCGCCCTGGCCGTCGGGACCACCCGGGTGGGCGGGAGTTCCGCCCGGGCCGCCCGGCAGGACGGGACCGCTTCCGGAGCCGACCGGGACGGTCTGGTCCGGCAGGGTCGGGAGGCCGTCGAGACCGGTGCCCGGTCGGTGGACCGGGTCCGACGGGGTGGACGGCGGCACCGGGGTGCCCGGGTCCCGCGGGGGCGTGGGCAACTGGCCACCGTCGTGCGGCGGGACCGGTCCGGTGTGACCGGGGTAGGTCGTCTCCTCCCAGTTCGTCGACGGATCACGAGGCTTCATGGAGACGTTGCCGTAGGTGCCGCCGGGCGAACGGTAGCTCGCCTTGACGCTGCCGCCGGCGGTCCGGGGGCCGGGCAGGACCGCACCGTAGCTCCCGCCGCCATTGCCACTGCCCGAATAGTCGGACGACGCGTCCCGGTTCGTCTCCGGCGTCCCCGGCAGCACCACGTTGTCGCCGAGCCCGGTCAGCGTCGTCGTCGCCGCGGAGTAGGCCTCGCCCAGTTTCTCCATCTGCCGGATGGCTTCCTGGTGCGCGTCGTAGAGCTCCTTGGTCCCGGCCATCGCCTGGGTCTCGGAGACCCAGTTCGGGTTCTTGCGCTTCATGGCCGCGTCGATGTCACCCGTGGACGGACCGTTCGGGTACCAGCCGACCGTCTTCAGCTGCCGGAGCACCTCGGGGTCGGGCATCCCCTGGTCGTGCCGCCCCTTCACCCAGGCGACGGCGTCCGGCGGCACCGGCGGCACTGCGGCCTTGGCCGTGCTGAGGGCCTCACCGGCCTGGTTCATGGCGTTGCCCGCGCCCGTCGAGTAGGCGCCCAGCTTCTCGGCGGACTGCTGCAGGTTCCCGGCCCACGTCTTGAAGTTCTCCGCGGCACGGCCCTCCCAGGTGACCTTGGAGAGGTGCGACGTGAGTGCCTCGCTCAACTCCTTGAGAACACCGCCGGCCTGTTGCAGCTTCGCGGCACGACTGAGGATCGTCGTGGGGTCGGTTCCGTTGACCATGTTCAGAAGTACTTGATGGTCCATGCCTTCGAACTTCGACTGGACTGCCACTGCTCTCTCTCCCCGTTCCCCGTGAACTGTCTCCCCCGACCTCGACCGCCGTCAGAAGCCGTCGGCGCCGGTCCGCTTCGCGACCGCGTTCTGGTCGTCCGTCGTGTTGTCCTCGTTGGTCGAGTAGTTCTGTGCCGTCGACGTGACCGCGTGCTGCATCGCCTTGATCTGCGCCGTGAAGTCCTTGTGCAGCTTGACGAGCTGGGTGTGGACCTTCTCGTAGGTGGAGGAGAGCGCGACCGCTTCCACGAACTGGTGAGCCTCGTCCCCGCTGACGAAGTTCTGCTGGGACACCTTCTGCGCCGCGAGCTTGTACGGCGCGGCCTCCGAGCCCTCCATCGCCGCGAGCAGGGCCTCGATCTTCTTCGCGAAACCGGTGAGGGTGTCGAGCTCGACCTTGACGTCGTGCTTGCCGAAGGCCGAGACCAGGTCACCGGCGGTGTTGTTGGTCTCGGCGGTGCTGAAGACCGGCGCGATGTTGACCCCGCCGACCCACGGGAGATGCAGCTTCCTCTCCAGGGTGAACGGCGTGTCCCCCGGGTTCGACCCCGCCGCCGGCGTACTCGGATCCGTCACAGCAATCCACCTCTCCCCCGTCGGCCCGCGCGCCCCGGGCGACTCCCGGGGCCCCGCCTGCCGTCACACACCGTCAACTTCCGGTTCGTACCGTCCTGGCCGTCCGACCGCCCGTCCTGGGAGCGGCCCCCGCCTCCGTCATGGTAGCCACCACCCCTGTCGGCCGGGCAGGGACCTCGGCCGGGCCGGGCCCGATCGGTACGAACTCGACACGTCCGGGCCCGCCCCGGGGCCCTGGGTAGACTGACCCGGTACGCCCCATCTGCCGCGCAATGTCGCACAGCAGCGATCCGAGGCCGCCGAACGGACGCGACGACATGCCTGCGAGCAAGCCGACCCAGACCACCTGGTGGGCCCGTGCCGTGCGCCCCGCCCGGCCGCCGGTGCCGGTGGGGGCGATGGTCCGGGCGGCGGTGGGCATGGCGGTGCCGCTGGTGGTCGGGCTGCTGCTGCACCGGCTGGACCTGGGGGTGTTCGCCGGACTGGGGGCGATGCACGCGACGATGAACGACCGCGCCGAGCCGGTGGGGCTGCGGGTGGCCCGGATCGGGTCGGCGGTGACGGCCTCCGCCCTCGGGATGCTGATCGGCACCACCCTGCAGCACGTCCACACGGGCACGCTCGCGCTCGGGGTCGGTCTGACGCTGACGGCGTTCGGGTCGGGCGCGCTGAGCGCGACGGGCCCGCGCGGTTCGGCGGCCGGGATGCTGCTGCTGGTGTCGACGGCGCTGGGCAGCGGGATGCCGCTGCCCACGCCGTGGTGGGCGGCGGCGCCGATGATGCTGGTGGGTGCCGCGTTCGTGGTGCTGCTCGGGCTGCCGGCCGGCGCCCACACCCGCCCGGCCTCGGATCCGCGCAACCGGGCGCTGGCCGCCGTGTACGAGGCCCTCGGCCGCACCCTGGCCGATCTGGGCACCGCGCGGGGCGCCGCCTCCCGCCGGGTGCTGACGGCCCGCCTGAACCAGTTGCAGGACCTGCTGCCGGAACGCGGCCGGACGACGGACCGCCGGGGCCTGCGCCCGATGTACGAGGCGGCGCTGGCGGCCACCGAGGCGGCGACCGGCCTGCTGTGGGCCTGGCGGCCGGTGCCGCCGGAGGTGGCCGAGGTGCCGGGGCTGCTGGCACGGGCCGTACGGCGGGGCGGCGGCGAGGTGACGGTGCCGGACTGGCGGCCGGACACCCCCTCCCGGCAGGCCCTGGACGCGGCCCTGCGGGCCGCCGCCGACACGGTCGCGGGCCGCCCGACCAGGGTGGGCACCGCGCCCGCGCCGCCGCCCGACCCGTGGCGGCTCCGGGGCGCCCTGCTGTCCGGCCCGTCCCTCCGGTACGGCCTGCGGGTCGCGCTGTGCATCGCGGCGGGCTCGGCCGTCACGGCCAACTACCCGCTCAGCAAGAGCTACTGGGTGCCCATGACGATCGCCTTCGTGCTGAAGCCGGACCTCGGTTCGGTGTTCCTGCGCGCGGTGAGCCGCGCGGTCGGCACGGTGCTCGGCGTGGTGGTGACGGCCGCGCTGCTGTCGGTGGCCACCGGGGAATGGGCGTTGACGGCGGTCGCGGCCGCTTGTGTGGCGCTGCTCCCGTACGCGACGGCGGCGCACTACGGGCTGAACACCGTGGTGATGACGCCGATGGCGCTGGTCCTGCTCCAGTTGGGCGGCCAGAGCGGTGCGGCCGAGTTCTGGCCTCGGGTGCTGGACTCCGTGCTGGCGAGCGTGATCGTGCTGCTCTTCGGCTACCTGCTGTGGCCGGAGCGCCCCCGCCACCGGATCGAGCCCCGCCTGGTGGCCGCGACCACCGCCCTGCGGGCCTACCTGGACGCGGTGACGGAGCGCCGGACGGACCAGCCGACGGACCAGCGGACGGAGCAGCGGACCGAGCAGGGCCACCCGACGGACCACACCGCCCAGGTGTGGCTGCGCCGCACCGCCTACCGGTCACTGGCGGACGCCCGCCGGGAGGTGCAGCAGGGCCTGGCCGAGCCGCCGCCCACCGGTCGGCTGGCCGAGCAGTGGCTGCCGGCCACGGCCGCGCTGGAGCGGCTCGGCGGCGCGGTGGCGGCGTTCGCCGCGCAGGTCCGGTACGGCGGCCGGGTGCCGGATCCGGCCGAGACCGGGCGGGTCCACCGGGCCCTGGACGAACTGACCGCCGCGGCCCGGGAGCACCGCCCGCCGACCGGGCCCTCGCTGCGGCCGAACGCGCCGCACGACCCCGCGCTCAGCGCGCTGGGCCGTGCGGCGGACGAACTCGAAGTACTGCTCGGGAAGCCGTAGTCCAGAACCGCAGGCCGAAGCCTCGGGCCGGAACCACAGGCCGGAACCGCAGGTCAGACCTGCTCGGCCAGCTCCAGCCAGCTCAGCTCCAGCTCCTCCTTCTCCTCCCGGACCCCGCGCAGCTGCCCGTCCAGCTCCGCGACCTTGGAGAAGTCGGCGGCGTGCTCGGCGAGTTGGGCGTGCAGCTTGGACTCCTTCTGGTCCAGCTTGGCGATCTGCCGCTCAAGCTTCTGCATCTCCTTCTTCGCCGCCCGCAGGTCCCCGCCGGACAGCCCCGCGGCGGCCTCCGCCGCGGCCGGGGAGGCCGCGACCGCGGCGGAGGAGGCGGCTGCCGCCGCGGCCGCCATCCGCGCCCGCCGCTCCAGGTACTCGTCCACGCCGCCGGGCAGCATCCGCATCTTCTTGTCACCGAGCAGCGCGTGGACGACGTCCGTGGTGCGCTCGATGAAGAACCGGTCGTGGCTGATCACGACCATCGAGCCGGGCCAGCCGTCGAGCAGGTCCTCCAGCTGGTTGAGGGTCTCGATGTCCAGGTCGTTGGTCGGCTCGTCGAGGAACAGCACGTTGGGCTCGTCCATCAGCAGCCGCAGCAGCTGGAGCCGCCGCCGCTCGCCGCCGGAGAGGTCGCCGACCGGCGTCCACTGCTTGTCCTTGCCGAAGCCGAACTGCTCGCACAGCTGCCCGGCGCTCATCTCCCGGCCCTTGCCGAGGTCGACCCGCGAACGGACCTGCTCGACGGCCTGCAGCACCCGGATCTCCGGCTCCAGCTCGGCGATCTCCTGCGACAGGTAGGCCAGCCGCACGGTCTTGCCGACCTTGATCACGCCCGAGGTCGGCTGCACGTCCCCCTCGGAGGCGTAGGCGTCCCGCATGGCCCGCAGCAGCGAGGTCTTGCCGGCGCCGTTGACGCCGAGCAGGCCGATCCGGTCGCCGGGGCCGAGCTGCCAGGTGAGGTTCTCCAGCAGCAGCTTGGGGCCGGCCTTGACGGTGACGTCCTCCAGGTCGAAGACGGTCCGGCCGAGCCGGGCGTTGGCGAACTTCATCAGCTCGCTCTTGTCGCGCGGCTCCGGCACGTCCGCGATCAGGGCGTTGGCCGCCTCGATCCGGTAGCGCGGCTTGGAGGTGCGGGCGGGGGCGCCGCGGCGCAGCCAGGCGAGCTCCTTGCGGGCCAGGTTCTGGCGCTTCTGCTCCTCGACGGCCTCGATCCGGGAGCGCTCGGCGCGGGAGAAGACGTAGTCGGAGTAGCCGCCCTCGTACTCGTGCACCTCGCCGTGCTGGACGTCCCACATCCGGGTGCAGACCTGGTCGAGGAACCAGCGGTCGTGGGTGACGCAGACCAGCGCGGAGCGGCGCTTCTGCAGGTGCTGGGCGAGCCAGTTGATGCCCTCGACGTCGAGGTGGTTGGTGGGCTCGTCGAGGATGATCAGTTCGGGCGAGCCGAGCAGCAGCTTGGCGAGGGCGATCCGGCGGCGCTCACCGCCGGAGAGCGGGCCGATCACGGTGTCCAGGCCGTCGGCGAAGCCGGGCAGGTCGAGGCCGCCGAAGAGGCCCTCGATGATGTCGCGGATCCGGGCGTCGCCGAGCCACTCGTGGTCGGCGCGGTCGGCGATGACCTCGTGCCGGATGGTGGCCTTCGGGTCGAGCGAGTCGTGCTGGGTGAGGACGGACGGTTCGAGGCCGCCGCTCCAGGTGATCCGGCCGCCGTCGGGCTCCTCCAGCTTGGCGAGCATCCGGATCAGGGTGGTCTTGCCGTCGCCGTTGCGGCCGACGACGCCGATCCGGTCGCCCTCGCTCACGCCCAGGCTCACCGCGTCCAGCAGGGTGCGGGTGCCGTAGACCTTCGTGACGGACTCGATGGTGGCGAGGTTGACGGCCACGTGTGCTGCGCTCCTGGGTTCGGCGGTCGCGGGGCGGGCCCAGCCCGCCCCTGAATCGGGGACGCCCCGATCACCCCAGCCTAATGGGCCCGCCCGGGCACCCCCGACGCGTCAGGAGACGACCGAGGCCCCCGGCACCGGCCCGTACGTGGCGTGCGCGGCCCGGCAGGTGCCGGAGGCGAGCAGCGCCTCGGCGACGGCGGCGGCCGACTCGGCGTCCTTGGCCAGGAAGGCGCAGGTCGGCCCGGAGCCGGAGACCAGGGCGCCGAGCGCGCCGGCCTCGGTGCCGGCCCGTAGGGTGGCGGCCAGCGCGGGGCGCAGCGAGACGGCGGCGGGCTGGAGGTCGTTGGTGAGCGCGGCGGCCAGGGCGACGGCGTCGCCCTCGGCGAGGGCCGCGAGCAGCGTCGGGTCCGCGTCCGGGACGGGCACGTCGGTCTCGCCGGAACCGGTGCCGGCCCGGTCGCGCAGCCGGTCGCACTCGCGGTAGACGGCGGGCGTGGACAGGCCGCCGTCGGCCACCGCGAAGACCCAGTGGAAGGTGCCCTCGACCGGGAGCGGCTCCAGGATCTCGCCCCGGCCGCGGCCCAGCGCGACGCCGCCGAGCAGGGCGAACGGCACGTCCGAGCCGAGTTCGGCGGCGAGGTCCAGCAGCACCGGCAGCGGCGTGTCCAGCTGCCACAGCGCGTCGCAGGCGACCAGCGCGGCGGCGCCGTCGGCGCTGCCGCCGGCCATGCCGCCGGCCACCGGGATGGCCTTGGCGATGTGCAGGTGCACGCCCGGGTCGGCGAGGCCGTGGTGGGCGGCGAGCAGCCGGGCGGCGCGGGCGGCGAGGTTGCTGTCGTCCAGCGGGACGACGGCGGCGTCCGGCCCGGTGCAGGAGAGCGTCACGCCCTCACCCGGGCTCGCCGTGACCTCGTCCCCCAGCGCGACCGCGAAGAACACGTTGGCCAGGTCGTGGAAGCCGTCGGCGCGCAGGCCGCCGACACCGAGCTGGACGTTGACCTTGGCCGGTACCCGTACGGTGATCACTCACTGTCCTTAGCAGGCTCGTGCTCGGCGATGACGGGCTTGTGCTCGGCGATCGCGGCGAACTGTTCCACCGTCAGCATCTCGCCGCGCAGCTTGTGGTCGATGCCGGCGGCCGCGAGCGCCTGCTCGGCCCCGGCGGCGGAGCCGGCCCAGCCGGCCAGCGCGGCGCGCAGGGTCTTGCGGCGCTGGGCGAACGCGGCGTCGACCACCGCGAACACCTCGGTCCGGCTGGCCGTGGTCCGCGGCGGCTCGCGGCGGACCAGCGAGACCAGCCCGGAGTCGACGTTGGGGGCGGGCCAGAACACGTTCCGCCCGATCGCGCCGGCCCGCTTCACCTCGGCGTACCAGTTGGCCTTGACCGAGGGGACGCCGTACACCTTGTTGCCCGGCTTGGCGGCGAGCCGGTCGGCGACCTCGCTCTGCACCATCACCAGGGTCCGCTCGATGCTGGGGAAGGTCGCCAGCATGTGCAGCAGGACGGGCACGGCCACGTTGTACGGCAGGTTGGCGACCAGCGCGGTGGGCGCCGGGCCGGGCAGCTCGGTGACCTCCATGGCATCGCTGAAGACCAGGTCGAAGGCGTCCGCCTTGCCCGGCATCCGGCCCGCGACGGTGTCCGGCAGGTGCCGGGCGAGCACCGGGTCGATCTCGACCGCGGTGACGTGCCGGGCCACCTCCAGCAGCGCCAGCGTGAGCGAGCCGAGCCCCGGCCCGACCTCCACCACGGCGTCCTGCCCGGTCACCTCGGCGGCCCGGACGATCCGCCGCACGGTGTTGCCGTCGATGACGAAGTTCTGTCCGCGCTGCTTGGTCGGCTTGACGCCGAACGCGGCGGCCAGCTCCCGGATGTCGGCGGCGCCCAGCAGGTGGCTGTCAGGGGTGGGGTCGGTGGTGCTCACGCGCCAAGGATACGGGCGCCGGAGGCGCTCAGAGTTCGACCACCGCGGCGAGGTCGATCTCCACGGGGTACGGGACCGAGGTGCGAAGCACTCCCTCGTGCTGCTCGACGGGCAGGTAGACGCCCTTCTCCTCGTCCCGGTGGAACTCGTGGACGATCGGCAGGTTGTCGATGCCGCGCTCGACCCGCCAGTAGTAGGGGATCTTCTTCTCCGCGTACTGGCCGGGCTTGCGAAAGCGGTCGTTCACCCGGGTGCCGTGCGATACGACCTCGACGGCAAGAACCACCGCCTCAGGCGGAACGCACTCCAGCTCGAAGACGTCGAGCCCGGTCTTGTCGAACACGACCACATCGGGCTTGGTCGTGTTGTCCTTGTCCAGCAGCACACAACGCTCGACATTGGCCGCGTACGGCGGGACCCGCACAGCACGGAGAGCCGAATACAACTCGTCCCGTACCTGGTCATGCCACTGATTCGTCTGCCCTCGGACCACGATGACTCCGTCCACCAGATCCCAATCGAACGGCAGATCGAGGTTCTTGGCCTGCTCGTAGGTCCAGTACCGAAACAGCGCATGCATCCAGTCAGGCCATTCAGCCCGGTCACGGTGATCGTCGACGGGTCCGTTGATCGGCTCGGCGGTCATCGCCACCTCCCTCACTGCACTCATGCTAGCCAGCCTAGGCAGCGATCAGGAGTGCCGAACCGTTTCTCCGGAACCACGAATCCGTTCGACCGGCGAAGCCCGGAGCTCAGTACCCGAAGGCCCGCGCCGTGTTCGCCGCGATCGCCGCCGACAGCTCGTCCTCGGGCAGCCCCAGGGTGGCGGCCATCGAGCGGACCGTGACCGGGATGAGGTACGGCGCGTTCGGCCGCCCCCGATAGGGGTGCGGGGTGAGGAAGGGGGCGTCGGTCTCGACCAGGACGCGGTCGAGCGGGGTGGCCAGCAGGGCGTCCCGCAGCGGCTGGTTGGCCTTGAAGGTGACCGGTCCGGCGAAGGACAGGTACCAGCCGTGCTCGGCGCAGACCTTCGCCATCTCGGCGTCGCCCGAGTAGCAGTGGAAGACGGTCCGCTCCGGGGCGCCCTCGGCGAGCAGCACCGCGATGACGTCCTCGTGGGCGTCGCGGTCGTGGATGACCAGCGCCTTGCCGTGCCGCTTGGCCATCTCGATGTGGCGGCGGAACGACTCCTTCTGGATCTCCACCCCCTCCGGCCCGGTGCGGAAGTAGTCCAGGCCGGTCTCGCCCACGGCGAGGACCTGCGGGAGCGCGGCCAGCGCGTCGATCTCGGCGAGCGCCTCGTCCAGCGCCGCCTGCCCGCCGCCGGGCCGCCGCTGCCCGGACCAGCCGTCCGGGTCGCCGAGGAAGATCCGCGGCGCCTCGTTGGGGTGCAGGGCGACGGCCGCGTGCACCTGCTCGTACTGCGCCGCCAGCTCGGCGGCCCAGCGCGAACCGGGCACGTCGCAGCCCACCTGGACCACCGTGGTGACCCCGACCGAGGCGGCCCGGGCGAGCCCCTCCGCCGGGGTGCCGGTCTGCATGTCGAGGTGGGTGTGCGAGTCGGCCACCGCCACGGCCAGGGGTTCCGGCAGCGGCGGCGGGGTCGACCGGTCGTCGTCCTTCTTGGCCATGTCAGGCGGCCGGCTTCTCTTCGAGACGCGGGAACAGGATGTCGCCCTTGGTGACGGTGGCACCGGCGGGCAGCAGGCCCCAGTCGCCGGCGGTGGCGACGCGCTGCCCGGCGAGCGCGCCGAGGCCCTCGGCGGCGCCCAGCGAGGCCCACAGCTTCTCGGCGGTGGACGGCATCACCGGGTTGAGCAGCACGGCGGTGCCGCGCAGCGCCTCGGCCGCGGTGTAGAGGATGGTGGCCAGCCGGGCCTTGCCCTCCTCCGACTCGTCCTTGGCGACCTTCCACGGCTCCTGGATGGTGAGGTAGCCGTTGACCTGCTTGACGAACTCGAAGATCGCCGCGAGGCCGCCGGCGAAGTCCAGCTCCTCGCCGATCTTCAGGTCGGCGGCGGCGACGGCCGCGGCCAGCCCGTCTGCGACGGCCTGCTCGGCGTCACCGTGCGCGACCGCAGCGGGCAGCGCCCCGCCGAAGTACTTGCCGACCATCGCGGCGACCCGGGAGGCCAGGTTGCCGAAGTCGTTGGCGAGCTCGGAGGTGTACCGGGCGGTGAAGTCCTCCCAGGAGAACGAGCCGTCCGTGCCGAACGGGATCGCCCGCAGGAAGTAGTAGCGGTACGCGTCCACGCCGAAGTGCGAGGTCAGGTCGGTGGGCGCGATGCCGGTCAGGTTGGACTTGGACATCTTCTCGCCGCCGACCATCAGCCAGCCGTTGGCGACGACCCGCTTGGGCAGCGGCAGGCCCGCGGCCATCAGCATGGCCGGCCAGATCACCGCGTGGAAGCGCAGGATGTCCTTGCCGACCAGGTGGACGGAGGCCGGCCACAGCTCGGCGAAGCGCTCCGGGTCGCTGCCGTAGCCGGCCGCGGTGATGTAGTTCTGCAGCGCGTCCACCCACACGTAGAGGACGTGCTTCTCGTCCCAGGGCAGCGGCACGCCCCAGTCGAAGGTGGAGCGGGAGATCGAGAGGTCCTTGAGGTCCTGCTCGACGAAGCGCAGCACCTCGTTGCGGGCCGAGGCCGGCTGGATGAAGTCCGGGTTGGCGGCGTAGAACTCCAGCAGCCGCTCGGCGTAGGCGGAGAGCCGGAAGAAGTAGTTCTCCTCCTCCAGCCACTCGACCGGCCGCTTGTGCACGGCGCAGAGCTTCTCGTCCTCGGTGGCGCCGTCGAGCAGTTCGGCGGGGAGCTTGAACTCCTCGCAGCCGACGCAGTACGGGCCGGAGTAGCCGCCCTTGTAGATCTCGCCCTTGTCGAACAGGTCCTGGACGAACTCCTGCACCCGGGCGGTGTGCCGCTCCTCGGTGGTGCGGATGAAGTCGTCGTTGGCGATCTCCAGGTGCTGCCAGAGCGGCTTCCAGGCCTCCTCGACCAGCTTGTCGCACCACTCCTGCGGGCTGACGCCGTTGGCCTCGGCGGTCCGCATGATCTTCTGACCGTGCTCGTCGGTGCCGGTCAGGTACCACACCTTCTCGCCGCGCTGGCGGTGCCAGCGGGTGAGGACGTCGCCCGCCACGGTGGTGTACGCGTGGCCCAGGTGGGGACGGTCGTTGACGTAGTAGATCGGGGTGGAAACGTAGTACGCCGGGGCGCTCGCCCCGGTGGTGCTGTGGTCTGCAGTGGCCGCCATGGTCGGAAAGCTTAGTCGGGCCCGAACACACGACTCGACCGCATTACCGCCGCACGCGTCCGCACCGCCCGTCGCACCGCCCACACCCGCACCCGCGCACACCCGCACCCGCGCCGCACCCGCGCCGCACGAGACCGGGGCCGCCCGCCGCACTGCTCGCGGCGGGCGGCCCCGGTGGTCCGTGGCGGGCGGTCAGCCGAACAGCCGCGCCCAGAACCGGGCCCAGGGCCCGCGCGGCCCGGACACCGGGGTCGCCCCGGCCGACTCGGCCGACTCGGTCGGCGCGGCCGGCGCGGGCTCCGCGTGCGCCGGGTAGCCGGGGGCGTGGTGCCGGGACTGGTCGGCGGAGGCCACCCGGCCCTCGCGCATGATCCGCACGGTGTGGCCACCGCACCCCGGGCAGGTCGGCTTGAGCAACGGGGACGGCACCCGGACGCCGTTGGCGTGGTACTCGAACACGATGTGGCCGTCCTTGGCCACGTGGTGCTCGATGTCGTACGCCTGCTCCCAGCCGTACCCGCAGCGCAGGCAGGCGAAGGAGTAGGCCTCCCGTACGGTCTCGACGGGAGTGTGCGCCGCCCCGGCCAGCCCGGGGACGCCCAGCGCGTTGCCACTGCGGGGGCTACCGATCGTGTCGCTCATAGCCAACTCCCAGTGCCCGTCGGGCGCTCGCCCGGCTGGGGCTTTCCATTCCAGGAAATGCCCGGACCGCCCCGGGTGACGCCCCTCTTGTGAAATCTTGGATGCGGGTTGGGAAGTCCTATACGAAGGGCCTCCCGCACCCCGGAAACCGGGGCCGAACCTTCAGCTCGGCGAGCGTTTACCGGGGCCTTCCCTCCAAGGTACGACTCCCCGCCCGCCCCGCACCCCCCGGAATTCACCCCTTTTTCAAAGCCCCGTCCAAGCCGTCCTTCTTGGCCGCCACCACGGCGTCGAAGACGTCCCGCTTGGGCACGGACAGTTCGACCGCGACCGCCGCGATGGCCTCCTTGCGCCGCTCCCCGGCCTCCTCCCGGAGGGCCACCAGCCGGGCCAGCTCGGCCGGGGTCAGCTCCTGCGGCGCGGCCGGCGGGGCGCCCGCGACCACGACGGTGATCTCGCCCCTGACGCCCTCGGCGGCCCAGGCCGCCAGCTCGCCGATCGGCCCGCGCTTGACCTCCTCGTAGGTCTTGGTGAGCTCCCGGCACACGGCCGCCGGCCGCTCCGGCCCGAAGGCCTCGGCCATCGCCGACAGCGCCTCGGCGATCCGGTGCGGCGCCTCGAAGAAGACCATGGTGCGCGGCTCGGCGGCGACCGAGGCCAGCTGCCGGGCCCGGTCGCCGTTCTTGCGCGGCAGGAAGCCCTCGAAGGTGAAGCGGTCGACCGGCAGGCCGGACAGCGCGAGCGCGGTGAGCACCGCGGACGGCCCGGGCACCGCGGTGACCTTCACGTCCGCCGCGACCGCCGCCGCCACCAGCCGGTAGCCGGGGTCGGAGACCGAGGGCATCCCGGCGTCGGTGACCAGCAGCACCCGGGCTCCGCCGAGCAGCGCCTCGACCAGCTCGGGGGTGCGGCCGACCTCGTTGCCCTCGAAGTAGGAGACGACCCGCCCGGCCGGGGTCACCCCGAGCGCCTGGGTGAGCCGGCGCAGCCGGCGGGTGTCCTCGGCGGCGATCACGTCCGCCGTGGCCAGCTCATTGACCAGCCGGGGCGGGGCGTCCGAGACGTCGCCGATGGGGGTGCCTGCGAGAACCAGTACTCCTGTCACGGGCCCCATCCTTCCACCTGGGGCCGTCCGGAGCTTTTGGTGACGATTCGGGCAGCTTCCGAGGGATCGCTCACCCGTACGAGGAGCGCCCCTACGATGTGGCGGATGAACGGCGACAAGGCGGCGCAGACGCCCACTGGTACGGACCACTCCGCGCGGGGCGGTGTCAGCCTGCCGTCCCCCCGGTCATCCTGGTCATCCCGGTCATCCGGTTCACCCGCGGCCTGGCGGGAGCGCCTGGCCGGGTACGGCTACCGCGCCCGCAGCGCCGGGACGCTCACCGAGCGCCTGGTCCCGCCGATGCCGGACGGCCCCCGGGTGACGCCGCCGGACGTCCCGCAGTCCCCGCTGCTGCTGCGCCTGGGCCTGGCGCTGCCGCAGGGCCTCTGGTACTTCCTGTGCCGCTGGTCCGGCTGGCTGGGCCCGATCGCGGTGGCGGTGTTCGCCGGGCTGCTGCGGTTCAGCAACCTCGGCCAGCCGCACGCGATCATCTTCGACGAGACGTACTACGCCAAGGACGCCTACGCGCTCTGGCACGGCGGCTACGAGATCAACTGGCCGGAGGACGCCAACACCACGATCATGACGCCGGGCGCGGCCGTCCCGTACCGCTCGACGCCCTCGTACGTGGTGCACCCGCCGGTCGGCAAGTGGATCATCGGCGCGGGCGAGCAGCTGTTCGGGATGAACCCCTTCGGCTGGCGGTTCGCGGTGGCCCTGCTCGGCACCCTGTCGGTGCTGATGCTGGCCCGGATCGCCCGCCGGATGTTCCGCTCCACCCTGCTGGGCTGCGTGGCCGGCCTGCTGCTCTCGGTGGACGGCCTGCACCTGGTGCTCAGCCGGACCGCGCTGCTCGACCTGGTGGTGATGTTCTGGATCGTCGCCGCCTTCGGCTTCCTGCTGCTGGACCGCGACCGCACCCGGGCCCGGCTGGCCGCCCGGCTGGACGGGGTCGCGGACGCGGCGCTCGCCCAGCGGATCAACCTGGGCTGGCGCCCGTACCGGATCGCGGCCGGCGTCTGCGTCGGCCTGACCTGCGCCACCAAGTGGAGCGGCCTGTACGTGGCGGCGGCCTTCGGGCTGCTGACCGTGCTCTGGGACGTCGGCGCCCGCCGGCTGGCCGGCGCCCCCCGCCCGTACCTGGCGGTGCTGGCCCGGGACGTGGTGCCGGCCTTCCTGTCGGTCGTGGTGGTCTCGGTGGCCGTCTACCTGGCCTCCTGGTGGGGCTGGTTCGCCAGCAGCACCGCGCCCGGTCAGGGCGGCTGGGGCCGGGACTGGGCGGTCGGCCGCTCCACCGACTACCCGTGGATACCCGAGGGCCTGCGCGCCCTGTGGCACTACCACTCGACGGTCTACGAGTTCCACACCCACCTGACCGACCCGCACACCTACCAGTCCAACCCGTGGTCCTGGCTGGTGCTGGGCCGCCCGGTGTCCTTCTACTACGAGTCCCCCAAGCTCGGCCAGGACGGCTGCACCGTCGCCGACTGCGCCCGCGAGGTGCTGGGCATCGGCACCCCGCTGCTGTGGTGGACGGGCGTGCTGGCGCTGGTCTACTGCCTGTGGCGGTGGGCGTTCCGCCGGGACTGGCGGGCCGGCGCCCTGCTGTGCGGCCTGGCCGCCGGCTACCTGCCGTGGTTCCTCTACCAGCAGCGGACGATCTTCCTCTTCTACGCGGTGGTCTTCGTCCCCTTCCTGGTGCTCGCCGTGACGATGCTGATCGGCGCGCTGATCGGGCCGCCCGGCGCCTCCCGGGACCGCCGGATCATCGGCTCGGCGACGGCCGGGCTGCTGGTGCTGCTGATCGTCTGGAACTTCCTGTACTTCTTCCCGCTGTACACCGGGCAGACCATCCCGCTGGAGGACTGGCGCCGCCGGATGTGGTTCAACAGCTGGATCTGAGGCCCCGGGCGGGCCCGCGGGGCGCCCGCACAGGGTTCCCCCGAAGCATCCGCACCCGGTCCACGACACGTACCAGATCCGTCACAAGACCCCAGCCTCCGGCCGGGGCGCCGAATCCGCCTGCCTAGGGTGGGAGACGTACCGCGTTTCCGGCCCCGCCGGTTGCGCCCGGCCGCGATACCCCTGGGGGATTGGCACCATGCGCAGTGGCGCGAAGATCGGCATCATCACCGGCGTGTCCATCGCCGTCCTCGCGGGCGGCGGCTACGGGGCCTACAGCCTGATGGGCGGCTCGGACTCCGGGTCCTCCGCGAAGAAGCCCCGCACCGTGGTCGCCGAACCGCCCTCCGCCGATCAGGCGGCGGCCGGCGCGAAGGACTTCCTGGCGGCCTGGGCCTCCGGCGACATCGCCAAGGCGGCCTCGCTGACCGACGACCCGGCCGCGGCCACCACCGCCCTGACGGCCTTCAAGGACCAGGTGAAGCCGAGCGCGCTGACCCTCACCCCCGCCGGTCCGGCCACCCCGCAGGCCTTCGCCTCGGCCACCGGCACCCCGAGCCCGGCCAAGCCCACCGGTGCGGCCTCGACGAACCCGTCCGCGAGCGCCACCCCCGGCGCCACCGACTCGGCGTCCCCCTCCGCCGCCGCCGGGCCCACCGGCGTGCTGATGGGCTTCAAGGCCCGCGCCGAGTTCGAGGGCACCAACCGGGCCTGGGACTACAACGGCTTCCTCGGCGTCGTGAAGATGAGCGACAACACCCCGGCCGTGCACTGGGCGCCCTCGGTGATCCACCCGCACCTGTCCGGCAACGAGACCATCGCCACCCAGCAGGTCTTCGCCCCGCCGTCCACCGTGGTGGACCGCAACGGCAAGCCCCTGCAGGGCGCCTCGCTCACCCCGGCACTGATGTCCAGCCTCCAGGACAACGCCCGCAAGCTGCTGCCGCCGGACCCGAACAAGGACAAGGACGCGGGCAGCGCGGTGGTCATCACCGACCCGGCCGGCAAGACCGCCGCGGACAAGCTGTTCACCATCGTCGAGCCGAAGCCCGGCCAGCCGTTCAAGGTGACCATCGACAACACCCTCCAGGCGGCCGCCGAGAAGGCGATGACCGACCTGGGCGGCAAGTCCGGCTCCATCGTCGCGATCGAGCCGAGCACCGGCCAGGTGCTGGCCTTCGCCAACGCCCCGGCCAACGGCCAGAACCGGGCCTTCACCGGCCTGCTCGCCCCCGGTTCGACGATGAAGATCCTCACCTCGACGGCCCTGCTGGAGGCCGGGGTCAACCCGGACACCACGGTCGCCTGCCCCGAGAAGAGCAGCAACCCGGTGGCGATCCCGAACGACTTCCCGGGCGCCTTCCCGAACAACACCCTCCAGCAGGACTTCATGGTGTCCTGCAACACGGCCTTCATCAACCAGGGCCTGACCAGCCTCAAGCCCGACACCCTGGCCAACACGGCCAAGGACGTGTACGGCATCGGCCTGGAGTGGAAGACCGGTCTGCCGAACGCCGACGGCAAGATCCCGGTGGCCCCGGGCAGCAAGGACGAGCAGGCGATGAACTACATCGGGCAGGGCAAGGTCCAGATGAACCCGCTGGCGATCGCCTCCGTCACGGCGACCGTCCAGAGCGGCGCGTTCAAGCAGCCCATCCTGGTCGCCGGGCTGCCGCAGCAGCAGGCCGCCCGGCAGATCTCGCCGGACGTCGCGACCAAGCTGCGGGCGATGATGAACGCCACCGCGGTCAGCGGCACGGCCAGCCAGGTGATGTCCGGGATCACCGACAAGGCGGGCGCCAAGACCGGCTCCGCCGAGGTCCAGGGCGCGACCACCACCAACAGCTGGTTCACCGCCTTCCGCGGCAACCTGGCGATCGCCGCCGAGGTCCAGGGCGGCGGCCACGGCGTGGACGCGGCCGGCCCGGCCGTCGCCTCGCTGATCAAGGCGGTCGGCGCCCCCCGGCAGTAGGCCCCGCCCCGAGCACTCCTTGCGCCCGCTCCGCCACGAAGGCGGAGCGGGCGCTCTCCGCCCCGAGGCACCACCGGAGGCGAGCGGGCGAGTCACCGCCCCGAGGCACCACCGGAGGCGAGCGGGCGAGTCACAACGGCAGCGCGGGCTCCGGCGCTGCCGCGCGGCTCGGCGGCAGCGGGCGGCGGCTGCTCCAGCGCCGGGCCGCCAGCCGGGGCCAGATCATCAGCACGGCGGGCAGCGCCAGGTATCCGAACCGGCCGGCCGGGGCGAGCGTGAAGGCGATGGCGAGCCCGCCGGCCAGCAGGTCGGCGGCGGCGATCGCGGAGACCGGCGGCCTGGCCACCAGCCAGATCGCCACCCCGATCAGGGCCAGGGTCATCAGCGCCAGCGAGACGGTGTGTCCGGTGGGCCCGAAGCCCGCCAGCACCTTGCCGGGCAACGGGCTGCCCGCCGGGGTGCGGATCGCGGTCATCCCGAGCGGGAAGCGCACCACCTGGTCGCGCAGCGCCGTCGGCTCGGTGAGGATCGAGGGCAGCAGCACCGCGGCGCTCACCCCGGTCGCGATCAGCGCGGTGCGGGCGGCGGGTCGGCGGCCGTACAGCCGCCACAGCAGCAGGACGGCGACCGGCAGGGCCGGCCAGGCGGTCCACTTGAGGCTGCAGGCGAGGGCGAGCACCAGTCCGGCGGCGACCGTGCGGTCCCGTTCGGCGAGGGCCATGGCGAGGCAGCAGACCCCGATCAGCGGCAGGTCGACCCCGCCGACCGCCAGGGCGAGCGCGATCAGCGGCGAGGCGGTGAGGATGGCCAGCGGTAGCAGCGGCGCGCGCTCCCGGGTGGGGCGCAGCAGCCGCCAGGCGGCCAGCAGGCAGACGACGAAGGTGAGGGCGAACCAGATCCGGGCGTCCCCGGCGACCCGGGCGAACGCGGTGGAGCTGCCGAGCAGCTGGCGCGGCAGTCCGAACAGGGACATCGCCGGCAGGTACGGGTTGTAGTCGGTGACCACCACCGGGTGCGGGAGGTAGACGTCACCGCTGGTGAGCAGCAGGTGGGCGGAGCGTTCGACCACCATCACCTCGGACTGGTGCCGGCCGTTGACGGCGAGCAGCCCGAGCGGTGCCACGACGGCCCCGAGCAGGGCGACCACGGCGGCGGCCTCGGCCGCGAAGCGGCGCGGCAGGACGAGGCAGAGCAGTCCGGCCAGGACGTAGGACGGGGCGGCGACCAGGCCCCAGAGCCGCTGGTTGTCCAGGTCGGAGACGAGCGGGAAGGCGGCGGCCCAGCCGGCCGCGATCAGGCAGCCGATCAGCTGGACCCAGCGCAGCGAGGCGAGTCGGGCGGGATTCCACCGATCGGGCGTAGGCGGAAAGGTGCTCTCGCCACGCTGCCGGGGGAACGGCCGGGGCAGCGTGGTGCTCGACGGCGGTCCGGGTCTGGACGGCGGTTCGGCGCCGGTGGTCTGGGCCGGCGTTCTCGTTCGGCCGGTGAAGCGGCCGCGCGGGCGGGAGGAGCCGGGCGTGCGGGTGCTCACCATGGTGGAAGGTTATGGCTGCCGAGCGGGCCCTGTCGCCATCGCCTCGGACCCCGTTCGGGACGCTACGCGCGTAGGGCCGCGGCCCGTCATGCCGGACGGCGGCCCTTCACGATTGGATAACAGCCGGGTCAGCCCGTCGTGGTGTCGGCCGGGGCGTCCTGCTTCCCGGCCCGCTCCAGCCGGGAGTGCTTGACGCTGTAGCCGAAGTAGACGACCACGGCGACGGCGAGGGCGATCGCGCCGGCCCGGAAGGTGTCGGCGTGCAGGCCGGTGATCAGGTAGATGCAGAAGCCGACGCTGATCAGCGGGACGACCGGGTAGCCGGGGACCTTGAAGCCGCGCGGCAGGTCGGGCTGGGTGCGGCGGAGCACGATGACGCCGATCGCGACCACCGAGAAGGCGATCAGGGTGCCGAGGCTGGTGATGTCGGCCAGCACGTTCAGCGGGATGAACGCGGCCAGCGCGCCGACGCCGATCCCGACCACCAGGGTGTTCCAGACCGGGGTGCCGGTGCGCGGGGAGAGCTCGGCGAAGCGCTTGGGCAGCAGGCCGTCGCGGCCCATCGAGTACAGGATGCGGGTCTGGCCGTAGATCACCACCAGGGTGATGCTGAAGATCGAGACGATCGCACCGACCGCGAAGATCATCGCGGGCCAGCTCTGGCCGGTGATGTTCTGCAGGATCTGGGCCAGGCCGGCCTCCTGGCCGTCGAACTCGGTCCACGGCTGGGCGCCGATGCCGGCCAGCGCGACCAGGATGTAGAGCAGGGTCACCACGACCAGCGAGATGATGATCGCCATCGGCAGGGTGCGGCGCGGGTTCTTGACCTCCTCGCCGGCCGTGGACACCGCGTCCAGGCCGATGAAGGAGAAGAAGATGCTGGACGCGGCGACCTGCACGCCGCCGATGCCGAGCGGCATGAACGGGGTCAGGTTGCCGGACTTGAAGCCGGTGAGCGCGACACCGATGAACATCAGCAGGATGACGATCTTGATCGCGACCATCACCGCGTTGACCTTGACCGACTCGCTGACGCCGCGGATCAGCAGGAAGCACACCATGGCGACCAGCAGCAGCGCCGGCAGGTTGAACCAGTGGGTGCTGTCCGGTGCCCCGGCCAGCTGCTCGGGGATCTTGAATCCGAAGGCCAGGTCGAAGAACTTGTTCAGGTACTCGGCCCAGGTCACCGCGATCGCCGAGGCCGAGACCCCGTACTCCATCAGCAGGCAGATGCCGACGCCGAAGGCCACGCCCTCGCCGAGGGTGGCGTAGGCGTAGGAGTACGAGGAGCCGGAGACCGGGATCGCCGAGGCCATCTCGGCGTAGCAGAGCGCGGTGAGCCCGGCGGTGACCGCCGCGATCACGAAGGACAGGATGACCGCCGGTCCGGCCGAGGGCACCGCCGTGTTGAGCACGAAGAAGATGCCGGTGCCGATGGTGGCGCCGATGCCGATCGCGGACAGCTGCCAGAGGCCGATGGAGCGGCGCAGGTGGATGCCGGAGCGTCCGCCTTCCTCGGGGGCACCGGCCGGAAGGCCGCGCCCCTCGCTCTCCGCGATCAGGGTCGTGACGGGCTTGCGTCGCAGCAGACGCGCACCGAGGGTGTTGCTGGCCAAAACCGCAGTCCTTCTGGGCGGGGGAGGGTGTCCAGGGGCCGGTCACCCGGGGCGCTGGGGGGTGCCATCGGGGACCAACCGAACAAACATGGGACAGTACCCCGCGAAAACGCCATTGTCGCAAACAAACAATACCGATCGGCGCATTGTACGAATCGTCGCATCGACAATGACAAACCCGACACTTCGCACCCGTCGCATCATCGGTCAATCCGCTAAACGTCCAGCTCAGCGCCGTCGATTGGCCTCAGCGGCCCAGTACCGCCCGCATCACCGCACGGGCGATCGGGGCCGCCAGCGCACCACCGGTCACATCCGTGGCGTCACTGTCCGCGACCACCACCGCCACCGCGACCGGCGGCACCGCGTCCGAGCCGGCCGGCTTGGCCCAGGCGATGAACCAGGCGTACGGCGTCCCGCTGTTGTCCGCCCCGTGCTCGGCGGTGCCGGTCTTGCCGCCGACCACCGCCCCGGGGATCCGGGCGTTGCCGCCGGTGCCGTTCTCCACCACGTCGGTCATCAGCCGCTGCAGCTGCCCGGCCACCGCCGGGCTGGTCGCCTGCCGGTACACGGCCGGCTTCATCAGCTCCACCGTGCCGCCGTCGCTCCTGGTCAGCCTGTCCACCAGCTGTGGACGCATCACCGTCCCGTTGTCGGCGACCCCGGCTGCGACCATCGCCATCACCAGCGGGGTGGCCGCGGTGTCGTACTGCCCGATCGAGGACAGCGCCAGCTGGGCCGGGTCCATCGAGGTGTCGACGTTCGAGCGGGCCGGGCGCACCGGCATGTCCAGCCTCGGATCGTTGAAGCCGAAGCCCTCCGCCGTCGCCACCAGCTTCGACAGCCCGGTCCGCTCCCCGAGCCAGCCCAGCACGCTGTTGCAGCTCAGGGTCATCGCGGTGTCCAGCGACAGCCCCGGCCGGTCGCAGGCCGCGTTGTCGTTGACCAGCGGCGTGGTCGTCCCGGGCAGCACGTACGGGAAGGGCGCCGCGGTCGGGGCGTCCGGGTCGGTCACCGTCCCGGCCGCCAGCGCCGCGGCGGCGGTGACCACCTTGAAGGTCGAGCCCGGCGGGTAGGTCTGCCGCAGCGCCCGGTTGAGCATCGGCTGGTCGCTGTCGGCCTGCAGCCGGTTCCAGGCGGTCTGGTCGGCGTTGCCGGAGCCGGCGAAGCCGCCCGGGTCGTACGAGGGGGTGCTGGCCAGCGCCAGGATCCGCCCGGTGGCCGGTTCGATCGCGGCCACCGCCCCCTTCTGGTCGCCGAGCCCGTTCATCGCGGCCTGCTGGGCCGCCGGGTCGATCGTGGTGTACACGTCCCCGCCGGGGTTCTGCCGGCGGGAGACGGCGTCCCAGAGCGACCAGCCGCCCAGCCGGCCGTCGGTGCCGGTCAGCAGGTCGTCCTCGGTGCCCTCCAGCTGGCTGTTGCCGTACGCCTGGGAGGCGAACCCGGTGACGGCGGCGTAGGTCGGGCCGTCGGTGTAGGTGCGCTTGTAGGCGTACCGGCCGCCGGTGGGCAGCGAGCCGGTCACCGCCCGGCCGCCGACCAGGATGTCGCCGCGCGGCCGGGCGTAGCGCTCGACGACGAGCCGCTGGTTGGCGCTGTTCCGGTCCAGGTCCCGGGCCTCGAACACCTGCACCCGGGTGGCCTGCACGCACAGCGCCCCGACCAGCAGCAGGCAGAAGGTGGCCGCCCGGCGCCCGGTGACCGAGATCCCGGGCAGCCCCTGCGGGCCGTTGCCCCGCGGCCGGCCGCCGCCGGACGGGCCGGCCGCCATCAGCCCACCACCTCCGGCGCGGGCCTGCGGGCCTCGTGACTCATCCGCACCAGCAGCGCCACGATGATCCAGTTGGTCACCACCGACGAACCGCCCTGGGCGATGAACGGCATGGTCATCCCGGTCAGCGGGATCAGCGCGAGCACCCCGCCCGCCACCACGAACACCTGCAGGCCGACGATCGCGGCCAGCCCGATCGCCAGCAGTCGCCCGAACGGGTCGCGCAGCGCGATGCCGGTCCGGAATCCCCGCGAGACCAGCACCGCGTACAGCAGGAACACCGCGAACAGCCCGGTCAGGCCGAGCTCCTCGCCGATGGTGGCGAGGATGAAGTCCGACTTGGCGGCGAAGCCGATCAGCACCGAGTGCCCGTTCCCCAGCCCGGTGCCCAGCTCGCCGCCCCAGGCGAAGGCGAACAGCGACTGGGCGATCTGGTTGGCGCCCCGGCCCGCCGCGATCGAGCCCAGCGGGTCCAGCCAGTCCACCACCCGGCTGTGCACGTGCGGCGAGAGCCAACCCACCGTCACCGCGCCGACCGCCGCCAGGCCCAGCCCGATCGCGATCCAGCCGGTGCGCGCAGTGGCCACGTAGAGCATCACCACGAACAGCCCGAAGTACAGCAGCGACATCCCGAGGTCGGTCTCCAGCACCAGCACCCCGACGAAGGCCGCCCAGATCATCAGCACCGGCCCGAGCACCCGCCCGCGCGGCAGCTGCCAGCGCCAGACCCGGCGGCCGGTGAGCGCCAGCGCGTCCCGGTGCACCGCCAGGTAGGCGGCGAAGAAGACGGCCAGCAGGATCTTGGCGAACTCCCCCGGCTGGAAGGAGAGCGGCCCGACCACGATCCAGATCCGGGAGCCGTACACCGGCGGGAACAGGATCGGCACCACCAGCAGCACCAGCGCCGCCAGCGCCCCGACGTGCGCGTAGCGCTGCAGCCGCCGGTGATCGCGCACCAGCAGCACCACCGCGATGAACAGCCCCACCCCGAGCGCCGACCAGAGCAGCTGGGTGGAGGCGGCCTCCCGGCCCGGGGTGGCCCGGTCGAGCCGGTAGATCACCACCAGGCCGATCCCGTTGAGCAGCACCGCGATCGGCAGCAGCAGCGGATCCGCGTGCCGGGCCCGCCGGCGGACCACCGCGTGCGCCGCGAGCGAGAGCACACCCAGCGCGGCCCCGTACTGGACGGCGTCGGCCGGCGCCTCGCCGTCGAGGTCGACGCCGACCCCGACGTAGCCGAACACGGCGATCAGCACGGCCGCCAGCACCAGCACCAGCTCGGTGGTGCGCCGGGTCGGCACCGGCCGGTCGGGCCGGGCCGGGGATCTCGTCACGGCGGAAGGTGTCGCCACGGACCGTCCTGGGGGGAGGCGGGGATGCCGATCGGGGCGGACCGGACGCCGGTGCGACGGCGGCCCTGCCCAGGTTCGTCACCCTAACGAGCGTTATCCATATGTACGGCAGTTCGGCACGGTGTGTCCGCCGGTGTCGCGATCACCCCGAACGGCCCCCGCCCCGGCCCCCACCCCGCCCCTCACTCCGGCCGCCGCCCCGCCAACGCCGCCACCCCCGCCCCGACCACGGCCACCAGCACGACGGACAGCAGCAGTTGACCCCAGGGCACGCAGAGCCGCCCGGTCCGGGCCGCCGTCACCACCCCGCGCACCGCCGCGTTGGCCGGCGACACCGGCACCACCAGCGCCGCCGCGGCCAGACCCAGCGCCGCCAGGATCCCGTACGGCGAACGGACCGGCACCGGACGGTTGGCCACCGCCCCGGCCAGCACCCCCGACAGCACACAGACCACCGAGGCGGCCAGGCCGGCCAGCAGCGCCCGGCCGACCCCCGGATCGGCCCCCGCCCCCGGGTTCACCACCGGCCCACTCGTCCACCACAGCGCCGCCACCGCGCCCACCGCCGACAGCAGAGCCGCCGTCAACGCCGCCAGCAGCGCCGCCAGGTGCACCCGCGCCGGGCCCGCCGCCGCCACCAGACAGGCCCGCGACGCCGCCGGCTCCGCCGTCAGCACCCCGCGCACGTACCAGGCGCTCACCGGCACCAGCACCCCCGCGCCGTAGCCGAGCCCGCCCAACAGCGGATCCCCCGGAGACACCCCGACCACCAGCAGCAGCACGAACGTCAGGAACGGCGGCAGCCAGGCGTGCGAGCGCACCAGCAGCTCCAGGTGGTACCGGGTCAGTGGTCCGAGCCGCCGCACCGCTCCCCCTCCCGTCGACGCACCGCCAGCACCCGCACACCCGGCCGGCCCAGCAGCAGAGCGCGCAGCAGCGCGTCCGAGTGACCGGCCGGCACCGCCAGGCGCACCAGCGCCCCGCCCAGCGCGACCGCCTCCGGCCCGCCGGGCAGCCGCTCCGGCAGCGCGACGCCGTCCGGCAGCTCCACCTCGACCTCCATCACCGGCCCGTCGGCCACCACCGGCCCCGGCCCCTCCGCCACCGGCCGCAGCCCGCCGTCCGGGCCGACCCGGTAGGCGGCACCGGTCCGCCCGGCCAGCCGGTCCGGGTCGTGGTCCACGAACAGCACCGCCGCGCCCGCCGCCGCCCGCTCGACCGCCGCCTCGTCCAGCACCGCCCGGGCCCCCGGGTCCAGCCCGGTCCACGCCTCGTCCAGCAGCAGCACCGGGGCCTCGGACATCAACGCCTGCGCCACCGCCACCTTCTGACACGTCCCCTTGGACAGCCGGCTCAACGGGGTGCCCGCCCGGTCCGCGATGCCGAACCGGTCCAGCCACTCCCCCGCCCGCCGCCGCGCCACCGCCGCCGACAGCCCGTGCACCCGGCCCACCCGCAGCAGGTACGCGGAGGCGTCGAACGGCAGCGCCGGCGGGAACCGCTCCGGCACGTACGCCGCCGCGCCGGACCGCACCACCCGGCCGGTACTCGGCCGCTCGATCCCGGCCACCAACCGCAGCAGGGTCGACTTGCCGCTCCCGTTCGCCCCGGCGATCCGCACCAACTCCCCCGGCCCGACCGCCAGATCGACGTCCCGCAGGACCCACCGCCCGCCCCGCCCGTACCGCTTGCCGACCGCGGTCAGCTCCATCCCCACCCCGTCTCCATCGGATCCCCACGAAGGCTATCCAGCCCCGGTAAAGCCACCGTGAGCATCCCGCCCGGCAACCGCCGCGCCCCGCACCGGAGTTCACGCCGGAGCCCGCGCCGGAGCGAACCGGCGGCCCGCCCGGCCCCGTTTGGCCCCGACGAACTGATGATCCCTAGGATCACCGGGTGAATACCGGACGACGACCGCACACCAGGCTCGGCAGCCTGCTGGCCGCCCTGGCGATAACGGGCGCCTCGCTGCTCCTCGGCCTGCCCGCCCACGCCGACGAACCCTCAGCCGGCGCCACCCCAGCACCCCAGGAGGCCCCCAAGGTCGACCTGATCCTGGACGTCAGCGGCTCCATGAACACCGCCGACATCCAGGGCAAGAGCCGCATCTCGGTGGCCCAGAACTCGCTGAACGAGGTGATCGACGCCCTGCCCCCGGAGGCCGAGTTCGGCATCCGCACCCTCGGCGCCAGCTACCCCGGCAACGACAAGACCGTCGGCTGCCAGGACACCAAGCAGCTGTTCCCGGTCGGCAGGACCAACAAGGTCGAGGCCAAGACCGCCGTCGCCACCCTGCGCCCCACCGGCTGGACCCCGATCGGCCTGGCCCTGCGCGGCGCCGCCCAGGACCTCGGCAAGGGCGACGCCACCCGCCGGATCGTCCTGATCACCGACGGCGAGGACGACTGCGCCCCGCCGGACCCGTGCGACGTGGCCCGCGAACTCGCCGCCCAGGGCATCCACCTGGTGGTCGACACCCTCGGCCTGGCCCACGACGACAAGACCCGCCAGCAGCTGCTCTGCATCGCCAACGCCACCGGCGGCACCTACACCGACGTCCGCACCGGACAGCAGCTCACCGACAAGGTGAAGCAGCTGATCGACCGCAACGACGACACCTACACCGTCAACCCGGTCAAGACCACCGGCACCGACAAGTGCGACAACGCCCCGGTGCTCGCCCCCGGCGTCTACAGCGACCGGGAGAAGTTCTCCGAGCACCGCGTCTACAAGGTCCCGGTCAAGGCCGGCCAGGAGCTGCGCGCCTCGGTCAGCGTCGGACTCGACCGCGCGGTGGCCCGCGACTACGGCGTCCTGCTCCAGGCCACCAGCGCCACCGGCCAGGAACTCGTCCGCGGCACCGACGCCGGCAGCACCCGCACCGACGTCGTCTCCACCGGCCTGCGCTGGTCCACCGACGACTCCAAGGGCTACGTCACCGCGAGCCCGACCGCCTCGGCCAAGGACAAGCCGGACACCACCGTCTGCCTGGTCGTCAGCAACGCGCTGGCCCCGCAGGCCGGCGTCCACACCGACCCCGGCATGCCGCTGGAGCTGACCGTCGACCTGGCCGCCGCCTCGCCCGCCCCCGAGGGCGCCGCGATGGGCCTCGGCCGCGGCTGGATCCTGCTGCTCACCCTCACCCTGGCCGGCCTGGCCTTCGGCCTGGTCTCCGGCTGGATCGCACGCTGGCGGATCGCCGTCTGGCGGGAGAACTGACCATGCGTACGACGATCCGCGGCGCCCTCGCCGCCCTCGCCCTGCTGCCCGCCCTCGCGCTGCCCACCCTCGCGTTGGGCGCCCCGGCCGCCTCCGCCGCCTCGCCGTCCCCGAGCGCGACCGCGAGCGGCAGCCCGGCCCCGGCCACCAAGGCCGGCACCTCCTTCCTGACCGCGGTCAACCTCTCCCCCGGCCAGGACGCCGACGTCGCCGTCTCCACCGGCGACTACCTGTACTGGGCGTTCGGCGCCGCCGAGGGCCAGACCCCGACGATCAACCTGACCGTCAACCTGGCCCCCGCCGCCGACCGGCACGGCCCGCAGACCTGGACCGTCGAGGTCTTCGACGGCCTGCGCCGCCGCCAGGCCTGCACCGCCGGCACCCAGAACGCCACCGGCGACCAGAGCGCCACCGCCCTGACCCTCAACTGCACCCTGCGCGAGGTCCGCACCTGGGCCGAGCCGTGGTCCGGCGACCCGCTGCCCGGCACCTACTACGTCCGGCTGTCGGTCACCGACGCCCCGCAGCCCGACCTCGGCCTGGCCGCCACCACCCGGCTGCACGTCACCGCCAAGGGCAACGCCGACAACGCCCAGCCCGAGGGCGGCGAGCTGAAGGCCCCGCTGGTCCCGCCGGTCGGCGGCGGCGCGAGCACGGCCAAGGCGGCGGCCCCGGTCGCCGAGAAGCAGCACTGGTACACCGGCTGGTTCTCCGGCTGGAACAGCCGCTGGTACTGGACCATCGGCGGCGGCTTCCTGGCCGCCCTGGCCGGCGTCCTCGGCTTCCACCTGACCCGGCACCCGCGCGGCCACCGCCCCGGCCGCTACGGCGCCGTCCCGCCCCAGGGCTCGCACCAGCACCAGTCCTACGCCGAGCGCCCCTGACCCACGCCCCCGGGGGCCGGCCGGAGACCTTCCGGCCGGCCCCCGGCCGTGTCTACGCTCGAAGCATGCAGCCGCACGGCCTGATCGTGGTCGGCGTGGACGGCTCCGCACCCGCCCTGGCCGCCGCCCGCTGGGCGGCCCGCCTGGCCGGCCTCACCGGTGGCCCGCTGGAGGCGGTGGCCGTCTGGGACTTCCCCTGCCTGTACGGCGACCACGGCCTCGTGCCGCCCGCCCTGGACGGCTTCGAGCCCGAGCACCGGGCCGCCCGGATCCTGGACGAGACCGCGGCCCACTGCGCCGTCCCGCTGCGCCGCCACCTCAAGGCCGGGCCGCCGGGCCCCGCCCTGGTCACCGCCGCGGCCGGCGCCGCGCTGCTGGTGCTCGGCAACCGCGGCCACGGCACCCCGCCGGAGGTCCCGCTGGGCACCGTCGCCCAGTACTGCCTGTGCCACGCGTCCTGCCCGGTGGTGATCGTCCGCGCGGGCGGGGTCAGCCCTTGAACAGGTTGTGCCCCACGTCGGTCGGCACCTTGTCCTGGACCGGCTTGCTGCCCGGCCCGGGCACGTGCTCGCCGGGCACCGGCTCGTCGCCCTCCCGGTGCAGCAGCACCACGCCGTCCTCGGCCCAGAGCTGCCGGTAGCCGTGCGCCAGCAGCAGCTGGATCCGGTCGGCCTGCTCCTTGTCCGTCGTGAACGGGAAGGACCGCTTGTCGGAGCGGATCAGCACGTACGCGCGCCCGCGCGGCGTCCCGTCCACCAGCACCACGTCGGTCCGGGCGGTCAGCCGCGGCGCGATCTGGTTGTCCGCCTCCACCGAGGCGCCGTCCGGGATCAGCGCGGCCGCCCGGACCAGCGCGGCCTCGCTCGCCCGGGGCTCCCAGGAGGACGGCACCGCGAGCTGCAGCAGCCCGATCGGCACCGCCGCGACCAGCGCCACCCCGACCGTGCCCAGGCCCAGCAGCCGGGCCCGCCGACGGGTCCGCTCGGGCCGCCCGGTGCTGCTCAGCCGCCCCAGCACCTCCAGGCTCGCGGTCAGCAGGACCGGCCAGAGCATCGAGTCGTAGTGCCGGGCGATCGACCAGTGGTTGGGGTTGCTGGACAGGATCCGCTCGGCCAGCAGCGGCACCAGGCACAGCACGGTGGCCGAGCGCAGCGGCAGCAGGAACATGGTGCCGAACAGCCAGAGCAGCAGCAGCGGCTTCAACGGCTGGTCGAAGGCGGTCTGCACCAGCAGGAACGGGTTGTGCAGCAGGTTGCGGACCGCCTCGCCGCCGTCGGCGCCGAGCGCGTCGTAGTTCCAGTAGTAGCCCGGCTCGCCGCCCATCGCCGGGATCAGCCAGGTGATCGCCACCGCCGAGGCGATCGGCCCGCCCAGCAGCAGCCCGATCCCGGTGAACCGCCCGGCCCGGTCCCCGGTGCCCCGGGTGCGCAGCAGCAGCACCAGGCCGTACGCGCCGACCAGCAGGCCCAGGTCCTCCTTGGTGCAGCACAGCAGCACCGCGGCCAGCACCACCGTGCCGTAGCGGCGGGCCAGCCCGCGCTCCAGCAGCAGCAGGATCAGCGGGACGGCGAACGCCACCTCGTGGAAGCCGACCCGGGAGGCGACCAGCAGCGGCCAGCCGAGCGCGTAGACCAGCCCGGCCAGGTCGGCGGCCCGGCGGGCGGTGCGCGGCTCGGCGGCGGCGAAGGCGTGCGCGGCGATCCGGCGGATCAGCGGCACCCCGAGCGCGAACAGCAGCGCCTGTCCGATGATCAGCGAGCGCGGGTCGTCCCAGATCCAGTACAGCGGCGCGAGCAGCGCCAGCACCGGGGAGAAGTGGTCGCCGAGCAGCGAGAACCCCGGCGGGAACTCGTGGTGGTAGTACTTCAGCGTGGAGACCGGCAGCCCGAAGTGCGAGTAGCCGCGTATCCCCTGGTCGAAGATGCCGAGGTCGAAGCCGCCGAGCGAGACGGACGCCCAGCCCTGCATCCCGATCGCGCACATCACCGCGAAGCACAGCACGCTGAGCAGCACGGTGCGCCGCGCGGGCGAGCCCAGCGCGGCGGCGGCCCGGCGGGCGGCGGGTACGACGGCACGGGGCGTCGGCGGGCTTGCGGTCTGGGTGGTCACGTCGGCTCCGGTCCGTCTCTGGTCCGTCAGGTCCGGTTGGTCAGGGCGGGGTCGCGGTCGGGATCGGGGGCGGCGTCGAGCCTGGCGCCGAGCAGCGCCCAGGCGCCGGCCGAGGCGTCGACCGCCTGCCGCCGGGCCCGGTACAGCCGCACGCCGACGACCGCCAGGACGGCGATGGCCAGCGGCGGGTAGATCGCGCCGGGCAGCTGCCAGTACCAGACGACGCCGCGGCCCCAGCGGTGCGGCACCGCCCACATCACGTGCGAGAGGAACACCACCAGCGTCACCCCGAGCAGCACCCGGCGGCGGGTGTTCCTGGCCTCCGCGGCCAGCAGGGCGATCAGCGGGATGCACCAGACCCAGTGGTGGGTCCAGCTGATCGGCGAGACCAGCAGCGCGGTGAAGGCGGCGCAGACGCCGCCCCAGGCGTCGGCCCGGCGCAGCACCCGGGTGGAGCGCCCGGCGAGCACGGCCACGCCCAGTCCGAGGGCGCCCACCAGCCCGCAGACGATCAGCCCGACCGTGCCGGGGTCGTTGACGTCGAGCAGCCGGCAGACGGCCCCGCGCAGCGACTGGTTGTCCACCAGCACGGTGACGCCGACCCGGCTCGGGTCCCACAGGTAGTTGGTCCAGAACCCGTACGAGCCGTCCGGCAGTACGATCCAGCCGATCAAACCGGCCGCCAGGAAGGTGCCCATGGAGACCAGCGCGGCCCGGACCCGTCCGGTCAGGAACAGGTAGACGGCGAACAGCCCCGGGGTGATCTTGATCGCGGTGGCCAGGCCGATGCCCACGCCCTTGGTGCGGCTGCGGTCGGACCGGGTGAGGTCCCACAGCACCAGGCACAGGATGGCGAGGTTGACCTGGCCGTACTGGAAGGTGGTGTAGACCGGCTCCAGCCAGACCGCGAGGCCGGCGCCGAGGATCGCGGCGGCCGGGCGGTACCGCCGGGCGGGCCAGCCGGCCAGCTTGAGCGACAGGTGCACGGACAGACCGAGCAGCGCGTAGTTGCCGAGCATCACCAGGACGCGCAGGGTGCTCACGCCGAACCAGGTGCTCGGGACGAACAGCATCGCGGCGAACGGCGGGTAGGTGGCCGGGAGGTCCCAGCCGGGCAGCCGCATCGCGTACAGGTCGTCGCCGTTGACGACGGCCTGGCCCTCGGCCCGGTAGACGAGCATGTCGACCATGGTCGCGCCGTGCAGGTGCCGCTGGATGACGAACGCCGCGACCGACAGCACCGCGACGCAGATCGCCGCGACGGTCCAGGAGTTCGGTCGTCCGCCTGTCGGGCCGCTGTCGGGCCCCTCCGGGTCCGCTCGCCGCGTCCACCGTGTCAGACCGAACTCGCGCACCGCGATGGCACCCCGTTGAGATAGACCAGATCGTTCCCTCGTCGCCGTCTGGGCCCAACCACCATAACCGACCCCTCTGAGACTCCCCTGAGTTCCAAAGTCCGTCAGCTTCCGCCCTGGTGGGAGCGGTGTGACCTCGGTCACCAGCCCTCTCGCCGGGCCTTCCGGGCCGCAAAACGCGAAGTCCCGCCGGGAGTTGACTCCCGGCGGGACTTGGTGGACCGGCCTGAGCCGATCCGTTGGGTGGAGCTGAGGGGATTCGAACCCCTGACCCCCTCGATGCGAACGAGGTGCGCTACCGGACTGCGCCACAGCCCCAACGAGAAGAAACTCTAGCACCTTTCGAAGGGGGTCCGTGACCACCCCCCTGGTCGGGGGCGGTCACGGCGGTCATTCGTTGGCCGCGCGGGGGCGGGACTCCGGGGCCGGGGCCTCGGCGTACTGGTCGAACAGCGGGGTGCTGCGGGGCTCGGCGGGGCGCCCGGCGGTCCAGGTGCCGGGGGCCGACAGGTCGACGCCGCGGGACACCCGGGGGGCGACCGGCGCGGTGACGTAGGTCGGCAGCGGGACGGGCACCGGCTCCCAGGAGTCCGGGCCGGCCGCGCCACGCTCGCGCATGCCGTCGACCCACTCCTCGTGCTCGGTCGCCTCCGCCACCACGGAGGCGGAGGACGCCGCGACGGTGGGCTGCTCGGGGTCGGCGGCCAGCCGCAGGTGCGACCGGCGGCCGGGCCGCTGCCCGGCGGGCGCGGCCTGGTCCGGCTCCACAGGGGCGGGGGCCTCGACCGTCGGCCGGTCGTCCACCGGGGCCTCGGCCCGCTGCCGCTCGCGCTGGCGCAGCCGCTCGGCCGCCTGGACGGCCCGGGACCGGTCCAGCTTCACCTCGTACCGCTGCCGCTCCAGCTTGCGCAGGTGGCCGATGTAGAGGGTGAGGAGGAGTGCCGGGACGGCCGGCACCCAGAGGAAGGCGAGACCGGCCACCGCGGCGACCACCGCGCCGAGGGCGAAGGCCAGGAAGAGGGCGGTGACCATCCGGCGCCGGCGGGCCAGCAGCCGGGCCCGGCGCTCGGCGCCGCCCTGCCGCACGGCGGCGGGCCGTTCGACCGGGCGTTCCGCCGGGGGTTCGGGCTCCCGGGCCGCGGGGTCGCCGGAGGCGGCCGCGTCCCGTTCGGGAGGACCGTCGTCGCTGTGCTCGTCGTCACGCGGTTCGTCGCCCAGGGCCCGGGCTGCCCGCCGCTCCAGCGCCGAACGCCCGGCCAGCAGGCGGATGGCGGTGCTGAAGCGTTCCGTCGGGCGCGCCTCGTTGAGTTCGTCCTGCCTGCGGAGCCACATCGGCACCAGATAGGCGGCCCAGGCCCCTACGATGACGGCGTAGATAAGGCCGCTACTGCTCACGATTCACACCGTACGGGCGCCGGGGAAGGCCCGGCAGCAATTTGGCGCGGCGTGTCGTGTGATCAAGCTGATTCTCCGACTATTTTGCCGGTGTTTGTGACGGTCCGCCACCACGCCGATGCCATATCGATATTTGATTCGAACAGATATTCAATTACGTGACTCGCGGCCGGAACTGATCGCCCGCCAACGCTCCAGCATCCCCTCCGGGACCTCCTCGGCGGTCAGGGCGTAGACCAGGTGGTCCCGCCAGTCCCCGTCGATGTGGAGATAGCGCGGGCGGATTCCCTCCGAACGGAAGCCGAGCTTTTCCACCACCCGGCGGCTCGGACCGTTCTCCGGACGGATGCAGACCTCGATCCGGTGCAGTCCGAGGGTGCGGAAGCAGTGGTCCACCGAAAGCGCCACCGCCGTCGGCATGATGCCCCGGCCGGCCACCGCCTCGTCGATCCAGTAGCCGACGTTGGCCGAGCACATCGAGCCCCAGGTGATCCCCCCGACGGTCAACTGGCCGACCAGCTGGCCCTTGTAGAGCACCACGAAGGGCAGCATCCGGCCGGCCGAGGCCTCGCCGCGCAGGAACCGGACCATCTGCCGGTAGGTCGGACGCGGGCCCGCCGCCCGACCCGCCGGGCCGGGCGGCACGGTGGCCTCCCAGCGCCGCAGCCAGTCCCGGTTGCGGCGGCTCACCTCCTGCCACTCGCGCTGGTCGCGGGCCCGGATCGGGCGCAGCACGACCTCCCCCTCGTGGAGTTCTACCGGCCAGCCGGCGTTCAGTGCGCTCTCCCGGAAGCTGGGGCGTCGGGCCGGGGGTGGTCCCCGCCGCCGAGCTGGTCGACGGCGTGGGCGAGCAGCGGCTCCAGGACGGCCAGGCCGTCCTTGACGCCGCCGGTCGAGCCCGGCAGGTTGACGATCAGGGTACGTCCGGCGAGCCCGGCCAGCCCGCGGGAGAGCGCCGCGGTCGCCACCTTGTCCCGGCCGTACGCGCGGACGGCCTCGGCGATCCCGGGGACCTGCCGGTCGATCACCCGGGCGGTCATCTCGGGGGTGAGGTCCATCGGCGAGATGCCGGTGCCGCCGGTGGTCAGCACCACGTCGTAGCCGGCCGCGACCGCCTCGCGCAGCACGGCCTCGACCGGCTCGCCGTCCGGCACCACCCGGGGGCCGTCGACGGTGAAGCCCATCGCGGTCAGGCCGGCCACCAGCAGCGGGCCGCCGCTGTCCTGGTACACCCCGGCCGAGGCCCGGTTGGAGACGGTGACGGCCAGCGCCCGCCCGGCCGACGCCTTCACTCGGCCACCTCCGGCGCGAACCAGTCGCCGCTCTTGCCGCCGGTCTTGGCGAGCACCCGGACGGACTCCACGGCGGCGCCCTTGTCGACCGCCTTGACCATGTCGATCACGGTCAGCGCGGCGACCGCCACCGAGGTCAGCGCCTCCATCTCGACACCGGTGCGGTCGGCGGTCCGCACCGTGGCGGTGATCTCGACCGCGTCGTCCGCGACGGCGAGGTCGACCTCGACGCCGGAGACCGCGATCGGGTGGCAGAGCGGGATCAGGTCCGGGGTCCGCTTGGCGCCCATGATCCCGGCGATCCGGGCCACCGCGAGGGCGTCGCCCTTGGGCACGCCCTCGCCGCGCAGCAGCTCCACCACCTTCGGGGAGACCCGGACCCGGCCGGCCGCGACGGCGGTGCGCACGGTGGTGGCCTTCTCGGAGACGTCGACCATCCGGGCCGCGCCCTGCTCGTCGACGTGGGTGAGGCGGTCGCCGGGGTTCGGTGTCGTCACGGGTAACTCCAGGGGCGCGCAGGTCGAATACCGCGCTACCGTACCGCTCGGCACGCGCCCGCTCGCCTCCGGGCGCTCCTGACCCGCCGCCGACGGCCGACGCTCAGGCGTCCAGCAGGACGACGTCGACCTCGCTGCCGGCCGGCAGGCCGGTGACCTCCTCGGGGACGGTGATCAGGCAGTTCGCCCGGGCCAGCGCCCCGACCAGGTGGGAGTCGGCGCCGCCGACCGGCTCGACGGTGCCGTCCGCCGCCGAGTAGCGGCCGCGCAGGAACTGCCGGCGGCCGGCCGGGGAGCGCAGCTCGGCCGGGCAGAGCGCGCGCACCACCGGGCGGTGCACCTCGGCCGCGCCCAGCATGGTGCGGATCACCGGGCGGACGAAGAGCTCGAAGGAGATGTACGCGCTCACCGGGTTGCCCGGCAGGGCGAGCAGCGGCACCCCGGACGGGCCGCCGATCCGGCCGAAGCCCTGCGGCTTGCCGGGCTGCATCCGCAGCCGGCGGAAGTCCACTCCCCCGTAGGACTCGAAGACCTCCTTGACCACGTCGTACGCCCCGACGCTGACCCCGCCGCTGGTGACGATCAGGTCGGCCCGGCCGAGCTGGTCCTCCAGGACGGCGCGCAGCCGGTCGGCGTCGTCGGGGACGGCGCCGACCCGGTAGGCGATGGCGCCGGCCTCCTGGGCGGCCGCGGTGAGGGTGAAGCTGTTGGAGTCGGCGATCTGCCCCGGCCCGACCGGCTCGCCGGGCTGGACCAGCTCGCTGCCGGTGGAGAGCACCACCACCCGGGGGCGCGGGCGGACCTTCACGGTGGCCCGGCCGATCGCCGCGAGCAGGCCGAGCTGGGTGGGGCCGAGCCGGGTGCCGGCCTCCAGCACCCGGGTACCGGCCGCGACGTCGCTGCCGCGGCGGCGGATGTGCGCGCCCTCGGCGACCGGGCGCAGCACCCGGACCTCCTCGTCGGCCACCGGCGCGCCCATCGCGGCCGCGGCCGTCCCGGTGCCGGTCCCGCCGTCGGTCCACTCGACCGGGGCGACCGCCTGGGCGCCGGGCGGCAGCGGGGCGCCGGTCATGATCCGGGCGGCCTGGCCGGGGCCGACCTTCGGCAGCTCGTCGGCGCCGGCGGCGATGTCGCCGACCACGCCGAGCACCGACGGGTAGGTGTCGGTGGCGCCCTCGGTGTCGGCCGTGCGGACCGCGTAGCCGTCCATCGAGCTGTTGTCGAAGGGCGGCAGGTCGCCGTCGGCGACCACGTCCTCCTCCAGCCGGCAGCCCTGGGCGTCGAGCAGCTGGAGCTCGATCGCGGGCAGCGGGCCGACCGCGGCCAGCACGTCGGCGCGGTGCTCGTCCACCGTCCAGAAACGAGGAGCCGCCGGTGCCCGGTCCGCGGACCCGTCGCAGCAGGCTGCGGGGGTGGTGCTGTGCTCCGTGGACCCGGTCATCGGCGGCTCGCTCTCTGTGTCTGGGATCAGTCCTGCAGCTCGGAGCCGACGAACTCCCGCAGCCAGGAGCGGAACTCCGGGCCCAGGTCCTCGCGCTCGGCGGCCAGTCGGACGATAGCGCGCAGGTAGTCGGCGCGGTCGCCGGTGTCGTAGCGGCGGCCCTTGAACAGCACGCCGTGCACCTGGCCGCCGGTCTCGGCCTCGCGGGTGGTCAGCTCGCGCAGGGCGTCGGTGAGCTGGATCTCGCCACCGCGGCCGGGCGGGGTCTCGCGCAGCACGTCGAAGACCAGCGGGTCGAGGACGTAGCGGCCGATGACCGCGTAGTTGGAGGGGGCCTCGCCCGGCTCGGGCTTCTCGACCAGGTCGGTCACCTGGAAGACGTCGTCGCCGAAGCCGTTCGCCTTGACGGCGGCGCAGCCGTAGAGGTGGATCTGGGAGGGGTCGACCTCCATGAGGGCGACGACCGAGCCGCCGAGCTCCTGCTGCACCTCGATCATGCGGGCGAGCAGCGGGTCGCGCGGGTCGATCAGGTCGTCGCCGAGCAGGACGGCGAACGGCTGGCCGGCGACGTGCTGCTCCGCGACGGAGACGGCGTGGCCGAGGCCCTTCGGGTCGCCCTGGCGGACGTAGTGCATGTTGGCCAGCTCGACGGACTCGCGGACCCGGCGCAGGCGGTCCTCGTCGCCCTTGCGGACGAGCAGCTCCTCCAGCTCGTAGGCGCGGTCGAAGTGGTCCTCCAGCGCGCGCTTGTTGCGGCCGGTGACCATCAGTATGTCGGACAGGCCCGCGGCGGAGGCCTCCTCGACGACGTACTGGATGGCCGGCTTGTCGACGACGGGCAGCATCTCCTTCGGGGTTGCCTTGGTCGCCGGGAGGAAGCGGGTGCCCAGTCCGGCCGCGGGCACCACGGCCTTGGTCACCGGAATACGGGAGGGGGTCGTCGTCATGCGTTTACCTTACTCAGGCACGTTTTCGCCCGGCCGCGCACGGTCGGACGGCTAGGACAGCACGTCGCGCGGCACGGCCACGATGGCGGGCGTATGGGAAGCGACCGGTTGGGCCAGGGAGTCCCCTCCGGTACAGGCCGACAGACTACCCGGCTTTTCCGAACGGTCACCTTCAGCAGTCGTCGCCTGCTCCGGAGCGGAACCGGGCTGCTCGCGGGGCCCGGCCGCGGGCCGTCCCGGACGCGGCGCGATCCGCCAGCAGTCGCCGCCGGCCGCGCGCGCGGCGGCCAGCGCGGCGTCGGCGGAGCGCAGCAGGACGGCCGCGTGGGTGCCGTCCTCGGGCAGCACGGCGACGCCGACCGCGGCGGTCAGGCCGTTGCCCGAGGGCGGGCGGGGGGCCCGGGTGCCGGAGGACCAGTCCAGCAGCAGGTGTCGGCGGACCGACCAGACCAGCCGCTCGGCGACCTGCGCGGCCCCCTCGGCGCCGGTGTCCGGCAGCACCACCAGGAACTCCTCGCCGCCGTACCGGCCCAGGGTGTCGGCCCGGCGGATCTCCATCGCCAGCCGCTGGGCGAGGTCGCGCAGTATCGCGTTGCCGCGGGCGCGGCCGTGCTCGGCGGTGACCGCCTCGAAGCCGGCGATCGCCAGCAGCAGCACGGCCAGTGGGCGGGGGCCCTCGGCGTGGTCGGTGTGCTCGGCGCGACGGGCCCGCTCGATCTCCCGGTCCAGGGTGAGCTGCAGGTGACGGTAGTTCCAGACCCCGGTGAGCGGGTCGCAGGAGGCGGTCCGCTCCAGCTCGGCGCAGCGCTCCTCCAGCTCGGCGACCCGCCCGGTCAGCCGGTCCCGGTCGGCGGCCGCCCCGGCCCGCTCCCGGCGCAACCGCAGTCCGAGCACGGTGGCGCCGGCCAGCGCGGGGGCGCTCAGCGCGGCCAGGGCCTGGACCAGCAACGGGGTGGACAATCGGGGCGCCCTTTCGCGTGTCAGGCTCTGCGCGTCACGGTTGGCAGGTGTTCGGAACGACTTTCCGAACGGCTTTCGGACGCGGAGGATCCGGTGCACAACGAGAAGAGCGAGCTGAGGACACGGCTGTTGACGGAGCGCCGCGCGCTCACCGCCGAGGGGCGCGCGGCCGCCACCGACGCGCTGGCCGGGCACGCCTGGGAGCTGGCCCCGCCCGGCAGCACGGTGGCCGCGTACGTCTCGGTGGGCGCGGAGCCGGGCACCCGGCCGCTACTGGACGCGCTGCTGGACGGCGGCGTGCGGGTGCTGCTGCCGGTGCTGCTGCCCGACAACGACCTGGACTGGGCCGAGTACGCGGGCCCCGCGACGCTGGCCCCGGCCGGGCGCGGGCTGCTGGAGCCGGTCGGGCCCCGGCTCGGGCCGGAGGCCGTCACGGGGGCCTCGGTGGTGCTGCTGCCGGGCCTGGCGGTGGACCGGGCCGGGCTCCGGCTGGGCCGCGGCGGCGGCAGTTACGACCGGGTGCTGGCCCGGCTGGCGCGGGCCGGGGTGCGGCCGGTGCTGGCCGTGCTGCTGTACGACCACGAGCTGCTGGAGCGGGTGCCGGCCGAGTCGCACGACCGGCCGGTGGACCTGGTGGTGACGCCCTCGGGGGTGCGGGCGCTCGGATAGCCGGACGGCCCCGCCGTCCTCGGGGGACGGCGGGGCCGCTCGGAGTGTCGTACGGGTGTCAGCTCCCGGTGAGCACCAGCTTGTGCTTGGTCGCCTTCTCCACCGCGTCCGGGGTGAAGGCCCAGGTCAGCAGCTTGCCCTTGAGCCAGAGGTCGGTCTGGTCGTTGTAGTTGGTGTGGAAGGCGTGGCCGGAGGCGCCGCCGACGTTGATCCAGCGCGAGGAGTCCAGGTCGTTCAGGTCGACCACCATCCGCATCGACGGGATCCAGTCCACCTGGTAGCCGGCCGCCGCGTTCCAGCCCGCCGCGTCGACCGCCGCCGAACCGCCGGAGAGGCGGTACGGGCCGCGGTTGAGCAGCTTGTGGACGACGCCGGAGGCGATCGAGGAGTTGTCGGTGCCCATGGTCTGCTCGCGCAGCTCCAGCTTGTGCAGGCGGCCCCAGCTCCAGGTGGAGATGTCCTTGCCGAGCAGCGAGGTCAGGTCCTGCCGGGCGTTCTTCATCGCCTCCTTGAGCAGGTTGTCCAGGCCCTTCTGCTCCTTGTGCTGGGAGTCGATGTACGTCCACCACGAGCTGTCGGGCTTGTCCAGCTGCTGGCGCACGACCTCGGTCCAGCGGTCGCCGCCGTCCGGCTGGGCCTTGGACGGGTCACGGGTGCCGCACTGGTTGACGATCCGGCTGGAGCTGTCCGGCTTGGTCGGGTCGTCCTGCTGGCGCACCAGCAGGCAGTTGTCCTTGGCCCGGATGTCGGCCGGGAACTTCTGGCCGAAGGCGAGGCTGAGCAGGTTGCGCCAGACGCCGTTGTAGTAGGCGGCGGCCGCCGAGTCGGCGTCCTGGTGGAAGTTCCAGTCCTTCAGCAGGTCCTGCGCCTGGCGTACGTACGGGTCGTCGATCTGCTGCTTGAGCAGCAGCGGGACCAGCGTCTTGGCCATGATGCTGGTGTTGTCCAGCTGCAGGGTCTGCATGTCGTCCGGCGAGATCTTGCCGTTGTTCTTGAGCAGGCCGTCGATCTGGTCGGTGATCTCCTTGGCCCGGGTGCCGTACTCCCAGTCCTTGGTGAGGGTGTACTTGTAGCTCGGGTCCACCACGGCCTGGTTGGCGGTGACGATGTAGCCGACCGTCGGGTTGAAGCTGTACGGCAGCGCGGTGAACGGGACCGGGTCCGGCTTCCACTGGTACGAGGAGTCCCAGCCCGGGGCGGGCATGGAGCCGTCGCCCTTGCCGCGCACCGGGATGACGCCGGGGGCCTGGTAGCCGATGTTCTTGGCGTCGGCGTAGATCAGGTTCTGCGCGGGGACCGCGAAGTCCTTGGCGGCGCCACGGAAGTCGTCCCAGTTGCGGGCCCGGTCCAGTTCGAAGACGGCGTCCATGGTCCGGCCCGGGCTGAGCGCCGTCCACTGCAGGGCGACGCCGTAGCCGCCGGTGCCGCGGTCGGGGGCGGAGGTGCCGTTGGGGGCGTACTTGCCGACGTTCTGCTGCTCGGTGCTCACGTCGGAGATCAGCGGGGCGCCGGTCTGGGTGGTGCGGACGGTGATGGTGCGGTCCTCGCCGCCGGCGACCTTGACGGTCTCCTTGCGGAGGTCGAACTTCACGTCCTTGCCGTCCACCTGGTAGGTGTCCGGGCCGGTGACCTTCTCCAGGTAGAGGTCGGTGACGTCGGCGCCCAGGTTGGTGAAGCCCCAGGCGATGTCCTTGTTGTGGCCGATTATCACGCCGGGCATCCCGGCGAAGGTGAAGCCGGAGACGTCGTACTGGCAGGCCGGCGAGGTGGTCCGGCAGTGCAGGCCCATCTGGTACCAGACCGAGGGCAGGCCGGGGCCGAGGTGCGGGTCGTTGGCCAGCAGCGGCTTGCCGGTGGTGGTGTGCGAGCCCGCGACCACCCAGGAGTTGGAACCGATGCCCTGACCGGGGCGGCCGAGCAGCTGCGGCATCGCGTCGATCCGGTCGGTGAGGCCCTGCAGCAGGGCCTTGGTGGTGGCCGCGCCCTGGGCGGTGCCGCCGGTGCCGGGGGCGGCGCCGGGCTGCGGCGAGCCGTCGGCCGGGCGGTAGGTGTCGCCGCCGACGGTGCCGGTCTTCACGATCGTGCCGTTGCGGGCGTACGGGTAGTCCGGGTAGAGCTCGGCGATCTTGTCCGGGCCGAAGTCCTGGGCGAGCAGCGAGCGGTCGATCTCCTCCTGGAGGTTCCCGGAGAGGTTCCAGGCCATCGCCTTGAGCCAGGCCACCGAGTCGACCGGGGTCCACTGCTCGGGCTGGTAGCCGCTGTTGACGGCGCCCAGCAGGGCGTACTCCAGCGAGGCCTTCTCACCGCCGGGGTGCTCGGACAGCCAGGCGTTCACGCCGTCCGCGTAGGCCTGGAGGTTCTTCTTGGTGTCCGGCGAGAGCTTGGTGTCGTACTCCTTCTGCGCCACCTGGCGCCAGCCCATCGTGCGGATGAAGGAGTCGGTGTCGACCTGGCTGTCGCCGAACATCTCGGACAGCCGGCCGGCCGTGATGTGCCGGCGGACGTCCATCTCCCAGAACCGGTCCTGGGCCTGGACGTAGCCCTGGGCGCGGAACAGGTCCTCGTTGGTGTCCGCGTACAGCTGCGGAATGCCGTTGGCGTCGCGCTTGACGTCGACCGGCGCGCTCATGCCCGCCACCTTGACCGTGCCGTCGACCTCCGGGAAGGACGCGCGGACCGCGGTGACCCCGCGGTAGCCGCCGTAGCCGACGCCGGCCACCAGCAGCACGACCAGCACGATCACGATCAGACGGGCGCGCCGGAACTTCTTCGAGCGGGGCATCTGGGTCCTTGCGGTCCTGACTTCGGGGCGGGCGGGCGTGTCCGGGGCCTGGGACCGGGACAGGGCACCACATTAGGCCGAGTCGGCGCACCGCCGTGAACGGGGGACCGAGCTGGGGCGAAGCTAAAGGTATGGCAAAATGTTAGACTGAGTAACGATCCGCAACAGGAGCATTGACGACTTCTTAGCGGGCCGACGCCCGACGGAGTCCTCCCTGTACCAACGGAACGCCCCCAGCACCACCTGACACCCCGCCCGCCCATGCCTGCCCGAGGTGCCACTGCGTGAACGTCGACCACCTGAACCAGCTCCTGCTCGAAGCCTCCGTGATCCTGCTCTTCGCGGTGGTCGCCGTCCGGTTCTCGACCCGATCAGGACTGCCCAGTCTGCTGATCTACCTCGGGATCGGCGTGGCGCTGGGCCAGAACGGGATCGGCGTCACCTTCAACAACGCCGAGCTGACCCAGGTGCTGGGCTACGCGGCACTCGTGGTGATCCTGGCCGAGGGCGGCCTCAAGACCAGCTGGCGCGAGGTCAAACCGGCCATGCCGGCGGCCACCGTGCTGGCCACCGTCGGCGTCGGGATCAGCGTCTTCGTCACCGCGGCCGGCGCCCACTGGCTGGTCGACCTCGACTGGCGGACCTCGCTGCTGCTCGGCGCGATCGTCTCCTCCACCGACGCGGCGGCCGTCTTCTCGGTGCTGCGGATGGTCCCGCTGCCGCACCGGCTGACCGGCCTGCTGGAGGCCGAGTCCGGCTTCAACGACGCGCCCGTGGTCATCCTGGTCGTCGCCTTCGCCTCCACCGGCGAACTGGACTCCTGGTACGTGCTGCTCGGCACGATCGCCGCCGAACTGGCGATCGGCGCGGCGGTCGGCCTCGCCGTCGGCAAGCTCGGCGCCTACGCGGTCAAGCACGTCGCACTGCCCTCCTCCGGCCTCTACCCGATCGCCGTGGTGGCGCTCACCGTGCTCGCCTACGCCGGCGGCGCGCTGCTGCACGGCTCCGGCTTCCTCGCCGTCTACATCAGCGCGGTGATCCTCGGGAACTCCAAGCTGCCGCACGGACCCGCCGTGCGCGGCTTCGCCGACGGACTGGCCTGGATAGGGCAGATCGGCATGTTCGTGCTGCTCGGACTGCTGGCCGCGCCGGAGAGCATGGGCGACGCGGTCGTCCCCGCGCTGGTGGTCGGCGCGGTGCTGGTCTTCGTCGCCCGACCGCTGTCGGTGATCCTCACCCTGACCCCGTTCAAGGTGCCCGGCCGCGAACAGGCACTGCTGAGCTGGGCCGGGCTGCGCGGGGCGGTGCCCATCGTGCTGGCCACCATCCCGGTGGTCTCCGGCGCCCACAAGGCCGAGGACGTGTTCAACATCGTCTTCATCCTGGTCGTCGTCTTCACCCTGCTCCAGGGCCCGACCCTGCCGTGGATGGCCAAGCGGCTGCGGATCGGCGAGGGCGCGATGGGCCAGGACCTCGACATCGAGTCCGCGCCGCTGGAGAAGCTGCACGGGCACCTGCTGTCGGTCGCACTCTCGCCGACCTCGCGGATGTCGGGCGTGGAGATCAGCGAACTGCGGCTGCCCAAGGGGGCCGCCGTCACCCTGGTCGTCCGGGAGGGCAACTCCTTCGTGCCGGACAAGGCGACCATGCTGCGCGGCGGGGACGAGCTGCTGGTGGTCACCACGGACGAGGTCGGCGAGGCGACGGAGCGGCGACTGCGGGCCGTGGACAAGGGCGGCAAGCTGGCGGGGTGGCTGAACGGACGGTGAGTGCCCGGGCGGGATGGGGGCCGGGGCAGCCGCCCCGGTCCGCCCCGGCCCGCCCGGGCCGGTGTGACGCGGGAAAGCCTGGGTGGTCTGGCGGGATCTACGCGCGTAACTGTATGCTGGTGCGACTACGTCGTATGACCACCGCTAGACCACCCCCAGCATCTGCCTGACGCAGAGTTGGCGCGACCGCTCGGCGGCCGCGGTCCGGCTCCCGGCCCACCAGGCCCGGCCGACCCGGTATCTACCCCGGTCGACGCGCGAGAGGACGACTCTCGGCGCCGTCGGGGCCACACCATGCCCTGCCGCGCTACCAGGCAGCAGGAAGGACCGACCGTGACGGCCCGCCGAACGGTCGAGATCGCCGCGGAATCCGCCCCGGACACCGCGCAGTCCACCGCCCAGGACACCGCTCAGGGCACTCTTCGGTCCGCCGCGACCGACACCGGCGACACCGCCGCCGAGGCGCCCGCCAGGGTCGGGTACGGCGAACTGCTGCGCACCCCCGGCGCCTGGACGTTCCTGTCCCCCGCCCTGGTCGCGCGACTGCCCTACGCGATGCTCAGCATGGGCATCCTGCTGCTCGTCACCCAGACCACCGGCTCGTACGGCACCGCCGGTACGGCCGTCGCCGTCGCCGCCGTCGCCCAGGCCCTGATCGGGCCGCAGACCGGACGGCTGGCCGACCGGTACGGCCAGGCCTCGGTGCTGGTCCCGACCGTGCTGGTGCACGCCGCCTCGGTCGCCCTGCTGATCACGCTGGCGCTCGGCCACGCGCCGGCCTGGAGCGTCTACCTGGCCGCCGTCCCCGCCGGGGCGAGCGTGCCGCAGGTCGGCGCGATGGTCCGGGCCCGCTGGGTCTCCACCTTCACCGGCGAGGGCGCCTCGCCCGCCGCCGGGGCCAAGGTGAGCACCGCGTTCGCCTTCGAGTCCGTGACGGACGAGTTCACCTTCGTGGTCGGCCCGATCCTGGCCGCCAACATCGCCGCCCTCGCCAGCCCGGCGGTCGCGTTGGTCGTCGAGGCCTCGCTGACCCTGGTCGGCGGTCTGGCCTTCGCGGCCCAGCGGCGCAGCGCCCCGGCCCGGATCCTCCCGGAGCCCGGCGTGAAGCGCGTCTCGGCACTGGCCTCGCCCGGCGTCCGGCTGCTGGTCGGGGCCTTCCTCGGGGTCGGCGCGGTGTTCGGCGGCATGCAGGTGTCGGTCAACGCCTTCGCGGACTCGGTGGGGCAGCACGACTCCGGCGGCACGGTGTACGGGATCTTCGCGGGCGGCTCGATGCTGGCCGGCGTGCTGTACGGCGTGATCGCCTGGCGGCGTCCGGTCCAGCAGCGGATGGTCATCAGCTACACGATGCTGGTGCTCGGCTGCTCGATGCTGTGGGCGATGCCCAACCTGGTCGCGCTGACCGTCGCCGGGCTGATCTGCGGCCTGGCCATCGCCCCCACCCTGATCAGCGGCTACACCCTGGTCGAGACCCTGGTCGCGGACGGCGCCAAGACGGAGGCCTTCACCTGGCTGACCGGCGCGATCGGACTGGGACTGGCACTCGGCTCGATGGCGGCGGGCAAGCTGCTCGACGGCCACGGGCCCTCGGTCGGGTTCCTGGTGCCGGCCGTCGGCGCCGGGCTGGGGCTGATCGCCCTGGTGTCGCTGCGGCACCTGCTGGCGGCCCCGGGCGGACCGGGACGCGTGGTGGCCTCCTCGGCCGAGCTCGGCAACGCGGCGGAGCTCGTCGGCGCGGCCAAGGGCTGAACCGGTGGTGGGCGGTGACGCGGTACCGGCTCATCTCACACCGGATTCGCTGGACTGATCCAACGGAATACCGCATCATTGACCATCGTTAGCACTCATCAGGCGAGAGTGCCAGGAGGAAGACAAGTGCCCACGTACCAGTACCAGTGCACCGAGTGCGGCAACGGCCTGGAGGCGGTGCAGAAGTTCACCGACGAGGCGCTGACCACGTGCCCCGACTGCCAGGGACGGCTCCGCAAGGTCTTCTCGGCCGTGGGCGTCGTGTTCAAGGGCTCGGGCTTCTACCGGACCGACAGCCGCTCGTCCTCCAGCAGCTCGGTGGGCGCGGGTTCGTCCGTCGGCTCCTCGACGTCGTCGACCTCGTCGTCGACCTCGGGTTCGGGTTCGGGCTCGTCCGGTTCTTCGAGCTCTGCCGGTTCGTCGAGCTCGTCGAGCTCCTCCAGCAGCCCGGCTCCGGCCGCCAGCTGATCTCGGCTCCCGGACTCTCCGGGGGTTGCCGAAACTTCGGGAAGGCCCGTCGGCCCCGCTTCGTGCGGGGGCGGCGGGCCTTTTCGCGCGCTTCCGTCAACTTCCGATGGTCGCCCTCACTCGCGTGAGTGTACGAAGTTGTCCACAGGGGCGAGGTTTTCCACAGGCTATGGGAACGCGCTTTCCGACCGCGCCGGAAAGGCGCATCGTACGGATCACCGGGCCGGATCCAGCCGACCCGGCCGAGTCCGGAGGTGCATCCCGATGACGACCGTGAGCCTGTCCGTTCCACTGCCCGCGCCGACCGTGCCGCCACGGCGGGAGGTGCCGAGCTTCCCGCCGATCCGGCGCGGCTGCGGCGGGTGGCACCGCTGGCGCCGGGCCGTCCGGCGACGGGCGGGAGTGCCCGCGCTGGTGCTGCTCGCGGTGGCCGCGGCGCTCGCCACGGGGCCGGCGCGAGCCGGACTGCCGCCACCCTCGGGGGGCGCGGCGGGGCGCCCCGGTTGTCCGTCCGGCCCCCCGGAGGATCATCCGTGAGCCGAGGCCGAGGAGGTCCACCTGCTGACCGAGAACCGCGACGCGCCGGGCAGGGCCCACCGGCGCCCGCTGTTCCCCGGGATTCGCGGGATTCCCGGTCCTTCTAGTCCCCGTGGTGCGGCGGGCGCTGACTCAGGTACCAGTCCAGCCCCCGCCCACCGCTCTCCCCAGCCCCGGGGCGGTCGCCCCAGCCGGCGTCGGTGTCGTCCCGGGACTGCTGGTCCAGCGGGTCGCGGAAGAGCAGCCGGGCCTTGGCCGCGGCGGAGGTGGAGGTGGAGGTGGAGGTGGTGGTGGAAGGGGTGGAGGCCGGGGTTGGGGTGGAGGAGGAGGGAGGGAGGGAGGGGGAGGGGGAGGGGGAGGGGGAGGGAGGGGCGGGGGTCCCCCCCGCGCCCCGCGCCCGGTCCTGGTGCTGGTCCTGTTCCTGGCCCTGCCCCTGGCCGCGCCCCGGTTCGTGCGCCTGCTCGCGTTCCTGCTCGTTCACCTTGTCCACTCCCCTGCTCACGGTCCGCCCTGTCCTTCCAGCCTAGAAGCCTCGCGGGGCTCCCGGTGACGCGCTTCGGGCCCGGTTGCAGAGCACTCCGCAACCGGGCCCGGGGAGCCGACCTCAGCCGTAGGCCGTCGGACGTCAGGCCGCTTCGAAGCCCGCGTGGTCGGCGATCTTCTTCAGCTCGGCGAGCGCGTGCTTCTCGATCTGCCGGATCCGCTCACGGGTGAGACCGTGCTGCTTGCCCACCTCGGTGAGGGTGCGCTCGCGGCCGTCCTCCATGCCGTAGCGGGAGCGGATGATCGAGGCGGTGCGGTCGTCCAGCCGGCCGATCAGGCCGTCCAGTTCCTCGCGCCGGAGCATGACCATCACGGCGTCCTCGGGGGACGTCGCCCCGGTGTCCTCCACCAGGTCGCCGAACTGGGTCTCACCCTCGTCGTCGACCGACATGTTGAGGCTGACCGGGTCCCGGGCCCAGTCCAGCACGTCCTTGATCCGGGCCTCGGTGGTGTCCAGCTCGGCCGCGATCTCGGCGGGCTCGGCCTCGCGGCCCAGCTCCTTGGACTTCTCCCGCTGCACCCGCCGGATCCGGCCGAGCTCCTCGACCAGGTGCACGGGCAGCCGGATGGTGCGGGACTGGTCGGCGATCGAGCGGGTGATCGCCTGCCGGATCCACCAGGTCGCGTAGGTGGAGAACTTGAAACCCTTGGCGTAGTCGAACTTCTCGACGGCGCGCACCAGGCCCGCGTTGCCCTCCTGGATGAGGTCCAGCAGGGGCAGACCGCTGCGCGGGTAGCGGCGGGCGACCGCCACCACCAGGCGGAGGTTCGAGCGGATGAAGACGTCCTTGGCGCGCTCGGCGTCGGCGGCTATCGCCTCCAGCTCCTCGCGCGTGACGCCGTCGGGGAGTTGGCCGTCGGGGAGCTCACTCTCCTCCAGCAGGTGCTGGGCGTACACACCGGCCTCGATCCGTAGCGAGAGCTCGACCTCCTCGGCGGCATCGAGCAGGGGCGTCCTGGCGATCTCGTCGAGGTACATACCGACCAGGTCGCGGTCGGCCTCAAGGTTGGTCGGGCGGGCCGCGCGAGTCCGGTCGGCCCTGTCGCGAACGACGGCACGGGTGGCCATGCTTGCTCCCTTTGCTGGTGTTGCCGAGGTCTGCCTGCCTGCCCGAGAGGGCAAGAAGTGCGGGCCCCGGGGGGCTCACACGTAACGATCCAACGAACAGATTCCGGACAACATTCCCAAGTCGTTCAGATTCTTCCCCGCGATGCAGTATCCTGCCGGTTTTCACCCGGGTTCTGGACGCTCGGTGACCGCTCGGGCACCTCGGGTGCCCGCGAACGACCGATTCCATGACCGACCCTGCGGCTCTTTCCTCGGCGTTCCTTCACCGGCCGCACACCCGGCCGCCGCCTACTCGTTGAACAGGCGAACGATCGCGTACGTTCCCGCGCGCCCCCGTTTTCCGCCCGCGCCCACCCCCCGGCGCACGCAGGTCCTCCGCACAAAAGATGCCGAATCGCTATCACCCCAGCTCCGGATCGGCACAGGCCGCTGGGAAGGTGTCAGGCATGCACCTGACCAACAGCACGACCCCCGTCACCGTGCGTCAGCGCCGTCTCCTCCGGGACGCGTCGCTCGCGCTGGGCTGTGCCGCGCTGTTCGGCCTCCTGGCGCTGCTGGTGACGGGCCACTGGCACCCTCTGCACGAGCTCGACCAGGACTGGATCAGCGAGTTCCACCTCTACGCACGGGAACACCGGGCCTGGACCGCCGCGGTGCAGACCCTCTCCGACATCGGCGGTCCCGTCACGATGCGTGTCCTCCTCGGCCTCGCGGCCGCCTGGCTCCTGCTGATCGGCGCCCGGGTGCTGGCCGGCTGGGTGGCCGCCCAGGCCCTGGTCGGCTGGGGCGCCCAGTGGGCGCTCAAGCTGGCCGTCGACCGGCAGCGGCCCGCCTTCTCCGACCCGGTCTCGCACGCCGACGGCCCGGCCTTCCCCTCCGGGCACGCCATGGCCTCCGCGATCACCTGCGCCGTCCTGGTCGGCCTGGTCTGGTACCGGGTCGACCGGCGCGGCCGGATCGCCGCATGTGCGGTGGCCGCGGTGACGATGCTGGCCATCGGCTGGACCAGGATCGCCCTCGGGGTGCACTGGCCCAGCGACGTGCTGGCGGGCTGGCTGGCCGCCGGCGCCGTCGTGGGCGTCGTGACGGCCGTGATCGAGATCTGGCGGCCCGGCGCCCTGGCCCGGGACGTACGCCGGGTCAACTGGCGTACCAGGCCCCGGGTTCAGCGGGTCATCGTGCCGTCGGTCCGGCCGCCCCGGGTCGACGAGCCGCCGGAGGACGCCGAGTTGGACGACCCCGGGGCCGACGGGCCACGGTCCGGGCGCAGTTGACGGTCCGGAGGCCGGGCGCGACCGCGTAGGGCGGCGGGAACGCCACAGGCCCTCCGTCCCGGGCGGGAGGAGGGCCTGTGAGCTGCGATTCCGTTGTGCCCCAGGCAGGATTCGAACCTGCGACACCGGCTTTAGGAGAGCCGTGCTCTATCCCCTGAGCTACTGAGGCATGGCCGGTCGGTGACCAGGCCGTTCACAGCGTACCGGATCGGGCGTCGGCCAGGGGTGGCGGACCGTGGCACGGGCCCCGGCGGGGCCGGCGAACGGCGAAGGGGGAGCCGGGCGGACCGGCTCCCCCTTCGAGGTTCGGAGAAAGCGAGAGGAAGCGGAAAGGGGAAAGGACGGAAGGAGGGTCAGAGCAGGCGCAGCAGGCGCGACTGGATGGACGGCGGGTTCAGGTCGGACTGGAGGGCCACCGGCACCTCGGTCTTGCTGTCACCCACCCGCAGCGTGCCGATCTCCTGGCCCGCCGCCATGGTGTGGCCGACCGCGCCCGGGGCGAGGGTGATCGTGCCGGTGATGCCCGGGAAGCCGGCCACCACGAGGTCCTTGGTCGCGACGACCGGGACCTTGCCGCCGAGCCCGTCGTCCACGGCCCCGACGACGTCGCCCTTCTTCACCACGGTCTGACCGGTCAGCCCGTTCTGGGCGGCCTGGATCTGCTTGCCGCTGACCTTGAGCACGGTCGGCAGGATGCCGTCGCCCGGGTTGGGCGAGGTGGCCTGCTGGCCCAGGGTGACACCGAGGATCAGTCGCTTGGTGCCGCCGATGTCCTTGTACGCGGCCCACATCAGGCAGCCGCCGGCCGGGGTGCTGGAGCCGGTCTTGACGCCGATGACGCCGGTCTTCGGGTTGATCAGGTTGTTGGTGTTGGAGATCTTCACGCCGTTGAGGGTGGTGTCCGGGGTGGCGACGATCTGCCGGAAGATGTCGTCCTGCATGACCTGCTCGGCCAGCTTCAACTGGTCCTTGGCGGTGGACTTGGTGTCCGCGTTGAAGCCCGCCGGGTCGGCGTACGTGGTGTTGGTCATGCCGAACTTGGCCGCGGTGTCGTTCATCTCCTTGACGAACGCCTCCTCGGAGCCGGAGTGGAAGCGGGCGAGCAGCCGGGCCACGTTGTTGGCGGACGGCAGCATCAGCAGTTCCAGCGCCTGGTACTCGCTGAGCACCTGGTTCTCGGTGAGCGTCACCCGGGACTCGTCGGCGTTGCCGGACTCCTGCGCGGCCTGCTTGTCGACGACGATCTTCGGGCCGCTCTCCCCCTTCTTCAGCGGGTACTTCTGCAGGATCAGGTAGGCGTTCATCACCTTGGTGACGCTGGCGATCGAGGCCGGCGTCTCCTGACCGGAGCTGCCGAGGGTGCCGACGCCGACCACCTCGGCGGCCGACTGGCCCTTGGTCGGCCAGGCCAGGTCGAGCTGGTCCCCGGAGAAGCTGAAGCCGGACGAGGCCGTCATCCGCAGCTTCGGGTCCGGCAGCGGGCGCAGCAGCTGCGCCACCACCACCGCGCCGAGCACCACGGCCAGGAACACCGTCCAGATGGTGATCCGCTTGAGCGCGCGCCGCAGCGGCGAGACCGGGCGGGCGTTGAGGGTCGCCAGGACCTCCATCGCCTCGGCCGTGTTCTCCGGCGGGAGCATCGGCTGCGGGGAGGGCAGCGGCTCGGGGCCGGGCAGTGGCGGGGTGGGCGGCAGCGGCCGCGGGTCGGGCTCGGGCAGCGGCGTCGGCGCGGGGGTCGGCGTCGGCTTGGGGGCCGGGAGCGGGGTCGGGACCGGGGTCGGTTCGGGTTCGGGGAGGGGCTCGGGCGTCGGCTCCGGGACGGGGGCCGGCTCCGGGGGCTCGGGCACGGTGCCGACCGTCGGGGCCGCGGGCGTGCGCAGCGGCTTGGGCTTCTCCAGCTTCTCGGCCTGACCCGGCTTGGTCAGCAGGAGGGTCGGCGAGGAACCGGCGGGGGCGTCCTTCTCGGGCGCGGCGGGCTTCTCGGCCGTCTCCTCCGCCTCGGTGTCGGCCTCGTCGGCGGCGGCGTCGGTCTTCCCCGCCGCCTTGTCCCCGGCCTTGTTCCCGGCCTTGTCCCCGGCGTTCTCCGCGGCCTTGTTCCCGGCCTTGTCCGCAGCCTTCTCGGCGCCCTCGACGATGCCCTCGCCGGCGACCTCCGCCGCCACGGCTGCCGTCCGCATGGCGAGACGGGGGTCGGCGACGGACGGCCGCTCGGCGGCCTCCTTCGTCCCGTCCGCCTTCGTCCCGTCGGCCTTCGGCTCCTCCGTCCGATCCGCCGCCCCGCTGTCGGAACCGTCCTCGTCCGCGGGCTTCAGCAGTTCCTCCGGCAGGCGCAGCGCGGTGGTCCTGCTGTCCACCGGCAGGCGCAGCATCGTCGTCCGGCTGTCCACATCCCGGACACGGAGCTGTACGGTCGAGCCGCCCTTGGCGCCCGTCTTCGGCGCGTCGGTGTCGCCCTCGGCGCCGGCGGCAGCGTCCGCATCGACGGCCGCGCCGGCGGAGTCGGCGTCAGCGGCGGGCACCGCGTCGGCACCGTCCGCCGGAGCCTCGGCGGAGGCCTTCGCGGGGACCTCCGTCGGGACCTCCACGGCCTCCCCGGTGCCGGCGGCCGCGGCTGACGCCCCGGCAGTCACCGCACCGGTCCGTTCGCGCTCGCGGTCCTGCTCTCGCTCGCCGTCCCTCAGCACCCTGTCGGGGGACTCGCCCACGTATCCCAGCCTCCTCAACGCCCGGCGGGGCACCGGCGAACCCGATTTCGGGAAGCCGACGCCCCGCCCCGTGTACCTGTACAGTCTCCGCCACCGATGGCCGATCCGGCCGCGCACACCCCGCCCGACCGGCGCTTATTGCCGCCGCACGGCCGCAATGCGGTGTGTTCAAGGGTCAGACGCCGGGCCTGTGGCCGCCGGTTCCGCGCCTTCACCGCAAGGTCACGATTCGGAGGCGTACTCGACAAGCCCGTGTGAGAGGCGTCACCCTGTCTCTCATCCACGCGGGGAGGCTTGGATGGGCAAGAGCCGCAGAACTGTTCCCGAGGAACTCTTGCTGCTCGCTTTGGACCCGACCACGGGTACCACGGCGCAGCCGCAGACCCTCGACCTCGGACTCGCCGGGGCGCAGCTCGTCGAGCTGTCCCTGGCCGGACGGATCGTACCGGAGGGCGACCGGATCGCCGTCGTGCTCGCACGGCCGACGGGCGACCCGACGCTCGACCACGCACTGGAACTGCTTCGCCGACGCGGCAGTCCGGTCCGCGCGGCGCACTGGATCGGCGGGCCCCGGCTGGGGCTGCGGCAGACCTACCTGGCGCACCTGGAACGCTGCGGCATGGTCACGGCCGTGCCCGGGCAGGTGTGCGGGGTGCTGCCGACGATCCGGTACCAGGCGTCCGACGACTGCACCAACGCCGCGATCAAGCAGCGGCTGGACACCGCGATCCGCACCGGCGTGCCGCCGGACCCGCGGACGGCCGCGCTCGCGGCCCTCGCCCACTCGGTGGGTCTGGGCAAGCACCTGTATCCGGGTAACGAGGGCCGGTCCTCGCGGTCGCGGCTGCGCGATCTGATCCGGTACGACCCGCTGGGCGGGATGGTCGCGCACGCGGTGATGGACGTGCAGAACGGCCTGCCGGCCCAGCAGAACCGTTCTTCCCAGGGTTCCGGGGCCGTTTCCGGTCGTTCCGGCGCCCGTGCGGCGGGCCGGGCTTCGGGCGGGCGGGTCTCCGCCCCCCGGGTCGGGGTGCGCTGAGCCCGGCGGTCCGACGGCACGGGCAGCACCCGCAGCACCGGTACCACGAGCAGTACCCGCAGCAAGAGCAGCACCGGCACCACGAGCAGCACCGAGGGGCGGTCGCCCCGCGACGCAAGTCGCCCGGCGACCGCCCCTCTGCCGTTCCCGCACGCCGCCGCCGAGGTCCGTCCCGGCCGGTCGCGGGGTCGGCCGCAACGACCGGTTCGAGTCGCCGAGCCGCATTACCACCTGGGGGCTTCCGCCGTCTCACGGACGCGCTTTTCCGACGATCTGTTCTACCGCGCTGCTGTGATTCCCCGGCGCCGACCTGGCCCAAGGTGACATGCTGCTCCAAGTCAGGGGGGTTGGTCCCAATGTCCGAAGTGTTCCGAGGACTGCCGTTCCAACGATCACCAGAGGTTCGGCCGGAGGTCGACGTGTCCGCGAACATCAATCCCACCGTGCGCCGCCGACGGCTCGGCTCCGAGCTGCGCAAACTCCGCGAGGGCCTGGGGATGACGGCGGAGGAGGTGGCCGGTCGGCTGATGGTCTCCCAGTCGAAGATCAGCCGGCTGGAGAACGGCCGCCGCAGCATCAGCCAGCGCGACGTGCGTGACCTCTGCGACGTGTACAACGTGGCCGACGACCAGATGCGCAACAGCCTGATGGAGATGGCCAAGGAGTCCCGGCAGCGCGGCTGGTGGCACGACTTCAACGACATGCCGACCCCGTACAGCGTCTACATCGGCCTGGAGGCGGAGGCCTCCTCGATCCGCGCGTACGAGTCCTCCTTCATCCCCGGTCTGCTGCAGACCGAGCAGTACGCCCAGGCGGTGGTCGAGGGCACCCAGCCGGACACCGACGCGAACGCGGTGCAGCGCCGGGTGCAGGTGCGGATGAAGCGCCAGGAGCGGGTACACGGCGAGAACCAGCTCGGCAGCCTGTGGACCGTCATAGACGAGGCGGCGCTGCGGCGCGAGGTCGGCAGCCGGGAGATCATGGCCAAGCAGCTGCGGCAGATGCTGGAGCTGAGTCTGCGTCCGAACATCACCATCCAGGTGATCCCGTTCTCGCACGGGGCCCATCCCGGCATGACCGGGACATTCTCCCTGCTGGAGTTCCCGGAGTCAGCCGATTCCACGGTTGTCTACTTCGAAGGTGTGACGAGCGATCTCTACCTGGAGAAGGAGGCCGATGTGCGCCGCTATACCGGTCTGTACGACTACCTGAGAGCGGCCGCGCTCGGTGTCGCGGAGAGCCGGTCGCTGATAGCCGACATCGAAAAGGGATACCACGAATGAGCACCCCCGCCGAGCACGGAGCCCACTGGCGCAAGAGCAGTCACAGCGGAGGCCAGGGCGCCTGCGTGGAGATCGCCGGACCGGCCGCGGGAGCGGTCGCGGTCCGGGACTCCAAGGATCCGCTCGGACCGCAGTTGCGCTTCTCCACCGAGGCCTGGAACGCGTTCGCGTCGGCCGCGGCGGCGGGGTCCTTCGGCGAGGTCTGATCCGACCGGATCCGTGCTCGGCCCGGTTGCCCGTAGCACTGTCCGTCGCCCCGTGCGGCGGTCGGCGCGACGGGCAACTGCCGTTCCGGGCCCGGTCCTCCGGCGCCGGGACGCCAAGACTCCGGGACTCCGGGACGCCGGGACAGCGAGACTCCGGGACGCTCAGTGCGCCACCGGGTAGCGGACGGCCCAGTCGGCGCCCTCCGGGCTGTGCCGGTCGTGCAGTTCGGTGCCGTGCATCAGCTCCAGGGCGAAGTCGTCGGCGAGTTCGAGGATCGCCCCGCGCCCCTCCAGCCCGGCCACCAGGCCGGGCGGCAGCGCGGTGTCGCCGTGCAGCACCCCGAGCAGGTTGCCGCAGATCGCGCCGGTGGAGTCGCTGTCGCCGGAGTGGTTGACGGCGAGCAGCAGGCCCGAGCGGACGTCGTGCGCGACCAGCGCGCAGTAGACCGCGATGGCCAGCGCCTCCTCGGCGACCCAGCCCTCCCCCAGCGCCTCGACCCGCTCGGCGGACGGCTCGCCGGCCCGCACCGCGTCCAGCGCGGCCCGCAGGGCGGCGGTGGTCTCCTCGTGCGCCTGCCGCTCGGAGAGCAGGGCCAGCGCCAGGTGGACGCCCTCCTCCAGGGTGCCGCCGCGGGCGACCGCCTGGACGATCACCGCGAGCGCGCCCGCCGCGAGGTAGCCGGTGGGGTGGCCGTGGGTGAGCACCGAGCACTCCACCGCGAGTTGGAACACCAGGCCCGGCTCCCAGGTGGTGAGCAGCCCGAACGGCGCCGCCCGCACCACCGTGCCGCAGCCCTTGGAGTGCGGGTTCTTGGGCTGGTCCAGGGTGCCGAGCCGCTCGCCGTCCGGGCCGGTGAGGCCGGTCAGGCAGCCCTGGCCGGGGGCGCGCTGGGCGTACAGCCATTCCTCCCGGCCGAGCCAGCCGAGGTCGGGGCGGCGCTCGTCCGGGCCCCAGTCGCGCTGGGTGGCGGCCCAGCGCAGGTAGGCGAGGTGGAGGTCGGTGGGCGGGTGCCAGCTGCCGGTGTCGCGCCGGATGTGGGCGCGGATCAGGCCGTCCACGGTGAACAGGCTGAGCTGGGTGTCGTCGGTTATCGCGCCGGTGCGCCCGTAGGCGGGGAGGTAGCCGGTGACGCCCTGCGGGCCGTGCTGGGCCCGGATCTTCTCCAGCGGCTCGAACTCGACGCCGGCGCCGAGCGCGTCACCGATGGCACCGCCGAGCAGGCAGCCGCGGACCCGGCTGCGGAAGTCCTGCTGCTGGGCTCGTGACCACAGTGGCATCACGGCGGGGCGCCTTTCGTCGGGGTCGGGGGCCGCGCGCGGCCCCACGGCGGCCGACGCGCCCCCGCACTGTACTTCGAAGATTCGAACGGATCGACGGAGTCCCCGGCCCGCGCACCCCGGCCCGCCGTCGGTGGCACGGCGGGCCGGGGCGGCGCCCGGGTGTCAGTCGAGGACGGGCAGCAGCTCCGGCAGGTGCCCGTCCGAGGCCAGCGCCGCCGCCTGCCGCTCGGCGGGCACCTCGCCGTAGACGGTGGTGCGCTGGCGGTGCGGGCGGCCCGCGGCCTCGGCGATCGCCTGGAGGTCGCGCACCGACTTGTAACTGCCGTACGCGGAGCCGGCCATCCGCGAGATGGTCTCCTCCATCAGCGTGCCGCCGAGGTCGTTGGCCCCCGAGCGGAGCATCTCGGCCGCGCCCTCCGCGCCCAGCTTGACCCAGCTGGTCTGGATGTTGGGGATGTGCGGGTGCAGCAGCAGCCGGGCCATCGCGACCACCGCGCGGTTGTCCCGGGCGGTCGGACCGGGGCGGGCGATGCCGGCCAGGTAGACCGGGGCGTTGGTGTGGATGAACGGGAGGGTGACGAACTCGGTGAAGCCGCCGGTGCGTTGCTGGATCTCCGCGAGCAGTCGCAGGTGGCCGAGCCAGTGCTGCGGGGTGTCCACGTGCCCGTACATCATGGTGGAGGAGGAGCGGATGCCCAGTTCGTGCGCGGTGGTGACCACCTCGACCCAGGTCGCGGCGGGCAGCTTGCCCTTGGTGAGCACCCAGCGGACCTCGTCGTCGAGGATCTCGGCGGCGGTGCCCGGGATGGTGTCCAGGCCGGACTCCTTGGCCTGCTGCAGCCAGTCCCGGATCGACAGTCCGGTCCTGGTCGCGCCGTTGACCACCTCCATCGGGGAGAAGGCGTGCACGTGGATGCCGGGCACCCGTTCCTTCACCGCGCGGGCGATGTCGAAGTAGGCGGTGCCGGGCAGGTCCGGGTGGATGCCGCCCTGCATGCACACCTCGGTGGCGCCCACCTCCCAGGCCTGCGCGGCCCGTTCGGCGACCTGCGACAGCGACAGGGTGTAGGCGTCCGCGTCGGTGCGGCGCTGGGCGAAGGCGCAGAAGCGGCAGCCGGTGTAGCAGACGTTGGTGAAGTTGATGTTCCGGGTGACGCAGTAGGTGACGTCCTCGCCGACCGCCGACCGGCGGACGTCGTCGGCGATCCGGCAGAGCGCGTCCAGGGCCGGGCCGTCCGCGTGGAACAGGGCCAGCGCCTGGTCGTCGGTGAGCCGGGTCGGGTCGTCGGCGGCCACCGCGAGCGCCTCCCGCAGGTCCCCGGCGAGGCGCTCGGGCGCGCCCTTCGCCAGCACCTGTTCGCGCAGCACGTCCCAGTCGCCGTACACGTCCTCGAAGTCGGCCCGGCGGTCGCCGGTGCGGCCCTCGGTGTCGACGGCGGTGTGCAGGTCGGTGCGGCCGTACGACTGCGGGAGGTCCTCGGGTTCCTGCCAGGGCAGGCCGCGGACCGGCGCGTCGGGGTTGGCCAGGCCGGTGGCCGGGTCGGCGAGGGCGCGGACGTGCGGCAGCACCCGCGGATCCAGCCAGGGTTCGCCGCGCAGCACGTACTCGGGGTAGACGGCCAGCCGCTCGCGCAGTTCGAAGCCGGCCGCGGCGGAGCGCTCGGCCAGCCGGTCGATCTGCGGCCAGGGGCGTTCGGGGTTGACGTGGTCCGGGGTGAGCGGGGAGACGCCGCCCCAGTCGTCGATGCCGGCCGCGATCAGCCGCTCGTACTCGCCGTCCACCAGGTTCGGCGGCGCCTGGAGGCAGGCGCTCGGGCCCAGCAGGTGCCGGGCGACCGCCACCGTGGCCACCAGCTCGTCGAGTTCGGCGTCGGGCATGCCGCGCATCGCGGTGTCCGGCTTGGCCCGGAAGTTCTGCAGGATCAGTTCCTGGACGCCGTGGTAGGCCCGGGAGACCTTGCGCAGCGCGAACAGCGACTCGGCGCGCTCCGCGTGGGTCTCGCCGATGCCGATCAGCAGGCCGCTGGTGAACGGGACGGAGCTGCGGCCGGCGTCCTCCAGCACCCGCAGCCGGACGGCCGGTTCCTTGTCGGGGGAGCCGAAGTGCGGGCCGCCGGGTTCGCTCCACAGCCGGGTGGCGGTGGTCTCCAGCATCATCCCCATCGAGGCGGAGACCGGCTTGAGCCGCTGGAAGTCCGTCCAGCTCAGCACCCCGGGGTTGAGGTGCGGGAGCAGTCCGGTCTCCTCCAGGATGCGGATGGACATCGCCCGGACGTAGGCGACGGTGTCGTCGTAGCCGTGCGCGTCCAGCCACTCGCGGGCCTCCGGCCAGCGGTCCTCGGGCTTGTCGCCGAGCGTGATCAGGGCTTCCTTGCAGCCGAGTTCGGCCCCGCGCCGGGCCACCTCCAGCACCTCGTCCGGGGACATGAACATCCCCTGGCCCTCGCGGCGCAGCCGGCCGGGGACGGTGGCGAAGGTGCAGTAGTGGCACTTGTCGCGGCAGAGCCGGGTGAGCGGGATGAAGACGCTCTTGGAGTAGGTGATGACTCCGGGGCGGCCGGCCGCCTCCAGTCCGGCGTCACGCACCCGGGCGGCGCTCGTACACAGGTCGCGCAGGTCCTCGCCCCGGGCCTGGAGGAGCACGGCGGCCTCGGTCTGGTCGAGGGCGACGCCGTCGCGGGCGCGGCGCAGGGCGCGCCGCATCGCGTTCGCGGTCGGGGGGGTGCTTGCTTCCGTGACGGTTCCGTCCATGGCGCGACCCTACGCCAGACGTCGTACTCCGGCAGGAGTAACCCTGAGGCCGTATCAGGGTCGACGTACCCCGGCAGGCGAACATCGAGATGGCCCCGCAGGGCGATGACGCGGCGGCGGACCCGGCCTCTAATGGAGGGGCAGTGCCAATCGCACGGCTTCACGGAGGAGTTGAGGACGACATGACCGATGAGACGGCGGTGGACGGCCGGATGGACGACGGGGCGCCGTACCGCTCACGACGGCGCACCATGGTGCGCGCCGGGGTTCCGCTGGCGATAGCCGCGGTGATCGCCGCCGGGGTCGGCCTGGTGCCGGCGCTGGCCGCCGACTCGCCGCCGGACCTCCCCCAGTTGTCGGCGGAGCAGGTGGTGGCCAAGGCGCTCGGCTCCGACGCCCAGACGCTGTCCGGGGAGGTCTCCGTCTCCACCGACCTGGGGTTGCCCAGCCAGCTGGTGGGCGCGGCGGCCGGCGGGCTCGGCGCCGCGGCCGGGCACGGCTCCGGCCAGGGCGGGGGCTCGGCCGCGGACCCGCAGGCCAAGCTGCTGGGCCTGCTCGGCGGCGACCAGACGCTGCGGGTCGCGGTGGACGGCCCGGACCGCCAGCGGGTGGACCTGCTGGAGAACATGGCGGGCTACACCCTGGTCCGCAACGGCGACCAGAGCTGGGCCTGGGACAGCTCGACCAACACCGCGGTGCACCTGACCGGGCGTCCGGCCGGGCACGGCGAGGGCGCCAAGACGCCGCTGACCGGGGTGCCGACCACCCCGCAGGAGGCCGCCAAGCAGTTCCTGACCGCGGGCGCCGGCACCACCTCGGTGACGGTGGCGGGGACGGCCAACGTGGCCGGGCAGAACGCGTACCAGCTGAGCGTCAAGCCGACCCAGTCCGGCTCGACGATCGCCGAGGTGCGGATCGCGGTGGCCGCCGACAACGGGGTGCCGCTCGCGGTGGTGGTGAAGTCCATCGACGGTTCCACCGTGCTGGACATCCACTTCACCGACGTCTCCTTCGCCAAGCCGGCCGCCAAGACCTTCGACTTCACGGCTCCCAAGGGCGCCAAGGTGACGGAGAAGAAGGCGGACGAGGCGACGAAGGACGCCCAGGGTGCCCAGGGCGGGCACGCGAAGGGCCAGGGCGTCCAGGGTGCCCAGGGCGAGCGGGGCGCCGGGGGCTACAACGGGATGAACGTGACCGGCGAGGGCTGGACGACCGTGGTCTCCACCCAGCTGCCCAGCTCCCCCAAGGCGCCCTTCGGCGGCCCGCAGGGCGACGGCGGGCAGGCTGACGGCAAGCAGGGCAAGCGGCACAGCGGAGTGATAAGCCCGCAGGCGCTGGCGAAGTCGCTTGGCAAGCCGGTCGCCGGCGGCACCCTGATCAGCACCAAGGTCGTCAACGTGCTGCTCACGGACGACGGCCGGGTCTTCGCCGGTGCGGTGACCCTGCCGGTCCTCCAGCACGCCGCCGGGGTGAACTGACGGATGACCGGGACTCCCGTAACGGGGGACGTTACGGAGTCGGCCGGGGGTCCGGGCGCCGCGTCGCGCCCGGCCCCCGCGCCCGCCCCTGGCTCCTCCCCCGTCCTCTCCTCCGCTCCGTCCGTCTCCCCGTCCGTTTCTCCGTCCGTCTCCCCGTCCGATGACGTGATCAGGACCCGCGGTCTGACCAAGCGCTTCGGGGGCGGCCAACTCGCCGTCGACGGGCTGGACCTGACCGTGCCGCGCGGCTCCGTGTTCGGCTTCCTCGGCCCCAACGGCTCCGGCAAGACCACCACCATCCGGATGCTGATGGGCCTGATCTCCCCCACCTCCGGCGTGGCCACCGTGCTCGGCGAGTCGATGCCGCAGTCCGTCGCCTCCGTGCTGCCCCGGGTGGGCGCGCTGATCGAGGGCCCGGCGCTGTACGGCTTCCTCTCCGGCCGGGACAACCTGGTCCGCTTCGACGCCGCCGACCCGACCGCCGATCCGCGCACCCGCAAGCAGCGGGTCGAGGCCGCGCTGGAGCGGGTCGGCCTGAGCGCCGCCGCGGGCAAGAAGGCCCGCGCGTACTCGCTCGGCATGAAGCAGCGGCTGGGCCTGGCCTCCGCACTGTTGCAGCCGCGCGAGCTGCTGGTGCTGGACGAGCCGACCAACGGGCTGGACCCGCAGGGCATGCGGGAGATCCGGGCGCTGGTCCGGGAGGTCGCGGCCGAGGGCACCACGGTGTTCCTCTCCTCGCACCTGCTGGACGAGATCGAGCAGGTCTGCACCCACGCGGCGGTGATGTCGCGCGGCCGGCTGGTGGTGCAGGGCACCGTCGCCGAGCTGGCCGCCCGGGCCCAGGGCCGGCTGGTGGTCCGTACCCCCAACGTGGCGCAGGCCGCCGAGGTGCTGGCGGCCCACCAGGTGGGCGCGCTGGTGCCCGGCGAGGGCCGGGTGGACGGCGAGCTGGGCGCGAGCGGCGACGAGGTGCTGCCCAAGCTGTGCGCGGCGCTGGTCGAGGCCGGGGTCCGGGTGCACGGGTTCGGGCTGGAGCGGGGCACATTGGAGGACGCCTTCGTGGCGCTGACCGGGGAGGGCTTCGATGTCGCGGGCTGAGGCGACGGACGCCGGGGCGGCACGGGCCGAGGCGACGGGCGCCGGTACGGCGCGGGCCGGGGCGGTGCTGGTGACCGGGCGGCGGCCGCAGACCGCGTCCGGGTTCCTGGCGCTGTTCCGCAACGAACTGCACCTGACCTTCCGCCGGATGCGGACCAAGGTGCTGCTGGGCATCCTGGCGGCGCTGCCGATCCTGATCGGGGTGGTCGTCAAGCTCAACACGGACAGTTCGCGCGGCGGTGGCGGCGGGGCTCCGAGCTTCATCGCCCAGACCACCCAGAACGGGCTGTTCCTGGTGTTCACCGCGCTGGCGGTGGCCCTGCCGGTCTTCCTGCCGATGACGGTCGGCGTGGTCGCCGGGGACTCGGTGGCGGGCGAGGCGGCCACCGGGACGCTGCGCTACCTGCTGGTCGCCCCGGCCGGGCGGACCAGGCTGCTGGCCGCCAAGTTCACCGCCGGGCTGGTGTTCTGCATGGCGGCGACCGCGGCGGTCGCGCTGGCGGCGCTGGCCACCGGGGCCGCGCTGTTCCCGCTCGGCGAGGTCACCCTGATCTCCGGGGACACCATCGGCTTCGCCGACGCACTGCTGCGCGCGGTGCTGGTGGCCGGGGTGGTCGCGGCCTCGCTGGCCGGACTGGTGGCGATCGGGCTGTTCGTCTCCACCCTCACCGGCAGCGGCATCGCGGCGATGGCCGCGACCGTCGGGCTGGTGATCACGGTGCAGATCCTGGACGCCTTCCCGCAGCTGGACCCGATCCGGCCGTTCCTGTTCACCCACTACTGGATGAACTTCTCGGACCTGCTGCGCGAGCCGATGTACTGGGACGGCGTGTGGAAGGACCTCGGCCTGCAGGCCGCCTACGTCGCCGTGTTCGGCTCGGCGGCCTGGGCCCGGTTCAGCAGCCGCGACATCAGCGCCTGAGCGGGGTCAGCGGGGAGCGGGGTCGGCTGGGTCGGCGCGTGAGTCGCGTCAGCGGGTGACCGGCTCCTTGGGGGCCTCGGAAGCGGGAGCGGGTTGCGGCACGGCCGCGGCCCGCTCCGCGCGGTCGGTCCGCACCTGGCGCAGCGCGTCCCAGGTGAGCAGCGCCAGCGCGGCCCACACCAGGGCGAAGCCGGCCCAGCGCGCGGGCGGCATCGACTCGTGGAACACCGCGACGCCGATCAGGAACTGGAACACCGGCGCCAGGTACTGCAGCAGGCCCAGTACGGTCAGCGGCACCCGGACGGCGGCCGCGCCGAAGAACAGCAGCGGGACCGCGGTGATCACCCCGCTGAGCACCAGCAGTGCGGAGTGCCCCCAGCCGTAGGAGCCGGCCACCGTGTGGCCGAAGGTGCCGCGTCCGCTGACCTCCAGGTAGACCAGGTAGCCGAGGGCGAAGGGGAACATGAAGGCGCTCTCGGCGGCCAGGCTCTCCAGCCCGCTCAGCCCGACCTGCTTCTTCAGCAGGCCGTAGGTGGCGAAGGAGAGCGCCAGGGTGAGCGCGATCCAGGGCAGCTGCCCGAAGGCGACGGCCAGCACCGCGACGGCGGCCGCGCCGATGCCGACGGCCGTCCACTGGGGGCCGCGCAGCCGCTCCTTGAGCACCAGGACGCCGAAGCCGATGGTCACCAGCGGGTTGATGAAGTAGCCGAGGCTGGTCTCCACCACGTGGCCGTTGTTGACGGCCCAGATGTAGACGCCCCAGTTGACCGAGATCACGGTGGCGGCGCCCGCCAGCATGGCGAGCCGGCGGGGCTGGCGCAGCAGCGGGCGTATCCAGCTCCAGTGCCGCTGGGCGACCAGCATCAGCACCACGGCGACCAGCGACCAGACCATCCGGTTGGCCAGGATGTCGTCGGCGGCGCCGGGCTCCAGCAGCGGCCAGAACAGTGGGAAGAGCCCCCAGATGCCGTAGGCCGCCATGCCGTACCAGAGGCCTCGGCCGCTGTCCTGCTGGTTTGTCTGTGGCATGGCCGAGTGCCTCCCGCGCGCGTGTGACGTCGGGGCGACGGTAGCGGGCGGGAGGCGGGGCTGTCATCTCCGTTTCCGTATTTTGGTCATGACATTGCTTGAATGCTGGACCTGTCCGGTGTTTCCGGAGGTCAGGCGGCCAGTCGGTCGGCAACCGCCGGCCGACGGCTCGGCTCAGGCGCCGAGCGCGGTCCGGACGGTCTCGGCCAGCGGGACGGTCGGGCGGCCGATCAGCCGGGCCAGGTCGCCGGTGCGCAGGGCCAGCTGCCCCTTGACGATGGCCGCGTCGGTGTCCGCGAAGATCTCCGCGAAGCCCTCCGGCAGTCCGGCCGCCACCAGCCGGCGCACCTGCTCCGCGGGCTCGACGTCCCGGTACACCACCGGGCTGCCGGAGGCCGCCGCCAGCTCGGCCGCGTACTCGTCCATGCTCCAGTCGGCGTCGCCGCTCAGCTCGTACACCCGGTTCGCGTGCCCCTCACCGGTGAGCACCGCCACCGCCGCGTCGGCGTAGTCCCGGCGCGGGGCGGTGGCCACCCGGCCCGCGCCGCTGCTGCCGAAGACCTCGCCGGCCTCGACGCTCGCGGCCGCGCCGGCCGTGTAGTTCTCGGTGTACCAGCCGTTGCGCAGCAGGGCGAAGGGGACGCCGGAGGCCCGCAGCAGCTCCTCCGTGCCCTGGTGCTCCTCGGCGATCCGGAAGGTCGCGGTGGGCGCGGCCAGCACGCTGGTGTACGCGAGCAGCGCGACCCCGGCGGCCTTCGCCGCGTCGATCACCGCACCGTGCTGGGCGACCCGGTGGCCGAACTCGTTCCCGGAGATCAGCAGCACCCGGTCCCCGGCCGCGAAGGCCCCGGCGAGCGACTCGGGACGGCCGTAGTCCGCCTCCTGGACCCGCACGCCCCGCTGCGCCCACTCCTCGACCTTGGCCGCGTCGCGGACCAGGACCCGGATCTCCTCCGCCGGGACGGCGGCGAGCAGGCCCTCGACGACCAGGCGGCCGAGCTGTCCGGTGGCTCCGGTGACGACGTACATGTTCTGCTCCCTCAGGTGTTCCATGGGCTTACACACTCACCCTAGGGACGGCACTAACCTGTGGAAAGTACGCACTTCAAAGTAGGGTACTGACATGAAGGTAATCGCTACGGAGCCCTCGCTGGTCGACAAGCTGCCGGACGTCTACGACCGGATGTGCCCCTCCCGGGGCGTGCTGGAGCACGTCACCAGCCGGTGGGGGGTGCTGGTGCTGATCACGCTGCGCGAGCGCGGCTACCGCTTCAGCGAGCTGCGCCGCCGGGTCTCCGGGGTCAGCGAGAAGATGCTCGCCCAGACCCTGCAGACGCTGGAGCGGGACGGCTTCGTGCTGCGCGTGGCGCACCCGGTGATCCCGCCCCGGGTCGACTACAGCCTCACCCCGCTCGGCCGGGAGGCCGCCGAGTACGTCGCGGCGCTCGCCCAGTGGGTGGAGAACCGGATGTGCGCGGTCTCCGAGGCCCGGGAGGAGTACGACGCCCGGCCCTAACCCTTGACGATCAGGGCCTCCAGGCCGTCCAGGACGCGGGCCAGGCCGAAGGCGTACGCGTGCTCCGGGCTGTACGCGCCGCCGTGCGCCTCACCGGCGGCGGCGCCGACCCGGGCGGCGACCGGGTGGCGCTCGGGGTCGAAGACCCGGGCCAGCAGCTCCGCGTTGGCCTGCCACCACTGGGCGTCGGTCAGCGCGCTGTCCTGCTGGGCGGCGCGCTCGTCGGCGGCCATCCGGGCGCAGGTCTGGACGAAGCCCAGCAGGTGGGTCAGCGCGGCGTCCAGCTCGACGTCGGGCAGGCCGGTGCCCTCCAGGGCGCGCAGCTCGTACTCGTACTTGGCCATCAGTCCGGGGCCGAGCGGCGGGCGGCTGGTGGACACCGCGGCGACCCACGGGTGGGCCCGGAACAGCGCCCGGTTGTCGTCCGCGACGGCGGTCGCCCGGGCCCGCCAGCCCTGGTCGGTCGGGGTGCTGCGGGGCATGGCGGCGTAGACCGTGTCCAGCATCAGGTCGAGCAGTTCGGCCTTGCCGGGCACGTAGGTGTAGAGCGCCATCGGGGACAGTCCGAGCTCCTGGGCGACCCGGCGCATGGTGACCGCGTCCACGCCCTCGGCGTCCGCCAGCGCGACGGCGGCGGCGGCGATCTCCCCGGTGGAGCGGGCCTGCCGGGGGCCGCGCCGGCCGGGCTTCTCCTCGGCCGTCAGCCCCCAGAGCAGGGCGAGGGTGCGTGCCGGGTCTCCTGCGCTGCTGCGGTCCGTGGCCATGCGGAGGATCCTTTCACGGGCATCCGGCGCCGTTCGCGCGCGACGACGGCTACCGTCTCCCCCATGACCAGCCCCGAACCGCTCCCCGGCACCGGCTCCACCGGGGCCCTGCGCCCCCGGGTCACCTGCCGGCGCTGCCACCGTCCGCTGCACGACCCGGAGTCACGGATGCTGCGGCTGGGGCCGGAGTGCCGCGATCCGGCGGAGCGGGTGGCGCGGTTCGAGGTGGACCAGGAGACGCTGCCGGGGATGTAGCCCCGGCAGCGGACCGGGGCGGGGGCCGGCCGCCGGTACCGCGGGTGTCACGAGCGGCGGAAGAGGCGGCGGAGCAGGCCGGGCCGGGCGGGGCCGGCCTCGGCGGAGCCGCTGCCGTGGGTGGAGTCGCCGTCTTCGCCGGTGGCGGCGGCGGGGTCGGTGGGGTCGCCGGTGGAGCCGGCCGGGTCGTCCGTGGGGTCGGTGGGGCCGCCGTCGTCGGCGTCCCGGGCGTCGGCCTCCGCCACCAGCTGCCGCGCCAGGTCGCGGTCGGCCCGGTCCGTCCACGGCGCGGCCAGCACCAGGGCGCAGTAGGAGCGGAGGATCGTCACCACCCGGCTGCGGCTGGCCCGGGCGCTGTAGTGCAGCCGCTGCCGGAGCAGTTCGGCGATGTCGGCGCGGGCGGCGGGATGGGTCCAGCCGATCGCGACCAGGGCGAAGCCGGCCGCCTCGACCACCCAGTCCTCCGGCCCGAGCAGCAGGTCGCGCAGCACCCGGCGGCGCTCGGAGCCCTCCCAGGGCTGGTCGGTGCGGTGGTGGGCGATGCCGAGGCAGGCGAAGGCCTGGACCGCGCGCACCCAGAGTTCGGGCTGGTGGGCGAGCAGTGCCCGGCCGAGGTCGTCCTCGCGCGGCAGCGGCGGGTGGACGAGCGCGCCGAGCAGTTCGTCCAGCGGCAGCCCGGCCAGCCGGACGGCGTGGTCGTAGGCGGCGGGGACGGTCGGCCAGACGATCTCGGCGGTGGCGCGCAGCAGTTCGGCGCCGGCGGGGGCGGGTGCGGCGACCGCCGGGCGCGGGTCGGTGCCGTCCCAGGCCCAGATCCGGGTGGTGGGCTCGGTCAGCGGCAGCCGGGGGTCGGGCTCGCCGACGGACCGGTAGGTGACCGTGGAGCGCGGCAGGGCGAGTTGGACGGCCAGCACGGAGCTGGGCGGCTCGACGGCGGAGGCGGTGCAGTCGATCTCGGTGTCGCGGCCGGTACCGGACGTGCCGAGCACCTGGTGCAGCACGTTGACGGTCGCCTCGGTGGCGCCGGAGACCATGCCGAGCCAGGGCTCCCGGTGGCTGAGCCGCTCCAGCAGGTCCTGGGCGTACTCGTGGTCGGGGTGGTCGCGGTGGTGGTCGGCGAGGGCGAGCAGGTGGGCGGCGTCGCCGTCCACGGCGTGCCGCAGCCCGTGCCGGGCGGGGGCGGCCTTGGGGTGGTCGGGGTCGACCGCGAGGACGCGCTCCAGCCAGGGCAGGCCCTCGGCGGGGCGGCCGAGGGTGCCGTACAACTCGGCGACGTCGACGGCCAGGTAGCCGCTGGAGTCGGCCTCGTCCGGCGCGGCCCGGGCCAGTTCGGCCTCCCAGACGGCCAGCGCCTCCTCGGGGCGGCCGTCGGCGCGCAGGGCGTTGCCGAGCATCACGGCGGGCAGGTAGCCGGGGGCCAACCGCTGGGCGCGTTCGGCGAGTTCGACGGCGCGGGTGGTGGCGCCGAAGCGGCGGGTCAGGCCGGAGGCCATCGCCAGCAGCAGTGGGTGTTCGGGGTGGCGGTCGGTCACGGCCCGCAGGAAGCGTTCGAAGGGCCGGACGGTGTCGGCCAGCTCGGCGGGCAGCGGGTCCGGCAGGGCGCCGGCGGCGCGGGCCACCGCCTGGGCGACGGCGTCCGGGTCGACCAGGGTGGGCAGGTCCTCGCGGGCGAGCCAGGCGGTGTGCGCCCAGGGGCGGGCCGGTTCGTACTGGATCGCCGAGGCGAGCAGGGCGACGGCGGTGTCCCAGTCCCCGGCGGCGGCCTCCACGTGGGCGCGGCAGACGACGGTGCCGAGGTAGACCTCGCCGTCCAGCGGGAACAGTTCGCGGGCCTTGCCCGGGCCGCCCGCGGCGGCGCACAACTCGGCCAGTGCCTCGTGGAGTTCGGGCAGCTGGGGGTCGGCGAGGATCGCGTCGGCGAGGTGGTCGGCGGCGTGGGCGAGGTCGCCGGAGTCGATCGCCAGGCGGGCGACGGCCACCTCGCCCTCGGCCGCCAGCCGGTCGTCGCCCTCGCCGTCGGTGTGCGCCATGCCCTGTCCCCCCGTCGCGCCGTGTCGGTCCGGCCGTCGTGGCGCGTGACGTGTTCCCCGCGTCGCGCGCCCCGTGCCTCGCCTTGTGCCTGGTGCCTCGTGGCTCGTGTCTCGTGTCTCGTGTCTCGTGCGCGGATGAGGTTATCCGGTGCGTATGACTGCCGGATGATCACCCTGTCGGTTCACCCTTGCGGGGCGGCCGGCCCGGGTGTTGCGCCAAATCCTCGACGGGATAGGACTCTTACGAGTGGTTTGGGCCGTGGAAGGCGCTGGGCGTCGGTGATCGCGCACCACGATGACGGAGGCGCTTCGAGCGCGAAGCACCGTCCCCCTGCCAGCCCTTCCGCATTCCGACGAGGAACGATGAAGCTCTCCCGCACCCTGTCCGCAGTCGCCTCCGCCGCCGTCCTGAGCACCCTCGCACTGACCGGCGCGCCCGTCACCCCCGCGGCCGCCGCGGGCTCCTTCGTGGTCAGCGAGGCCCAGTTCAACCAGATGTTCCCGAGCCGGAACTCCTTCTACACGTACCAGGGCCTGACCGACGCGCTGGGCGCCTACCCGCAGTTCACCACCACCGGCGACGCCGCCACCCGCAAGCGCGAGGCGGCCGCCTTCCTGGCCAACGTCAGCCACGAGACCGGCGGGCTCAAGTACGTCGTCGAGCAGAACAAGGCCAACTACAGCCACTACTGCGACACCACCCAGCCGTACGGCTGCCCGGCGGGCCAGTCCGCCTACTACGGGCGCGGGCCGCTGCAGATCAGCTGGAACTTCAACTACAAGGCGGCGGGCGACGCCCTGCACATCGACCTGCTGCACGACCCGTACCAGGTCGAGAAGAACCCGGCCACCTCCTGGAAGACCGCGCTGTGGTTCTGGGACAGCCAGAAGGGCGCCGGGACGATGACCCCGCACGACGCCATCGTCAACAACAAGGGCTTCGGCGAGACCATCCGCAGCATCAACGGCGACCTGGAGTGCAACGGGAAGAACCCGGACGAGCGCAACGACCGGATCAACCTGTTCAAGCAGTTCGTCGGGGTGCTGGGCACCAACGTGGGCGGCGGCAACATCTCCTGCTGAGGCGCGCCCCGGGGGGCGGGTGGGGAGCGGGAAGTCGGCCCGGCCGACTTCCCGCTCCGCGCTTCATCCGATCGAGTGAGTGGTGATGCTCCTATGGGCTGTCAAGCGGCGGTGAGCCAGTCGCGGTAGGCGTTGGCGAGGTCGTCGTCTCGGCGGATTCCGCGTTCGAGGGTGGAGATGGTGGTCGGCCAGACGCTGAAGTGGTTGGCGACGGCGGTGAGGGTGATGTTCTTGGCCTGCCGGAGCGGTCGTAGGTCGGCGATGCCGGGGACTGCGATGGTCGTGGTCAGGCAGCGGAAGACCTCCCGGGCGATGGCCCGTTTCAGGAGCCGGATGATCTCCTTCTTCGTCCGCCCGGCCTCGGTCTGGCGCACGACGTAGTCGCGGGTGCGCCGGTCGCTGGACATCCGGCAGAGGGCGGCGTTGGCTGCCCGGTCGCCGCCTCGTGAGAGGCGGTGCCGGTTGGTCCTGCCGCTGGAGGCGGGGACCGGTGCGGCCCCGCAGAGC
>NZ_JBIVHS010000029.1:0-135485 GCF_044749365.1 Kitasatospora sp. NPDC089509 | reverse complement strand
GTCCCGATCACGTCCGAACCGTGGATGTCGTCGTCGTTCACGTGCACGGCCTTGTCCGCACCCATCGACAGCGCCTTGCGCAGCGCGTCCTTCGCGTCGTCCGGACCCACCGTCAGCACCGTGACCTCGGCGCCCTCGTTCGCCTCGGCGATCCGCAGCGCCTGCTCGACGCCGTACTCGTCCAGCTCCGACAGGAGGCCGTCCACGCCCTCCCGGTCCGTGGTGTGGTCGTCCGCGAAACGACGGTCACCCGTCGCGTCCGGCACGTACTTCACACAGACGACGATCCTCAAGCTCATGAGCGGTTTCTCCTGTCACGGGTGCACGGGTGCACTGGATCCATGGCCTCAGGTCAGGCCGAGGGTACTGAGTGCCAAGCCAGGCCCGGCTGCGACCCTCGTACCGCAAGCACCACCTGGACCGGCAGGCCGGGTCGGCTCTGTTCGACTTGCGGAAGAGGCTCCACCGAGAGAATACGGCACTCAGTACCCCTCGTAAAGGCACTCAGTACCCTACCCCGCCCCAGCGGCCTCCCGCCGGGGCGGCAAGCGGACACAAGGTTTCCGCAAGGCCCCGCCAGGTCCCGTCAACGAATTCGCCAGCCGGTCCGGGGACCATCGGCGGCGGGGCTGCTCGACGGCCCCGACCTGCGATCAAGGAGGGGGAACGGAATGACCTTGGTGCACGGGGAACAGGACATCACGACCGCGAACGGGACGCACCCCACGCGTCCCACCCAGGAGACGTGGAGCAACAACGGCCCGTGGGAGACCCTGCGGGACCGCAAGGAAGTGCTGGTCGTCGCGCAGACGATGGTGTACGCGAAGCGACTGCACGACTTCTACTCGCTGCTCGCCTCGGACCTGCGGGTCCACGTGCAGTTCACGGTGGCGCCGCACACCTTCAACCGGGGCACCGCGGAGATCCTCCAGGCGATGGGCGGCACCGTACTGCCGTGGGAGCAGGCGGTCCGGCGCGAGTTCGACCTGGTCCTGGCGGCCGGGTCGCAGGGAATGGAGCAGTTGCGCGGCCCGGTCGTCCGGCTGCCGCACGGGGCGGGCAACATCAAGCTGGCCCGGAACAGCGCCCCGGGCGGCGAGCGGCCGGCCGTCGGACTCGGCCCCGACTACCTCTACTGGGAGGGGCGGCTCGTCCCCGCCTCCTTCGCCCTCGCCCACGAGGAGGAGCTGCTGGAACTGCGGCGCAGCTGCCCGGAGGCCCTGCCGATCGCCGAGGTGGTCGGCGACCCCTGCTACGACCGGATCGCCGCCGCGCTGCCGCACCGCGAGCACCACCGGGCCGCGCTGGGACTGCGGCGGGACGAGAAGCTGGTGCTGGTCTCCTCCACCTGGGGCGACGGCTCGCTCTTCACCCGGCTCGACGCCGTGCTGCCCAGGCTGGCCTCGGAGCTGCCCCGGCACGGCTACCGGGCGGTCCTGCTGACCCACCCCAACATCTCGGCGGCGCACGGCGCCTTCGCCGTGCGCTCCTGGGCGCGGGCCACCGCGCGCGGGGTCGTCACGGTCGTCCCGCCCGAGACGGACTGGCGGCCGCTGCTGGTCGCCGCCGACTTCATCATCGGGGACCACGGCTCGGTCACCCTCTACGGGGCGATGACCGGCGCCCCGGTCCTGCTCGCCGAGTACCCGCACCGCAACGTCAACCCGCGCTCGCCCGCCGCACAGCTCGCCCGCACCGCGCCCGCGCTCTCGCCCGGGCACCCGTTGGTCGACCAGCTCTCGTACGCCGCCGAGCAGTACCTCCCGGAGGAGTACGCCGCCATCGCCGCCCGGATCAGCTCCGAACCGGGCCGGTTCGACCGGAACGCCCGGCGACTGCTGTACCGGGTGCTCGGGCTGGGGCAGCCGGCGCACGCTCCGGCTCCGGAGCCGTTGCCGCTGCCGGACCCGCTGGACGCGATCGCGGCGGCCGAGGCACGGCGGGCCGGATGAGCGCGGCACTGCACACGATGCGGCTGACGCCGGTCGGCGCCCCGGCGGCGATGCTGTTCGAGGCCCGGGTGGTGTCCGCCGCCTGGGTCGGCCACGGGCTGCTGGCCACGGACCCGGCGGCCACGGCCCCGGTGTCGACGGCTTCGGTGTCGACGGCTCCGGGTGGCCGGCCCGGGCCCGGGTTCGTGGACGAGCACCTGGTGCTCGACCTGTCCCGGCCGGGCGGCCTCCGCTGGCGGCGGCAGGCCGACGTGCTGCACCTCGGGCTGCTCCCGGCGGCGGAGGCGCACGGGCGGCTCGCGGAGCTGCTGTCCGCGCACCCCGGGTGTGCGGTGGCCACGGCCCAGCACCGTACGGGGACGGTGCAGCTGCTCGCCCGGACGGGGGCCCGGCTGGTCCTGCGGGCCTCCCAGCCGCCCGGCTCGTCCTCGCTGCCGCTGGTCCTCGGCTCGCTGGCGCACGCCTGGCTGGCCGCCGGGCGGGCGCTGACCGAGCTGGCCTGGGTCAGCGCCTGGGTCCTCGACAACCGGTCGGCTCACGCCTCCGGGGCGCCGGGACGGGGGGTGGCGGCTTCCGCGTGAACGGCGAGGCGGTCGGCCAGTCCGGCCGCCTCCGCCGTGGCACCGACCTCCCGGTACCGGGCCAGGGACTGCTCGAAGCGGGCGCGCGCGGCCTCCGGGCGGCCGCGCCGCTCCTCGACCAGCCCGGCGAACTCCAGCGTCCGCGCCTCCCAGTGCGCCGACCGCGCGGCCCGGAAGCCCGCGAGGGCCTCCGCCAGCCGGGCCTCCGCGAGGTCGTACGCACCCAGCCGGCCGTGTGCCAGGCCCAGGAAGGCCAGCGCGCGGGCCGCCTCGTAGTCGTCCTCGATCGAGGACAGCTCGCGGCCGGCCCGCTCGATGGGCTCCACCGCCTCGGCGGCCCGGTCGGCCAGCAGCAGCACCTCGCCGTACGCCAGCCGGGCCAGCGCCGAACCGCGCAGGTAGTCCTGGGCCTCGCGCAACTCCACCACCCGGAGCAGGCACTCGGCGGCCTGGAGCAGCTGCCCGGCCATCCGGTGGGTCTGACTGAGCCCGTACAGTGCGTCCGCCTGGGCCAGCGGGTGGCCCAACTCCCCCGCGAGGTCCAGGGCTTCGCCGAACCACCGGGCCGCCTCCGCCCCGTCGCCCGCGTTCCGCAGGCCGTTGCCGCCGGAGGTGAGCATCCGCAGTTCGCCGGAACGGTCCCCGGCCGCCCGGGCCGCCCGCAGACCGATCCGGTGCGCCTCCACCCACAGCGCGGCCGGGCGCAGTCGCAGGAACAACGGCCACATGGCGTCGGCGAGTTGCCAGGCGGCCGCGGGCCGGTCCAGCTCCTCGCACCAGCGCAGGACGTCGGCCAGCCGGTCGCGCTCCTCGTCGAGCCACGCCACGGCGCCGGAGTCGTCCGCGAACCCGCCGGCGGGGAGCACCGGCCGGGTGAGGTGGTCGCGGGCGAGCGTGCGGTGACTCGGCGAGACGACCGCCTCGGCGGCCGTGGCGGTGGCGAGGTACCAGTCCACGATCCGGTCGAGGGCGGCCCGGGTGTCAGCGGCCCCCCGGACCTCCGACCCGCACGCCCGGGCGTGCAGCCGGACCAGGTCGTGGAAGCGGAACCGCTGCGGGCCCTTCTCCTCCACCAGGTGCACGTCGATCAGGCCGTCCAGCAGCCGGTCCGCGCCGGGCAGGTCGGTGTCCGCCAGGACGGCGGCGTTCGCCAAGGTGAACTCGGCGAAGGGCAGCAGGCCCAGCAGGCCGTACAGCCGGGCGGCGGCCGGCTCCAGCACACCGTAGGAGGCGTCCAGCAGGTCCCGCACCGTCTCACCCTCCACGTCCAGCGCCGCCAGCCGGTCGGTGCCGCGCCCGAGCATCTCGGCCGTCGCCGCCAGCGACTGGGCCGGGCGGGCCGCGATCCGGGCCGCCGCCAGGCAGATCGCCAGCGGCAGCCCGGCGCAGGCGTCCACCACCGTGGCCGCGGCCACGCTCTCGTCCGCCACCCGACGCCCGCCGACCCGGTCGGCCAGGATCTCGGTCGACGCCTCCGGGGCGAGCGGCTCCAGCGCGCGGAACACCGCGCCGTCCATCCCCAGCCCGGTGAGTCGGCGCCGACTCGTCACCACTACCACCGTGCCGTCCGAACCGGGCAGCAGCGGCCGGACCTGGGCGGCCGTCGAGGCGTTGTCCAGCAGGACGGCGATCCGCCGCTCGGCCGCCAGCGAACGCCACAGCGCGGCGCCCTCCGCCAGGCTCCGGGGCACCGGCGAGATCCCGAACGCCCGCAGGAAGGCGCCCAGCGCCTCCGCCGGATCGACCGGGCCGCCCGGGGCGTAGCCGCGCAGATCCGCGTACAGCTGACCGTCCGGGAAGCGCTCGGACTGGCCGCGCAACCACTGGGCGGCCAGCGCCGTCTTGCCGACCCCGGCCGGGCCGGTCACCACCAGGGTGCCGTCCGCCGGTCCGGCGTCCTCGCTCAACGACCGGTCGAGCGCCGCCAGATCGGCCTCCCGGCCGATCAACCGCCTCGGGCAGGGCGGGAGTTGGCGTGGTGTGGGGAGCACTTGGGGGGCGTGCAGATGCACTCCGCCGTGGATCGCGCCCGCCTGCACCACCGAACCGGCGACCCCGCCGCCACCGGTCAGCGAGTTGCGCACGACCCCCAGGGACAGATTGGCCTCATCCGTCACCCGCGACCACCGACCACGGCCCGTCCTGCCACCGGCTCCCCCTGCCCTCGACCGACCTCGACCGTCATCGACTGCCATCGGGCGAATTGACCGCGCGGTATTAGCAGATGACATGTCGTCAAGTCGAGAACATTCCCAAAGGACCATCTCCCGAACCCCCTCGGTGCTATGGCCGATCGCCCCGACCGCATGCCATGCTCACCCGCGACACAGCAAGCTGGTAGCCAACCGGCGGGGGGCGTCGCGTGAAGTTCCATCTCCTGGGATCAGTTGAACTGTCGGTGAACGGAGAGCCATTGGCGCTCCACTCCGACAAACGCCGACAGCTGCTGGCCGCGCTGGCCCTGGAGCTCGGAAGGCCGCTCCCCCACACATCGCTCGTGGACCTCCTGTGGGACGTGGCACCACCGCCCAGCGCCCTGACCACCCTGTACAGCCACGTGTCCCACCTACGGGCACTGCTCAGACGGGCCGCCCGCGCCGCCGGACGGGAAAACCCCGGGGAAGCGCCGACGATCGACACCCGATCGCACACGTACACCCTTCGGGCCGATCCCCAACTCATCGACTGGCACCGATATCTGGACCTCTGCAAGCAAGCCGGACTACTCGCCGAGAACGGACAGGACCACCAGGCCAGAACCGTTCTCAGCCGCGCCGACGAACTCTGGGGCGGCGAACCCCTGGCCGGCCTGCCGGGCAACTGGGCCCACAGCACCCGCGCCACCATGGCCGACCAGCGCTTCGCCACCACCCTGCAGCGGATCGAGCTCGACCTGCGGATCGGCCGCCACCACCAGCTGATCCCCGAACTCACCGCCCTGCGCGAGCACCGGCCCACCGACGAACGCCTGGCCGGCCACCTGATGACCGCCCTCCACGCGGCCGGCCGCCAGGCCGAGGCGCTGACCGTCTACCCCGCCGTCGTCCGACTGCTCCGCTCCCACCTCGGCACCGAACCCGGCGAGGCACTCACCCGGCTGCACCGGCTGATGCTCAACGGCGAACCGCTGCCGGGGACGCGGGCCCGGGTGTCCGCCGTTCCGGCGGCTGCTCCGGCGGTTCCGTCCGTTCCAGCGGTTCCGGCTCCGGTTCCGGCTCCGGCTCCGGCGGCTGCTCCGGCCCCCGTGGCCGTTGCGCCCGGTCCGGTCGTGGAACCGCCCGGGCGGCACCGGTTGATCGGGCGGCGGGACGACCTCCGACGGGTGCTGCCCGGCGCCGGCGCCGGTCAGGGCGGGGTGATCACCGTGTCGGCGATCCTCGGCATGCCCGGCGTCGGCAAGACCACCCTCGCCCTGCACGCCGCCGACCTGATGCGCGAGCACTTCCCCGACGGGTACGTCCACCTCAACCTGCGCGCCCACGTGGGCACCCAGCCACCGCTCACCCCGGAGGCCGCCGGCGCCCTGCTGCTGAGACGCCTCGGCGTGCCCGCCACCACCATCCCGCTCGACGCCGACGAGGTCTTCGCCCTGTGCGCCGAGACCCTCGCCACGCGCCGGGCCGTCGTCGTCCTCGACGACGCCGCCAACGCCGCCCAGATCCGCCCGCTGCTGCCACCCGCGCCGGCCGCCCTGATCATCGTCACCAGCCGTCAGCGGCTCGCCGAACTCCCGGCCTCAAGACCGGTGTTCCTGGACGTCCTGCCGGTCGACGACGCCGTGGCCCTGTTCAGCAGCGTGGTCGGCCCCGACCGCTCGACGGACCGCGACCGCGTCGTCGAGATCGTCGACCGCTGCGGCCTCCTCCCGCTCGCCATCGAACTCGCCGCCAGCCGCCTCAAGGCCCGCCCCTCCTGGACCCTCGACCACCTCGCCCGCCGGCTCTCCCGCAAGGCCCGCCTCGCCGAGATCCGCAGCGGCTCGGCCAGCATCGCCCGGGCGTTCGAGGTCTCGTACCAGTACCTCCCGGCGGGGCAGCGGTCCGCATTCCGGTTGCTCGGGCTGCATCCGGGACCCGATTTCGGGGTGCACGCGGCGGCCGCGCTGCTGGGGCGGACGGTGGACGATACCGATGAGGTCCTGGAGGCGCTGCTGAACTGCAGCCTGATTGTCGAAATTTCGGCCGAAAGATACCAACTACACGATCTTCTGCGGGAGTTCGCGGTGATCCTGGGAATGGAGGAGGAGCAGCGGGACACCGCGGTCGACCGACTGCTCCGCTTCGCCCTGCACGCGGCCGACCGGGCGGATCGGCTGCTCTATCCCCGCAGATCGAGAACGGGAATCCCGGATGATCGTCGACTCGATGTCATGGACGACCTTCTGGGAGATGTCCCGATCAATTCCCCCGAATCGGCCAAGGACTGGCTGGAGGCCGAGCACGCCGGCCTGGTCGCCCTGACCACCCACGCCCACCAGGTCGGACTCGCGGAGACCGGCGCCTGGCTCGCCCACGTCCTGGCCGGCCATCTGGACGCCGAGGCGTACTGGCGCGAGGCGCAGGACATGCACCGGGCAGCCGCGGCGCACTGGCGATCGCGAGCGAACGACCGGCAGGAGGCATGGGCCCTGATCGACCTGGGGGCCACGCTCGCCAACGCCTCGCACAACGACTCCGCGACCGGGGCGCTCGAACGCGGGCTGGCCCTCGCCCGGAGCGAGGGCGACCAGGACGCGACGGCGAACGCGCTCGGCCTGCTCGGACGGCTGCGCTGGAACCAGAGCCGCCTCCACGAGTCACTGGCGTTCCAGGAGGAGGTGCTCACCATCCGACTGGAGCAGGACGACCAGCTGAACGTCGCCCGCTGCCTGGCCAACATCGGCGTCCTGCACCGCTCGATGGGGAATTCGGAGGCGGCACAGGACGCCTATGACAGCGCCCTCCCCTTTGCCCGGAACTTCAACGACCGGGTTCTCGAACTCCGGATACTCAACAATCTCGGGGAACTCCACCTCACCTCCGGACGCAATCCGGCAGCGCGCGACATGTTCGAAAGAATTCTGGATATCGGGGACGGCCTCATGCCCCCGGTGGACCTTTCCGTCATTCGCACGAATCTGGCAGCCACCCTGCCGATCCCGGATGAACTCGAACGCGCCCTCTCGCTCTACCGGTCGGCACTGGCGACATTTCGCGAGGTCGGCAGCGCCCGCTACGAATCCGACAGCCTCAACGGTCTGGGCGAGACCCTGGCCGCGGCAGGACGCCTCCAGGAGGCGCAGGACCACCACGCGGCGGCCCTGGAGCTGGCACGCTCCATCGGCGCGGCCCGGGAGGAGGTGGCCGCCCTCCGCGGCTTGGGCCAGTGCGAGGCGGCACTCGGCAACCCGACGGCCGCCGTAATTCATCTGACCGCAGCCGTGAACCTGGCCGGACAGGTCGACATCGCGGACGAGGTCGCATTGGCCCGCTCGGCACTCGCCAACGTCAAACGATCTTCATACAATAAGTAATCCCGAGATGCTGTGCGGTCGAGGGGACACCCGTTTGATGGGCGTCCTCATTTTCTGCTTAGATCACCTCGGCGATCATGCCGATCGGGATCGAGCAGAAAGCAACGCCGCACAATGACCATAGTCAAGCACTTTTGCTTCACAATTGCCATGTCCATGCCCTTGTGGTGCTTGCTGAAGCCGTAGAGCGACGGCGGCTTCCCGTTCAGGGGGTCGGGACGGCGCCGGGCGCGGCCGGCGGGGAGTCCAGGAGGTCGGCGGTCGGCACGAAGAACAGGGCGCCGGTGACCGCGGTGGAGAAGTCGAGCAGCCGGTCGGTGGTGCCGGGCGGGCGGCCGAGGAACATGTTGCGCAGCATCTCCTCGGTGACGCCGGGGTCGCGTGCGTAGCCGATGAAGTAGGTGCCGTACTCGCCGCCGCCCGCGAAGGAGCCGAACGGCATGTTGAAGCGGACGATCTTCCGCTCCGCGCCGTCCGGGTCGGTGATCACGGTCAGGGCCACGTGCGAGTCCGCGGGTTTGCTGTCGTCGTCCAGTTCGATGTCGGTGAGCTTGGTGCGGCCGACCGCACCCTCCTGCTGTTCGACGCTCAGCGCGTTCCACTTGTCCAGGTCGTGCAGGTACTTCTGGACGATGACGTAGCTGCCGCCGGCGAAGGCCGGGTCCTCCTCCCCCACCACGGCGGCGGTCTCCGCGGCCCGGCCTTCGGGGTTCTCGGTGCCGTCGACGAAGCCGAGGAGGTCCCGGTCGTCGAAGTACTTGAAGCCCTGGACGGAGTCGACCACGGTGGCCGCGCCGGCGAGGCGGGAGGTGAGCCGGCCGGCGAGTTCGAAGCAGAGGTCCATCCGCTCGGCCCGCAGGTGGAGCAGCAGGTCGCCGGGGGTGGCCGGGGCCCGGTGGCGGGGGCCGGCCAGCTCCCGGAAGGGGTGGAGCCCGGCCGGCCGGGGGCCGGTGAACAGCCGGTCCCAGAGCTCGGAGCCGATGCCGGTGACGCAGGTGAGGCCGCCCTCGGGGGCGCGGAAGCCGACGGCCCGGCGCAGTCCGGCGAGTTCGGGCAGCAGCTCGCGGACGGTGGACTCGCCGCCGGGTTCGACGGTGAGGGTCAGGAAGATCGCCGCGCTGGTCAGCGGGGACAGGACGGCTTGCGGTTCGGGCTGCGGTGCGGGGTGCATGGCGGTGCTCCTCCTCGGGAGGCTCGGGGGCGCGGGGACTCGGGTCTCGGGGGCGCGGCGACTCAGGGGCGCGGCGACTCAGGGGCTCAGGAGGCCCGGGTGGCCTCCCACTCGGCGCGGTAGTCGGCGAAGATCTGCCGCAGGTGGTGGCCGATCTTCAGGTAGTCGAGGTCGTCGAGGTTGGCGAGCGAGACCCGGACCGACCACTCCGGCCCGTCGAAGCCGCCGCCGTTGAGCAGCACCACCCCGGTCTGCTCGGCGAGCCGGAACAGCGGTTCGGTGGGCTCGTAGTTCTTCTGTAGGAAGATCGCGAAGTCCTTGCCGGCCACCCGCTCGGCCTCGGCCAGCAGATCGAGTTCGATGTAGTAGCCGGCCCGCGCCGGGTCGTCCGCGATCTTCATCCCGGAGCCCTCCATCAGCAGGTCGAGCCGCCGGCGGACGATGCCCTGGACCTTCGCCTTGTACGCCTTGCCCTCGGGCAGCAGGGCGAACAGCGAGAACAGCACCATCTGAACCTGCTGCGGCAGGCTGAGCCCGGCGGCGTGGTTGAGCGCGACCTGGCGGGAGTCGGCGACCAGGCGGTCGATGAAGCGGATCTTCTCCGGTTCGAGGCTGAGCGTGCCGTAGCGCCCGGCCAGCCGTCGCTTCTCCTCCGCCGGGAGCGCGGCGATCAGTTCGTCGATCACGTTGTCCCGGTCGAGCCCGATCACGCCGAGGCGGTGGCCGGTGGCGCCGTAGTGTTTGGAGTACGAGTAGACCAGCAGGGTGTTGCGCGGCAGTTCGGCGGCGATGGTGCGGAAGCCGTCCACGAAGGTGCCGTAGACGTCGTCGGTGACGATGATCAGGTGGGGGTTGGTGGTGGCCGTGATCTCCTTGATCCGGTCGGTGACCTCCCGGGAGAGCGCCAGGGAGGGCGGGTTGCTGGGGTTGACCAGGCAGACCAGCCGGATCCGCGGGTCGGCCAGCTTGGCGATCTCCTCGGGCGGGTAGCGCCACTCCCGCACTCCGGTCTCGACCAGCTTGTCGGCCTGGATCTCGACCACCTCGAAGGCGTAGTCGTCCAGTTCGGGGATCTCGATGTACGGGGTGAACACCGGCACCATCAGGGCGATCCGGTCGCCCTTGTGCAGCAGGCCGTTCTTCATCAGCGAGTCGAAGACGTAGCACATCGCCGCGGCGCCGCCCTCGGTGGCGAACAGCTCCGGCTGGTGCTCCGACGGCGGCCGGCCGTCCATCAGCTCCTCCTGGAGGTAGCCGCGGACGATCTGCTCGGCGTGCACCAGCATCCGGTCGGGGACGGGGTAGTTGTCGCCGATGGCGGCGTCGGCGAGTTCGTGCAGGAAGGCGTCGCGGTCGAACCCGAAGCGGTCGACGGCGAGTTCGACGCTGCGTCGGAGCAGTTCGATGCCGGGCAGCCCGGGGTGGCTGCGGACGTAGGAGTCGAACCGGGCCGCGATGCCGGCCTGTTCGGGCATCCCGCCGAGGTTGTCGGCGGTCCGGACCCGGCGGCTCTCGGTGAGCGCGAAGTGGCCGAGGGCGAGGTTCGCCTCGCGCGGGCCGGTGCAGACCCAGTTCGGGTTGCCACGACCGGCGTTGAGCAGGTGGGCGGTGGACCTGCCCTTCTGTCCGGGCTCGCCGCGCTGGTAGGCCTCGGCGAGCCGGATGAACTCGGCCTTCAGCTCGAAGGGGCTCAGCCGCGCCAGTCGGCGGATCTCCGCACGGCTGGTGGTGGGCTTCGTCATGGCGTCGGCTCTCCTCGCGGGCCGGTGGACACGGCGGGCGAAGTGGGACGGACCAGCACGAATCCGATCATGCCAACGATTACATCGCAGAGCGGACGATCCGGCGCGGCCGGCACCCGGCCGAACGGCTCCACCGGGACGGCCGAAGGCCCCACCGGAGGCTCGCTCCGGTGGGGCCGTTCAGGTGGGGCCGTTCAGGTGAGGGCCGAAGGCCGGGTCGGCGCCGAAGGCCGGGTCAGGCCCGCAGCGCCGCCAGCTGCTCGGCGAACGGGACCACCTGCTCGGGCAGCGCGGGCCGCGCCGCCGGGCCGCGACCGGCCAGCAGGGCCGCCAACTCGCCCGCCGCCCGGTCGATCCGGCCCGGCAGGCCGTCGGTCATCGCGTCCCCCGCCGTTCCCCAGTCGTCGGTGGCCGCGTACACGGCGGTCGGCAGCACCACCGCGCGCAGGTAGCTGAACAGCGGCCGCACGGCGTGCTCCAGGGCGAGCGAGTGCCGGGGCGTGCCGCCGGTGGCGGCGATCAGCACCGGCTTGCCGGTGAGCGCGTCGTCGTCGATCACGTCGAAGAAGGACTTGAACAGGCCGCTGTAGGAGGCGGTGAAGATCGGCGTCACCGCGATCACCGCGTCCGCCTCCGTCACCGTGTCGATCGCCCCGCGCAGCGCGGCGGCCGGGAAACCGGTGACGAAGTTGTTGGCGATGTCCACCGCGAGGTCGCGCAGCTCGATCACCGTGACCTCCGCCTGCCGCCCCTCCGCGGCGAGCCGGCGCACGGTCGCCTCGGCGAGCCGGTCGGCCAGCAGACGCGTCGAGGACGGCTTGCTCAGCCCGGCGCTCACCACGGCCAGCTTGAACACGGTCATCGGGCGACCTCCGCCTTCTCGTCGACCTTCGCGTCGACCTTCTCGTCGGCGTCACGGCCGTCGCGGGCCGCGACCAGCGCGGCGTGGGTCGGCCCGTCCGGCACCCCGGCCGGGCGGCCCTTGGCGAACTCGGCGCGCAGCACCGGCACGACCTCCTCGCCGAGCAGGTCCAGCTGCTCCAGCACGGTCTTCAGCGGCAGGCCGGCGTGGTCCATCAGGAACAGCTGGCGCTGGTAGTCGCCGAAGCTCTCGCGGAAGGTCAGGGTCTTCTCGATGACCTCCTGCGGGCTGCCCACGGTCAGCGGGGTCTGCTCGGTGAACTCCTCCAGCGAGGGCCCGTGCCCGTACACCGGCGCGTTGTCGAAGTACGGACGGAACTCGCGCACCGCGTCCTGGGAGTTCTTGCGCATGAACAGCTGCCCGCCGAGGCCGACGACCGCCTGCTCCGGCGTGCCGTGGCCGTAGTGGGCGTAGCGGCTCCGGTAGAGCTCGATCAGCTTCTGGAAGTGCTCCTTGGGCCAGAAGATGTTGTTCGCGAAGAAGCCGTCCCCGTAGTAGGCGGCCTGTTCGGCGATCTCCGGGCTGCGGATCGAGCCGTGCCAGACGAACGGCGGGACGTCGTCCAGCGGGCGCGGGGTGGAGGTGAAGGACTGCAGCGGGGTGCGGAACCGGCCCTGCCAGTCGACGACCTCCTCGCGCCACAGCTGGTGCAGCAGCGCGTAGTTCTCGATCGCGAGCGGGATGCCCTGGCGGATGTCCTTGCCGAACCACGGGTAGACCGGGCCGGTGTTGCCGCGGCCCATCATGAGGTCCACCCGGCCGTCGGCGAGGTGCTGGAGCATCGCGAAGTCCTCGGCGATCTTCACCGGGTCGTTGGTGGTGATCAGCGTGGTCGAGGTGGAGAGGATGATGCGGTCGGTCTGCGCGGCGATGTAGCCGAGCATGGTCGTCGGCGAGGACGGGACGAACGGCGGGTTGTGGTGCTCGCCGGTCGCGAACACGTCCAGACCGACCTCCTCGGCCTTGCGCGCGATGGCCACCATCGCCTTGATCCGCTCGTGCTCGCTCGGGGTGCGGCCGGTGGTCGGGTCGGGGGTGACGTCGCCGACGGTGAAGATTCCGAACTGCATGCTGCTCACCACACTCCAGGTAGTCCAACTTTCAACCACCTTAGCATCCGGGTGGCGGATCCTTATTCCCGCCGACAATGGAAGGTGGGGACGGCCGGGACGACGACGGGGGCGAGCCCTCCGGAAAGGCGGCCGACGATGGCGCCGTACATCGCGGTGAGCGCACTCAGTCACGAGGGCCTGGTGCGGGAGCACAACGAGGACAGCCTCGCGGTCGGCCCGTGGACGCTCTGCGCCACGGTCACCACCAACCCGCAGACCCTGCTCTTCCCACTCGGACCGCCCTGCGTGGTCGCGGTCGCCGACGGCCTGGGCGGCCACCCCGGCGGCGAGGTGGCCAGCACCCTGGTCGCCCGCCGGCTCGCGGCCGGCGGGAGCGGACTGGACGGCGAGGAGGCGGTCCGGGAGGAGCTGCAGGAGTGCAACCGGGCGGTGTACGCGGCCGCCGCCGGGGACCCCGGACTGGCCGCGATGGGCACCACGGTCGCCGGGCTGGTACTGCTGCCCGGGCAGGCGGTGGTCTTCAACGTCGGCGACAGCCGGGTCTACCGGGTCACCGGGGACGGACTGCAGCGGGTCAGCGTGGACGACAGCCCGCCACCGCCGCCCGGACGGCGCACCACCTCGCTGGTCACCCAGACCCTGGGCGGCTCGCTCGGCCTCACCTTCGTGGAACCGCACGTACGGGTCGCCCCGCTGGCCGCCGGCGACCGCTACCTGGTGTGCAGCGACGGGCTGACCGACCCGGTGCCCGAGGAGGAGCTGGCCGAACTGCTCGCCCGGACCCACGAGAGCCCCGAACGGGCGGACGGGAAGGCCGCCTTCGAGCTGTGGAAGGCGGCGGTCGAGGCGGGCGGACCGGACAACATCACCCTGGCGCTGGTGCGGATCGGCGAGTAGCGGCGGGCTGGCGGCGCCGGGCGGGGCGGGACGGTCGGCATCAGGCTTCCGGCGCAGGGCAGTTGGCGCCGGGAACGCCGGAAGCCGTGCCGACGGTGCGTCAACACGGCTTCCGGGAAAGAACGTTCGGTTCCAGCTGCGGCGGCGCGCTACTTGCGCAGCAGCAGGATCACCCCGGCCGTCGCCAGGCCGACCACCACCGCGGCCGCACCGTACGCCAGGCGGTGCGCCTTCAGCACCGGCAGGAAGCGGTCCACCGCGTAGCGGCCCGGGCCGGTCAGCGCGAGGGCGGCGGCGCCCGCCGTCAGCAGCAGCTCGTACTCGTTGCCCTTCGGGGCGAAGAAGCCGCCGCCCCAGGTGACGGCGATCGCGTTGACCATCGTGCCGACGATCGCGGCGCCCGCGAGCGGGGTCAACAGGCCGACGGCGAGGCCGAGTCCGCCGAGGACCTCGGTGAGGCCGGCGACCACGGCCATGGCGTTGCCCGCCGGGTAGCCGCTCATGGTGAAGAACTGACCGGTGCCGTCGATCCCGCCACCCCCGAACCAGCCGAACAGCTTCTGGCTGCCGTGCGCGGCCATGGTCAGGCCGAGGGCCAGGCGCAGGAGCAGGAGTCCGGCGTCGTAGGCGTGCGGGGAGGTGGTGGCGGACCCAGCGCCCTGCCGGGCGGGGCGGACGGTGGAACTGGTGGCGGCGGTCGTGCTCGGGCTGCTGCTCGGCATGCGCGTCTCCATCGATCGGGATCGGTCGTAGGGCTGTCAACGGTGCTGCGGCCCGGCCGGGTGTGGTGTCCCGCACCAATTGTTCAAATTTGAACCGGCCGCTCCTCGACCGTACCCTGGAGTTCGAATTTGAACAACTGACGGCCCGTGAGCGACTCGCGCACCCCGCCACGACCGGGGCAGGGTGGAGACATGGCTCAACGCAGGCAGCACCAGCGGGCCACCCGGCCCGGCACCCCGTACCCCGAGGCACTCGCCGCCTTCACCGAACGGGTCCGGCTGGTCACGCCCGGGCAGTGGGACTCCCCCACCCCGTGCGCCGACTGGTCGGTCCGCGAACTGGTCAACCACCTCGCCGGCGAGCAGCTCTGGGCACCCGAACTGCTGATGGGCGCCACCATCTCCGAGGTCGGCACCCGCTTCGACGGCGACGTGCTCGGCGACGACCCGGTCGGCGCCTGGACGGACGCCGCCGACGCCGCCCGACAGGCCTGGGAGGTGCCCGGCGCCACCGAGCTCACCGTCCACCTCTCCTTCGGCGACGTCTCCGGGCAGTACTACCTGGACCAGCTCACCACCGACCTGGTCATCCACAGCTGGGACCTCGCCGAGGGCATCGGGGCCCGCACCCGGCTCCCGGCGGAACTGGTCGACTTCGCACTCGGCGAGTTCACCGGCTACGGCGACCTCTCCGGCAGCGGGCTGTTCGACCCGCCACTGCCCGTCCCCGAGGACGCGGCGCCGCAGACCCGGCTGCTGGCCCTCACCGGACGGCGGGACGGCGGCTGAACCCGGGGCCGGAACGGCCGGGACGGCCGGGGGCGAGGTTCCGGACGGCGGCGCCGGATACTGGACAGTACGGGGGCGAGTCCTGATCCCGGACGAGAGGCGGCCGCGCCATGAGCCGCAGGCCCGACATCCTCGGAGAGTTCACCGCCGACCACAAGGCGGTCACCGAACTGCTCGACCGGGTCGAGGCGGCACCGGCCGGCTCGGCCGAGCGGGCCGAGCTGGTGACCCGGCTGACCGACCTGCTGTTCACCCACTGCGCCGCCGAGGAGGAACACCTCTTCCCACTCGTCCAGCACGACGTGCCCGACGGCGGGGCGCTGGTGTTCAGCAGCATCCACGACCACCTGGCGATCGGGCAGTACCTCGCCGACCTCCAGGGGCTCGGCCCGGACGACCCCGCCTTCGACACCTTGCTGGGCGGCCTCGCCGGCACCCTCCGGCGGCACCTGGCCGGCGAGGAGAAGGTGCTCTTCCCGGCCGCCCGCAAGGCCGTGCCCGCCGCCGCCCGGGCCGCGCTCGGCGAACGGCTGCGGGCCGAGCGCGCGGAACCCGGGCGGCCGGAGCCCGGGCGGCTGGAACCCGGACAGCTGGAGCCCGACCGGCCGGCGACCGGACAGCCGGACTGACCGCGTAGGTCGGCGCCCGGCCGCGCGAATCAGTGCTTCGGGCTGATCACCGCGAACCGGGCACCTTCACGGTCCCGCAGCCGGGCCACCCGGCCGTACGGGGAGTCGAAGACCGGACCGATCGCCGCCCCGCCCAGCTCCAGCGCCCGGGCAAGCGCCCGGTCGGCGTCCTGGACGGCGAAGGAGACCTCCCAGTGCGGCGGCGGGCCGGCCGGGCCGCCGGCCTGCTCCTTGGCCAGCGCCGCGACGCTGTGCCCCTCCGCGCGCAGCACCACCCGGTCGTGCTCCCAGCGGGTCTCGAAGCGCTCCGGGTCCCGGCCGTCCCAGCGGAACACCTCGCCGTAGAACAGCGCGGCCGCGAACGGATCCGGGGTGCGCAGCTCGATCCAGACCGGGGCGCCCGGCAGGTCCAGCTTCCGGGCCCGACCCAACGGGCCCTCCCAGATGCCGAACACCGCCCCGGCCGGGTCCGCCGCGAAGGCCACCCGCCCGGCGTCGAAGGCCAGCGGGCCGACCGCCAGGGTCGCGCCGCGCTCGCGCACCGCGTCGGCGGCGGCGTCGGCACTCTCCGTCCCGAAGTAGCTCGTCCAGGCCAGCGGCACCGCCCCGAGGCCCGCCACGCCGAGCCCGGCCACCGCCTCCCCGCCGGTCACCGCGTGCACGTACGGACCGAAGCGCTCCGGCCCGGGCTCGAAACCCCACCCCAGCAGCGGGCCGTAGAACTCCTTGGCGGCATCCAGGTCCCGGGCCATCAGGCTCACCCAGCACGGAACGGCCGCCACGCAGCGCACCCGGGCGGTCGTCTCCTCGCTGCCCATCGCGATCCTCCTCGCCCACCCGGCCGCCGGGCCCCTCCCGACTCCCACGACCCACCGGCCGCCCGGGACGCCCACAGCCTAGGCCGACAGAGGGAGCCGCCCGGGGAAGACATGGCCGGGCTCAGCGCACCCAGTTCTTCAGCGGCTCGGTGTCGAGCGAGATCCCGACCGGCTCGGGGAGGTGGACGGTCCTGCCGAACGGGAGGGTCCGTACGCTCTCGTACCGGACGCCGTCCGGCTGGCTGTGGACGACGACCTCGGCGGAGTCCCGGTCGATCAGCAGGTAGACCGGGATGCCGGTCTCGGCGTAGGCCCGGGGCTTCTCGACGCGGTCCCGACGTTCGGTGTCGGAATCGTAGGAGGTCACCTCGACGACCATCAGTGCTCCGTCGGCACTCGCCCACTCCCCCTGGCTCCCGAACGTGCCAGTGGGTGCGAGCGTGCCATCAGGACGCGCATGGCCGTTGCGGTAGGTCTGGACCTTCAGCCCTTGGTCGTAGAGCCACAGCTCAGGACGCGACTGGATGCAGATTCGCATCAACCACTCGATGATCAGGCCGTGATCGCCGTCCGGCACGGGCTTGACCCCCAGCTTCCCGTTGATGAACTCCGGCCGGACGCCTTCGGCGGTCCGCGCCAGAGCGTGCGCGAGGTCCTCGAACTGCTCGGGCAGCATCTGCGGGCGGTCGGAGATCGCAGTCACGGGATTTGCTCCTTCGCCTTGGCACCCGCCGGGGCAACGAGTACAGCGGCGAGTGGTTACGGGGCATCCGGCTTCGACGATAGTCGCCTCGACCGACTTCGCCCATGATGTGGCGCAGGTCACATCATGGGCGGAAATTCCGGGGACGGATTCCCCGTTTCCGAGTACGTTGGCAGAAGCGGGGAGAATTTCCCCGGTATCCTGGAGGAGCAGTCGTCATGACCACCGTCGCCGCCGAGTCGGCCCGTTCCGCGGGGAGTGTGCGTACGCCGAAGTTGCGTGCGGACGCCAGCCGGAACCGGGAGCGGATCGTGTTGGCGGCCCGGGACGCGTTCGTCGAGCACGGTGCCGAGGTGCCGCTGGACGAGATCGCGAAGCGGGCGGGGGTCGGCAACGCCACGTTGTACCGGAACTTTCCGGACCGGACGAAGCTGATCCAGGAAGTGGCCCTGCTCGTCAAGAACCGCATCCTGGCCCTCGCCGAGACGGCGACGGTCGAGGCCGACGCGGGTGTCGGCGGCGGTCCGTTCGAGGCTCTGCAGCGGTTCGTGCACGCGACCGTGGCGGAGAAGGTCGGCGGGCTCTGCGCCGTCTTCACCAGCACCGTCGACCCGGACGATCCGGAGCTGACCGAGACGCGGGAGCGCCTGCGGGCCGCCGTGAGCGGACTGATGGAGCGCGCCCGGGCCACGGGCGAACTCCGGGCCGACGTCGACCACGGCGACCTGTTCGTCGCGATCAGCCAGCTGAGCCGCCCGCTGCCGGGCACCTCCTGCCAGCTGCTCGACGACTTCGTCCACCGCCACCTGCAGCTGTTCCTGGACGGCCTGCGCGCACCGGCCCCTTCGGTGCTGCCCGGCCGGGCAGCGACCTTCGAGGACTTCCGTCCCCGGCACTGACCGACCACCTGGACCCGACACCACTGATCCGACCCACCGACACCCCGCCCGCGCGCCACTGACCGGCGCCGAGCCCGGACGCGTTCGCGCGCCCTCGCACCCCGTACGGCAACCTGCCGTTCCCGTACGGCAGTTGACCGTTCTCGCACACCTCACGCACGTGAAATGGGTACCCCCATGTCTCAAACCGACTCCCGATCGGCGACCCAGCCGGATCCGCGGCGCTGGAAGGCGCTGATCTTCATCGGGCTCGCCCAGCTGATGGTCGTCCTGGACGCCACCATCGTGAACATCGCCCTGCCGTCCGCCCAGACGGACCTGGGCATATCCGACGGCAACCGGCAATGGGTGATCACCGCCTACGCGCTGGCCTTCGGCGGCCTGCTGCTGTTCGGCGGCCGGATCGCGGACCTGTGGGGCCGCAAGCGGACCTTCATCGTCGGTCTGACCGGCTTCGCCCTCGCCTCGGCGCTCGGCGGCGCCGCGGTCAACACCACGATGCTGCTCGGCGCCCGCGCCCTGCAGGGCGTGTTCGGCGCCCTGCTCGCGCCGGCCGCGCTGTCGCTGCTCGCGGTGACCTTCACCGAGGCCAAGGAGCGCGCCAAGGCCTTCGGCATCTACGGTGCGATCGCCGGTGGCGGTGGCGCCATCGGTCTGATCCTCGGCGGCTTCCTGACCGAGTACATGAACTGGCGCTGGACCTTCTTCGTCAACATCCCGTTCGCCGTCGTGGCCATCACCGGCGCGGTGCTGGTGATCAGCGAGCCCGCCGGGAGCCGCAACCGCAACAAGCTGGACATCCCCGGCGTGATCCTGGTGACCACCGGTCTGGTCTCCCTGGTGTACGGCTTCACCCGCGCCGAGTCCAGCGGCTGGACGGCCGCCAGCACCCTGGGGCTGTTCGCCGCCGCCGTCGTGCTGCTGGCCGCCTTCGTGATCGTGGAGCGCACCGTCGCCGCCCCGCTGCTGCCGCTGCGCGTGGTGCTCAACCGCAACCGCGGTGGGGTGTACATGTCGCTGGGCATGGCCGTGATCGGCATGTTCGGCCTGTTCCTCTTCCTGACCTACTACCTGCAGGTCGTGCGCGGTTACAGCCCGGTGCTGACCGGTGTGGCCTTCCTGCCGATGGTGGCGGGCATGATCACCGGTTCCACCCAGATCGGCGCCCGGCTGATGACCCGGGTCCCGGCGCGCTACCTGATGGCGCCCGGCTTCCTGACCGCCTCGGTGGGCATGTTCCTGCTGACCCACATCGGCCTGGACACCTCCTACCCGGCGCTGATCCTGCCGGGCCTGGTCCTGATGGGCCTCGGCATGGGCACCGCCTTCATGCCGGCCATGAGCCTGGCCACCCACGGCGTCGAGCCGCGGGACGCGGGCGTGGCCTCGGCCATGGTCAACACCTCGCAGCAGGTCGGCGGCGCCATCGGCACCGCGCTGCTGAACACCATCGCGGCCAGCGCCACCACCAGCTGGCTGACCTCGCACGGCAAGGCGCTGGCCACCGCCGCCTCGCCGGAGGCCGCCAAGGCCCTGCAGTTCCAGGGCATGGTGCACGGCTTCACGACCGCGATCTGGGTGTCCTTCGGGATCCTGGTGGCGGCCGCCGCCGTGGCCTTCACCTTCATCAACGCCGGCCACCCCAGCGCGACGGGTGCCGGTTCCGACGCGGCGAAGAACGACGAGGTGCCGGTGCTGGTGCACTGAGCCCCGCCCGTTCCGGGTTCGTGAGGGTGCGTACGCGGCCCGTCCGGTGTCTTCCAGGACACCGGGCGGGCCGCTCGCCGTTTCCGGCCGCCCGCCGCGTTCCCGATCGCGCACGAGCGGCCGCACCCCCCTCGAACCGCCGCCCGCGGTGGATGAGAATGAAATGGCCCACCCCCGTCAGAGGGAGGAGATCATGCTCGACCGAAGCGACCGGCTCGCCGACAGCAGGTACCTGCTGCTGACCACCTTCGGCGACGACGGCAGTCGGCTGGACTCGCAGCTCTGGGTGGTCGAGGACGGCCCGGCACTCGGCCTCTGGGCCCCCGCCCACTCCGGCGAGGCCGAACGGATCCGCCGCCACCCCCGGGTGCTGATCGGCCCCTGCGACGCCCACGGGCGCCCGACCGGCCGCCGGTTCCCGGCCCGCGCACGGCTCTGCGACCCCGACGCCACGGCACGCTACCGCACCTCGCTGATCAACAAGTACGGCCTGACGGCGCTGATCGTGCTGGCCCGCAGCCGTTTCCGGGTCGGGCTGGCCGGGACGGTGGGGATCCGGATCACGCTGAACGAGCTGGAGCAGCGGCTGCTCGGGCCGGAGTGGCGACCGCCGGCCACGTACTGCGCCAACTGAGCCCCATCGGGAGGTGGTCGGCCCCGCCGCGGGCCGGGACCCGTGCGAACGGGTCCCGGGCCGCGATCGGCTCGTGCCCGGGGCCCGCTCAGGTCCCGTCGTCCGGCGCCACGGCCAGGTCCCCCGGCTCGCAGGCCTCCCGGCCGGTCCCCACGTGCACCACCTTGACCGCCCGTTCGGGACCGCCGGGGACCACCTGCTGCTCGTGTCCGCAGCGGGGGCAGATCAGCGGGATGCGCGGGCGGTTCGGGTCCCGTCCGGCCTGGTCGCCGTGCGGGTGCGGGGCGGTCACGAGAGCGGGTGGGTCGGGATCGGGCTGACCTCCTGGATCTCGCCGTGGGCCTTGGTGAGCAGCTGCGAGGCGAGTTCGTTGAGCGCGCGGGCCCCGGCGATCTCCTCCCCGACCCGCAGCTGTTCCGGATCGGAGGGGTGGCGGCTGCTGTAGCCGTGGGCGCGCAGTTCGCTCCCGTCGCCGAGCCGGAGCAGGGCGGCGGCGGTCGTCCGGGCGCCGTCCTCGCGGAACTCCATCTCGATGTGCCAACCGACCAGAGTCTGCATGGCGGATCACCTCCATCGGTTACTCCTCCAGAGTGCGCCGCACCCAGCGTGAACACCAGGCCAGCCGGAACGAGGGAAGTTGAACGCGTTCAACTCCGCCGGGTAGAGTCGGCGGCGAGCGTTCATTTGAACGCGTTCAAGACTCTGTGCGCCGCGCGGACGGAAGTGTGTGCACCGCGCGTCCGGAAGGGGGTGCGCCCACATGGACGCAGGCACGACGGAACTGGTGAACCTGCTGGTCCTGCTCGGCATGGGCGCCGTACTGCCGCTCGGACTGGCCCTGGTCGACGAACCCGGGCTCGCCCGGATCCGCCGGCTCTGGCCGCTCGCCGCCGTCCCCGGGGCGCTCTCGCTCTGGCTGCCGCGCGGCGGCCTCGCCACCGGCACCGCCGTCGTCTACGCGCTCGGCACCCTCGCGGTGGCCCTCCAGGCGCCCCGGCGACTGGCCCGGACCCGCTCGCTCGCCCCCGCCGAGATCGCCGTGCTCACCGCACTGGCCGCCCCCTCGGTCGCCGGGGTCGCACTGGTCGCCGAACGCTCCGGCTACCCGCTGTTCGGCTTCGAACCGCACATCCTGGCGCTGACCGTCCCGCACTTCCACTACGCCGGCTTCACCGCCGCCCTGGTCGCCGGACTGGTCTGCCGGGCCTGCGACCCGGCCTGCGGCGCGGCCCGCTGCGCGGCGCTCAGCGTCCCGGCGGGCACCCTGCTGGTGCTCGCCGGGTACTTCCTCGGCGACTGGTGGCAGTTCGCCGGAGCCGTCGTGCTGAGCACCGGGATGTGGCTGGTCGGCCTGATCAGCTGGCGCGAACTGCGCCCCCGCACGGCGGACCGGACCACCGCCCGGCTGCTCGCCGCCTCCTCGGCCGTCCTGGCGCTCACCATGCTGCTCGCCCTCTGGTGGGCACTCGGCCGGGCCGCCGGGCTCCCCCACCCCACCCTGACCTGGATGGCCGCCACCCACGGCCTCGGCAACGCGCTCGGCTTCGCCCTCTGCGCGATCCTCGCCTGGCGCCGGATCACCACCCCGGAGGTGTCGCGATGAACGACTACAGCTACCCCGAGCTGGGCGCCAGCCGCACCGGCCAACTCCCCGCCGGATACCGCCACTTGCACCACCGGACCGCGATCGGCCACGGCCGCGCCGCCCTCGACGTCGCCGGGGCCGCCCTGCTCGGCTGGCGGATGCACCGGCTGGCCGGCGTCCGGATCGCGGCGGAGACCGAACGGGCGGCCCAGGGACTCGCGGTGCGCTGCGGCCTGGGGCTCGGACCGCTCCGGGCGAGCGCGCCCAACCGGGTGCTCGCCGTCGACGACGGCCCCGACCGGTACGGCTTCACGTACGGGACCAGGCACGGCCACCTGGCCCGGGGCGAGGAGACCTTCCGGCTCGAAGCGGCACCGGACGGAACGGTCTGGTTCACCGTCACCGCGTTCAGCCGCCCGGTCAGCTGGTGGGCCCGGCTGGCCGGCCCGCTGCTCCCGCTCGCCCAACGCGCCTTCGCCCGGCGCTGCGGGCGGGTGCTCGCCTCGATCGCCGCCGACGCGGCCTGAATCCGCTGGCCGGGCCGGACGGGCATCCGGCATCATCGCCGGATGACGACGACGCAGCAGCCGGTCCCGGGGGCCCACGCCCCCGCCGACGCCCCCGCCGACGCCTCCGCTCCGGCCCGGGTACCGGCCCCGGCGGCCGCGCGGTGACCAGCTTCCTCACCCACCGGGCCAGGGTGCACGACGCCGGCCTCCCGCCGTACCGGCGGCACAGCGCGCTGCGCACCTGTCTGACCGAGTTCGCCCCGTACGGGCTGCGGGCCACCTACCACCACCTCACCCTCTCCGCCCGGCTGCCCCGGCGGCTGGAGGCCGACCCGGAGTCACTGGTGCGGGCGGTCGAGGAGCTGCACGAGGCACGGCAGTTGTGGCGGGCCCGGTTCCGGGAGTACCAGGCGCAGCGGCGGGCGGAGAAGCGGGCCGGGCGGCGCGCACCGTCGACCACGGCCTGGTGGGACCGGCCGCGGTGGAGTTCGCCCGACCTCGCCTGGGCCCAGGACCCCTTCCTGCACCCGCGGTTGAGCCTGCCCGACTACGTCCGGCGGCAGAACGCGCTGATGGACGGCGCCGAGCTGCCGGGCTGCCCGGCCTGCGGGGAGGAGGGGCCGGTGGTGTGGCTGTCCACCGCGCCCCACCGGGCCGGGCTGTGCCGCTCCTGCGCGCGGGTCCTGCTGCCCTGTCCGTGCGGGCGGCGGCACACCTTCGAACCGGAGCGGCGGGTCGGCTGGAGCCGGACCTGGCGGCGGGAGCACATGACCGGCGCCGGGGAGCCGAATCCGCACTGGCCGGCCCGTCTGGGCACGGCCCGGATCGAGCGGCTGGTCACGTACGAATCGCCGCACCCGCCGTTCTGCTGAGCCGGGCCCCGTGCGGGTCGGGCCCCGTGCCCCGTGCGGGTCGGGCCCCGTGCCCCGTGCGAGTCAGGCCCCGTGCACGGGGACGGAGACCAGCAGGGCGCCGGTGCCCTGGACCCGCACCTCGAAGTGGTCGATGTCGCCGGGTTGGAGGGCCGCACCGCCGGTGGTGTGCAGCGCGTGCTGGCCGTCCGGCTCACCGTAACCGGTGGCCGGGACGCTCCAGGTGGTGACGGTCTGGCGCTGGCCGCCGTGCGAGACGGCGACCAGGCGGCAGGTCAGCGGGCCCTGGACGTCGGAGAGGTTGAGGCTGATCTGGCTGCCCCAGCTCCGGGCGTCGACACCGACCACGGCCTTGGCGCCGGTGGTCGGGTCGGTGGCGCTGAACTGCTGGGAGACGGCGACCACGGCCGGGGTGGAGTCGGCGGCGATCACCGCGGCCGTGACCGCCGGGCCCGCCGCGACCATCGCGGTCGCGGCCAGGGCCAGCGCCAACCGCCGTACCCGGAGCCGCCGGCGGCCGGCCGTGACCTCGGCGATCAGCCGGCCCAGCAGCCGCCGGTCCGGTTCCGGCACCGGCTCGGCCGGGTCCAGTCCGGCGGCCGCGACGGCCGCCACGTAGTCGGCCAGCAGCACCTCGACGAAACCGAGTCGGTCCACCTGCTCGACGCACTCCGGGCAGTCCGCCAGGTGCTGTTCGAAGGCGGCGTGCTCGGCCGGCTCCAGCATGCCGAGGACGTACGCACCGGCGTCCGTGTGCTGCGGGCCGCAGGGCACGCCGGACCCGGGGGCGGTGGCGGGCCGGTCGGTCACGATGTCACTCCCCGTTCCTCCAGTGCGATCCTGAGCGAGCGCAGTGCGTAGAACACCCGCGACCGGACGGTCCCGGCCGGGATGCCGAGTTCGGCGGCCGCCTCCTTCGCGGTGCGGCCCTTGAGGAAGGTTTCGACGAGGACTTCGCGGTGGGCGGGCGAGAGGTCGGCGAGCGCGTCGGCGACGGTCATCGTCCGGAGCGAGCGTTCGATGTCGTCCTCGCCGGGCAGCTGCTCCAGGACCGCCGCGTCCACCTCCTGCGGGCGGGCCAGGGCGCTGCGGTGGTCGTCGATCACGATCCGGCGGGCGACGGTCACCAGCCACGGCCGCAGCGAGCCGCCGTGCGAGTCGAGCCGGTGGATGTTGCGCCAGGCCCGGACCAGGGTCTCCTGGACGACGTCCTCGGCGCGCTGGCGGTCCCCCGCGACCAGGTGGAGCACGAAGCCGAACAGCGGACCGGCATGCTCGCGGTACAGGGCCCGCATCAGATCCTCGTCCGCGGCCCCCGTGCCGTGTGCGGCCTTGCCGCCGACGGGGTGCTCCTCGGTCACGATCTCATCGTTGCGCACCCTGGCCTCCCCGGCGAGGGCGGCGGTCGGGGCCGGCGGCCGCCGGGCACCGGTCGCGCCCGCGCCGTCCGGCTGCTCGGGCGGCCGGGGCGCGGCGCGGCTACCGTTGCAGTAGGACTCCGCGGGATCGTCCCGGTCGGCGAGGCGGTGCGGCGCGGCGGCCCGGCACGTGCGGGGTGTGCGGGTGTGCTGCGCATGGCGCCTCCCGCTTCGGCGAGCGGACGGGACATCCTTCTGTACGGACGGTGGCGGCCGCGTGCTCAACCCGGGGACGAGCCGGAATACCCCGGCGGGCATCACGGTTGTCCGGGGCGCATGACCCCGTACCCACCGCCTTCGGAAGGGAAGGATCCGCGAGATGAGCAACACGGTCGAGCTGACCAAGGAGAACTTCGACGACATCGTGCCCGGCCCCGAGGGCCAGGACTTCGTCTTCATCGACTTCTGGGCGGGGTGGTGCGGGCCGTGCCGCCAGTTCGCACCGGTCTACGAGAAGGCCGCGGCGCGCCACCCGGACCTGGTCTTCGCCAAGGTCGACACCGAGGCCCAGCAGGAGCTGGCCGCGGCGTTCGGCATCCAGTCGATCCCGACGCTGGCGATCATCCGCGAGGGCGTGCTCGTCTTCTCGCAGGCGGGCGCGCTGCCGGAGCCGGTGTTCGAGGACCTGATCGGGCAGGCCCGCCAGCTGGACATGGCCGAGGTCAAGCGCAAGGTGGCGGAGGAGCAGGCGGCCGAGGGCCAGGCCTGAGCGGTGCCGCGCCGGGGCCCGGGGAGTGCCGACTCCCCGGGCCCTCGCCGTGCCCTCCCCGGGCCCTCGCCGTGCCGGGTTCCGTGGGTCAGGTCGGTTCGGCGGGGTCAGGCGGGGTCGGCCGGTTCCGCGGCCCAGTCGGTGAGCCGGGCCGCGAGGGCCCGGACCTCCGCCCGCAGTTCGGCGGGCTCCCGGACGGTGAACGGCCAGCCCAGGCCGGCCAGCAGCACCGCGAAGCCGTCCAGGTGCTGCGCCCGGGCCCGCAACAGCACGCGGCCGTCGGCGAGTTCGGTGAGCGTGCCGACCACGGGCGGCAGTCGGCGGCGGGCCTCGGCCAGGGTGGTCGCCAGTTCCACCTCCACCCGGTGCCGCCAGGGCGTCGCCGCCAGCGACTCCACCACCCGCTGCACCGGGTCGAAGTCCTCGGGCGGCTCGAAGCCGGTCTCCCCCGCCACCACCCGCTCGATCCGGTCCAGCCGGAAGGTCCGCAGTTCGCCGCTGCGGTGGTCCAGCCCCGTGGTGTACCAGCGGCCGGAGTGGAAGACCAGGCCGTACGGGTCGAACTCGCGCTCGCTCGGCCGGTCCTCGCGGTCCCGGTAGGCGAGCCGCACCCGGCGGCACCGGCGGGCCGCCTCGGCCAGGGCGAACAGCGCGGCGGCGGCCGGGCTGGGGCCGGCCGTGGGCGCGGCGGACAGGCCGAGGGTCTGCTCGACGGCCGTGACCCGCTCGCGCAGCGGCGGCGGGAGCACCCGCTGGATCTTGGCGAGCGCGGTCTCGGCGGCCCGCTCCCCCACCGACAGGCCGGAACTGCGCCCGGCCAGCAGGCCGAGCACCACCGAGGCGGCCTCGTCGGGGCTGAGCATCAGCGGCGGCAGCCGGTAGCCGGGCAGCAGGCGGTAGCCGCCGTAACGGCCGCGGTCGGCCCGGACCGGGATGCCGAGTTCGACCAGCCGGGCGGTGTAGCGGCGGATGGTCCGCTCGTCCACGTCGAGCCGGGCCGCCAGCTCGGCGCCGGTCAGGCCCGGGCGGTCCTGGAGCAGTTCCAGCAGGGCGAGCACGCGGCTGACCGGGTGTTCCGGGCGTTCCATGCGGGGCGCTCCTTCCGGGCCGACGCGCCGGGGAATCCGGGCGGCTTCCGTCCGGATCCGATTCTAGAGTCGGCGGTGACGGGGATCCCCATCGCGGAAGGAGCGGTGCACCATGAGCACGTTCGTACTGGTCCCGGGGTTCTGGCTCGGCGCCTGGGCCTGGGACGAGGTGGCCGCGCCGCTGCGCGCGGCCGGGCACGAGGTCCACCCGGTGAGCCTGCCCGGACTCGCCGAACGGGCGGGCGAGCAGGGCGACTTCGGGCTGGAGGAGCACATCGCGGAACTGACCGGGCTGCTGGTCCGGGAGGACCTGTGGGACGTCGTGCTGGTCGCGCACAGCGGCGCCTGCGCCCCGGTGGGCGGGGCCGCCGACCGGATGCCCGAGCGGATCCGCCGGGTGGTCCACCTGGACAGCGGCCCGCTGGCCGACGGCAGTTCGGTGTACGACGTCTGGCAGCCCGACTTCCGGGCCGAGGCCGACGCCACGGCGGTCGACGGCCGCCTCCCGATGCCCTCCTGGGAGTACCTGGCCGCCCACGGCTCCAGCATCGAGGGCCTGGACCGGGCCGCGCTGGAGCGGATCCGCGCCCGGGTCACCCCGCAGCCGGTCGGCGCCTACCGGGACGTGCTGCGGCTGACCGGTGCCGGGGCCGCGCTGCCGCAGGCACTGGTCTCCTGCTCCTTCCCGCTCGATCAGGTCCGGGCGCTGATCGCCTCCGGGCACCCGTGGTTCGCCGGGATGGGCCGGCCGAACTGGGAGTTGCGCGAACTGCCCACCGGGCACTGGCCGATGTTCTCCCGCCCGGCCGACACGGCGGCGGTGCTGGCGGAGCTCGCGGCAATCTGACCCGGTCCGCGTGTTCGCCCGCGCACGGACCCGTCCGCACCGCAGGATGGCGCAGGACGGGGCCCGCGCCGACGGCCGTCGAGGCGTCGGCGGCACGGGCCGAGCGCGCGACAGCACGGAGGACGGCCCATGACCAGCAGCACCGCCGAGGAGTACGACGTCATCGTCCTGGGCGCCGGCCCGACCGGCGAGAACGTCGCCGACCGGACCGTCGCCGCCGGGCTGCGCACGGTGATCGTGGAGGCCGAACTGGTCGGCGGCGAGTGCTCGTACTGGGCCTGCATGCCCAGCAAGGCGCTGCTGCGCCCGGCCGCCGCGCTGACCGACGCCCGCACGGTGGCCGGTGCCCGGGAGGCGGTGGGCGAGGGCCGACTGGACGCGGCGGCCGTGCTGGCCCGGCGGGACTCCTTCGCCTCGCACTGGAAGGACGACGGCCAGGTGCAGTGGCTGCGGGACACCGGCATCGAACTGGTCCGCGGCCACGGCCGGCTGGCGGGGGTGCGGACCGTCACGGTGGAGGCGGAGGACGGCAGCGAACGGCTGCTCACCGCCCGGCACGCCGTCGCCGTGTGCACCGGCAGCCGGCCGGTGCTGCCCGCCGACGTGCCCGGGCTGGCGGAGGCGCACCCGTGGACCAACCGGGAGGCGACCGGCTCGCCGACCGTCCCCGGGCGGCTCGCGGTGGTCGGCGGCGGGGTGGTCGGGGTGGAGATGGCCACCGCCTGGCGGGCGCTCGGCTCCGAGGTGGTGCTGCTGGTGCGCGGCGACGCGCTGCTGCCGCGGCTGGAGCCCTTCGCGGGCGAGTTGGTCGCGGACTCGCTGCGGGAGGCGGGCGTGGACCTGCGCTTCGGCACCGAGGTGACCGCGCTGGAACGGACCGGGGGCGCCGGGCCGGTGGCCCTCACGCTCGGCGACGGCGGCCGGCTGACCGTCGACGAGGTGCTGTACGCGACCGGCCGGGCCCCGCGCACCGCCGACATCGGCCTGGAGCAGGTCGGGCTGCGGCCGGGCGGCTGGCTGGAGGTGGACGACAGCTGCACGGTGCGGGGCGTGGACGGCGAGTGGCTCTACGCGGCCGGGGACGTCAACCACCGGGCGCTGCTCACCCACCAGGGGAAGTACCAGGCCCGGATCACCGGCGCGGTGATCGCCGCCCGCGCCCAGGGGCGTGCGCTGGACACCTCGCGCTGGGGCGCGCACTCGGCGTCCGCCGACCTGGCCGGCGCGCCCCAGGTGGTGTTCACCGAGCCCGAGGTCGCGGCCGTCGGACTGACCCTGGCCGGGGCCGAGCGGCTCGGCCTGCGGGTCAAGCACGTCGACCACGAGATCGGCGCCGTCGCCGGGGCCTCGCTGTACGCCGACGGCTACCGCGGCCGGGCCCGGGTCGTCTTCGACCTGGACCGGGAGGTGATCGTCGGCGCCTGCCTGGTCGGCCCGGCCGTCGCCGAACTGCTGCACTCGGCGACCGTCGCCGTGGTCGGCGAGGTGCCGATCGACCGGCTCTGGCACGCCGTCCCCGCCTACCCGACGATCAGCGAGGTGTGGCTGCGGCTGCTGGAGGGCTGCCGGGGCTGACCGCGGCGCCCAACGACTGGCCCCGGACGACCCCTGCCGACCCCCAGCCGGCCCCGGGCCGACCCCGGGCCGACCGCCGCTGTCCGGGTGAGCGGCGCGGCGAGATGTGACCACCGGTGGACGGCGGGACACTGGCGGTGGGGCGCCTCCGGTGCGCCCCGAGGGGGCCGTCCGGGGGGCCCGATCCGTAGGTGGTGTGAGGCATGACCGAGGTGCTGTTGGCCGTCGGAACCGAGAAGGGCCTCTTTCTCGGCCACAGCCGCGACCGGCTGGACTGGGAGTTCAGCGGGCCGCACTTCCCGATGAACGCGATCTACTCCGTCTCCATCGACCGCCGCGGCGACCGGACCAGACTGCTGGTCGGCGCCGACAGCAGCCACTGGGGCCCCTCGGTGTGGCGCTCCGACGACTGCGGCGCCAGTTGGTCCGAGCCGGCCCGGCCGGCCATCCGCTTCCCGGAGTCCACCGGCGCCTCGCTCACCCGGGTCTGGCAGCTCCAGCCCGCCGGACCGGAGGCCCCCGGGGTGGTCTACGCGGGCACCGAACCCGCCGCGCTGTTCCGCTCCACCGACGGCGGCGAGACCTTCGCCCTGGTCGAGTCGCTCTGGAACCACCCCCAGCGGCCCGAATGGGGCGCCGGCTACGGCGGCCAGGGCCTGCACACCATCCTCACCGACCCGCGCGACCCGCAGCGGCTGCTGGTCGCCGTCTCCAGCGGCGGGGTCTACCGCAGCAAGGACGGCGGCGACTCCTGGGCGCCCGCCAACACCGGCCTGCGCGCCGAGTTCTTCCCCGAGGAGCGGCAGTACCCCGAGTTCGGCCAGTGCGTCCACAAGATCGCCCCGGACCCGGTCCACCCCGACCGGCTCTACCTGCAGAACCACGGCGGCGTCTACCGCAGCGACGACTGGGGCGGCAGCTGGCGCTCCGTCGTGGACGGGCTGCCCGCCGAGTTCGGCTTCGCCGTCGCCGCCCACCCGCGCCGGGGCGACACCGCGTACCTCTTCCCGCTCGGCGGCTCCGACGACCGGATCCCGCCCGGCCACCGCTGCCGGGTCTTCCGCACCACCGACGCCGGCACCAGCTGGCAGCAGCTGGCCAACGGCCTGCCGGGCGAGGACCACTACGGCATCGTGCTGCGGGACGCCCTGCGCACCGACGACGCCGAACCGGCCGGGATCTACTTCGGCAACCGGACCGGCGACGTGTACGCCAGCCGCGACGAGGGCGAGAACTGGTCGCTGCTGATCTCCCACCTGCCGGACGTGCTCTGCGTCCGCGCGGCGGTGGTGAGTTGAGCGCCGCCGGGCCGCCGGTTGTCGGACCCGCTGATCGAAAACCTGTTGCCGGAACGCTCCGGTTCTGGTGAGCATGGGCCGCCGACGAACGAACTCGTGAAGTGGGGTGGGCCATGCCCGAAACCGACTGGGTGGTCAGGTACGACGGAAGCGGCGCGGCGGTACTGCGCTTCCAGCAGGGCGAGCGGGAGGGGCGCCCCTGGGCCGACCTGCTGGAGCTCGTGGACGACTCGCTGGACGCGGCGGGGGCGGCGGAGTTCGTCCGCGCCGAACTGCCCGGCTGGGTGGTGTCCGGCCCCCCGGAGCTCGGACTCCGGTTGCTGGAGGACGGCGCGCGGAAGCTGCGGCACGCCCACACCTTCCGGCGTGACCTGCGCGCCGACCCGCCGCCCGCCGACTGGGCCGGGGCGCCGCTGCGCGAGGGCCTGCGGGCGGTGCCCTGCGACCGCGCGCCGGAGGAGCTGCTGGAGTCCTGGCGGGCCGCCTTCGACCCGGCCCATGTGGACCACTTCCACGGCGACGACACCCAGGCCCTGGCCGAGCGGATCGGCCCGCTGCTGGCCGGTCGGGCCATCGGCCCGGTGCTGCCGTCCAGCCTGCTCGCCGTGGACGCCGAGGACCGGGTGGTCGGCGGCGCCGTGCTGACCGACCGCGACGGCCTGCCCTGGGTCGCCGAGGTCTTCCGCCACCCGCAGCGCGGCTACCGCGGCCTCGGCGCCGATCTGCTGCGCCGGGCGATCGCGGACGCGGCCGGGCACGGGGTGACCGACGTGCAGCTGGTGGTGTCCGAGGGCAATCCGGCCCGCCGGGTCTACGAGGCGCTGGGCTTCGTGCTGCTGGAGACCTCGCTGACCGTGATCGTGCCGGACGCGGCCTGAGGGTCGGGGCGTACAGCGCCCGGGGCGCCCGGCCGGGGCTCACGGCCGGGCGAGCTCCAGGACGGCGATCCCGCCGAGGACGGTGAACGCGGCGGTCAGCCGCAGCCGGCCGAGGCGCTCCCGGAACACCACCGTGGCGATCAGCGCGGCGATCACGATGCTGGTCTCGCGCAGCGCGGCGATCGTCGCCAGGTTGCCCCGGGACTGTGCCCAGACCACCAGGCCGTACGCCGTCAGCGAGAGCACCCCACCGAGGATCCCGACCGGCAGCACCGGGCGCACCCCGGTGAGCAGGGTGCGGCCGCGCCGGGCCCAGACCACCGCCACCAACGCGGGCCCCTGGAGCAGGAACAGCCAGGCCACGTAGCCGCCGACGGTACCGGCGTGCCGGACGCCGCTGCCGTCCAGCACGGTGTACCCGGCGATCATCACACCGGTGCCGGCGGCGGCCCCGAGAGCGGGCAGCTGCGCCCGCCCGGGTATGCCCTGGGCGAAGGCCAGCCCGATCAGGCCGCAGGAGATCACCACCACGCCCGCCAGCTCGCCCACCCCCAGGTGCTGGCCGAGCAGCACCACCGACAGCAGGGCGACCAGCAGCGGCGCCGAGCCGCGGGCGATCGGGTACATCTGCCCGAAGTCGCCCAGCTGGTAGGCCTTCAGCAGCAGCACCGTCGAGACCGTCTGGACCGCCGTGGAGGCCAGCAGGTAGGGCCAGGCCGCGGCGGCCGGCAGCGGGTTGACCGCGACCAGCACCAGGGCGCAGGCGGTGTAGGTCAGGTTGATCAGCGCGAAGCCGACCATCTTGTCCGGGATCCGGTGCGCCAGCCCGTTCCACACCGCGTGCAGCACGGCGGCCGCGAGCACGACCAGCGGCACCGCCGCCCCGTTCTCCGACATGGCGAAGCTCTCCTCCCCGTCGGCCTGCCGGGAATTCCGGCAGGCTTGGAATCGGATTCCACGCTACCCTAGGTCCATGGAAGAACGTTCCGAATTTTTCACGCCCCTGGAATCCCGGCTGGCCGCGCAGATCCGGGCCCGGCTCGGCGAGCTGCGCGGCACCGAGGCGAGGGTCGCCCAGGTGGTGCTGGACCGGGGCGGGGATCTGGTGCACCTGAGCGTCAGCGACGTCGCGGCACTGGCCGGGACGGCCCCCTCCTCGGTGGTCCGGGCCTGCCAGCGGCTCGGATTCCGCGGCTTCCAGGAGCTGAAGATCGCCGCCGCCCGGCACGCCCCCGCCGCCCCCGCCCCGGTCACCGGCGCCGACGCCCACGACCCGGCGGCCCGGGCGCTCACCGACACCCTGCGCGCCGCCCGGGAGGCCCTGGACGGGATCACCGCCACGCTCGGCCCGGACGACCTGCGAGCCGCCGCCGACCTGCTGAACGACGCCCCCCGGGTGCTCCTGGTCGGCACCGGGCTGTCCGGCGCGGTGGTGCTCGACCTCGCCTACCGGCTGCGCGCGCTCGGCCTGCCGGTGGACGCCCCGGCCGACTCGATGACCGCCCAGCTGGTGGCCGCCGGACTGCCGCCGGGCGCCGTCTGCCTGGCCGTCAGCCACTCCGGCGCCACCCGCAGCGTGGTGGACACCGCCCGGGCGGCCCGGGCGGCCGGGGCCGAGGTGCTGACGCTCACCAGCTACGCCCGCTCGCCGCTCACCGAGACGTCGACCTGCGTCCTGGTCGCGGGCGGGCAGGACCTGGTCTTCGGCCTGGAGACCACCGCCAGCCGGCTCGCCCACCTGACCGCGGTGGACGCGCTCACCCAGACCCTGCTGGCGCTGCGCGGGCCGCGCGCGGAGCAGTCCCTGCGGCTCGCGGCGGACGTCTGCGCGGACTACGTGTACTGACCGGCCGGCCTCAGGTGCTGGGCCGGTGGGCGCCCTCGACCCGGGCGCCGCGCACCACGACCATGGTCAGGCCCACCGCGACCAGCAGCTCCGCCCAGAAGAACGCCGCGTAGTCCAGCAGCGAGCCGATCGGCGGGCTGCCGGGCGCCGCGTTGCGCATCCCGACCAGGGCGAACAGGGTGGCCGCCATCCAGCTCAGCGCGGGCCAGACGATCCCGCGCCGCTGCCGGACGATCAGCCAGGCCGCCACCAGGACGGACATCGCCAGCGCCCACATCGCCGCCATCATGAACCAGGCCAGGATGTAGGTGCTGCGCGAGCGGTCGATCTGCTCGGTGACCGCGATGCCGAGGCCCTCGGTCTCCTTCTCGCCCTGGGTGAACGCGAAGAACGGGTCGGCCTCCTGGATCCCGATCATCACCGGGGCGGGCTTCCCCCCGACGGTGGCCCGGAAGCCGATCGGCGCACGGTAGCTGTCGAAGGGGTAGTCGGTGACCCGCCCCTCGGCCAGGTTGAACGACACCAGGGTGGAGGCGATCGGCTGGCCGGCCGGGTACTTGAGCAGGGTCTGTTCGAGCGAGGTGGTCTCCAGCACCACGTCCTGGGCCGGGATCAGCTGGAGACCGGGCGTCGCCAGGGCGCCGTGCGGCTGCACCAGGACCTTGGCGGCGACCGACTGCGCGGCCGCGTCCACCCGCTGGAGCACCACGTCGACCTCCAGGAAGTCCGCTCCGGAGGTGTTTCCCACCACCTGGGAGCGACTGCGGTTGGAGCGCTCGTTGGCGTAGAGCAGCAGGCCGGCGGTCACGGACAGCACGATCGCCACCACCACCGCGTACGCCCGCCAGGGCCGGACCTTCGGCCGGGTGGCGCTGGCGGCGCGCACCCGGGCGTGGATGCGGACCCGCGAACGGGTGGTCGGGCGCAGTGGCCGGGTGGTCCGGCGGCGCGGCGGCGTGCTCATCGACCTGCTTCCACGGTCGGCGGCGGCGGCACCCGCTGCCGCCCGTCCCGCCAGCGTCGGCACGCTACCACCCCCGCCGCAACCGGGTCGGGCCGGTCGGGTGCACCTCCGGAGCCTCCCCCGGGGCCTCCCCCGAACGCGGAAAACACGCTGGTCGGAGGTGCTGTGTAGGCTCACTGGTCATGGCGAGGGTGACACGGGACGATGTGGCGCGGGTGGCGGGGACGTCCACGGCGGTCGTGAGCTATGTGATCAACAACGGGCCGCGGCCGGTGGCGGCGGCCACCCGGGCCCGGGTGCTCGCGGCGGTGGAGGAGCTCGGCTACCGGCCCAACCGGGTCGCCCAGGCGATGGCCCGGCGGCGGACCGACCTGCTCGGGATGGTCGTGCCGGACGCCCGCCAGCCCTTCTTCGCCGGGCTGGCGCACGCCGTGGAGCAGGCCGCCGCCGAACACGGCCGACTGCTGCTGATCGGCAACTCCGACTACGCCGACGAGCGCGAGGCGCACTACATCCGGGCCTTCCTCGGGATGCAGGTGGACGGCCTGATCCTGGTCACCCAGGACCCGGCCGCCCCCGGGCTGACCGGCTTCGACTCGGCCGACGGGACCCCGGTCGTGCTGCTGCACCACCGTTCGGAGAGCGCCGACGGGGTGGCCGTGGTGGCGGACGACGAGGGCGGCGCCCGCGAGGTGGTCCGCCACCTGCTCGGGCACGGCCACACCGAGGTGCACTGCTTCGGCGGCACCCTGGCGCTCAGCCCGCTCGACCCGGTCAGCGGGCGGACGGCCGGCTGGGCCGAGGCGCTGGCCGAGGCCGGACTGTCCACCGACGGCCGGCTCGCCCCGGCGCCGTTCGACCGGGTCCGGGCGCACGCCGAGGCGCTCGTCCTGCTGGGCCGGCCGGACCGGCCGTCCGCCGTGTTCTGCGCGACGGACGACCAGGCGATAGGCCTGCTGCGGGCCGCCGACGACCTGGGCATCCGGGTGCCGGAGGACCTCGCGGTGGCCGGTTTCGACGACATCGCCGAGGCGGTGATCGCCGGACCGGCGCTGACCACCGTCACCACCGCGCAGGACGAGATGGCCCGGGCCGCCGTGGAGCTCGTGCTCGGCGGACCGGAGCGCCGCTCCGCCGGGGCCCGGACCTTCCCGGCCCGGCTGGTGGTGCGGCGCTCCTGCGGCTGCCCCGCCGGGCCCGCGCTCCGACGGGCCTGATCCGCGGTTCGGCACGCCGGGGCGGTGCGTCAGTTCAGCTGGAAGCCGGCCTCGACCGGGTAGTGGTCGCTGGGCGCGTTGGTGTCCAGCTGGCCCGGCGCCCACCCCGCCTGCGGGTCGAAGTCGATCTTCACGGTGGACATCGAGGTCGGCACCGGGCGGCCCGGGGCGTTGAGGTAGCCGATGTAGTCGAGGTCGTCCCGGTAGTCGACCGGGAAGGTCTCCACGCCGGCCATGTACTGGCACCAGGAGGAGACCGGGCAGTCCATGGTGGTGCGGGCCTGCTTCGGGTCGGTGGCCGGGGTGCCGAGGACGCCGTTCACCGCGTTCTGGGCGTTGGTGTAGTCGCCGCGGCCCTGGCCGTGGAAGTACTCGACGTTGAGGTCGCCGCCGATCAGCACCGGGGCGCTGCTGCCGACGATCCCGTCGACCCAGGCGCGGATCTCGGCGAGCTGGCCGAGCCGGGTGGACTGGGTGGTGTCGGTGGAGGTGTCCGCCTCGTCGGCCTGGAGGTGGGTGCCGACGACCCAGGCGGTGCTGCCGTTCTTGGTCACCTTGACCAGCGCCGCGCCCTTGTTGGCGTGGTAGTCCCAGGTGCCGTAGGTGGAGTTGCTGAAGACGTGGGCGTACTGGGCGCTGATCGGGTACTTGGAGAGGATCATCGTGCCGCCGTTGATGACGAACCACGAGTTGGAGCAGTTGCCGCTGACGCCCGTCCAGCCGCCGCCGGAGCAGACCCCGCCGACCACCGGGGTGCGGTACGGGTAGAGGTCCGCGAGCTTGCTGTTGATGTCGGCGGTCGAGCTGTTGTTGAACTGCTCGTCCAGCACGACCACGTCGGCGTTGTGCTGACGGACGATCTGCTCGATCACCGGGGTGCGGGTGGACGCCCGCTCGTTCTGGGTGGCGTCGACGACGGCGGTGCCGAGGTCGACGTTGAACGCGAACACGGACAGCGTGGTGGGGCTCGCCGTGGTGGCGGCGGAGGCGCTCGGGGCGGCGACGCCGCCGAGCAGCAGTGCGGCGGCGGCCGCCGTGGTGAGGGCGGTGGCCGTGCGACGCGAGAGCATGGGCGTTCTCCTGGGTCCGTCAATCCGGTGGGGCCCGGACCGGCCGGGGTGACCGGCCGCCGGGGATTGGCGGGGGAACGCTAGCTACCGCCCGGTACGACGGGAAGAACGCCAGGCGATCAGTTCCGATCGCTCCTGTGGCGACGAGGTGTCTGTACAGCTCAGAGCCATCGGCTGACAAGATGTCTGTACACCCTTGCACCAGGCACCGAGGGACGGGCCGGGCTCCGTCAGCCGTCCGACAGTTCGTCCGCGAGCAGGTCCATCAGCAGGTTGTCGTGCCAACTGCCGTCCGGACCACGCTCGTACTGGCGCATGGTGCCGACCGGACGGAAGCCGACCTTGGTGTAGCAGCGGATCGCGGCGGCGTTGTCCGCGGCCGGGTCGATCACCAGCCGGTGGTAGTGGTGGTCGTGCACCAGGTGCCGGGCCATGGTGCGCACGGCGTCGGTGCCCAGACCCAGACCGTGCACCGAGGGTTCCAGGTAGACGTCCATCCCGGCGTGCCGGTACTCGTCGTCGTTCTCGGCGTACCACTGCACGGCGCCGACCACCCGGCCGCCCAGCTCGATCGCGAAGGTCTCGGTGTCGGGGGAATCCAGATCCCGGGCGACCTCGTCGAGCAGGTCGTCACCGCCCCGCCAGCGGGCGAACACCTCGGGCGTGCTGCGGATCGCCACCAGCGCCGGGATGTCGTCGGCGGTGGCCGGGCGGAGGGTGACCAGGGTGCCGTGCAGAATCGTCCCCATATGGGGCATGTTGGCACGGAAAACCGCCCCGGGCGAGCGGTTTTCCCCGGGCCCCGGCCCACCCTGCCCGGGCCCAAGGCGCCAGGGTCGGCCCTAAGAGGTCGGGGCCGGTTCGGGCCGGTCGCCGAGCGGGCCCAGCCAGACGGCGGTGACGGCGCTGACGTAGCGGGCGCCGCAGTGGTCGTCGGGGACGACCAGCTGCGGGCCGGCGGCGTCCAGCGGGGTGCCGTCCATGCTGGTGGCGAGCAGGATCCGGCGGCCGCCGAAGTCCGGGTCGATCTCGGCCCAGGAGACCACCGCCCGGTGGCCGTCGGCGCCGAGCACGTCGAGCAGGAAGCGCAGTCGCTGCTTGCGGCCGGAGAAGTCGATCCGGGGCCGGGCGGCGAGCAGCACGTCCAGCAGCGCCGGGCCCTCGTAGCCGTGGTGCTGCTCGCCCTCGGTCCGGCAGTCGAAGCTGACCTCGACCCGGTGCGCCGGGAGGGCGCGCAGTTGCTCGACGGTCAGCTCGGCCGGCTCGTCGAGGTGGCCGAGCAGCCGGACGGTGGGCGACGCCGAGGTCGCACCGGGTCTCGCCGGGGTCATGGCGCTCCTCCCGCTCCGCTCCCGGGCCGCGCCGCCGCGGCCCGGGATGAGGACTACCCGAGGGGGAGCTCCGGCATTCGCAGTTGCGGTCCTGAATGCCGGTATTCATCCGCAGCTGCCATGGTGTGGGCGCCCATCGGCTCGCAGGTGCGGCTTCGGCCACGGGGCGCGCCGAAGGAGAAGGCTCGGCGCGCCCCGCACACCGAGTGAAGCAGTCGGGCAATCGGGCGGACCACTGGTTCCGCACACCGGCCGCAGGGGTCTCCACTGGATGATCGGACAAGAAGATTCACGGTCCTTCTCCTGGCATTTACGATGCCCATGTGCCAAAAGCCCTCTCATCTGCGGGAGTGGCGAAGGCGACGCACCAAGGCGACACCCGGGCGAGAGCGAGCAAGAGATGATCGTCGGCGACCTGCTGCACCTCGACGACCTGTCCATCCGACTGGCCTGGGGCACCCCGGACCTGCTCGACCGCCCGGTCACCGGCGTCAGCTCCACCGACCTCCAGGACCCGGCCCGCTACCTCCAGCCCGGCGAGCTGGTGCTCACCGGCCTGGTCTGGTGGCAGCCCGCCGACGCCTCCGGCGCGCTGCGCTTCGCCACCGCGCTGCGCAGCGCGGGCGTCGCCGCGCTGCTGGCCGGCGAGGGCACCCACGGCAGCATCCCGGACGGCCTGGCCGAGGCCTGCCGCACCCATGGCATCCCGCTGCTCGCGGTGCCCGCCGGGGTGAGCTTCCGGGCCGTCACCGACCGGGTCTACCTGCGGCTCTGGGGCGACCTGCGGGCCGGGGCGCAGGACACCGCGGCGATCCCGGAGACCGTCCGGAACGAACTGCTCGACCTGGTCCGCGCCGAGGCCGGCCCGGACGAGGTGCTGACCCGTGCGGTCGGCCGGCTCGGCCTGCCGGACTGCTCGATCGGCACCGCCGGCGGACGACGGATCGCCCGCTCCCGGTCCGAGGCGTCGACCGGTGCCGCCGCGTCCGACGGATCGGTCGGCCGCGGCGGGCCCGGGCTGCCGGTCGGCCCGCAGGACGGCTCCCCGTTCGACGGCTGGCGGCTGCGCACCCACCCGCACACCCCGGGCGCGGAGCCGGCGCTCCAGGGCCTGGCCGAGCTGCTCGCCCCGCTCGCCACCCGGGCCCGGGCCGCGGCCGGTGCCCGGCGGCGGGCCGCCGGACGGCTGCTGGACGCGCTGGTCGACGACGGCGGGCTCGCCGAGCCGCTGGCCGGCTGCGGGCTGGGCGGAGCGGGGGCGCTGACGGCGGTCACCGCGCGGATCGAACCCGGCCGGACCGGCGACGAGGTGCCCGCCGACTGGGCCGCGCACGCACTGGCGGAGGCGCTGCACCCGCTGGGCGCGCCGTACGCGGCCGGCACCGACCGCGCCGGGCGCGGCGCCGCACTGGTGGCCGCACCCGCCGAGCGGGTCACCGAGCGGCTGCGCCGGGCCCGGCCCGCCCTACAGGCCCGGCTGACCGGTCGGCGCACCCTGCGGATCGGCGTCGGCCCGACCACCCCGCCCACCGCCGGGGCGCTGCGGGCCGCCCTGGTGCAGGCCCGGTACGTACTGGCGGACCCGGCCGGACCGGTCGGCAGCGCGACCGAACTGGACACGCTGGCAGGGCTGTTGAGCGGCATCCCGGCCGAGGTGACGACCGCCTTCCACGCCCGGCTGCTGGCCCCGCTGACCGCCCACGACGAGGAGAACAGCGTCTCGCTGCTGGGCACCCTGGCGGTGTTCCTGGAGCACGACGGCTCCTGGGCGCGGACGGCGGAGGCACTCCATCTGCACGTCAACACCGTGCACTACCGGATCCGCCGGATCGAGGAGCTGACCGGACGCAACCTGGCCCGGCTGCGGGACCGGCTCGACCTGCGGGCGGCCCTGCTGTGCGGGCCGGCCGCGGCCGGTCAGACCCCCACCGGCTGAAGCACCTGGCGGACGTACTTCGTGTAGAAGGGCTCGCAGCCGATCAGCACGGTGGACTCGCCGTCCCGGCACTCGACCACGTCCCAGTTCCTGCTGACCGCCGCCGGGTCGCCGGTGCGCCACCTGCGCACCTCGACCGTCTCCAGCCCGTCGACCGGCAGCCGTCGGGCCCGTACGTCGGCCTCCCGGACCGGCGAGAACGCGAGCTCCGTGAGCGACAGGTGCAGGAACGCCGCCTCCGGGCGGCAGTACGGCCGGGTGCCGACGACGCAGCCCCCGAAGACCAGCACCCGCCCCTCCTTGAGGAGTTGTCCGTGCGACTGCGCCGACCCCGTCGACGTCGGCCCCAGCGCGGCCGTCAGCACGTCGAGAATCTCCCCCAGCATCTCCCGCTCCCCTCCACCGCTTTCGTGTTCGAACCATTCGATCACGGGTGGCCCGGCCCGGAGGCCCGGTTCGGAAGGCGGCGGAAAGATGTTCCGTGCCGGGTGTCGATCCGGCGCCGGCCCGTTCGACGCAGGGGTGAGCGGCCGGGGAGAGGCCCCGCCCGCACGACCGAGGAGTCACCATGCCGCGCTTCATGACGCTGATCCGCATCGACGAGAACGCCCGGGACGGCTGGGAGCCCGACCCCGGCTTCGAGCAGCGGATGGGGGCGCTGTTCGAGGAGATCACCAAGGCCGGGGTGATGCTGGAGACCGCCGGGCTGACCCCGACAGCCCAGGCCACCCGGGTGTCCTGGACCGACGGGAAGATCGGCTACACCGACGGGCCGTTCACCGAGACCAAGGAGGTCGTCGGGGGCTACGCCATCCTGCAGTGCAAGGACAAGGCGGAGGCCCTGGAGTGGACCCGGCGCTTCCTGCAGACCCACCCGGTGCACTGGCCGGTCGAGGCCGAGGTCCGGCAGATCGACGAGCTGCCGCAGCCCCCTCGGTAGCGGCGGAAACGCTCGCTGACGGCCGTGGCGCTCGTTGCCTCCCGCTCCGTCGGCTGCTCTGATGGGTGGCCGTGACGGAGAGGGATGCCACGGCGACCGTGGAAGCGGTGTTCCGGATCGAGTCCGCGCGGATCATCGCCGCGACCGCGCGGATCGTCCGGGACCTCGGACTGGCCGAGGAACTGGCGCAGGACGCGCTGGTCGCCGCGCTGGAACAGTGGCCGCGCGACGGCGTGCCGGACAACCCGGGCGCCTGGCTGACGGCCACCGCCAAGCGGCGGGCGATCGACCTGGTGCGCCGCCGGGAGGTCTACGCCCGCAAACTCGCCGAGGTGGGGCGGGCGTTGGAGGACGCACCGGAGCCGGAGCCGATGGAGCCGGCCGGGCCGGACGACATCGACGACGACCTGCTGCGGCTGATCTTCACCGCCTGCCACCCGGTGCTGTCGGCGCAGGCCCGGATCGCGCTCACCCTGCGGCTGCTCGGCGGGCTGACCACCGCCGAGATCGCCCGCGCCTTCCTGGCACCGGAGCCGACGGTGGCGCAGCGGATCGTCCGGGCGAAGCGGACCCTGGCCAAGGCCGGGGTGCCGTTCGAGGTGCCGTACGGCGAGGACCGGGCGCAGCGGCTGTCCTCGGTGCTGGAGGTCATCTACCTGATCTTCAACGAGGGTTACTCGGCCACCGCCGGGGACGACCTGCTGCGCCCGCAGCTGTGCGAGGACGCGCTGCGGCTGGCCCGGGTGCTGGCCGCGCTGGTTCCCGCCGAGCCGGAGGCGCACGGGCTGGCCGCGCTGCTGGAGTTCCAGGCCTCCCGGACGGCCGCCCGGACCGGCCCGGACGGGCGGCCGGTGCTGCTGGCCGAGCAGAACCGGGCCCGCTGGGACGGGCTGTTGATCCGGCGCGGCTTCGAGGCCTTCCAGCGGGCGGGCGGCGGTCCGTACTCGGTGCAGGCCGCGATCGCCGCCTGCCACGCCCGGGCGCGCCGGTACGAGGACACCGACTGGGCGACGATCGCCGCGCTGTACGGGCGGCTGCTGGTCCTGACGCCCTCGCCGGTGGTGGCGCTGAACCGGGCGGTGGCCGTCTCGATGGACCAGGGCCCGGCCGCCGCACTGGAGTTGGTGGACGCGCTGGCGGCGGAGCCGGCCCTGCGGGAGTACCACCTGCTGCCGAGCGTGCGGGGCGACCTGCTGGCCCGGCTGGGGCGGACGGCGCAGGCGCGGGCGGAGTTCGAGCGGGCGGCGGAGCTGACCCGCAACGAGCGCGAGCGGGAGCTGCTGCGGGCGCGGGCGGCCTCGTTGGGCGAGTAACCGGCTTGCGCGAGTGGCCGGCTTGTGGGAGTGGCCGACCTGCGCGGGTGGCCGGTTTACGGGGTGTCGTCCTGGCGCAGTCGGGCACTGACCGTGCCGAGGGCCTCGGCGAGGACGGCGAGCTGTTCGCGGGTGAGTACGTCGATCAGCAGCTCGCGCACCAGGGCGACGTGCCCGGGGGCGGCCTGGCGGATCATCTCCCGGCCCTGGTCGGTGAGTTCGGCGAAGACGCCGCGCACGTCGCTGGGGCAGGAACGGCGGGCGACCAGGCCCATCCGCTCCAGCTGGGTGACCTGGTAGGTCAGTCCGCTCTTGGAGGTGACCAGCTTGTCGGCGAGTTCGGTCATCCGCAGCGAGTCGCCGGGGGCGGCGGACAGGTGCACCAGGATCTCGTACTGCTGGTGGGAGAGGCCGGAGTCGTCCTTGAGCTGGCGCTCCAACCGCCGGTTGAGCAGGTTGCTCGCGACGACGAAGCCCCGCCAGGCGGCCATCTCGTCCTGGTCGAGCCAGCGGGGTTCGTTCAATGAGGACATGGGTGAAGCCTACTCCTGTTGTTCAAATTCGAACGAAGGTGTAGCGTTTTCAGGGAGAGGTTCAAATTTGAACTATCCGTCCGATCCCCCGCAGCCCGATCCCTTGAGGAGGACGCCATGAGCGCCGCGGCCCCCGAGCGCATGCCCGCCCTGTACCTGTCGCACGGCGCGCCGCCGCTCGCCGACGACCCGGTCTGGCCGGGCGAACTGGCCGCCTGGTCCGCCGACCTGCCGCGCCCCAAGGCCGTCCTGATGGTCTCCGCCCACTGGGAGGAGGCCCCGCTGGCCGTCGGCGCCGTCACCACCGTCCCGCTGGTCTACGACTTCTGGGGCTTCCCCGAGCACTACTACGCCGTCCAGTACGCCGCCCCCGGCGCGCCGGAGCTGGCCGAGCGCGTGCGCAAGCTGCTGCGCGCCCCCGGCACGCCCGTCCAGGACATCCCCGACCGCGGGCTCGACCACGGCGCCTACGTGCCGCTGGTGGAGATGTTCCCGGAGGCCGACATCCCGGTGCTGCAGATCTCGATGCCCACCCTCGACCCGCAGCGGCTGCTGGAGATCGGCCGCCGACTCGCCCCGCTGCGCGAGGAGGGCGTGCTGATCATCGGCAGCGGCTTCTTCACCCACAACCTGCGGGCGCTCAGCAGCGACGGCCGGATCAGCTCGGTGATGGCCGAGTTCGACGACTGGGGCCGACGCGCCCTGGACGCCCAGGACCTGGACGCGCTGCTGGACTTCGAGCACAAGGCCCCGGCCGGACGCCTGGCCCACCCGCGCACCGAGCACTTCGCCCCGCTGTTCGTCACCCTCGGTGCCGGCGAGGCCGACCTCGGCAGCCAGCGCAGCGTGATCGACGGGTTCTGGATGGGGCTGGCGAAGCGGTCCGTCCAGCTGGGCTGAACGGGTGAGCACGAGCGCGGCGGGCACCGGCAGCGGCACTGGCACTGGCACTGGCAGCGGCACGGGTGGGCGCAGGGCGCAGGCGGTCACAGGGCGCAGCAGGTGAAGCGCTCGCCGATGTGCTCGGGCTGCTCGATCTCGTCCACCAGGGCGACCGCGTAGTCCGGCACCGAGATCCGGCTGCGGCCCGAGGCGTCGAACAGCAGCTGCTCCAGGCCGGTCCGGTAGCGGCCGGTCCGCTCCCCCGGGCCGATCTCGGCCGCCGGGCTGAGCACCGTCCAGCGCAGGTCGGAGACCGTCCGGTAGTAGTCCAGCGCCGCACCGTGGGCGTGCATGATCTGCAGGATCGGCTCCGCCAGGCCCGGGGCGTCCCAGACCCGTACGCCCGGCGCGGTCTCCAGACTGCCCGCGCCGCCGACCGCGAGCAGCCGGGGCGCGGCGTCGGCGAGCGTGCGCAGGCCCACCACCAGTGAGCGGGCGGCGGGCTCGATCAACGCCAGGTGGCCCGGGCCGTCGCCGCCGCCGACGGCGCTCACCAGGGCGTCCCGGCCGGCCGCCACCCGGGCCACGTCGGCCGGGTCCAGCACGTCGCCGCGGACCACGGTGACGGCCGGGCCCCGGTAGTGCTCCGGGTCGCGGACCACGGCGACGACCTCGTGTCCGCGGGCCGCCGCCTCCGCGACGACGGCGCTGCCGATGGTCCCGTTGGCGCCGATCACGGCGATTCCGGCCATGGGGTACCTGCCTGGTGCTCGGAGGCATCGCCTCGTTGGGATCAGACAGGGTCGATTATCGGCCGGACCTCCGCCGACGGCCCGGGCGAGCGCGGACGGTGCCGATGCGCACGGGCGGGGCTCAGGCGGCGCCGGTGGCGATGTGCTCGGCCTGGCTGCGCTCGACGCACAGCTCGTTGCCCTCCGGATCGGCCATGGTGACCCAACCGGTGCCGTCCGGGCGACGAAGGTCCGCGACGACCGTGGCGCCCAGCGCGAGCAGGCGCTCGACCTCCTCGTCTCGGCTGCGGTCCTGCGGCTGGAGGTCGAGGTGGACCCGGTTCTTCACCGACTTGGCGTCCGGCACCTTGATGAAGAGCAGATCGGCGCCGGCGGACTTCACCACGGCCTCCGGGTCACCCGGGTTGTCGTCCTCGCCCACGGTGCCGTCCAGCACCTTCGCCCAGAAGTCCGCGAGGGCGAACGGGTCGTCGCAGTCGATCGTCACGTGTCGTACCAAGGAAGCCATGCCGCCCACTCTCACGGATGCCGTTCGGTCGTGTCCAGCCTTTTCCGGGAGTGCAGATGACCGTCCAACGGGTACGGCGGGAAGGCCGGAAGGATCCTCGCGAAGGGATAGCCGCTCTTCTCCGCGACCCGGCAGGAGGCGTCGTTGTCCCCCTCGTGCAACAGGTCGAGCCGGCGCAGGCCGTCCTCGGCGAAGGCGTCGAAGGCCCAGGCGGTGAGCCCCTCCACCGCGCGCGGGGCCACGCCCCGGCCGCGCGCCGCGGCCGCCGTCCAGTAGCCCACCTCGGCGTGCTCCGCGCCCGGGGTGCCGCGCTTGAGCACCACGTTGCCGACCAGTTCACCGGCCTCCAGGACGGCGAAGGCGTACCGGGTGCCGGCCGCCCGGCCCTGGTACTGCACGTCCAGCCAGCGCGCGGCCTGCTCGGCGTCGTCCACCGGGGTACGGGTGTAGTGGCGCAGCGTCGTGTCCCGGTAGGCCTCGATCAGGGCCGGGGCGTCGGCGTCCTCGAAGGGCCGCAGCAGTAGGCCGTCGGCGGTCGGACGGGTGGTCAGGTGTTTCACAAGTGGTCTCCCCCGCTGGTTCGTTGCGATCTCTACGGACGACGGGCGGGTGCCCCGCGGTTGCGGCTTGACCCTGACGCTGGCGGCAGGGTCGGAGAGTGGCCCCATGAACGAGCAGAACGCAGTGACGGAGCGGGTCGTGGTGGTCACCGGGGCCGGGACGGGGATCGGACGGGAGACGGCGTGGGCCTTCGCCGCCGGGGGCGCCCGGGTGGTGGCGGTCGGGCGCCGGCCCGGGCCGCTGGCGGAGACGGCGGCCGCGCACCCGGGGCTGATCGAGCCGCTGGTCGCCGACATCACCGGGCCGGACGCCCCGGAACAGGTCGTCGGGACGGCCCTGGAGCGGTACGGACGGCTCGACGTCCTGGTCAACAACGCCGGCATCGTGCACAGCGGCCAGCACCTCGGCGGCTTCCACCGGGCCGGCATCGAGGCACTGCTGTCCACCAACCTGGTCGCCCCCGTGCTGCTCGGACAGGCCGCGGTACCGGCCCTGACCGAGAGCCGGGGTGTGGTGGTCAACGTCAGCACGGCCGTCGGGCAGCGCGGCTGGCCCACCAACTCGGTGTACGCGGCGGGCAAGGCCGCGCTGGAGACGATCACCCGCAGCTGGGCGGTGGAACTCGCCCCGCGCGGCATCCGGGTGGTGGCGGTGGCGCCCGGCGCGATCGACACCCCGATCGGCGAGCACTCCGGGTACAGCCCCGAGCAAACCGAGGCTCTGCGCGCCTGGCAGCTGGCGCAGACCCCGCTGGGCCGGATCGGCCGGCCTGCCGAGGTGGCCTGGGCGATCACCCAACTCGCGGCGCCGGAGGCCTCGTTCGTGACCGGCGTAGTCTTCTCGGTGGACGGGGGCGCGTTGGTGGCCTGAGCGACGGACGAGGCGGGCAGCGGTGCGGATCGGGGAACTGGCACGGCGGACGGGCAGCACCGCCCGGGCGCTGCGGCACTACGAACAGGCCGGGCTGATCACGTCCGAGCGGGCGGCCAACGGCTACCGGGAATACGCGGATCCGGCGGTCCCACGGGTGCGCAACATCCGCTCCCTGGTCGCCGCCGGGCTCACCCTGGACGATCTGCGGCCGCTGCTCGGCTGCCTGGACGGGGACGTGCTCTCCCAGCCGCCGTCCGAGCAGGTGCTGGGGATCGTCCGGGAGCGGCTGGCGGTGCTGGAGCGCCGGATCGCCGCCCAGACCGAGGCCCGGGACCGGCTGGTCGCGGGCCTGGCGGCGGCGGGTGCCGCCGCTTCGGCGGGTGCTGCGGGCGCTGCGGCTTCGGCGGGTGCTGCGGGTGCTGCGGGTGCTGCGGCTTCGGCGGGTGCTGTCACGGGTGCTGCGGGTGCTGTCACGGGTGCTGCTGCGGAAGGGTGACACCCCCGATCGGGGGTGTGCAGGGGCCCGACCGGAGAGGACAGTGGGCGCATGCAGATTCCACTCTCCGTGCTGGACTTCCTCGACCGGGCCGAGCTGGTCTACGGCGACCGGGTCGGCATCGTCGACGAACCCGAGCAGCCGGCCGAGTCCTGGGGCGGGCCGAGCTACCGGCGGATCGCCGAACTCGCCCGCGCCCAGGCCGCCGGACTGGACCGGCTCGGCGTCGGGCCGGGCGAGCGGGTCGCGATCGTCTCGCACAACTCGGCCCGGCTGCTCACCTCCTTCTTCGGGGTGAGCGGGTACGGCCGGGTCCTGGTGCCGGTGAACTTCCGGCTGCGGGCCGAGGAGGTCGCGTACATCGTCGAGCAGAGCGGCGCCTCCGTCCTGCTGGTCGACCCCGAACTCGCCGACGCGCTGCACGGGGTGGTGGCCAAGCACAAGTTCACGCTCGGCGCGGACAGCGACGCCCTGCTGTACGACTTCGCCAACCAGCCCCGCCGGTACGCGATCTCCGAGAACGACACCGCCACCATCAACTACACCAGCGGAACCACCGCCCGCCCCAAGGGCGTTCAGCTCACCCACCGCAACGTGTGGCTGAACGCGACACTGATGGGCCTGCACTACGGCGCGAGCGACCGGGACGTGTACCTGCACACCCTGCCGATGTTCCACGCCAACGGCTGGGGCCTGCCGTTCGCCCTCACCGGCCTCGGCGCCCGGCACATCGTGCTGCGCAAGGTGGACGGCGCGGAGATCCTGCGCCGGGTCGAGCGGCACGGGGTGACCTTCCTGTCCGGCGCACCCGCCGTGGTGCAGATGGTGCTGGACGCGGCGGCCGACTGGGACGGCCCGGTGCCCGGCCGGGACCGGGTGCGGATGATCGTGGCCGGTGCGCCGCCGCCCACCTCGGTGGTGCAGCAGGTCGAGGAGCGGCTGGGCTGGGAGTTCATGCAGCTCTACGGGCTGACCGAGACCGCCCCGATCGTCACGGTCAACCGCTCGCGCGCCGAGTGGGACGCCCTGCCGGCCGCCGAGCGGGCCGAGAAGCTGGTGCAGGCCGGCGCCCCGGCGCTCGGCACCCAGCTGCGGGTGGACGCGTCCGGCGAGGTGCTGGTGCGCTCCAACACCGTGCTGGCCGGCTACTGGCAGCAGCCGGCGGCGACCGCCGAGGCGCTGCGCGACGAGTGGTTCCACACCGGCGACGGCGGCACCCTCACCGACGGCCAACTGTCCATCTCGGACCGGAAGAAGGACGTCATCATCAGCGGCGGGGAGAACGTCTCCTCGATCGAGGTGGAGGACTGCCTGTACGGCCACCCGGCGGTGGCCGAGGTGGCCGTGATCGGGGTGCCGCACGAGAAGTGGGGCGAGACGGTCAAGGCACTGGTGGTGCTCCGGGAGGGTCAGGAGCCCGTCACCGAGGCGGAGTTGATCGCGCACTGCAAGCAGCGGCTGGCCGGCTACAAGTCGCCCACCACGGTGGAGTTCCGGGACGCGCTGCCGCGCACGGCCACCGGGAAGCTGCAGAAGTTCCGGCTGCGCGAGCCGTACTGGAGCGGGCAGGAGCGGCAGGTCAACTGACGAGTCCGGATTCCCGCGCGGTGAGGGCGAGTTCGGTGCGGTTGCGGACACCGAGCTTGTGCATCGCGGACTTGAGGTAGCCGGTCACGGTGTTGCAGGTCAGGCCCAGGTGGGCGGCGATCTCCGGGTTGGTCCGGCCGGTCGCCGCCCAGCGCAGCACCTCGTGCTCGCGCGGGGTCAACGGCCTTGCGGGGGCGGGCCGTACGGGGGCGGTCGGTCCTACAGGGGCGGTCGGTCCCGGGTTCTCCTTGCTCCAGGCGGCGGCCCCGGCGAGCGCCCGGGTGGCGGTCGCGGCCAGCTTGCCGACGGCGGAGATCCGGACGTCCCCGAACGGCACCACGGCGCGCAGCGAGGCGTACACCACGCCGTGCACGGTGTCGCCGTCCAGCAGCGGGACGGTGAGCATCGCGTACAGGTCGTCGGCGGCCACGGCCGCGTCGTAGTGGTGCGAAATGGTCGTCGCCGCACGGTAGTCGGGCACCCAGCTGGGCGCGCGCTCGGCCAGCGCCCGGCCGCCCAGGCCCAGCCCGGCCGGGACGGCCAGGTCGTGCAGCAGGTCGGCGCGGGTGCCCGCCCAGTGGCGCAGCACCATGCCGTCCTCCCCGGCGCGGGCGCCCGGCAGCGGCTCGGGCACGCCGACCAGGCCGACGTCGGCACCGCACTCGGCCACCACCCGGCGGGCCAGGTCGCCGAGCACCGCGTCCCGCACCAGTTCGGCGGCGCGGGCGGCGAGTTCGGGGTCGTCGGCCGGTGCCGTGCCGACGGGTCGCACGGTGCTGTCGGCGGATCGCGCGGCGGCATCGGCCGGGTGCGCAGCGGTGAGGGTGTCCGCGGCCCTGGTCATCGCGGAATTGTCACACGCGGTGGAGCCGGTGGCGAGACCTGACATGCGGGTTTCCCGGAGTTCGGGACGGCGGCGGCGCGCGGGGCATAGGGTGCGGCCGCGGGGCTACCGACGGGTAGCGACTGCCGTGATCCGAGGGGAATCCGAGGGGAAGCCGATGACCGAGCCGAACACCGCCAGCTTCCCCGCCGCCCCGGGCTCCCCGGGCGGCGTGCTGCACGGCCTGCTGGCCGACCTGCGGGCCGAGAGCGCCGTCCTGGACGCCCTGGTGGCCGGGCTGCCGCCCGAGGACTGGGCCACGCCCACCCCGGCCGAGGGCTGGACGGTCGCGCACCAGATCGCCCACCTGGCCTGGACCGACGACTGGACGGCACTGTCCGCCCGCGACCCCGAGGGCTTCACCGCCTCGCTCGGCGGGACCTTCACCGAACTGCTGGCCGCCGGTGCCGACCCGGTCGAGGAGAGCGCCCGGGAGGGTGCCGCCGTCGAGCCCGCCGCCCTGCTCACCCGCTGGCGGACCGGCCGGGAGGAGGTGCTGGCCGCGCTCGCCGCCGCCCCCGCCGACCTGCGGCTGCCCTGGTTCGGCCCGCCGATGAAGGCCCCCTCGATGGCGACCGCCCGGCTGATGGAGACCTGGGCGCACGGCCAGGACGTCGCGGACGCGCTCGGCGCGACCCGGGAGCCCACCGCCCGGCTGCGGCACATCGTCCACCTGGGCCTGCGCACCCTCGGCTTCGCCTTCACCGCCCACGGCCTGCCCGCCCCGGAGACCCCGGTCCGGCTCGACCTGACCGCCCCCGACGGCACTTCCTGGGCCTTCGGCCCCGCCGACGCGACGGACGTGGTGACCGGCCCGGCCCTGGACTTCTGCCTGCTGGTCACCCAGCGCCGCCACCGCGACGACCTCTCCCTCACCGCCACCGGCCCGGCCGCCACCGCCTGGCTACCGATCGCCCAGGTCTTCGCCGGCCCGCCCGGCAAGGGCCGCGCCCCGGCCTCCGGCGCCTGAACGGCCCGGTCCTGGTACGTGCATAGACTTCGAGGCATGTGCACTGACTTCGAGTCGGCCGGATGCACAGACCGGAGGAGGCACCGCGAGCTCCCCGAGCCGTTCGGCTTCGACCTGGACCTGAGCGAGCTGGTGCGGTACCCCGACTGAGGCGTCCGCGCGCTCAGAGGCCGATCCGGAGCGGGGTGAGGCGGGTGGCGATCAGGTTGGTGGCGCCGCGGTCGCGTTCGATGTGGCCGTGCACCAGGAGGCCGGCCCGGTCCAGGGCGGTGCGGCGCTGGGACTCCCAGACCGGGCGGTTGCAGATCACGTTGATCAGGCCGGTCTCGTCCTCCAGGCTGAGGAAGAGCACCCCGCCGGCCGTCGGCGGCCGCTGCCGGTGGGTGACCAGGCCGCCGACCACCACCGCCGTTCCCGGTGGTACGTCCGGGAGTTGGGCGGCGCTGAGCGCGCCGCCGCGCTCCAGGTGGGCGCGCAGGTGCTGGAGCGGGTGGCTGGTGGCGGAGGTTCCGGTGGCCCACAGGTCGGCGATGGTCTCCTCGACCGGGCTCATCCCGGGCAGTTCCGGCGCCTCGGTGCCGGGGGTGGTGCCGGGGATCAGTGCGGCCGAGATCCCGGCGAACGCCCCGGCGGCCCACAGGGCCTGACGTCTCGTCAGGCCGAAGCAGTCGAAGGCGCCGGCCGTCGCCAGCGCCTCCAGGGCGGGCGCGGGCAGGCCGGTGCGGCGGGCGAAGTCCTCCAGGTCGGCGTACGGCTGTCCGGCCGCGATCGCCTCGGCCTGCGGGCCGCCGATGCCGCGCACCGTCTCCAGGCCGAGCCGGATGGCGGGTTGCGGGCGGCCCGCGGTCAGCGGCGGCACCGGCGTCGGCCCCCGGTACGGTTCCAGGGTGGGGCGCGGCCCGCTGGCGTTGACGTCCACCCCGCGCACCCGGACGCCGTGCCGCCGTACGTCGGCGACCAGACTGAGCGGCGAGTAGAAGCCCATCGGCTGGTTGGCCAGCAGGGCGCAGGTGAAGGCCGCCGGGAAGTGGTGCTTGAGCCAGGCGCTGGCGTACACCAGGTAGGCGAAGCTGATCGCGTGGCTCTCCGGGAAGCCGTAGTTGGAGAAGGCCTCGATCTTGCCGTAGACGTCCTCGGCGACCTCGGGCGGGATGCCGCGCTCGGCCATCCCGGTGAGCAGTCGCTCGCGCAGCCGGGCGACCCGCTCGTGCGAGCGCTTGGCGCCCATCGCCTGGCGCAGCCGATCGGCCTCGGGCGGGGTGAACCCGGCGCAGTCGATGGCGAGTTGCATCATCTGCTCCTGGAACAGCGGCACCCCGAGGGTCTTGCCGAGGGCGTTCTCCATCAGCGGGTGCGGGCAGCCGGGCGGTTCCGCCCCGGCGCGGCGGCGCAGGTACGGGTGGACGGAGCCGCCCTGGATCGGGCCGGGGCGGATCAGCGCGACCTCGACCACCAGGTCGTAGAAGTGGTCCGGCTTGAGCCGGGGCAGGGTGGCCATCTGCGCCCGGGACTCGACCTGGAACACCCCGACGGTGTCGGCGCGGCGCAGCATCGCGTACACGCCCTCGTCGTCGTCCGGGATGCTCGCCAGGTCGTAGTGCAGCCCGTGGTGCCGGGCGATCAGGTCGCAGGCGTCGTGCAGCGCGGCGAGCATGCCGAGGCCGAGCAGGTCGATCTTCACCAGCCCGGCGCCGGCGGTGGACTCCTTGTCCCACTGCAGCACGGAGCGCCCGGGCATCCGGGCCCACTCGGTCGGGCAGATCTCCCCGATCGGCTCCTTGGTGAGCACCATGCCGCCGGAGTGGATGCCCAGGTGGCGTGGCAGGCCGTGGAGTTGGCCGGCGAGCGAGAGCACGTCGGCGGGGATGACGGCGTCCGCGCCGGGAGCGGAGCGGAAGTCGGTCTGCCGGCTGAAGGCGTCCACCTGGCCCTGCGGGTAGCCGAGCACCCTGGCGGCGTCGCGGATCGCCAGCCGGGGCCGGTAGGTGATCACGTTGGCGACCTGGGCGGCGTGCTCGCGCCCGTAACGGCGGTAGACGTACTGGATGACCTCCTCGCGGCGGCGGTTCTCGATGTCCAGGTCGATGTCGGGCGGGCCGTCCCGGGCGGTGGAGAGGAAGCGCTCGAACAGCAGCTTGTAGTGGACCGGGTCGACGGCGGTGATCCCGAGGGCGTAGCAGACCGCCGAGTTGGCGGCCGAGCCGCGGCCCTGGCACCAGATGTCCTGGCTGCGGCAGAAGTCCACGATGTCGTGCACGATCAGGAAGTAGCCGGCCAGCGCGAGGTCCTCGATCACGTCCAGTTCCCTGGCGAGCTGGCGGCGGGCGGCGGCGTTGCCGGGGCCGAAGCGGTCCGGGCCGCCGGCCGCGACCAGGGCGCGCAGGTGGCTGATCTCGGTCTCGCCCTCGGGCACGGGGTAGCCGGGCAGTTCCGGGTCCAGCCGGGCGAAGTCGAAGGCGCAGGCCCGGCCGAGTTCGGCGGTGGCCCGCTGCACGCCGGGGAAGCGGGCCAGCCGGGCGGCCATCTCGCGGCCCGAGCGCAGGTGCGCGGTGCCGGACGCCCGGGTCCAGCCGGCCGCCTCCTGGAGGGTGCGGCGCTCGTGCAGGGCGGCCAGGCTCTGGGCGAGCCGCCCCTGGGCGGGGCCGGCGTGGTGGGCGTTGGTGGAGGCGACGGTCGGCAGCTCGACCGCGGTGGCGAGCGCGGCGAGGGCGTCGTTGCGCCGGTCGTCCCCGGGCAGCCACTGGTCGATCAGCTCGACGTGCACGTTCTCCCGGCCGAACGCCTCGGTGAGGGTCCGGAGTTGGCGCTCCGCACCGCCGGACGCGAGGGCGGCCGGGACCCGGCCCAGGCGGCAACCGGTGAGCACCGCCCAGTGGCCGTCGTGGGCGTCGGCCAGCGTCCCGAGGTCGTACACCGGGCGGCCCTTGGTGCCACCGGCCAGTTGGGCGGCGGCGATCGCGGCGGAGAGGCGGCGGTAGCCGGCCGGGTCGCGGGCGAGGACCAGCAGGTGCTCCTCGGTCGCGGTCGCGCCGTCGCGGAGGGTCAGTTCGGCGCCGAAGACGGTGGCCACGCCCGTCCCGCGGGCCGCTTCGGCGAGCCGGACGGCGGCGTAGAGGCCGTCGTGGTCGGTGACCGCCAGGGTCTCCACGCCCAGCCGGGCCGCCTCGGCGACCAGGTCCTCCGGGTCGCTGGCGCCGTCCAGGAAGCTGAAGGCGGAGTGGACGTGCAGTTCGGCCCAGGGTTCGGCGGTTCCAGCTTCGGCTTCGGCTTCGGCTGGAGGGGACTTCTCGGCAGGGTGGCGCAGCGGGACGACCGTGCGGTCCGGCGCGGCGCCGGTCAGCCGGCGGTGCAGTTCGCTCCAAGGGAGGGTGGGGTGGCTGGTGAAGCCCATCGGGGGTTGCCTTCGTCGTTCTCGTACCGGTCCTGCTCCCCCCTGCTGGTCCTGCTCCCCCCTGGTGCCCGGATCGCCGGTCAGTCGTAGCCGGCCTCCAGGTACCACCCACCCCCCTCCACGGTGAGCAGCAGCGCCCGGCCGCCGTCCACCACCACCTGGAACCGCGCCCGGCGGCGGGCCTGCGACTGGTCCCACCAGTACTCGACCGCCGGCCAGGGCCCGGTCCAGCCCGCCACCCGCTCCTCCCGGCCCCGGAACACGACCAGGGCCGGCCGGGCCGACACCCCCGCCCGACCGTCCACCGTGACCGGCCGCCCGGCCTCGTCCAGCACCCGCACCGGCGCCGGCTCGCGCAGCACCACGGCCGGCCAGAGGTCCGCCGACCGCCCCGCCAGCCGCCCCGGCCAGGGCGCATCCGCCGTGGCCGCCGCCTCGTACGGCTCGCCCCACGGCACCCGGACCTGCTGCTCCCCCGGGCCGCGCCCGCCGGCCGGCTTGATCCGGCGCAACCCGGCGTGCCCGAGCACCGACTGCACCCGGGCCACCGCACGCTCCACCCGGTCGTCCGCGACCGCCTGGCCCCACAGGGCGAGTTGGCGGCCCTGGTCCGGGGAGAGGCCGTCGGGGGCGAGGCGGAGCAGGGTGAAGCCCTCGCGGCTGTCCGCGAAGGTGCCCGCGCCCTGCCAGGCCTGCAGCTGCCAGCGGACCCGTTCGGCCAGCGCCGTCGCGGACAGCCGGCCCTCGTGCCGCCACAGCCGCGAAGCCGTCCGACCGTCCGCGCAGGCCACCTCGACGGCCACCCGGCGACAGGTCAGCCCGGCCCCGGCCAGCCGCTGGTGCAGTTGCTCGGCCAGCGTGCGGGCGACGAACACCAGCGGCTCGGCCGACGGCTCCGGCGGGTCGAAGCGCTGCTCCACGGCGAGGTCGGGCTCCTCGTCGCGCGGGACCAGCGGGCGCGGCTGCAGGCCGCGGGCCAGCCGGTGGGCGACCGTCCCGGCCGGGCCGAAGCGGTCCGCGACCGCCTCGGGCGGCAGGGCGGCGAAGGCCCCGACGGTGGGCAGGCCGAGCCGGTCGAGCAGCTCGGCCAGGGCCTCGTCGCCCAGCGCGCCGACCGGGTACGGGGCGAGGAACTCCGCCGTGCGCCCGGCGGGCACCAGTACCCCGGCGCGGGCGGCGAGCACGGCGGCGAACAGGCCGTCGGCGACGCCGATCAGGGCGCTCGGGACTGCTGCCCGGGTGGGCTGCGGCTCGGGCGGTTCGGTGGGGCGTGGTTCGGTGGGGCGTGGTTCGGTGGGTTCACCGGGTTCACCGGGTTCACCAGGGACCGTCACCGCGCCGGGGACGGCGTCCGGGACCGGCGGCCGGCCGAGGGCGTCCGCGACCGCCGTGCCGACCAGGGTCGCCAGCGCCTCCTCGCCGCCGAAGTAGCGGCCCGGGCCCTTCACCGGGATGGCGCACAGGCCCGGGCGGATCACCTCCACCCGGGGTGTGAAGGCCTCCACCGCCGCGACCACCGGCTCGAAGCGGCGGGTCTCCGCCTCCGGGTCGCGGTCGCGCAGCTCCAGCTCCGGGCAGAGCCGTTGGGCCAGCTTGAGCCGCTGCCCCTGCCGCACCCCGGCCGCCCGGGCACCCGCCGAGCAGGCGAGGATCCGCCCGCCCTCGGTGACCGCCACCGGGTCGTCGCCGGTGACGGCCACCACCGGCCAGTCCGGGCACCAGACCACCAGCACCCGGGGGGTCCTGTCGTCGCCGGGCATCTCAGACCACCGCCGCCACGCGTGGCGGCGCCGGCACCGGCTCCGCCACCGGCACGAGCTCCGCCACCGGTACCAGTTCTGCCGCCGGTACCGCCTCCGGCACCGGCGCGGCCTGCGGCTGCTCCCGGACCGGGCGCACCGCGCCGTGCTCGTCCGGCAGCCAGAGCCGGGCCGACCGACCGCGCACCGCCGCGCCGCGCCCCTCGGCCACCACCTCCACCTGCCGCCCGGCGAGCTGCCCGTAGCCGTCCCCCAGCCCGAACCAGCGCCCGGAGCGCACCCCCAGGCGCAGCACCGCCCCCGGCCACGGCCCGGCCACCAGCAGCACGCAACCGCTGCGCCGCAGCACGGCGGCCAGTCGGGTGGCCAGCTTCGGCGGTACCGGCCCGTCCGGGCGCAGCATGATCAGTTCGACCGCGCCGGCCAGCACCGACACGACCTCGGGCCAGTGCTGTCCCGGGTCGTCCGCGACCAGCAGGCGGCGCAGGTCCAGCCCGTACCCCTCGGCGGCGGCCAGTCCCAGGTCCGGCAGCCCGACCGCCGCGGCCCAGCCGCCCTCGGTCTCCCGGACCCCGGCGGCCAGGGCCAGCAGCAGTCCGGCGTCCCCGCCCGCCACCGAGACCGCCGTGCCGCGTCGCAGCCCGCCGTCCGGCAACACCTCGCGCAGGGCGGGCACCACCGGAAGCAGTCCGTGCCCGGCCGCCGGGTGCGTGCCCGGTCCGCCCTGCCCGCTCGGCCCGCTCAGCCCGTTCTCGGGCGCGGCAGCCGGGAGCGCCACCGGGCGCAGCGCGGGGCGTTCGAGCTGGTCGGCGGTGGATTCGAAAACAGATTCGAAAACGGGCACAGCCCCAGGATCGAACATCCGTTCGTAAAGATTCAAGTCCACCCCGTCGCCCCCATTCGTCACGCTCCGTGTCGGATGCGCCGAACGGGCGATGCCGTTCGGCCGATCGGACCGCCCCGGCGCCGCCATCGGGGCCGCCGCCGGAGCCGTCATCGGGGCCGCCCGCACGCCATCCCGCCAGGCCGCCGTCGGGCTACCGACAAGACTTTTTTCCTTGACAATTTTTCTTGTCGGTTGAATGCTGGAACGGTGCTGGACGTCGCCGTGATCGAAGAACCCGCCGCAGCCGAGGCCTCCCTGGACCCGATACGGTCCCGGATCCTCGCCTCCCTCGCCGAGCCCGGCTCGGCCGCCATGCTGGCCACCCGCCTGGGGCTCCCCCGGCAGAAGGTCAACTACCACCTGAAGGAGCTGGAACGGCACGGACTCGTCGAACTCGCCGAGGAACGGCGCAAGGGCAATGTGACCGAACGGGTGTACCGCGCCACCGCCGCCTCCTACGTGATCTCCCCCAGCGCCCTGGCCGCCGTGAGCCCGGACCCCTCCCGCTCGCCCGACCAGCTCTCCGCCCGCTGGCTGCTGGCCCTCGGCGCCCGGCTGGTCCAGGAGGTCGGCGCCCTGCTGACCGGCGCCGCCCGTGCCCAACGGCGGGTCGCCAGCTTCGGCATCGACGCCCAGGTGCGGTTCGCCTCCGCGGCCGACCGGACGGCCTTCGCCGAGGAACTGGCCCGGAGCGTGGCCACCCTGGTCAGCCGCTACCACGACGAGTCGGCGCCCGGGGGGCGCAGCCACCGGGTGGTGGTCGGGCTGCACCAGATCCCCTCGGCGGCACAGCCCGGCACCGAGGCCGCCACCGCCCCCACACCCACCGCCACCCCCGCGCCCGTTCAGGAGGACCGGACATGACCCACCCGTTCGAGATCGAGCTGGAGACGATCCTCCCCGCGAGCCCGGAACAGGTCTGGGAGGCGATCGCCACCGGACCGGGCATCGACTCCTGGTTCATGGGACGCAACGAACTCGACCCGCGCGAGGGCGGGACCCTCGTCATGGAGACCGGGGGCCACCGCACACAGGCCCTCGTCACCGCCTACGAACCGGGCAAGCGTCTGGCCACCCGTACCACCACCGCCGAGGACGGCCGGTTCATGGCCTTCGAGTACCTGATCGAGGGACGGGACGGCGGCAGCACCGTGCTCCGCGTCGTCCACAGCGGCCTGCTCGGCGACGACTGGCAGGACGAGTACGACGCGCTGCGCCGCGGCTGGCCGTTCCACCTGCACACCCTCCGCGAGTACCTCACCCACTTCCCGGGACGCACCGGCACTCCGGTCTTCGCCGCCGCCCCGGCCCCCGAGCGGCCGGGTCCGGAGGTCCGGGCCGTCCTCGCCCGGGCCCTGTCGCTGCCGCTCCCGGTCACCGTGGGCGCCCGGGCCCACGCCGAGCCGGCCGGGCTGCCGCCGCTGGACGGCGAGGTGGTCCGCGTGGACGACGAGTGCTTCGGGATCCGCACCGCCGACGCCCTCCTCACCTTCCACCACGGCAGGGGCATGGCGCTGATGTTCCATCACCTCTTCGGCGCGGCACCGGAGGACGCCGAAGCGGCCTGGCAGCGTTGGCTGACCGCGCTCCTCGCCTGACACCCCGCCCCCTCCGCCTTCCTCCGCCTTCCCCGTCTCCCTCCGCCTCCCTCCGTCTTCCCCCGACCGCACGGACCCACGAAAGAGGAACCACCCATGCGCACCCTGATCAGCACCGCCTTCATCTCGCTCGACGGCGTCATGGAGGCCCCCGGCGGCGAACCCGGCTACCGGAACTCCGGCTGGACCTTCAAGAACGTCGAGTTCGTCCCCGCGGCCTACGAGATCAAGGGGAGGGAGCAGGAGGAGGCCGCCGCCATGCTGATGGGGCGGGTCAGCTACCAGGCCTTCAGCCCGGTGTGGCCGGACATGGCCGAGTTCGCCCGCTACAAGACGCTGCCGAAGTACGTCGTCTCCACCACCCTCGCCGAGGACGACCTGGTCCCGAACTGGGGTGAGACGACCATCCTGCGCTCGCTCGACCAGGTCGCCGCCCTGAAGGAGGGCGAGGGCGGCCCGATCATCCTCCACGGCAGCGCCGACCTGAACCACAGCCTCTCGGACGCCGGCCTGATCGACCGCTACCACCTGCTCGTCTACCCCCTCCTGCTCGGCGCCGGCAAGCGGCTGTTCAGCAGCACGGACAAGGACACCCAGAAGCTGACCCTGGTCGAGCACGAGGTCTACTCCAACGGCCTGCAGAAGCAGATCTTCGACGTCGTCCGCTGACCGGCGTCGCTTCGCCGCCCGACACCGGTCCGCCGACCGGTGCCGGGCAGCTGTGGTCGGGTACCTGACCGTCCGTCGGCGATCAAAACCGGTGGACAGGTCCACGCAGGTCAACACACTGGTCCCATGACGACGAACGCGACGAGGAACGTGACGGCGGACGACGACAAGAACGACCTGCGGATCTACATCCAGGACGCCCGCGACGCCCTGGTGTGGAAGCTGGACGGCCTCTCCGAGTACGACCTCCGGCGACCGCTCACACCCACCGGCACCAACCTGTTGGGGCTGGTCAAGCACGTCACCGGGGCCGAGGCGCTGTACCTCGGCGAGACCTTCGGACGGCCCTTCCCCGAACCGACCCCGCTCTGGTTCATCGGCACCGACGAACCGAACGGCGACCTGTGGGCCCGCGCGGACGAGAGCACCGAGGAGATCCTCGGGCGCTACCGCCGGGTCTGGGCCCACTCGGACGCCACCATCGAGGCGCTGCCGCTGGACGCGATCGGCGAACTCCCCTTCGGCGACCGCCCGAAGCAGACCCTGCACCGGGTGCTGGTCCACCTGATCGCCGAGACCCACCGGCACGCAGGCCACGCCGACCTGGTCCGCGAACTCATCGACGGCGCCGTCGGCCAGCGGTCCGACGGAGCCAACATGGCTCCCGGCGAACCGAGTTGGTGGCAAACGCACCACGACCGGGTGGAGCAGGCCGCCCGACGGGCCGGCGGGCTCGCCTGAGGTGGGGACGCCGGGCACGGAGCAGGGGGTCCGGACGACCGTCCGGTGCGAGTGCTGCGGGGGCGCCGCCGTCCGGAGCATCGGGCAATTCCTGGAACACGGCACGGAGTTGCGCTGGTACGACGAGCGCCACTGCCCGTCCTGCCAGCTGACCGCATGCGACTACTCGGGCCCGGAGGCGATGCCGGCGGAGGGGCGCACGGCCCTGCTGACCGCCCACGGCCCGGCCCGGCTGCGGCTCCCGGGACCGCTCGGCGATCCGGTGGCGGCGCTGCGCGTACTGCGGGAGGAACCCGGCGTGACACTCGGGCTGGCGCGTCAACTATTGGACGAGCTGAGGGAGTTCGGCCTGACCGGGACGGCCGTCGAGATGGCGTGGCGGCGGGCGCGACTCGCCGAGCGGGGCGTCGCGGCCGAGGTCGAGGCGGGCTTCGGGCGGGCGTACCGGTACGTGGGCCCGCCGGAGTTGTGGGAGTGGGCGGTGGACCTCGGAAGCCCCGGCGGCCAACTGGTCAGGACCGAGGGGGAGTTCGCCGACTGGGCGGCGGCGCGGACGGCGGCGGAGCTCGCGGAGCCGTTCACCTTCACCGTCGACCTGGGCGGGGCGCTCCGGCTCGCCCCGCGCCGCAGTGAGCACGTGGCCTGCGCGGGTGGGGAGTTGGTGCTGAGCGCCGGGGAGATCGGGTTCCGACGGTCGGACGGCAGCGGGGGCGGCGGCGGGGGCGCCGGGGGTGGGAGACCGGGCGGGGGCTGGGAGGTCGGAACGGTCGGCAACCTGTCCACCGGCTACTGCCCGGACGTCGCCTCCTGGCCCGCCGTCGCCGCCGCCCTCGACCGGCTCGCGCTGCCGCACCCCGGCGGCTTCACCGACCCGGTGGTGTTCCGCCGCTGCCCCGGGTGCGGGCGCTGCGGCATCGTCCGGGAGGGGCACCACGTCTGCGTGTTCTGCGACGCGGACCTGCCGGAGCGGTGGAACGTGGACGACGTACCGCTGCCGTAGGCGTCCGCCGGTGAAACCCCCGTGGCGCTGTCGGGTCGGCCCGCTAGGGTCTGGTGGATCGAGGGGCGGAACCGTGAAAGGCGGGGCACGTGGGGTGTGTGCGGGTGGCCGGACTGCCGGGCGGGGTGGTGCACGAGGGGAGCCGGGAGTTCCTGGTGCGGGAGGGGTTGCCGACTACCGGGGCGTTCCTGGACTTCGGGACGCTCGACGGCGGGACGCTGCGGGCCTTCCCGACTGACGGTCCCGAGCGGCTCTACGTCCTCGGGGAGACCGACTACTGCACCCCGTTCGCCGCTGTCGGCAACCTGGTGCTGCTGGACGGCGGCACCGGTGAGGTGTCCCTGGGCAACGGCGGCCCCCTGCGGGACCCGCTGGCCACCGACCTCGCCACGCTGGCCGCGCTGGTACGGGAGGTCGAGGCGGTCGGCGAGGCGGCCCGGCACCCGGAGGCGCGGGACGGACGGCGCGGGCCCGCGGTGGTGGCCGAGGTGATGGCGGAGGCCGAACGGCGGCTGCGGGAGATCGACCCCGGGCTGTTCCGGCCCGGTGCCGCGCCCGCGCACTGGGGGACGGCGCTGCTGGTGCGGGCCCTGGGCTGGGGCGCGCTGCCCGGCGGCCCGGACGGGCCCGCGTACCAGGTCGGCGGGGAACTGGTGGCCGAACTCGCGGCACTGACCGACGAGGACGGCGGCGAGGGCCTGGTGCACCGGTTCCGGCCGGAGGCGCTGCCCGCCACCCTGGTGCACGAGCCGACCCGGCAGCTGCTCACCGAGGTCGGGCTACCGCTCGGCGGGGCGATGTTCGGGGTGTGCGAGGAGCCGCTGGTCACCATGGCGGAGGCGTACCCGGAGTACTTCGACGGCGAGGAGGAGCGCCCGTACCAGCGGGACTTCCTCGCCCTCGGGGACTGGCCCACCGACCTCACCATCGCCCTGGACGGCACCACCGGCCGACTCGAACTGCCCGACTGGTACGACGACGGCCAGCCCGAGGCCTACCTGAACCGCGACCTGTCCGCCCTGCTCTACGCGCTGTGGACGTACGAGCGGCTGCGCGCCGAATGGGACCGCTGGGACTACGGCCGGGGCCGGGACACCTGGGCGGTGTTCGACCCGCAGTCGCTGCTGAGCACCGTGGTGGACCGGCTGGTCGAGGGCGTCGACCCGGAGGCCTTCGCCTCGCCCGGCCGCTCCTGGCGGCTGCTCGCGGAGGACGGGCACATGGGCGGGCTGCTCGGGTGACGCGGGGCGGGTGGTTCCGGGGCGGGCAGTCCTGGGGTGGGCAGTCCTGGCCGGGTGATCCGGGGGCGGGTGGAGTGCTTGATCCACATCTGGGCGGGTCTTGATCCACGCCCGGTCGGGGCCGTCGCGCCGGTACGCTGCCCCGGTGACGAACATCCGTACGGCGGCCGGACGAAGACGGGCGATGCTCCTCGGCATCAGCGCCGTCCTCTCCCTCGCCTCGGCCGGCACGGTGTACGGCCTGCTGTACGTACGGTCGCTGGACTACGGGCAGCGCTGCGAGCGCGGACTGGTGTCGGGCGGCGGGCGGCTGCTGGAGACCGGGGCGTCCTGGCTGCCGCCGGACGCCTGGTGCCGGTTCGAGGACCAGAGCCTGTCCACCACCCCGTTCTGGGCGCTGCTGCTGTTCTACGGGCTGCTGACGGTGGTGGTCTGGTCGGTCAGCTCACTGGTGCGCACCCTCCGTCCGCGCCCGAACCCGGGGCTGGACTGGCAGCCGGGGCACGGCCTCGGTCCGGGGCGGTAGCCGGGCGGCCGACCGCCTCCGTCGGTGCTGGTGGTGCCGTCGGTGCCGGTGGGCGACGGCCGGTGCGCGCCCGCAGCGGGGAGAGGTAGACCGGCAGGAAGGCCGTGGCGAGGACCGCCCCGCCGAACCAGAGCGTGGTCCGCACGCCGAGGAGTTCGCCGAGCAGCCCGGAGAGCGCCGAACCGATCGCGAGCGCGCCGGTCAGCAGGAAGCGGAAGGTCGCGTTCATCCGGCCGAGCAGCGGATCAGGGGTCATCCGCTGGCGCAGACTCACCCCGAGCACGTTGTCCATGCCGGTCTTGAGCGAGACCAGCAGCCAGCCCGCCCCGGCCGGCAGCAGCCACGGCCCGCCGTCGATCAACGGCACCAGCAGCCCGGCGGGCGCCGCGCACAGGCCCGCCAGGGCGAGGGTGCGACCGTCGCCGAGCCGGGCGGAGACCGGGCGGGCGCAGCGCGAACCGAGCAGGATGCCGACCCCGCCGGCCGCCCAGAACAGGCCCAACGCCGAGGCGGGGAGATGCAGTTCCCGCACGAACAGCACCGGGAGCAGGGTGTTGACCAGCTGCGAGCCGAGGTTGTTGAGGGCCGCGGTGGCGGCCAGTGCACGCAGCCGCGGGTTGCCGAGGACGTGCCGCAGGCCCTCGGCAATCTGGGGTCCGAGGCCGGCGGTGGGAGCGGTTCCGGCGGTCGCGGGAGCGGCGGTGGCGGGAGCGGCGGTGGCGGGAGCGGTGGTGGCGGGAGGGGTGGTGGCGGGAGGGGTGGTGGCGGGAGGGGTGGTGGCGGGAGGGGCTGGATGCAGCGTGGTCAGGCGCAGGGCCGAGCCGAGGTGGCTGAGCGCGGTCACCACGATCGCCGATGGCGCGCCGAGCAGCTGGACCAGCATCCCGCCCGCGCCGCGGCCGGCGACGTTGCCGACCGCCATCAGGCCGACCACGGCGGCGTTCGCGTCCACCAGGTGCCGGCGGCCGACCAGGCCGGGCAGCACGCTCTGCGAGCCGACGTCGAAGAACACCGTGGCGGCGCCGGTGAGCAGCGCGACCGCGTACAGCTGCCCGAGGGTGAGGCCGCCCAGCCACCAGGCGAGCGGGACGGAGGCGTAGAGCAGGGCCTTCACCAGGTCGGCGACGATCAGGACGCGGCGGTGGCGCATCCGGTCGACCCAGGCTCCGGCGGGCAGGCCGATGAGCAGGAAGGCGAGGGTGCTCAGGGTGGCGAGCAGGCCGGCCTGCCCCGGGCCCGCGTCGAGGGCGGCGACGGCGACCAGGGGGACGGCGACGTAGCCGACGTTGGTGCCGAGCTGGGTGAGGGCGGTGGCGGTGAAGAGGGTGCGGAAGTCGGGGATCCGCCAGAGGGAGTCGGGGCGCATGGTCCGTTTCGGTCGCTGGTGGGTGACGGGCGCAGGTGGGCGGTGGTGGTCGCCGGTGGGTGACGGGGAGGTGCCTGATGACGGTCGCGCGACATGATCAGGTAGCACAAGCGAAAAGTTCTTCACGACCTTTAAGCTGCGCTGCATGAATGCCTCGCTCGACGTCCGCCGGATGCAGGTCCTGCGCGCCGTGGTCGACCACGGTTCGGTGAGCGCCGCCGCCGGAGCGCTCGGCTACACCCCGTCCGCCGTCAGCCAGCAGGTCGCGACGCTGGAGCGGGAGACCGGGACGGCCCTGCTGGAGCGGATCGGGCGCGGGGTGCGGCCGACCGCCGCCGGGCTGCTGCTGGCCGGCCACGCGGCCGCCATCGACCGGCAGGTCGCCGAGGCGGGCGCGGCCCTGGCCGACCTGCGGGCCGGGCGCAGCGGCAGCCTGACCGTCCGCTACTTCGCCACCGCCGGCGCCGCCCTGGTCGCCCCGGCCGTCGCACTCTTCCGCCGGGAGTACCCGGGTGTACGGCTCGACCTCGGGCTGACCGACCCGGCGGACCCGCTCGGCGAGGTGCAGGACGGCCGGGCGGACCTCGCGGTGGTGTTCCGGTCCGAGGAGACGGCCCCGACCGGCCTACGGCTGGTGCACCTGCACGACGATCCGTACCGCGCCGTGCTGCCCCGGGGACACCGGCTGGCCGCGCGGCGCGTCCTGGAGCTGACCGAGCTCGCGGACGAGCCCTGGGTGGGCGCCGAACCGCCCGGCCCCTGCCGGAGCCTCGTGCACGAGGCCTGCGACGCGGCCGGGTTCCGTCCGGCGATCGCGGTGGACGGCGCGGACTACCTGACCGCACAGGGCTTCGTCGCGGCGGGACTGGGCGTGTCGCTGCTGCCGGAGCTGGGCCTGGCCCAGCGGCACCCCGGGGTCACGGTGCGCCGGGTGCGCGGACCGGAGCCGGTGCGGACGCTGCACGCGGCGGTGCGGGAGGGGGCATGGGGGCAGCCGGTGCTCGCGGCCCTGGTGGCCGCGCTGCGGTCGGCGGCGGGGGCGGCGGAGGCGGCGGAGACTCCATCGGTCCTCCTGGGACGGGGAGTTGTGGATTCCTCCGGGATGCGTTCTCCGGTGCGCCCACCCTCGCGGGCGGCGGGTTAGCGCCCGTACAGGGGACGGCAAAGGCAAGGGGCGGGAGAGAAGGAGTGCGGACCATGGGCGGCGGTCCGGGGAACACCTGCACCGCCGCTGCGGACTTGAAGCTGCCGCAGCGGCAGCTTCTACCGTCGTGACCAGGGCCGGAGGAACCGGCCCGTCGAGCGACACCGCGCGTCGATGGACGGCCCGGGAGAAGGAGAGCGCAATGGCCTGGCCGATCGCAGAAGTCGCCCGGATGTCGGGCGTGACCGCCCGGACCCTGCGGCACTACGACGAGATCGGTCTCCTGCCCCCGGCCCGGATCGGCTCCAACGGCCACCGCTACTACGAGGAGCGGCAGTTGCTGCAGCTGCAGCAGATCCTCGTCCTGCGGGCACTGGGCGTGGGGCTGGCCGAGATCTCCCGGATCCTCGGGGACCAGGTGGACGAACTGGAGTCCCTGCGGAGCCACCACCGCCGACTGGTCGCCGAACGCGACCGGATCGACGCCCTGGCCGCCACCGTCTCGCGCACGATCGCCGACCTGGAACGCTCCCGGAAGGACGGCACTCCCATGACCAGCATCAACCGACCCGAGAACCTCTTCGAGGGCATCCAGCCCACCGAGATCGACTTCAGCCTGCGTGACTTCCCCGAGCAGGCCGAGGCCGCCCGGCGGGCGACCGCCGGGATGACCCCGGCCGAGATCGAGGCCGGCCAGCGTGAGCGGACCGCACGGATGGTCCGTCTGGCGGAGCTGATGGCGTCCGGCCAGTCGGCCGACGCCGAGCCGACGCAGCACATGATCGACGAGGAGTACCAGCTGCTCAGCGGCCTCCGCACCGTCCCGGTGGAGGAGTACCTCGCCATCGCGCGCTCGTGCACGGAGAACGAACAGTGGAGCGCCGCGTACGAGGCCATCGCCCCGGGGCTGGCCGCCTACCAGCGCGCCGCCATGGAGGCGTACGCGGCGGCCCGGCTCTCCTGAACCGGAGTCGGCGGGGCGGGGCCGGGCAGGGCCGGGAGCAGCGGGGGCGGGACCGGGGGCCGCGGGGGAGCCTCCGGCCTCCTCCCCCGGCACTCCCGGCCACACCCGGCCGCACCCCTCCGCTCCCCGCCGACTTCCCGGCGGCTCCCCTCCGGCTCCTCTCCTTCACTCCGTCCGCAGCGCCGTCACCGTGCGGGTGCGGGCGGCCCAGGTGGCGGGCAGGAGCGCGCCGAGCAGGGCCAGCACCAGGCCGCCGAGTATCAGCGGCCCCACCACCGTCGGGGAGAACACGGTGAGGTCCTGATCCGGCACTCCGAGCCCGGCGGCCTCGGCCATCGCCGGCATCACCAGGTGGTGCACCGCGATCCCGATCGGGACTCCGACCAACCCGGCCACCAGTCCGCTGCCGCAGACCGAGGTGAGCACCATGCCGATGGTCTGGCGGGGCGACATCCCCAGTGCCTTGAACACCCCGAGGTCGTGCACCCGCTCCCGGGTGTCCAGCAGCACCGTGTTGAGCACGCCCAGCCCCGCCACCACGGCGAGCAGCAGTGTGAGCGTGACGGCCAGGGTGTTCATCGCCAGCACCACGATGTTGAGGTGGTCCTCGCCGGGGTCCGCGCTCAGCCCCATCGGCTCCACCGCCGCGTCCAGCCCGTCGGCGTAGGCCTTCGCGTCGGTGCCCGGGGTGAGGTCGATGTGGAAGGAGAGCGCCTCGGCGTGGATCGGGCCGCCGAGCGGCTCCAGCGAGGCCCGGTCCAGGAACACCACGTCCTCCACGGTCAGGACCTCATCGCTGATCTTCGCCGGGGTACTGTGCCCGTGGTCGGTCAGGGTGACGGTGTCACCGACCTTGGCCTGGTTGGCCCGTAGGAAGGCCGCGCTGACCGCCACCTCGCCGGGGCCGTGGAACCAGCGGCCCTTGACCAGTTGGAAGCCGCTCCAGGAGGCGTCGCCGCTGTAGGCGACCACCTGGGAGCGCCCGGTGTTCCCCGCGACGGCGACCGGGGTCGGCACGCTGCTGTACCAGGCCCGGGTGCCTGGGCGGGACTCGATCGCCTTCCGCACCGCCGCCTCGTCCACGTGGTCGACGGCCTTGTCGCCGTCGATCGGCGCCTGGACCACGACCTTGCCCCCGCGATCGGCCGACAGGCCCTGCTGGAACAGGCCCAGCGAGAGCGTCAGCCCGACGCAGAGGGTGACCCCGATCGTGCCGAGCACCACCGCGGCGGCCGTGGTCGCCGAGCGGCCGGGCCGGTTCAGCGGGGACGCCAGCCCGAGGCTGAAGGCGCGTGGCAGCGGGAGTCGGCCGATCAGGTTCTGCAGCCGGGCCGGCAGGCCCGCCGCTCCGGCCCGGCCGGCCCCGGCGGCCGCCCGCTTGGCGCCCGGCGCCGTCCGGCCGACCGCGAGCGCCTCCACCGTGCGCAGCCGCCCGGCCCGCAGCGCCGGGACCAGCGCGGTGCCGGTTACCGCGCCCAGGGCCGCCACCGCGACCACCGCGTCCACCCAGAGCGGGATGCCGAGCAGCCCTCCGCGCAGGGCCTTGTGCGCCATGCCGAGCACCGGCACGGCGAACAGGTTGCCCCCCAACACCCCGAGTGCGGTGCCGACCCCGGCCGGGATCAGCGCCTGGCCGACGTAGGCCCGGGCCACCTGGGCCGGGGTGAAGCCCAGCGACTTGAGGATGCCGATCCGCCGGGTGGCGGCGCTCACCGCGCCGCTCACCACCACACCGATGATCAGCACCGACATGGCCAGGCCGAGCACCCCGAAGGCCGTGACGAACGGGACGAAGGTCGAGGCCGTCCGGTTGGCCTCCTCCCGGGCGGGCCGGTTGGTGGTCGCCTTGACGACCGCACCGCTCGGCACGGCGGCGGCGATCGCCGCGCTGTCGGAGTCCACGTCGGCATCGCTCGCGGCGTGGGCGAAGCGGTAGAGGTACTGGGCGGCGGGCGCCGTGCCCGGCGCGGTCAGCCCGGCCACCTGCTCCGGGGCGACCCAGCCGTCCGCGCTCCAGGAGACGGAGGCGGCCAGGCCGACGACCTTGAGCGTCGGGTGCCCGGGCAGGTCCGGGAACTGCGCGCTGTCCCCGACCGCCAGCGGGGAGTGCCCGTCCAGGAAGACCACCTCGCCGGGGCCCGCGATCCAGCGGCCCATGGTGATCCGCAGGTCGTCCATCGGGCCGACCTGGGCGCGGCCGACCAGCGTCATCGGCGGCAGCGGGCTGCCGGGCGGCGGGATCTTGGTGTCCGGGCCGGACCGCGGTTGGAGGGTGACCGCCGGGTAGGGCCCGACCGAGGCCGTCACCCCCGGTGCGTGCGCGGCCGCGGCGAGTTGGGCGGGGCTCGCCCTGGTCGGGTCGTACAGCACGTTGAGGTGCGCGCCGTGCTGCTCGGTGAACGAGCGCTCGTACGGGGCCTGGGCGGCGACCACCAGCCCCAGCGCGAGGATGCAGGCCGTCACGGACATCATCGTGGTGAGCACCATGACCAGGGTCTGCACCCGCTTGCGGCCGACCCCGGCCCGGACCACCTTTCCCATCGCACTCATGCGCCCACCCCGCTCCGGCCACCGGCCGCCGGCACCGCCGCCGTGTCCCGCACCAGCCGGCCGTCGAGCAGTTCGATCGTCCGGTCGGCGCAGGCCTCGGCGAGCGCGGTGTCATGGGTGACCAGCAGGATCGTCTGACCCTCCGCGTTGAGCCGGCGGAGCAGGTCGCGGACGTCGGCCGCGGAGGCGGTGTCCAGCGCTCCGGTCGGCTCGTCGGCCAGCAGCAGCGGCGGACGGTTCATCAAGGCGCGGGCCACCGCGACGCGTTGGCGCTCGCCGCCGGAGAGCCGACCGGGGAAGGACCCGGCGTGCCGGGCCACCCCGAGCCGCTCCAGCAGTTCCGAGGCCCGGGCCCGGGCCTCGTCCCGGCGCATCCCGGCCAGCTGGGCCGGGAGCAGCACGTTGTCCTCCACGTTCAGGTCGTCCAGCAGGTTGAAGAACTGGAACACCATGCCGATCCGCTTCCGCCGGTACTCGGCCAGCGCGGCCTCGCCCAGCTCGTGCACGGCCACGCCGTCCACCTCGACGCCGCCCTCGCTCGGGCGGTCGAGGCCGGCGATCAGGTTCAGCAGGGTGGACTTGCCACTGCCCGAGCGGCCGAGCACGGCCAACGCCTCGCCGGCCCGCACCTCCAGGTCGAGCCCGGCCAGGGCGGGACGGGCTGCGTCGGATCCGTCGTACGTCTTGCTGACGCCACGGATCCTGATGATCGGCGCGCTCACGGGCCCTCCACGGTTCTGGGTCCGGCACCGGGAGGGACCCGGTCCGGCTGACGGAACATCACGCTACGAATCCGCGACCGGGGGCGGACAGCCGTCTAAGCGGCGTCCTGGAGGTGTATCCAGATACACCCCGAACTGGGTGTTCAGGCCTAGAGCATCGGGCTTCCAGGCGGGGCAGACTGACCCAGCGAAAGATCGGAACCGGGGCCCGCGGGGCTCCGGCGGTCAGGCTCAGGGCCCTGAACGGGGGGCTCGGAACGGAGGGGGTGCGACATGGGGGCAGGAGTGATCGACCAGGCGGTCCGGCGGGTGGGCCGGGCCTGTGCGGACGGCGTACGCGCCTGGTACGCGGTGACGTTGGCCGTGACGGGGCTGATCTCGCTGCTGGCCGGGCCGGTCCTGGTGGGCGCCGCGCTCTTCGGCCCCGACGAGTCGCAACAGTTCGGGTTGGGCGGGCCGTTGATCCTGCTGGTGCCGCTGGGCCCGGTCGCCCTCTGGGCGCTGTGCTGGGCCACCGGCGGCGGTGGCCGGGCGGTCGGGGCCGTGCTGTTCGCCCCGGGCGCGCTCGCGGTGACGGCCACCCACCTGTACGGCGGCGCCGCGCCCGGCAACCGGTCCGTCTCGCTCTGGCTGGCCCCCTCCCTGCTGGTGCTCGGGCTGTTCGGGACGCGCTGGATCGCCACCGAGAGCCGACGGCTCGTCGGCCGGTGGAGCGGGCAGCCGGTCCCGGTGCCGTACCGCCGCCCGGCCGACCCGGCCGGCTCCTGGCACCGGTTGCGGTCCGGCGGCTGGCTGACCGACCCGGCCACCTGGCGGGACCTCGCCTGGACGCTCCTCACCGGCCTCGCCGTGCTGTTCACGGCCGCGATCGTGGTGCTGACCCCGCTCGCCCTGGAGGTCTTCGGCCGGAACGGGCTGCTCTTCCCGCTGGTGCTCGTCTACGGCATGGGCGTCTGGGCGGCGCCGTTCGCGATCCTGTGGGCCGCCCCGCCCGTCCTGCGGCTGCACGAGAAGGCCGCCCGGTCCCTGCTCGGCCCCTCCCGACAGGCCGAACTCGCCCACCGGATCAGCCATCTGGCACGCACCCGGGCGGACACCATCGATGCCGGGGCGGCCGAACTGCGCCGGATCGAGCGGGACCTCCACGACGGGGCGCAGGCCCGGCTGGTGGCCCTGGGGATGCTGCTGACCGTCGCCGAGCAGATGAAGCACGACCCGGAGGCCCTCGGGCCGCTGCTCGCCGAGGCCAGGACCTCCTCGGTGAAGGCGTTGAGCGAACTGCGGGACTTGATCCGGGGCATCCACCCGCCGGTGCTGGCCGACCGCGGCCTGGCCGACGCGGTCCACGCGACGGCACTGGACCTGCCACTGCCGGTCACCTTCACCGGCGGCCTGCCCGGCCGGGCGCCGGCTCCGGTGGAGTCGGCCGCCTACTTCGCGGTGAGCGAGCTCCTGGCCAACGCGGTGAAGCACGCCGAGGCCTCGCACATCTGGATCGAGATAGGGCACAGTGACGGGCTGCTGCGGATATCGGTGACCGACGACGGGCGCGGAGGCGCGGACCCGTCCCGGGGCACCGGCCTCAGCGGAACCGAACGCAGACTGGCCGCCTTCGACGGAGTGCTCGCGATCAGCAGCCCGTCCGGTGGTCCGACCATCGTGAACCTGGAGATCCCGTGCGCGTTGTCATCGCCGAAGACCTCTTCCTCCTCCGGGACGGGCTGACCCGGCTGCTGGAGGCCAACGGCATGAAGGTCACCGCAGCGGTCGAGAACGGCGAGCAGCTGCTCGCCGCGGTGGCCGCCGACCGTCCCGACATCGCGGTGGTCGACGTGCGGCTGCCACCGAGCTTCACGGACGAGGGGCTGCGCGCGGCGCTGGCGGCCCGGCAGGCCCACCCGGGCCTGCCGGTGCTGGTGCTCTCGCAGTTCGTGGAGCAGCTCTACGCCCGTGAGCTGCTGGCCGGCAGCTCCGGCGGGATCGGCTACCTGCTCAAGGACCGCGTGCTGGACGGCACGCAGTTCCTCGACGCCGTCCGGCGGGTCGCCCAGGGCGGTACCGCGATGGACCCGGAGGTGATCACCCGGCTGCTCACCCACAACTCCTCGGCCGGTCCGGTCTCCACCCTCTCCCCGCGCGAGCGCCAGGTACTGGGACTGATGGCCGAGGGCCGTTCGAACGCGGCGATCGCCCAGCAGCTGGTGATCACCGAACGAGCGGTCGCCAAGCACACCGCCTCGATCTTCGTCCGCCTCGACCTCCAGCCCTCCGACGACGACAACCGCCGCGTCCTGGCCGTCCTGGCCTACCTCAACAACGCCTGAAAAGGGTCGCCGACTGCCGAAGGCCCACCTGGGCAACCACCCAAATTGACAGGCCTCGAACAAGTGAGGGATATCACTCCGCCGCGAGGGGCTCGCCTGCCGCCGAACGGGTCATTTAGGCTGATGAGGTGCTCATCCTTGTTCGCCGCCGCCACGTGGACCTGCTCCGCGTGACGACCATGTCCTGTCGACGCTCCGGCTGAACCTCGCGCCACCCACCCTCACGGCGGCCCCGAGCGGCCGCCGCCACCTCCCGGCTACCGGAGAGCACCCCGCCGCACCAGGCGGCGCCTCCGTCCGTCCCCGGTCGACCACCGGAACCAGCCGGGACGAGACCAGCGGATGTCACACATGACGCACCAGTACGCACCCGTATCCGGAACCGGCTCCACCCCGGAAGCGCTCCCGGGGGACCTTCCCCAGGCCCTTCCCGAGTCCCTTCCGGTGATCGACCTCTCGCTCGCCGACCGCAGCCTGGAGGACCGCCGCCGGCTGCACGACGAACTCCGCGCCGCGGCCACCGGCGTCGGCTTCTTCCAGCTCGTCGGCCACGGCATCACCCCCGAGGAGACGGCTGCCCTCACCGGAGCCATGCGCGCCTTCTTCGCCCTCCCCGAGGCCGACCGACTCTCCGTGAGCAACCTCAACTCCCCGCACTACCGTGGCTACACCCGCACCGGCGACGAGCTCACCGGCGGCAACCAGGACTGGCGCGACCAGCTGGACATCGGCGCCGAGCTGCCCCCGCACACCCCCGACAGCGGCGAGCCCCCGTACTGGTGGCTGGAGGGCCCCAACCAGTGGCCGACCGCGCTCCCCGAGCTGCGCACCGCCGCCCTCGGCTGGATCGACCACCTCGGTTCGGTCGCCCGCCGCCTGCTGCACGAGCTCCTCGCCGCGATCGGCGCCCGCCCCGACTTCTACGACGACGCCTTCGCGGGCCACCCCCACCTGCGGCTGAAGCTGGTCCGCTACCCCGGCACCGCCCCGGACGGCGCCGGCCAGGGCGTCGGCGTCCACAAGGACTACGGCTTCATCACCCTGCTCCTCCAGGACACCGTCGGCGGCCTCCAGGTCGAGCGCCCGGACGGCACCTTCCTGGACGTCCCGCCGCTCGACGGCGCCTTCGTGGTCAACCTCGGCGAGCTGCTGGAGGTGGCCACCGACGGCTACCTCAAGGCCACCAACCACCGCGTGGTCAGCCCGGCCGGAGCCCGCGAGCGCTACTCCGTCCCGTTCTTCTACAACCCCCGCCTGGACGCTCACATCGAGCCGCTCGACTTCCCGCTCGCCCACCACGCCCCCGGCGCCACCGAGGACCCGGCCAACCCGCTCTTCGCCGACTTCGGCTTCAACGAGTGGAAGGGCTACACCCGGGCCCACCCCGAGGTCACCCGCCGCCACCACGCCGCCCTCGCCGGGCCTGCGGCCGCCTGAGCCCAGGGCCCGCCCGGAAACCCGCGACGGCCGAACCGGCACGCACCCCGACACATGGGGGCGTGCCGGTTCGGCCGTTCCGGCACCTCAGGGGCGTATGCCGGGTCGGGCGGCCAGGACGTCGTGACGGGCCCGTGGTTCCGGAACCGGGCCCTGGCGGGCCGCGTGGTGGAGTGGTGGAGAAGCCTTGGCCGTCGCACCGATCGATGGACCTGATCGCGGAGCGCTGTCACACTACTGCTGTCACAGCAGTAGTGTCCCGGCGCGGGAGGCGGCAAGTGGGGAAGCACGGCTCCGGGGTGGGCGAAGTGCGGCTGACGGTGGACGAGTTGGCGGCGCGGGCCGGGGTGACGGTGCGGACCGTCCGGTTCTACGGGACCAAAGGGCTGCTGCCGCCGCCGGAGCTGGGGCCGCGGCGGGTGGGCCTGTACGGGGCGGAACACCTGGACCGGCTGGGGCTGATCGAGGAGTTGCAGCGGCAGGGGCTGACGCTGGCCGCGATCGAGCGGTACCTGGCCCGGCTGCCGGAGGACAGCACGCCGCTGGGTCTGGCGATCCACCGGGCACTGGTGGCGTCCTGGACCCCGGAGGCGGCCGAGGAGATGGGCCGGGCGCAGGTCGAAAGGCGGGCCGGCCGGGGGCTGTCGGAGGAGCAGGTGGAACACCTGGTCGCGATGGGCGCCTTGGAGCGGACGGCCGACCCGGAGGTGTTCCGGGCGGACCCGGGCCTGCTGCCGCTGGGCGTGCGGATCCTGGACGTGCCGATCCCGTTGGAGACGCTGTTGGCCGCCCGCGCGGTGGTGCTGGAGCACAGCCGGGCGACGGCACGGGAGTTGCAGCGGCTGTTCCGGGAGACGGTGTGGAAGCCGTACCGGGAGAGCGCACCGGACCCGGCGGAGCTGGCCCGGATGAAGGAACTGACCGACCACATCCAGCCGATGGTGGCCCAAGCCCTGGTCACCGCCTTCCAGCGGTCGCTCCGGGAGGAGTTGGGCGAGGAGTTCGGAGCGGAGTCGAGCGAGGGACCGGACGAGCCGGGGAAGCGGGACGGGTGAGCGGGGTGGGGCCGGGCCGTGGCGACCCGACCCCACCCCGCTCATCCCGACCGGCAACGATCGCCCGCCGGCGGTCGTCAGTCGGCGGTCGTCAGTCGGTGAAGGTCCGCCCCTCCGCCGCGACCCGCTCCAGCAGCGCCGGCGGGGCGAAGCGCTCGCCGTACGCGGCGGCGAGTTCCCGGGCGCGGGCCACGAAGCCGGCCGGGCCGCCCTCGTACCCGTTGATGTACTGGAACACCCCGCCCGTCCAGGCCGGGAAACCGATGCCGAGGATCGAGCCCACGTTGGCGTCGGCGACCGAGGTCAGCACGCCCTCCTCCAAGCAGCGCACCGAGTCGAGCGCCTCGCTGAACAGCATCCGCTCCTTGAGGTCCTCGAACGGGACCTCGAACGGAACCTTCGAGGGGTCGACCGCGGGATCGCCGGAGCCGGCCGCGCCGGAGAAGTGCTCCAGCAGTCCCGGCCAGAGCCGCCCGCGCCGCCCGTCCTCGCCGTACTCGTAGAAGCCCGCGCCGCCGCTGCGGCCAGGGCGGCCGAACTCGTCGACCATCCGGTCCACCACCGCGTCCGCCGGGTGCGGGGTCCAGGTGCCGCCGGTGGCCTCGACCGCGCGCCGGTACTCGTCGCGGATCTTGCGCGGCAGGGTGAGGGTGAGCTCGTCCATCAGGGAGAGCACCTTGGCGGGGTAGCCGGCCTGGGCGGCGGCCTGCTCGATCGAGGCCGGGTGGATGCCCTCGCCGACCATGGCGACGCCCTCGTTGAGGAACTGGCCGATCACCCGCGAGGTGAAGAAGCCGCGCGAGTCGTTGACCACGATCGGCGTCCGGTCGATCTGCCGGACCAGGTCGAAGGCGCGGGCGAGCGCCTCGTCGCCGGTCTGCGGGCCGCGGATGATCTCGACCAGGCGCATCTTGTCGACCGGCGAGAAGAAGTGCAGCCCGATGAAGTCGCCGGTGCGCTGCACGCCTTCGGCGAGCACCCCGATCGGCAGGGTGGAGGTGTTGGAGCAGAGCAGCGCGTCGGGGGCGACCACGCCCTCGATCTCCTGGAACACCTTGTGCTTGAGCTCGGTGTTCTCGAAGACGGCCTCGATCACCGCGTCGCAGCCGGCCAGGTCGGCGGCCTCGCCGGTGGGGGTGATCCGGGCGAGCAGGGCGTCCCGCTCGGCCTCGGTGGAGCGGCCGCGGGCGACGGCCTTGTCCAATAGCCCCTCGGAGTAGGCCTTTCCGCGCTCGGCGGCCTCGGCGCTGACGTCCTTGAGCACCACCTCGATGCCGGCCCGGGCACAGGCGTAGGCGATGCCGGCGCCCATCATCCCGGCACCGAGCACGGCGACCTTGCGGACCGTCCGCTGCTCGACGTCCTTGGGGCGCCCGGCACCGGAGTTGACGGCCTGCATGTCGAAGAACAGGCCCTGGATCATGTTCTTGCCGGTCTGCCCGCAGGCCAGCTCGGTGAAGTAGCGGGCCTCGATCACCATCGCGGTGTCGACGTCGACCTGGCTGCTCTCCACGGCCGCGGCCAGCACGTTGCGCGGGGCCGGGTAGGGGGCGCCGTTCAGCTGCTTGCGCAGGTTGGCCGGGAAGGCGGGCAGGTTGGCGGCGAAGGCCGGGGTGGCGGGGGTGCCGCCGGGGATCTTGTAGCCGGCGACGTCCCAGGGCTGGACGGCGGTCGGGTTGGCCTCGATCCAGGCCTTCGCCCGGGCGATCAACTCCTCCTGGGTGTCGACGAGTTCGTGCACCAGCCCGTGCTCCAGCGCCCGCGCGGGGCTGTACCGGCGGCCCTCCAGCAGGAACTTCAGCAGGGCGTCGGTGATGCCGAACAGCCGCACGGTGCGGACCACGCCGCCACCGCCCGGCAGCATGCCGAGGGTGACCTCGGGAAGGCCGATCCTGCTGTCGGGGGTGGACAGCGCGATCCGGTGGTGGCAGGCGAGGGCGATCTCCAGGCCGCCGCCGAGCGCGCTGCCGTTGACGGCGGCGACGACCGGCTTGCCGAGGGTCTCCAGCGTGCGCAGCGCGCGCTTGATCCGCATGGACTTCTCGAAGACGACCTCGGCGTGCTCGGGGCGTGCGGCGAGGAGCATCCGCAGGTCGCCGCCGGCGAGGAAGGTCTTCTTCGCGGAGGTGATCACCACGCCGCGCAGCGCCCCGGCGGCGGCCACGCCCGCCAGCCGCTCGACCACGGCCTCCAGGTCGGCCGTGAAGGCCTCGTTCATGGTGTTGACGGACTGGCCGGGATTGTCGAGGACGAGGGTGACCACGCCGTCCTGGTCCTGCTCCCAGCGGATGGTGGTGGTGTCGCTCATGAGTTCAAGGTCTCCAGGTCTACCGGGGCGGGAGGGGAGTCAGACGCGCTCGACGATGGTGGCGACGCCCATGCCGCCGCCCACGCACAGGGTGATCAGGCCGTACCGCAGGTCGCGCCGCTCCAGCTCGTCCACGACGGTGCCGAGCAGCATCGCGCCGGTGGCGCCGAGCGGGTGGCCGAGGGCGATCGCACCGCCGTTGACGTTCACCTGGTCGTGCCGGAAGCCGAGTTCGCCGATGAAGCGCAGGGCGACCGCCGCGAAGGCCTCGTTGATCTCGACCAGGTCGATGTCGGCCGCGGTGAGTCCGGCCTTGGCCAGCGCCTTGCGGGTGGCCGGGGCGGGACCGGTGAGCATGATGGTCGGCTCGGAGCCGGAGACGGCGGCGGAGACGATCCGGGCGCGCGGACGCAGCCCGTACCGCTCGCCGACCTCGCGGTTGCCGATCGCGACCAGCGCGGCGCCGTCCACGATGCCGGAGGAGTTGCCCGCGTGGTGGACGTGGTCGATGGCCTCCACCCAGTGGTACTTCTGCAGGGCGACGGCGTCGAAGCCGCCGGCCTCGCCGATCGCGGCGAAGGAGGGCTTGAGGCCCGCCAGGGTCTCCACGGTGGTGCCGGGGCGGATGAACTCGTCGCGCTCCAGCACGACCAGGCCGTTGCGGTCGCGCACCGGGACCACCGAGCGGTCGAACAGGCCGTCCGCCTGGGCCTTGGCGGCACGGGCCTGGGACTCGGCGGCGAAGGCGTCCACGTCGGTGCGGGAGAAGCCGCCGAGGGTGGCGATCAGGTCGGCGCCGATGCCCTGCGGGGCGAAGTCGGTCGCGAAGGAGGTCATCGGGTCGGCGAACCAGGCGCCGCCGTCAGAGGCCATCTTGACCCGGGACATCGACTCCACGCCGCCGGCCAGGATCAGGTCCTCCCAGCCCGAACGGACCTTGGCGGCGGCCAGGTTGACGGCCTCCAGGCCGGAGGCGCAGAAGCGGTTCTCCTGGACGCCGGCCACGGTGTCGGGCAGACCGGCCGCGATGGCGGCGATCCGGGCGATGTCGGAGCCCTGGTCGCCGATCGGGCTGACCACGCCGAGCACGATGTCGTCGATCGCGGCCGGGTCCAACTCGGGGTAGCGGCGGCGCACTTCGTGGATCAGGCCGACGACCAGGTCGATCGGCTTGGTGCCGTGCAGCGAGCCGGTGGCCTTGCCGCGGCCGCGCGGGGTGCGGATCGCGTCGTAGACGTACGCTTCGGTGGTCACGATGGGAGTGCCTTTCGAGGAGAGGGCGGGCGGGGCGGGGCACCTTCGCAGGGGGGCGACGCGCAGCGGGGCGGCTCGGCGCCGGGGCTCGGCGACTCGGCAGTTCGGCACCGGGGCTCGGCAGTTCGGCGCCGGGGCTCAGCGGCTCGGCGCCGGGGATCAGCCCAGGATGGAGCGGCCGACGATCTCCTTCATGATCTCGGTGGTGCCGCCGTAGATCGTCTGGATGCGGCCGTCGGTGAACGCCCGGGCGACCGGGAACTCGCTCATGTACCCGTAACCGCCGTGGAGTTGGAGGCACCGGTCGGCGGTGCGCTTCTGCAGTTCGGTGGCCCACCACTTGGCCATCGAGGCGTCGGCCGGGGTGAGCGCGTAGCGGTTGTGCTCGGTGATGCAGCGGTCCACGAAGGTCCGGGTGATCGCGCACTCGGTGGCCAGCTCGGCGATCTCGAAGCGGACGTGCTGGAGCTTGGCCAGCGGGCGGCCGAAGGCCTCGCGCTGCTTGACGTAGTCGGTGGTGATCTCGACCAGGTACTCGGCACCGGCGATCGCCGCGGCGGCGATGGTCAGCCGCTCCTGGGCGAGGTTCTGCATCAGGTGGACGAAGCCGCCGTTGAGCTCGCCGAGCAGGTTCTCCTTCGGGACCCGCACGTCCTCGAAGAACAACTCGGCGGTGTCCTGGGCCTTCTGGCCGATCTTGTCCAGGTTGCGGCCGCGCTCGAAGCCGGGTGTGCCGCGCTCGACCGCGAGCAGGCTCAGCCCGTGCGCGCCACCCTCCGGGGTGGTCCGGGCGACCACGATGACCAGGTCCGCCAGGATGCCGTTGGAGATGAAGGTCTTGGCACCGTTGAGCAGGAAGTGGTCGCCCCGGTCGACCGCCTGGGTGCGGATGCCCTGGAGGTCGGAGCCGGTGCCGGGCTCGGTCATCGCGATCGCGGTGATCAGCTCACCGCTGCAGAAGCCGGGCAGCCAGCGGCGCTTCTGCTCCTCGGTGGCGAGCGAGGTGAGGTACGGGCCGATGATGTCGTTGTGCAGCCCGATCGCCAACCCGGAGGCGCCCGCCCGGGCGAACTCCTCGGCCAGTACGGCGGCGTAGCGGAAGTCCGGGGCGCCGCCGCCGCCGTACTCCTCGGGCACGGCGGGGCCGAGCAGGCCCTGCCGGCCGGCCGCCAGCCACACGGAGCGGTCGACGATGCCGGCCTTCTCCCAGCGGTCGTAGTGCGGCAGCACCTCCTTGGCGAGGAAGGCCTTCACGGTGGCCCGGAAGTCCTCGTGCTGCTCGGTGAAGATCTCGCGCTGCAACGCTACTCCCCTGGTTCGGCTGCGGAGTTGATGGGATCGACGCTTGGTTCGGAGCCGGGACCGGAGCCCGAAGCGGAAGCGGAGCTGGCGCCGGAGCCGACGCCGGAGTCGAGGGGCGTCGGGGCACCGAGGGACGCGACCCCCCAGTCCCGGGCCACCTCGGCGGTGTCCGCGCCGGGCCGGGCCGGTGGGCGGCGCAGCGCACCGGGGGTGGCGGAGAACCGCGGGGCGGGGGCGGGTTGGGTCACCCCGTCCGCCTCGACGTACGTGCCGCGCGCCGACAGGTGGGCGTCGGCAGGAGCCTGACGCATCGTCAGCACCGGTTCCACACAGGCGTCCGAACCGGCGAAGACCGCCTCCCACTCGCCCCGCGTCCGGGTCGCGAAGCGGGCCGCGATCAGGGCGCGCAGTTCGGACCAGCGAGCGAGGTCGTACTGGCCGGGGGCGTCCGGGCCGAGCTCCAGCAGGCGGGCGAACTCGGCGTAGAACCGGGGCTCCAGGGCGCCCACCGCGAGGTGTCCGCCGTCGGCGGCCCGGTAGATCGCGTAAAAGGGCGCACCGCCGTCCAGCAGGTTGACGCCCCGGCGGTCCTGCCAGTGACCGGCCGCGAGCAGGCCCCACAGCATGCTGCCGAGGTGCGCCGCGCCGTCCACGATCGCGGCGTCGACCACCTGGCCGGTGCCGGTGGTCCGGGCGTGGTGCAGCCCGGCGAGCAGGCCGACGACCAGGTAGAGCGAGCCGCCCGCGTAGTCGCCGAGCAGGTTCGCCGGGATCCCGGGCGGGGCGTCGGGCCCGCCCGGCGAGGCGACCAGGCCGAGCACCCCGGCCACCGCCGCGTACCCGAGGTCGTGTCCGGCGGTCGCGGCCCGCGGCCCCTGCTGCCCCCAGCCGGTCATCCGCCCGTACACCAGCGCCGGATTGCGCGCCAGGCACGCCTCCGGGCCGACCCCGAGCCGCTCCGCGACGCCCGGCCGGTAGCCCTCGATCAGCAGGTCGGCCCGCTCGACCAGGTCCAGCACCAGGCCGGGCCCCTCGGGCGACTTGAGGTCGATCAGCACCGACCGCTTGTTCCGGTTGGTGAGGTCGTACGCCGGGTCCGTCCCCAGCGGGGACGGGTCCGGGCGGTCCACCCGCACCACGTCCGCCCCGAGATCACCCAGCAGCATCGCGGCGAACGGCCCCGGCCCGATCCCGGCGAGCTCGACCACCCGCACACCCGCCAACGGCCCGGAGCCCCCCGCCGTACCGCTCGTGTCACGCACTGGCCTGTCACGCACTGGCCGCAGAACCCTTCTGGGTTTGACAGTAAAGCTGTAACAGTCGCGATGATAGGGAAGCTACCCGTCGGCAACAAGACCTTGACACCGGCCCCGTGTCGCCGATTCCGCCCCGGCGGCGCCCCGCTGGGGCCCTCGCGAAGCCTTGACGAAGCCCCCGTCGAACCGGTCACGCCCAGTACGGACGCCAGAACCCAGGGTGCGTCCGCGTACTGACAGTGGGGGCCTGTACGGTCGTCATGCCGCGAAGGGCATACGAACCCTTTGCCTTGTCGGGGAGGACTGTTGACACATGGGTAGCCCGTACTTCACCACCGGACCGGTCCCCCCGGCGACGGACCCGATGCCGAGCACGCCGAAGAAGTCGCCCTACGCCGTTCCGGCGCCGGTCGGCGACGGCAGTCCGGTGTCGCCGTTCCCCCTGCTGCCCCCGGGGCGGCCCACCACCCAGCTGGACACCCCGTACGAACTCACCGCCTCCGCCGGACTGGCCCGGCAGATCGCCACCGACCTGGACGGCGCCAACACCAAGGCGGGGCCCGGCGCGCACAGCCTCACCGAGTACGCGAGCACCGCGTCGACCGGAATCCGCGGCTTCACCTTCGGCGGCGCCCTCACCGGCAGCACCGAACGCTGGCTGCAGCAGTGCAAGGCCCTGCACGGCAAGGTCGACAACGCGGCCACCAGCCTCGACCGGACCCGCGAGTACTACCACGGCAACGAGATCACCACCGCCGCAGATCTCCGCGCCACCCGCTAGCCAGCACATCAGTACAGGGGGAACAGACACATGGTGTCCTTCAAGGAACTGCACGAGGCCGACTTCTCCGGGGTCTCCGACGCGGCCGAGGCATGGGCGGGGGTCGCCAAGGCCCTCACCGCCCTGGACGGCCGGGTCACCAAGGACCTCACCACCACCGCCCAACGGGCCGGTTGGAAGGGGGACGCCGCCGACCAGGCGACGAAGGTGATGCAGGGCATCGACGGCGACTTCAAGCAGGCCTCCGCCGTCGCCACCGCGCTCGCCGCGATCATGAAGACCGCCGCCGAGGACTTCACCGCCGCCCGCCGCGACCTGGACACGGCGCTCCACGACGCCCAGGTCCAGGAGTTGACCGTGTCGGCGGACGGCACGGTGAGCTGGACCCTGCCGAAGGACGCCAGGAACGACCCCGACCACGATCTCCTGGCCAAGGAGTTGGACGCCAAGGCCAAGGCCATCTCGGCCCGCCTGACCAAGGCCGTCGAGAAGGCCACCAGTGCCGACCAGCGCGCCACCCTCGACCTCCAGAGCGACATCGGCACCAGTACCACCGCCTTCAACCCCGCCCCGGGCGGCGGCGGCCCGGTCGCCGACGCCAAGCGGGCCACCGACCTGATGTCCAAGGGCGGCAGCCTCTCCGACGAACAGCTCAAGCAGCTCCAGACCCTGCTGGCCGCCAACGCGGAGAACAAGGACTTCGCCACCACCCTGCTCAACGGCCTCAACTACGGCGGGAAGACCGGCCCGGAGGCCCTCCTGGGCTACGGCAAGGCCTACGGCGACCTCGCCCACGGCAACCACAACGCCAAGGGCTACCAGGACGTCTACGGCAACCTGTCGGTGGCCCTCGCCACCGCCACCCGCGACGGCGGCATGGGCCGGGCCTGGGAGGACGGCCTCCTCGCAGCCGCCCGCCGCCCGGGCGGCTCGGCGGCGGGGTGGAACGACAACTACCCGGCGCTGACGGCGCTGATGGGAGCGGGCGGCAGGTACGACAAGGCGTTCCTGGTGAAGGTGGGCGACGACCTGCTCGACTACGAGCGCACCAGCAAGGCCAAGGGCAGCGACCTGTGGGGTCCGAGCTGGTCGCTCAAGGAGGGGGACCCCCTGGGCCCCCTGATGAAGCAGCTGAGGACCGACCCGGCCGCCGCCGGGGAGTTCCTCGACCCGGGACGCAACAAGAACCTCGGCTACCTGCTCAAGGACCGCGCATGGCCGGACCAGGACCTGGAGGGCAACCTGTCCCCGGACGAGCTGTGCAACAGCTCCCACGGAATGTTCGCCCAGACGCTGGAGGCCGCGGCCACCGGCCGCGAACCCGGCAGCACGCAGCCGCCGGTACGACCGCACGACGCGACGATGACACGGATCATGGACTCCGCCCTCTCGACGCTCGGCGGCGACAAGGCGGGCCATCAGAACGACCTGTCCCCCGCGCTCCGTCGGCCGATGGCCGACATGATCAGCGACTACGCGGCGGACACCCACGACATCCTCAGCAAGGACCTCCCCGGCCCGTCCGAACCCGGAGGACTGAACGCCACCCGGGAGCAGCTCCTCCGGGTGATCCGCGGCACCGCCGAGGACCCGGAGTCGTACTCCCTGATCCACCTGGCCGAGACCCAGGAGGTGGCCCGACGGATGGCCGAGTACGGGCCCGAGGCCTTCAAGGACGTCAACGGCCGCCCAGATGCGAAGTTCGAGAGCTTCGTGAACGAGGCCGGCAAAGCCTTCGGCGCGCTCGATGCCGTCCAGGCGGACACCATCACGGACCACAAGGCCGACGAACAGTTCAAGGTCAACTGGAAGGCCAAGATGGACTACCACTACGTCGGCACCCTCGCGAACATGCTGCCGGGCAAGGACTGGCTGCCGGTCGGGGACATCGCCCAGCGCTACGTCGACGTCGCCACGTCCGACTGGGCCAACAAGGTCAACGCGGCGCTCGACACCAAGGCGCAGGGCGACCTCAGCAGCCTCTACACCACCGGGCAGTCGCAGGTGCAGGTCATGGTCAGGAGGAAGGCCGACGACTTCGGCGTGCCGGCTCGTGACCCCCTGCTCGCCCAACTGACCGACGGGGCCAACATGCACTACTACACCTCGATCACCCAGGCCCACAACGCCGCCTTCGGGAAGGGCTGATCCCATGACGACGGGACGGCACGAGACGGTCGGCAGGCCGGACGGCGAGACCGACCCGGCACCCGACCGGCGCGGGTTCACCACCTGGCCGCTGCGGTTGCGGGCGGCGGTCGTGGTGGCGGTGGCGACCGCCGTCGTGGCCGGGGCGGGCGCGTTCCTCGCGAACAACCTGAGCAACGCCTTCGGGCCGGACAGCGTGTGCGAGGGGACGGTCGGTTCCGAGGCGCTGACCGGTGCGCTCGGTTCGGGCAAGACCGCCGGGCAGGAGTACGGCGACGGGCACCTGTCCGCCGGAACCGCCCTCTGCCGGGCGACGGTGAGTCGGGGGATCTTCGGGAACGACCGGTCGGTCACGGTGGAACTCCGCAGGACCACCGACCTCGACCTCCTCGCGGACGACCCGGACGCCCGGCTGTTCGCCGCCTCGGCCAACGGCGGTGCGGTCGGTGCGGCCTCCGACCACCGGGCGTGGGCGCTGCTCCCCGAGGGTTGCGACGACAGCGTGCAGGTCGTGGTGAGCTCGGACGACGACGGTCCCGGCAGCCGGGAGCTCGCGGGACTCTCCGTGTCGGTGGCCAACCGGATCGCGACGCAGCGGGCCTGTGGGACGGCACGGATACCGGCACCGCACGACCTGTCGAAGGCCGGGACGGAACACGCCCTCGACCGCGGCGCGGTGTGCGACCTGCCGGGATTCACCGTTCCCGACGTGCCCGGGGCCCCCGGCCTCCGGGAGACCGCGACCACGGCCACCGACCCCTTGTGGACCTGCCGCGTCGACTCGGACGCGAGCCCCAGGTCCTCGGTCGCCTTCACCATCGGCACCGAGCCCCGGCTCCTGGCCGCCGACGCCCCGACGAACGACCCCGGGCTGGGCCGGGCCCGCTGGGTGCGACCGGACGAGATGGTGACGACCTGCCAGGGCGAACCGGTCCACTTCCGGTTGAGCTGGAAGGGTCCTCAGAAGCTGATCCCCGACAGCGACGAGATCTGGAAGCAGTTCCTCACCGCCGGGGGCAAGGCGATCGGTTGCGAGCCGATCCTCTGAAAAAGCAGCGGACGGATGTCGGCGTAATGGCCTATCGTGCGTGCTGGCCATTACGCACGACAGCCGGGGGACCAGCATGACCACCGCCACCACCACCGACCGCACGATCGTCGCCGTCTCCGAGCGGCTGGTGCTGAGCCGGCCGCAGGAGGGGGATGCGGAGGCGGTGTTCGCGATCCACGGGGATCCGGAGACCAACCGGTACAACCCGAACGGGCCGCAGCGGGACATCGCGGAGGCCCGGGAGCAGTTGGCCGGGTTCGTGGCGGACTGGCCGCGGGACGGGGTGGGGTACTGCATGGTGGCGACCCGGGAGGAGCCGGGGGTGAGCATCGGGGTGGCCGGGCTGTTCCTGCACTCGCTGGACGGGGAGCCGGTGTTCAACCTGTACTACCGGTTCCGGCCGGTGGCCTGGGGCAAGGGGTACGCGGCCGAGGCGTGCCGGGCCGCGATGGCGGAGGCGCTGCCGCGGTTCCCCGGGATCCCGGTGACGGCGCTGATCAGGGCGGACAACCTGCCCTCGCGCCGGCTGGCCGAGCGGCTCGGGCTGGTGGCGGACCCGGACGGGCGGGTGGACCACGAGGACCGGCTGATCCACCGGATGGCCTGACGCCCCCGGATCCCCCGGCAGGGGGAGCCGGATCGCTCCCCGGGCGGAGGCTGCGGGCCGGGGCGCTGACGTAGAGTCACCCGGGTGACGGCGGGGGGCGGGCGGGTTCGGCGGGTCGGCGAGGCGTTGGTCGGGCGACGGGCCCGGCAGCGCTGGGTGCACCTGGTGCTGGGCGGCGCGCTGCTGATGCCGTACTACCTGTTGTCGACGGTGGGGCTCGGGGCGCTCGATCCGAACCAGGGGCACCTGCGTCAACTGGTGCTGCAGATCCTGGCGTTGTTCACCTCGCTGCCGATGGCGGCGATCACCGCGCTGGTGCCCACCGTCCGGGGGCTGGAGGGCGCGGCCGCCCGGGCGCTGTGCGCGGTGGAGCGGCCCGAGGAGCTGGCCGCCGGGCCGGCCCGGTCCTGGGCGGCCCGGTGGCGCACCGCGCTCTGGTTCGTGCTGCACCTGCTGTTCGGCGGGGTGGTCGCCGGGATGACGCTGGCCGGGGTGCCGTTCGCGGTGGTGCTGCTGGTCGATTTCGCCGAGGTCCCGGACCTCGCCGGGTTCTGGGAGAACCGTTTCCCCGGCTGGATGCTCACCGGCCCGGCCCTGGGCCTGGCGCTGCTGCTGCTGATCGTCGGGACCAACGCCGGCTGCGGCGCGCTGCTGGCCCGTTGGGCGCCCGTCCTGCTCGGCCCGACCCCGGAGGAGCGGCTGGCCGCCGCCGAGCGGCGGGCCACCGTGCTCGCCCAGCGCAACCAGCTGGCCCGTGAACTGCACGACTCGGTCGGGCACGCGCTCAGCGCGGTCGGCATCCAGGCCTCGGCGGCCGCCCGGGTGCTGCGCACCGACCCGGACTTCGCCGCCGAGGCGCTGCGCGCGATCGAGGAGACCGCGCGCGGGGCCGTCGCTGAACTGGACACCGTGCTCGGGCTGTTGCGCGAGGAGGAGGACCGGGGCGGCGGACCGGCCGGGCCCACGCTGGCCGGGCTGGACGACCTGCTGCGTCAACTCGCCCGCACCGGCGTGACGGTGGACGCCGAGCTGGCGCCCGGCCTGGGTGCGCTGCCCGCCGCGGTCTCCCGCGAGGCGTACCGGATCGTGCAGGAGGGCCTGACCAATGTGCTGCGGCACGCCGGGCCCGCACCGGCCGGACTGCGGGTCGGGCTGGCCGCGGGCCGGCTGGAGATCGAGCTGACCAACCCGCTGGGCCCGGCCCGTCCGAGCCGGCCCGGCGGCGGGCGCGGGCTGCGCGGGATCGGGGAACGGGCGGCGGCGCTGCGCGGCGGGAGCGCCGTGGGGCCGAGCGAGGACGGGACGACGTGGCGGCTGGCGGTCTGGCTGCCGGTGGGAGGGAGCGCGGGATGAGCACGACGACCGAGGGCGCCGGGGGCACCGAGGGCACCGGGAGCGGCACGGGCATCCGGGTGGTGATCGCGGACGACGAGCGGCTGGTCCGGATGGGCCTGCGGGTGGTGATCGACGCCGAACCGGACCTCACCGTGGTCGGCGAGGCGGCCGACGGCGCCGAGGTCGTCCCGCTGGTGCGCCAACTGCGGCCGGACGTGGTGCTGATGGACGTCCGGATGCCCGGCATCGACGGGATCCGGGCCACCGAGCAGCTGGTCGGCGGGATGGCCGAGCCGCCGCGGATCCTGGTGGTCACCACCTTCGAGCACGACGACCACGTGTACGACGCGCTGCGCGCGGGCGCGGCCGGGTTCCTGCTGAAGCGGGCCCGGGCGGAGGAGATGGTCCAGGCGGTACGGCTGGTCGCGCGGGGGGACTCGCTGCTGTTCCCGGCGGCCGTGCGCGAACTCGCGCTGCGGCACGGCGCGGACGCGCGGCGCGCGGCCGCCGTGGGTCGCAGCCCGGTGGGGCGGCTGACCGAGCGAGAGGGGCAGGTGCTGCGACTGATGGCCACCGGGCTGAACAACCGCGAGATCGCCCGGCAGTTGGTGGTGAGCCAGGAGACGGTGAAGACGCACGTCGGCAGCGTGCTGGCCAAGCTGGGCGCCCGGGACCGGACCCAGGCGGTGATCGTGGCGTACGAGTCGGGGTTCGTGCTGCCGGGCTGAGGCAGTGACGGCAACGGCGGCGGCGGCAGCGACAGCGACAGCGACAGCGACAGCGACAGCGACAGATGAAGACGACAGGGATGACTCGCACACAGGTTCCACTCAACCGGCGTCAGGAAGTAGAGTGCGATCTTCCCCCTGAACCGTCCGATACCTCCCGTATCGCCCGAACCGAACTGGTGGCCGCATGACCGTCCGGACCCGTCCCGCGCTCTGGTGGCGCATGGGCATCGTGCTCTCGGCGGGCCTCGGCCTGTCCCTCGGGACCGCCTCGCTGGTGTACTTCACCGTGCAGAGCAACGTCATCGTGCTCGGCTACTTCATCGGCGCGGTCTACTGGATGCTCAAGCGCGGCACCGTGGACGCGCCCGCGCCCCGGCTGCGCGGCGCCGCCACGCTGTACATCCTGATCACCGGGCTGGTCTCGCACATCCTGCTGCAGCACGGCGCCAGCCCACTGCCCGGGCTGGTCAGCGGACCGGACCGGCTGGCGAACTGGTCGTCGTTCTTCCTGCACTACGTCACGCCGGTGATGGTGCTGATCGACTGGCTGGTGCTGAAGCCGCGCAACGCGGCGGCCTGGAAGGACATCCCGCTCTGGCTGACCTTCCCGCTCGGCTACGCGGCGATCGTGCTCGCCCGCAACGCGCTGTTCGCCGACTTCCCGACGCCCTACCCGTACTTCTTCTTCGACCCGACCGAGCGGGGCTACGGTTACGTCTGGGGCCAGATAGCCCAGCTGACGGTCGAATTCGTGCTGCTCGGCCTGCTCGTGGTCGGACTGGACCGGCTGGGCACGAAGGTCGCGGCGAAGGTTTCGGCGAGGGTCGCGGCGAAGGTCGCGGAGACGCCCGGCCGCTCCTGAGGCGCGGGACCGGCGGCCGGCCTCAGATCCGCCAGGAGCGGATCCGGTCGGCCGCCGCGTAGACGTCCGCCCGGGCCCCGGCGATGTCCCGGGCCAGCTCGACCAACGCCCCGTACGGCGGGTCGATGCCCTCTCCGGCCGCGTGCATGTACGCGGCCGTCGTCATGCAGGCGTACAGGTTGTTGCGCACCGGGAGCGGGCGCAGCAGCACGATGGTGTGCATCAGGGTGGCCGCGCACCAGGCCGGATCGGCGTCGTGGCCGAGCTGGGCGGTGTTCACCCGGTGCCGGGCCACGGCGGCCTGCAGCGCCGAGTAGTCGCGCACGCTGAGGTCCTCCGGGGAGGCCAGCTCCTGCACGTCGAGCAGCCAGCGCAGGTCGACCTGCAGCAGCGTCACGTCCGCACCGTCCATCGCCGGAGCGTCCACCGCCGGACCACTCCCCCGCGGCCGCCGCGCCTCACGCGGCGGGTGCGTCCTCCGGGAACGCGGCGTCGAACTCCGCCTGGTGGTCCTTCCAGAACGCCACCGCGTGGTCCACGAACACCCGCCGCTGCTGCTCCCGGACGCTGAGGTCGTGGACGTACGCCTTGACGCTCTTGCCGTCCGCGGCGGCGGCCGCGCGGATCGCGGCGAGTTCGTGCTCCGTGTACTCGATGTTGAGCGCAGGCATGTCGCCGATGGTACTGCAGCGCACGGGAGTTGGGAGGAGGGCCGACGGTTTTCCAGCAGTCCGCAAAACGCTTTGCTGTCGATACCCCCGGGGGCGGTTCGCCCGGCCGGGCGGATGCGTCCGGAGGATGGCACGGGCGCGGCGCGGTGGATGACGACCGACGGGCGCGCCCGGCCGTAGCGTCGGCGGCGGTGGCGGAGCGGTTCCGCGGGGGAGACCGGGAACTCGGCGGAGGCCGGAGATGACGCACAGGGGTATCGGCAGGGCGGCGGCCGCGACGGTGGTGACGGCGGCGCTGGCGACGACGGTCGCGGTCGCGGCGCCGGGAACGGCCGCCGCGGCGGGGACTGCCTCGGCCGCGGGGGCGGTCCCGGCGGAGGGCGGCGCCGCCTCGGCGGAGGCGCGGCACGGCGGCACGCTGGACGGGGTGTGGCGGATGGACGGCTACGGCACGGTGGTCACCGTCGCCGGGGGCCGGCTGACCACCTACGACGTGACCACGCACAGCTGCGTGCCCGGCTGGATCACCGCGACCCAGGACGGCGCGCCCGGGGCGGACGGCACCGTCCGCTACGTCACGGGCCACAACGGGGTGACCCTCACCCCGAAGGGCCGGGACCGGCTCGTCGACCGTGAGGAGGGCGGGGTCGGCACCAAGGACCTGTACCGGCTCCCCGCGCTGCCCGCGCTGTGCACCACCCCGGCGCCGAACGACCCGCTCGCGGTCTTCGACCGGTTCTGGGAGACCTTCGAGGAGAACTACCCCTTCTTCGCGGCCAAGGGCATCGACTGGCACGCCGTCCGGGACGAGCAGCGCCGGCGGATCACCCCGACGACGACCACCGAGCAACTGCAGCAGATCTTCGTCGACCTGCTCAGGCCGCTCGGCGACGCCCACACCGGGCTGGCCCGGGTGGTCGACGGGCAGCCGGTGCCGGTGTTCGGCGGGCGGCGGCCCGGCACGACGGTGCGCACCAAGGAGCTGACCACCCGGGCCGGGCAGGCCGTCGCCGCCCAGCTCACCGGCCCGGAGCAGCTGTTCGCGGGCGGGAAGCTCGGCGTGGGCCGGCTCCCCGACGACGTCGGCTACCTCCGGGTGGGCAGCTTCGACGGCTACACCGACGGCGACTACCGCAGCCAGGTCGCCGAGCTGGACAAGGCCCTGGACTCCCTGCTCGCCGACCCGGACCGGCTCAGCGGCCTGGTGATCGACGTCCGACTGAACGGCGGCGGCTCGGACGCGCTCGGGGTGCACATCGCCGCCCGGCTCACCGACCGCCCGTACCTCGCCTACCGGAAGGTGGCCCGGGACGACCCGGCCGACCCGACGAAGTTCACCCGGCCCTCACCGGTGCACGTCCGGCCCTCGGACGGCGAGCACTTCACCGGGCCGGTCACCCTGCTCACCTCCTCGATCTCGGCCAGCGCCGCGGAGACCTTCGCCCAGGCGCTGATGGGCCGCTCGCCGCACGTGACCCGGATCGGCGAGAACACCCAGGGCGTCTTCTCCGACGTCCTGGTCAAGCTCATCTCACCGGACTTCGCGCTGGTCCTGCCGAACGAGGAGTACCTGAACCGGGACGGCAGCACCTTCGACGGCCCGGGCATCGCGCCGGACCTCCGGACCCCGGTGTACAGCCCCGACGAGCTGGCCGCGCTCAAGGACTCCGCCCTGAGCACGGCCCGCCGGGTGCTCGCCGAGGACGGCGGAGGAGCGGACCGGCGGTAGGCCCGGTCCAGCCGGTCCAGCCGGGCCGAGCCGAGCCGGACCGAGCCGAGCCGAGCGGAGCCGCTACATCGGGTCCACCGCCCTCAGTGCGCCGTCCAGCTCCAGCCACCTGGTCAGGCCCAGGCCGCGCAGGAACGGCAGGTCGTGGCTAACCACGATCAGCGCGCCCTGGTAGCCGGCCAGCGCCTGGGTGAGCTGGCGGACGCTGGCGAGGTCCAGGTTGTTGGTCGGCTCGTCGAGCAGCAGCAGCTGCGGCGGCGGGTCGGCCAGCAGCAGGGCGGCCAGTGTGGCCCGGAACCGCTCGCCGCCGGACAGCGTGCCGACCGGCTGCTCGGCCCGGGCGCCGCGGAACAGGAAGCGGGCGAGCCGGGCCCGGACCGCGTTGTCCCCGGTGCCCGGGGCGAACCGCTTGACGTTCTCCACCACCGTCAGCCCGTCGTCCAGCAGGTCGAGCCGCTGCGGCAGGTGGCGCACCGCCTCCGGGGTGGTGATCTGCCCCTCCAGCGGGGAGAGTTCGCCCGCGATGGTGCGCAGCAGCGTGGACTTGCCGGAGCCGTTGCGCCCGACCAGGGCGATCCGCTCGGGACCGCGCAGGTCGAGGTCGACGGTGGGGCCGAAGGGCAGCCGGACCTTCTGCAGGGAGAGCACCGTGCGCCCGGCCGGCACCGCGGTGCGCGGCAGGTCGACCCGGATCTCGGCGTCGTCGCGCACCGCCTCCTCGGCGGCGGTGAGCCGTGCCTTGGCCTCCTCCAGGCGCTCGGTGTGCATCCCGGTGAGCCGGCCCGCCGTCTCCTGCCCCTTGCGTTTGAGCATCCCGGCGAAGATGTGCGGGTCGTTGCGGGTGACCGATCGCTTCTTGCCGTAGCTGGCGCTGCGGTCCAGCCTGGTCCGGGCGTCGACCAAGTCCCGTTTCTGGCGCTGGACATCGGCCTCGGCGTTGCGCAGCAGGCGCTCGGCCGTCTCCTGCTGGGCGGCGAGGGTGCGCTCGTAGGCGGCGAAGTTGCCGCCGTACCAGGTGACTGCGCCGTCCCGCAGGTCGGCGATCTGGTCGACGTGCTGGAGCAGTTCGCGGTCGTGGCTGACGATCACCATGGTGCCCTGCCAGCCGGCCACCGTCTCGTAGAGCCGCTCGCGGGCGGCCCGGTCGAGGTTGTTGGTGGGCTCGTCGAGCAGCAGCACGTCGGGGCGGCGCAGCAGCAGCGCGGCCAGCCGCAGCAACACCACCTCGCCACCGGAGAGTTCGCCGGTGGTGCGGTCGAGGCCGAGGCGGCGCAGACCGAGCCGGTCGAGGGTGGCGCGGGCGCGCTCCTCGACGTCCCAGTCGTCGCCGACGGCGTCGAAGTGCCGCTGGTCGGTGTCGCCCGACTCGATGGCGTGCAGGGCCTCGCGGGCGGCCCGGATGCCGAGCGCCTCGTCGACCCGCAGGGCGGTGTCGAGGGTGAGGCCCTGGGGCAGGTAGCCGAGTTCGCCCGCGACCCGGACGGTGCCGCCGGTGGGGGTGAGTTCGCCGGCGATCAGCCGCAGCAGGGTGGACTTGCCGGCCCCGTTGAGGCCGATCAGTCCGGTGCGGCCGGGGCCGACGGCGAGGTGGAAGCCGTCCAGGACGGGCTTGCCGTCCGGCCACTCGAACGTGAGCTCGGTGCAGAGGACGGAGGTGGTGGGTTGTGCCATGCAAGGCCTCCCGGGTGGTTGCCGATGGGGTGATGAGCAACACGGGGAGACACCGCGGGTGCGGAACAGGTACGGCCGAACGACAGGACGGCGGCGCGCGCGGGCGCCGGGGGCCGTGACTGAGGTCGCACACTCGCACACCACGCGGCTGCTGGAACAGCAGGGCCTACGTGGCGGGGGCGGTGTCCCGGGACCTCAGTAGAGCAACGGCCTTCTCCTTGTCTGGCTGATGACTCCAACCACGCTAGGGACCGCGCCGGACGCCCGCAACCGATTTTCGGGGCCCACAACGGCCCGGACGGAGGCCCCGTGCCGATCCGGTGCCGATCCGGTGACAGCCCCGTCCCGGCCCGCGCCACGTGTAAGGAGTTCCTTATCCGCATGGCAGACTCCTCACCTGCCATGCCTGCGGCCCCCGGGGCCGTACCCGAGGAACGGGCCGTATGGCGGTAGTCAACAGGGGGAATTGAACTCATGTCACCGATATCCCGGCCGAGCCGTGCCGTCCTGGGCGCGTCCGTCGCCGCGCTGACCATGGTGGTCGCCACCGGTTGCGGACCGGACAACAGCGACCCGGCCGGCGCCCAGACCACCGCGCCGTCGGTCGCGGCCAGCGCCTCCGGCAAGCCGGGCGCGGCTCCGATCAAGCTACCGACGGTCGAGGAGCTGAAGAGCTGGAAGCTCGACGACTGGGACAAGTGGGCCAAGGCCAATGTGGTCACCCCGGCCGTCAAGGGCTACTGGACCCTGCAGAAGCTGCTGAACGCCAAGCCGAAGCCGCTGCCGCAGCCCCCGACCCCGGGCCCGAGCCAGGCCCCCACCGCCCAGCCGACCGGCGCCGCCCCGGCCCAGCCCACCGGCGCCCAGCCGCCGGCCGGGCCGGACCAGCCGCCCGCGGCGGTCTCGGCGAAGCCCGTGGCGCACCCGTTCCCGAAGAACATGCACGTCAACGGCAAGATCTTCTTCAAGGACGGCAACGAGGACTACGTGTGCTCCGGCACCGTCGTCTCCGACCCGGCCAACCCGGGCAAGAGCAACCTGGTGTGGACCGCGAGCCACTGCCTGCACGGCGGCAAGGGCAACTCGTACTACACCGACATCACCTTCGCCCCGGCGTTCAACAGCAACGGCGTGCTGAGCGGCGGCAACAAGCAGAAGTCCAAGCTGGAGGACGCCGAGCCGTACGGCGAGTGGGGCGCGACCTCCGGCATGGTCTCCCCGCAGTGGACGGCCGAGGCCGACCCGGAGCGCGGCGGCCCGTGGAGCCAGTACGACTTCGGCATCATCAAGGTCGCCAACCCCGACCCGAACGGCAAGTCGCTGGAGGAGACCGTCGGCGGCTCGGTGCCGCTGTGGTTCAACGCCCCGCGCGAGCAGCTCGCCGCCGTCTCCAACTACGGCTTCCCGGAGGCCAAGCCCTTCGACGGCGTCGAGCTGGAGCACTGCGACGGCGGCAAGCCGGCCGCCAAGCCCGGTGACCCGAGCCGCCCGGCGATGCTGATGATCGGCTGCAACATGACCGGCGGCAGCAGCGGCGGCGGCTGGTACACCACCAAGGACGGCAAGCCGGCCCTGGTCAGCGACACCTCGGTCGGCAACAACGCCAACACCTACGAGGCGGGCCCCTACCTGGAGGACGTCGCGGCGCACATGTTCGACTACTTCTCCAAGAAGGCCAAGTGACCCGAGCGGGCGAACCGACCCGCGAGGGCTAACTGACCCGGGACGGTGAAGTGACCGACGGGTAGTCCCCACGGGGGCCGCGCCCCCCCCCCCCGGGGGGGGGCCCCCCGGGCGGGGGGGGGGGCCCCCCCCCGCCCACAAAAGGGGGGCTCAAAGTCGCCCCCCCACGAGAGAAAGAACCCCCCCCCCGCCCCCCCGCCCGGCGGCCCCCCCCCCCCCCCCCGGCGGGCCCCCCCCGGGGGGGGGGCCGCCCCCCCCGCCCCCCCCCCGGGGGGCCCCCCCCCCCCCGCGGCGCCCCCCGCCCCCCTGGCTTTTCCGGTGCCGCCCCCGCTCCTCCTACAATCGGCTGCATCATGAGCGCCACACTCGTAGTCAAGGACCTCAGCGCCGGCCACGGCGAACGCACCCTCTTCACCGGCCTGGACCTGGTCGTCGCCCCCGGCGACGTGATCGGCCTGGTCGGCGTGAACGGCGCCGGCAAGTCGACCCTGCTGCGGCTGCTGGCCGGGCTGGACACCCCCGAGGGCGGTTCGCTGCGGCTCAGCCCGGCGAGCGCCAACGTCGGCCACCTGCCGCAGGAGCCGGAGCGGCGCGAGGGCGAGTCGGTGCGCGACTTCCTGGCCCGGCGCACCGGCGTGTCGGCCGCCCAGACCGCGCTGGACGAGGCCACCGAGGGCCTGGTCGAGGGCCGCCCGGGCGCCGACGACGCCTACGCGGCGAGCCTGGACCGCTGGCTGGACCTCGGCGGCGCCGACCTGGAGGAGCGGGCCGAGGAGGTGGCCGACTCGCTCGGCCTGAAGGTCTCCCTCGACCTGCCGATGACGGCACTGTCCGGCGGCCAGGCCGCCCGGGCCGGCCTGGCCTCGCTGCTGCTCTCCCGCTACGACGTGTTCCTCCTGGACGAGCCCACCAACGACCTCGACCTGGACGGCCTGGAGCGGCTGGAGGCCTTCGTCAAGGGCCTGCGCGCCGGCACCGTGCTGATCAGCCACGACCGCGAGTTCCTGGCCCGCACCGTCACCAAGGTGCTGGAGCTGGACCTGCACCAGCAGCAGGTCCACCTGTACGGCGGCGGCTACGAGTCGTACCTGGAGGAGCGGGCGGTGGCCCGTCGGCACGCCCGCGAGGAGTACGAGGACTACGCGGACACCAAGGCCTCGCTGGAGGCCCGGGCCCAGATGCAGCGCAACTGGATGGAGCACGGCGTCCGCAACGCCCGCCGCAAGGGCGGCGACAACGACAAGAACGCCAAGGCGAAGCGCACCGAGTCCACCGAGAAGCAGGCCTCCAAGGCCCGGCAGACCCAGCGGATGATCGAGCGGCTGGACGTGGTCGAGGAGCCGCGCAAGGAGTGGGAGCTGCGGATGGAGATCGCCACCGCGCCGCGCTCCGGTTCGGTGGTCGCCACCCTGCGCGGGGCGGTCGCCCGGCGCGGTGACTTCGCCTTCGGCCCGGTGGACCTGCAGATCGACTGGGCGGACCGGGTCGCCATCACCGGCGCCAACGGCGCGGGCAAGTCCACGCTGCTGGCCGCCCTGCTCGGGCGGCTCGAACTGGACGGCGGCAGCGCCGTGCTGGGCTCCGGCGTGGTGGTCGGCGAGGTGGACCAGGCGCGCGGGCTGTTCCTGGGCGGCGAGCCGCTGGCGGACGCCTTCGCGGCCGCCGTGCCGGAGCTCACCGAGGAGGAGGTGCGCACCCTGCTGGCCAAGTTCGGCCTCAAGGCGGTGCACGTGCTGCGCCCGGCCGGCACCCTCTCCCCCGGCGAGCGCACCCGGGCCGCGCTGGCGCTGCTGCAGGCGCGCGGGGTCAACCTGCTGGTGCTGGACGAGCCCACCAACCACCTGGACCTGCCCGCGATCGAGCAGTTGGAGTCCGCGCTCGGCTCGTACACCGGCACCCTGCTGCTGGTCACCCACGACCGGCGGATGCTGGACACCGTCGCGGTGAACCGCCGGATCGAGGTCCGGGACGGCCGGGTGCACGAGCTGTAACCCCCGCAGCCCCTGAGCGCGTGGCGGCCGCCCCGGGAATTGGTCTCGACCTCTTCCCGGGGCGGCCGTCATGTGCTGTGCTGTCGGCCATGGTTGACATGGTTGACAGCGCAGCGGCGGGGACGCCCCACCCGACCGTCCCGCTCGCCCCGATGACGGTGCCGGCCCACCAGGCCGAGGCCCGTGGCAAGGCCTTCCACGACGTGATGGCGCAGCGCCGGACCGTCCGCGACTACAGCACCCGGCCGATCCCGGACGGGGTGGTCGAGTGGGCGGTGCGCACCGCGAGCACCGCGCCCAGCGGCGCGCACGTGCAGCCCTGGCGGTTCGTGGTGATCACCGACCCGGAGCGCAAGCGGCTGCTGCGCGAGGCCGCCGAGGCCGAGGAGCGCGAGTTCTACGGCCACCGGGCGTCCGAGGAGTGGCTGACCGCGCTGGCGCCGATCGGCACCGACTGGCAGAAGCCGTTCCTGGAGGACGCGCCGGCCGTGATCGTGGTCTTCGAGGTGCACAAGGGCCCCCACTCGCCGCGCCCGTACTACACAAAGGAGTCGGTGGGGATCGCGGTCGGGCTGCTGCTGGCCTCGCTGCACCAGGCCGGGCTGGCGACGCTGACCCACACGCCGAGCCCGATGCGGTTCCTCAACGAGGTGTGCGACCGCCCGGCGGAGGAGCGCGCCGCCTACGTCATCCCGGTCGGCTACCCGGCCGAGGGGGCGCGCGTCCCGGACCTGCGGCGCAAGGAGCTCGACGAGGTGATGATCCGGCTCTGACGCGCCGGGCGCAGCGGCCGCACCCGCCGGACGGAGGGGCCCCGGATGCGTCTCCGTCCGGATGTGGCAGGTTCGGGCCAAGGACATAATCGCGGCCATGAGCCCCGCACAGTCGCAGTCCTGCGAGCCCCTCCGGGCCGCGCCGGAGATGACCACCGGGCGGCCGCCCGAGCTGTTGCGGCTGCCCGGCGGCCTGTCCCTGCACCGCCGCCGCAGCACCCACGCACCGGCCCTGAACCGGGCCGTGCGCGCCAACCTGGAGCACCTGCGGCCCTGGATGGAGTGGGCGGCCGAGGCCCCCAGCCGGGCCCGGACCGCCGAGCTGACCCGGGCCGGCACCGCCGCCTGGGAGGCCGGGACGGACTTCATGTACCTGGCCGAGCTGGACGCGGCGCCCGGCCGGGTGGTCGCGGCCCTCGGGCTGCACGGGCGGATCGGCCCGGGCGCGCTGGAGATCGGCTACTGGGTCGCCGCCCGGCACGTCGGCCGCGGCATCGCCACCACGGCCGCCGGGGCACTGACCGAGGCCGCGCTGGCGCTGCCCGGGATCGCCCGGGTGGAGATCCGCTGCGACCGGGCCAACACGGCCAGCGCGGCCGTCCCGCGCAAGCTCGGCTACCGGCTGGACCGGATCGCCGAGGCCTCCGTCCGGGCTCCGGCGGAAACCGGACGGCAGCTGGTGTGGATCAAGGAGCGCTGAGCCCCCGGATCACCGGCGGCCCCGCGCGCCGGATCAGGCCCCGCGCCCCGGGTCAGTGGTAGCGCCCGCCCTCCGCGGCCGGCAGCGCGTCCAGCTCGGCCAGGTCGGCCGCCGAGAGCTCGACCGCGGCCGCGCCCGCGTTGTCCACCAGGTAGCGCGGCGTCTTGGTGCCCGGGATCGGGAAGACGTGCCGGCCCTGCGCCAGCACCCAGGCCAGGGCGACCTGCGCGGGCGTGGCGCCGATCCGCTCGGCGATCGCCCGGACCTTCCCGACCAGTTCCAGGTTGGCCTGCAGCGCGTCCCGCTGGAAGCGCGGCAGCCGGCGGCGGAAGTCGTCCTCGGGCAGCTCGTCGAGCGAGGTGATGTTCCCGGTCAGGAAGCCCCGGCCGAGCGGCGAGTACGGCAGGAAGGCGATGCCGTGCTCCTCGGTGTACGGCAGCACCTCGGCCAGCGCGTCCCTCGTCCACAGCGACAGCTCGGACTGCACCGAGGCCACCGGGTGCACCGCCCGGGCCCGTTCGATCTCCTCGACGGACACCTCGGAGAGCCCGATCAGGCGGACCTTGCCGGCCCGGACGGTCTCGGCCAGCGCGCCCCAGGTCTCCTCGATCGGGACGGCCGGGTCGACCCGGTGCAGCTGGTAGAGGTCGAGGTGGTCGGTGCGCAGGCGGCGCAGGCTGTCGTCGATCGAGCGCCGCACGTGCTCGGGGCTGCCGTCGCGGGCGCCGTCCGAGCCCACCGCACCCGGGACCATGCCGACCTTGGTGGCCAGGAAGGCGCGCTCGCGGTACGGGCCGTCCAGCGCGGCGCCGACCACCTCCTCGTTGGTGTACGGGCCGTACATGTCGGCGGTGTCGATCAGGGTGACGCCGAGGTCCAGCGCCTGGCGGATCACGCCGACGGACTTCTCGTCGTCCCGGTTGCCCACGTCGTAGGCGAAGGTCATCCCCATGCAGCCGAGGCCGATGACACCGACCTCCGGGCCGTTGCTGCCGAACGGGGCGTTGCGCATGACGGTACTCCTGTCTGGTTTCCGGCTGGTCCCACGACCGATCGGGCGTCGTGGGCGATCCGCTCCGGGGAGTTGATCAGATCTGATGAACGATCAAGTCCCTTGGAGAGTTGCCGGAACGCCTGACGGAACGCCCGACGGGACACGTACCGGAACCGCTACCCCGCCGGCTTCCGCAGCCAGTCGCCGAAGCCGCCGTCGAGCACCAGCCGGGCGAGCCGGGCGTAGCCGCCCGCGCCCGGGTGCGCGCCGTCCGCCGCCGCGGCCTCGGCCGTCCAGACCGGGTCGGCGGCCAGCGCCCCGGTGACGTCGACGAAGGGCACCCCGAACCCGGCGCAGGCCCCGGCCAGTTCGGGCACGAGCGCGGTCAGCCGGCCCAGGTGCGCCGCTCCCCCGCCGACCACCGGCGGCGGGCCGACCACCAGCGCGGCGACCCCCCGCGCCCGGGCGCCGTCGAGCAGGGCGGCGAGGTTGGCCAGGGTGTCCGCGGGCCGGACCCGCGGGCCGCCGTCCCGCTCGATCGCGTCGTTGGCGCCGAAGGAGAGCACCAGCCGGTGGTCGGCCCCGGGCCGGGTGCGGGCCTCGACCTCCGCCCAGCAGCGCCGCCGCACCTGGGTGGAGGTGTCGCGGCGGACCCCGAGGTTGAAGGCGGTGGCGTCCGGGGCGGCGGCCTGGAGCACCCGGCCGACCCAGCCGCGGAACTCCGGGTCGCCGAGGCCCTGGACGAAGGAGTCGCCGAGGAAGAGGATCCGCGGCCCGTCGAAGGGGTCACCGGTCGCCGTTCGTATGGTCATCGGGCCAGGTTAGGGGTGCGTACGGGGCGTGCGCCTCCGCTTTCACCACCGGGCCCCGGCACCCGGGCGTCAGCCCCGGAGGTTCGCGGCCGGACGGCCCGCCGGGCCCCGACGGCCGGGCCCCCGGCCGACCCGCCGTACAAACCGGCGCGAAGGGGCGCGCCGCCGCACGCCCCACACCACCGGGCGCCGCCCGTCCGGTCTTGGCAGGGCTCGCCGCGACGGTCGACGCTCGGTCCGCACGCGATCATCTCGACCGATCATGCTGCCGATCATCTCGGCCGACCATCACGGAACTTGGGGAATTCATGTCGCTCTCGCGCACCCGCGCCGCCGCCCTCGCCCTCGTCGTCGCCACCACCACCGCGCTGGCCACCGTCTCGCTGGTCGCCCCGGCCCAGGCGGCCGGCGGGCACCGGACGGCCAGCCGCTTCGACGACGGCAGCTTCGAGTACCCCAAGGCCCCGGCGAACAACTTCACCGACCTGGTCGCCGGCCAGACCGTCGGCCCGTGGCAGATCACCGGCGGCAGCATCGACCTGATCGGCGCGGGCTACTGGCAGGCCGCCGAGGGCGACCAGTCCATCGACCTCAACGGTTCCAACCCCGGCACCATCGCCCAGACCTTCGCCACCACCCCCGGCACCACCTACTCGGTGAGCTACGCGCTGGCCGCCAACCCCGACGGCGGGCCCGCCGTGCGGACCGGGAAGGCGCTCATCGACGGGCAGGACTTCCAGGACTTCAGCTTCGACGTCACCGGCAAGACGAGGGCCGCGATGGGCTACGTGGGACGGCAGTTCACCTTCGTCGCGTACAACTCCTCGACCACGCTGACCTTCCAGAGCACCGTCGGGGGCGGCTACGGACCGGTGCTGGACGACGTGCGGGTGAAGGAGTGCAAGCCCTGCTGCAACTGATCGGGGGGCCAGACACGCCTTAGGGGAGACGGCTCCTTAAACCCGCCCTAAAACCTGCCCTCGGAAGGCCCCCGGTAGCCGGGAAGTGCTTGACGTGCACAGCTGGTCTAGTCCAGTTTGATCCTCAGCACCGCGCTCCTCCCCGCACCGGACCGGCCCCCATGCTGCCGCCCGCCCCGCGTCTCCCCCCTTCGCGGCGCGGGCGGCCCCACGTCCCGAGAGGCGACCCCCATGCCCAGCGCGCTCCAGCACGCCCCCACCCACCGCCGCCCGGCCTCCACCCGGACGAAACTGCTGAGCCTCGCCGCCGCCACCGCGCTCGCGGCCGGCGGCCTCGCCACCCTCGCCGGGAACGCCGGTGCCGCCGACGCCAACCTGCTGGCCAACGGCGGCTTCGAGAGCGGCGCGCTCGACCCGTGGAGCTGTTCCGCCGCCACCGGCAGCATCGTCAACTCCGGCGCGCACAGCGGGACGTACGCCCTCAAGGGGGCGGCGAGCGCGAGTGACACCGCGCAGTGCGGCCAGACCGTGAGCGTCCAGCCCAACACCACGTACACCCTCAGCGCCTGGGTGCAGGGCCAGTACGTCTACCTCGGCGCCACCGGCAACGGTGTCACCGACCCCGCCGTGTGGACCCCCGGCGGCGCCAACTGGCAGCAGCTGAACGCCAGTTTCACCACCGGCCCGAGCACCACCAGCGTCACCGTCTACCTGCACGGCTGGTACGGGCAGGGCGCCTACCTCGCCGACGACGTCAGCCTCTACGGCCCCGGCGGCGGGCCGACCACCCCGCCCACCACCCCGCCGAGCGGCACCCCCACCGGCGGACCGACCACCCCGCCGCCGAACGTCGCGCTGCCGGTGGCCCCGTACATCGACATGGGCGCCTGGCCCACCCCGTCCATGCCCGACATGGCCAAGGCGGGCGGCGTCAAGGGCTACAGCATGGGCTTCGTCACCGGCGTCGGCTGCAAGGCCAGCTGGTTCAACGCCTATGACCCGCGCACCGGTTGGGCCAAGGACCAGGTCGACGCGCTGCGCGCGGCCGGCGGCGACGTCAAGCTCTCCTTCGGCGGCGCGGCCGGCACCGAACTCGCGGCCGCCTGCACCGACGTGAACTCGCTGTTCACCGAGTACGACGCGGTGGTCAACGCCTACAACCTGCGCTACGTCGACTACGACATCGAGGGCGCGGCGGTCGCCGACACCGCCTCCAACGACCGCCGCTCCGCCGCGCTCGCCAAGCTCCAGCAGGCCCACCCGGGCCTCAAGGTCTCGCTCACCCTGCCCGTCCTGCCCGAGGGCCTGACCAGCGACGGCGTCGCCATCGTCAAGTCCGCCCGGGACGCCGGGGTCAACCTCGACCTGGTCAACATCATGGCGATGGACTACTACCGCACCGGCAGCGACTACGGCAACGCCGCCGTCCAGGCCGCGCAGTCGACCTTCGGCCAGCTCAAGGCGCTCTACCCGGCGAAGACCGACGCCCAGCTGTGGGCCATGGTCGGGGTCACCCCGATGATCGGCGAGAACGACGACCACCAGATCTACAACCAGGCCGCCGCCCAGCAGTTGACGACCTTCGCCCAGCAGAACCACCTCGGCCTGCTGGCCTTCTGGGACGCCACCCGGGACGCCAACGCCTGCACCGGCTCGCTGGCGAAGTGCACCAACATCACGCAGCAGCCGTACGAGTTCGCGAAGATCTTCAGCAAGTACACGGGCTGACGCGACGAGTGATCAGGGGTGCCGGCAGGCCGGGGGGCCGCCGGCACCCCGTCGCGTTCGGGGCCCGCGCGTGAACCGACGGCCGTACCCGCGTCCGGAAAGCGCGTGTGGTGCGAACCGTTCGAACGGGAACCATCTAGCATGCGGTAGCGCCGTCCACACGGACGGTGACCACCCCTGCTGAGATGGGAGTCCCCCGTGCGCCACCGCCTGCTCCGCGCCGCCCTCGCCTGCTCCGCCGCCCTCGGTCTGGCCCTCGCCACCGCCCCCGCCGCCCACGCGATGCCGACCGCCGCACGGTGTCCCAAGGGGCACCTCTGCCTGTGGGAGGGCCCGCACATGACCGGGCGCCTGCTGTTCAACGAGGACGCCCACGTCACCAAGGACGGCTTCAACCTGCGCGAGATCGACGACATCGAGCCGCCGATCTTCCCGCGCTCGGCCGTCGACCCGCTGCCGGACGACTTCGGCTGCATCATCCGGCTGAACGACCAGCCCAACTTCGGCGGCGCCGAGCAGGAGCTCAACAGCTTCGGCCCGCACGAGCTGGACGGCCGACGGGTCGCCTCGATCACCCCCGACTGCGGCTGACGCCCAGCCGACGCCCGACCCGGCCCCCGGCGGAAATTGGCATCTCATCGTCCCGGACCGTCCACTACTGTCCCTCCCACCTGTACGAAACGAGGGGGCGGACATGACGGTCCGGGACGACCATCATCAGCTGATCAACGACATCACGCCGACCAGCGGTGCCGCCTGCGCGGCCGACCTCACCGCCTGCGCGGCCGCCGTCTCCCCCGAGGAACTCGCCGCGTTCAGCCGCACCCTCGGCCGGCTGCGCGCCCTCCCCTCCCAGGACCGCACCCGGCTGCACGCCGAGCGGCAGCTCAGCTCCTTCGTGATGGAGAGCCGCAAACGCCGCCGCCAGGAGGCCAAGGAGTCCGTCCGGCAGGCCGACGTCGAGCTGCTCGCCGCCACCGCGACCGGCGCCCGGCACCGCCGCGAGGACACCCCGCTCGCCCCGGCCCCCGGAGGACCGCTCGGAGAGCTCCAGGTGCCCCGCCGGTGCTACGTCTGCAAGCAGCAGTACCAGCAGGTCGACGCCTTCTACCACGCGCTCTGCCCGGACTGCTCGGCCGACAACACCACCCGCCGTGCGCTCTCCACCGACCTGCGCGGACGGCGCGCCCTGCTCACCGGCGGGCGGGTGAAGATCGGCTTCCAGCTCGCGCTGATGCTGCTGCGGGACGGCGCCGAGCTGATCGTCACCAGCCGCTTCCCGCAGGACACCGTCCGCCGCTTCCGCGCCGCCGAGGGCAGCGAGGCCTGGTTCGAGCGGCTGACCGTGGTCGGCATCGACCTCCGGGACCCGCGCCAGGTCCTCGGCCTCACCGAGCAACTCCGCGCCGACGGGCGACCGCTGGACATCCTGGTCAACAACGCCGCGCAGACCCTGCGCCGCCCGCCGGAGTCCTACGCCCTGCTGGCGGCGGGCGAGTCGACCGCCCTGCCGGGCGCCGACCGCCGGGCGATCGCCCATGCGCCCGGGTTCCGGCCGCTCACCGATGTCGCCCAACTTCCCTCGGGCGCAGGAGCGTTGATCGACCTCACCGACGAGGCCGGGCTGCTGCCCGACCTCGCCCCCACCAACTCCTGGTCCGCCACGCTGGGTTCGCTCGACCCGACCGAGCTGCTGGAGACCCAGTTGGTCAACTCGCTGGCCCCGGCGCTGCTCTGCGACCGACTGCTGCCGCTGCTGCTCGCCTCGCCGCGCCGCGCCCGCTACATCGTCAACGTCACGGCGGTGGAGGGCCGGTTCGCCGTCCGCAACAAGACGGCGCGCCACCCGCACACCAACATGGCCAAGGCCGCGCTCAACATGCTCACCCGCACCAGCGCGGCCGAACTCGCCCCGCAGGGTGTGCACATGTGCGCGGTGGACACCGGCTGGATCACCGACGAGAACCCGGCGCCGGTCAAGGCCCGGATCGCCGCCCGGGGGTTCCGCACCCCGCTGGACATCGTGGACGGCGCGGCCCGGGTGTACGACCCGATCGTGCGCGGGGAGGCGGGGCACCCGGTGTCGGGGGTGTTCCTCAAGGACTACCGGGTGGCGGAGTGGTGAAAGTGGTGACGGTGGCTACGGCTCAGGTGTCGTAGCCACCGTCCCAGGGGCACTCAGCGACCGGTCGGCAGGTTCGCGCCGCCGGTGCAGTCGAGCACCACGCCGGTGACGAAGGTGTTGGCGGCGAACATGTGGATCGCCCGGGCGACGTCCTCCGGGCGGCCGACCCGGCCGACGGGGGTGGTGGCCGCGAGGCCGTCGAAGAGGGCGGTCCGCTGCTCGGCCGGGACGCGGTCCCACCACGGGGTGTCGATGACGCCGGGCGAGACGGCGTTGATCCGCAGCGGGGCGAGTTCGACGGCCAGCGGCGGGACCATCGCCTCCAGGGCGCCGTTGATGGCGGCCAGTCCGGCGGTGCCGGGGAAGGCGGAGCGGGCCGAGGCGGCGGTGATCAGGGTGACCGAGCCGTCCTTGCGCAGGTGCGGCAGGGCCGCCTGCAGCACCCGGACCTGGGGCCAGAACTTGGCGTCGAAGCCGTGGGCGAGGTCGGCCAGGTCGAGCTGGGCGAACGGGCCGCTGCCGGCCGCGCCGCTGACCGCGACGACCAGGTGGTCGACGGTGCCGGCCTCGGCGAAGAAGGCGGCCAGGGCGGCCGGGTCGGTCGCGTCGAGCTGGGCACCGCTGGTCCTGCCGCCGATCCGGGCGACGGCGGCGTCCAGCTTCTCGCGGTCGCGGCCGGTGATCACGACCTCGGCCCCGTCCGCCGCGAAGGCGGCGGCGGTGGCCTCACCGATGCCCGAGCTGCCGCCCATGACGACGACGCGGTGTCCGGCGAAGAGGTTCGATGCAGTGCTCATGGTGGTGCCTTTCCGGCTGGTACGAGAACTTGTCGAGACCGGTAGTTCCGGTAATGATGATTGTCGAGACTGTTAGTCTTGTCAACCGAGGGCAAGGAGCACGGGGGCAGCGAGAAGGGACCCACGATGAGCGACACCGACGACCTCCGGGCCGACGACCCGCAGGCCGACGCCGTCCAGGCCGACGACCCGCAGGCCGGCACCGTCCAGGCCGACGATCCGCAGGCCGCGCGCCCGCACACCGGCCGCCGCCGCAACGAGGCCGCCCACCGGGCGATCCTGGACGCGGCCCTCCACCTGCTCGCCGAGTCCGACGGCACGCCCGTCACCATCGACGCCATCGCCCGTACGGCCGGAGTCGGCAAGCAGACCGTCTACCGCTGGTGGCCCTCCAAGGGCGCGGTCCTGCTGGACGCCCTCACCGACCGGGCCGACCAGGACGTCTCCGACCGCCCGGACACCGGCGCCCTGCGCACCGACCTGCGCGCCTTCATCGAGACCACCTTCGACGCCGCCCAGCGCAGCACCACGGCGTCCGCGCTGCGCACCGTCGCCCGCGAGGCCGCCCGCGACCCGCACCTGGCCGACCTGATGCGGACCTTCACCGAGACCCGGCGCAGCGCGCTGCACGAACTGCTCACCCGCGGGCGCGAGCGCGGCGAACTGGCCGGCGACGCCGACCTGGACCTGATCGTGGACCAGGTCTACGGGGTGTTCTGGTACCGCTTCCTGCTCGGCCACGGCCCGCTGGACACGGCCGTCGCCGAGCGACTGGCGGACACCCTGGTCACCGGGAACGACGCACCGGGACCGGCCACGAGGAGCTAAGCCCCGCGGCGACGGACCAGCGGCAGGTACACCTCGTCCACGATCTCCACCAGCACGTCGTCGGGCGCGCTCGGCACCCCCCGCACCACGAACTCGTTGCGCAGCAGCACCATCGCCACCGTCGCCACCCGCGGGTGCAGCACCTCGGGCACCGCCTCACCGCGAGCGACGGCCCGGCCCAGCACGGTGAGCCAGGGCGCGGCCGCGGCATCCCCGGACTGGTCCTGCAGCTGCGCCAGGAACTCGGTGGCGCCGCCCGCCGCGGCCATCAGTTCGCGCAGCACGGCGCCGAGCGGGGAGCTCCAGTGCCGGTTCGCCTGGCGCAGCAACTCCAGCGCGTCGCCGCGCAGTTCGCCGGTGTCGGGAAGCGGGGCGGCCTCGGCGAGCCGCTTGTAGCCGGCGATGCCGAGGGCGATGCGGTTCGGCCAGCGGCGGTAGATGGCGTTCTTGTTGGTGCCCGCGCGGGCGGCGACCCGGTCCATGGTCAGCCCGGCGAAGCCGGACTCGGTGAGCTCGGCGACCGCCGCGTGCAGGATCGCCTCCTCCAGCGCCGCCCCGCGCCGCCGTGTCTGCCCGACCATGGTCCCGTCCTCTCCCGTGTGCCGCCCCATCCTTCTTGCCATCCCGTGGTGACGGCAACTACGGTACTGCTCGTACCGTAAATTCTGTTCCGATCCGCCGACTCGCCACAAAAGGCAGGGACTCATGCGCATCAAGGGAATCAGTTACGACACCGGGTTCGTCCGGGGCGGGGTGTGCTCCCGCAAGCGATTCGAACCAGAGCTGGTCCGGGAGGAGTTGAGGATCATCCGGGACGATCTGCACTGCAACGCGGTGCGGATCATGGGCGGCGACCCGGACCGGATCGAGCTGGCCGCCGGATTCGCCGCCGAACTCGGCCTGGATATCTGGTACTCGCCGTACCCTCTGGAGCTGGCACAGGAAGAACTGCTGGAGCTGTTCGCCGACTGCGCCCGGCGGGCCGAGCGGCTACGGCGGACCGGCGCCGAGGTGGTGTTCCTGACCGGGGCCGAGCTCAGCCTGATGAACCCGGGCTTCCTGCCCGGCGACAGCACGGACGAGCGGATCGCGCTGCTCGCCCGGCCGGAGGCGGTGCGCGAGCACCTCGGCGCGGTCAGCGGCCGGGTGAACGCCTTCCTGCGCACCGCCGTCGCCACCGTCCGCACCCACTTCGGCGGCCCGGTCAGCTACGCCGCCGTCCCGCTGGAACGGGTCGACTGGGAGCCCTTCGACCTGATCTCCCTCGACCTGTACCGCGATGCCACGACCGCCGACCGCTTCGCCGACGGCGTCCGCGGGCTGACCGGCCAGGAGACCACCGGGGGCAAGCCGGTCGCGGTCACCGAGTTCGGCTCCGCCACCTACCGCGGCGCGGGCGACCGGGGCGCGATGGGCCTGGAGATCGTCGAGTACGACGCCGACGGGCCGGTGCGGCTGACCGGCGTCCACGAGCGCGACGAGGCCGGCCAGGCCGCGTACGTACGGGAGTTGCTGGCGGCCTTCGACGCCGGCGGGATCGACGCCGCCTTCGTCTTCACCTTCGCGCTGTACGACTTCGTCCACCGCCCGGACGGCGACCCGCGCGAGGACCTCGACCTGGCCAGCTACGGCCTGGTGAAGGTGGGCGAGGACCGGCCCGGGGACCTGGACGGGAACCGGCCGGGCCTGCTGCCCTGGGAGCCCAAGGAGGCCTTCGCGGCCGTCGGCGAGTACTACCGGACCCACTGAACCGCGGCTACTCCGCGGAACGGCCCCGGAACCGGCCCCACCGGCGACGCCCGGAGCTCTTCTCGGGGCTCTTCGGCGGCTCCGGTGCGGGCCGGTCCGGTGCGCGTCGCGGTCAGCCGGTGCGAGCCGTACGACGGCGGTAGTAGGCGAGGCCGAGGGCGATGGTGATCGGCCCCCAGAGCATCGCCGGGCCGATGCACACCCGGGCCAGCGCCTCCCACCAGCCGTTGCTGAACCCGACCTCGTCCAGCAGCCCGACCCAGGCCAGCGGCTGCAGCCCGAACAGGCCGAACAGGGTCAGCCCGCCCAGCAGCGTCGCGACGAGCGGCACCGGCGGCGGCACCCGGCGGCCGCGCAGCAGCGGCACCCAGCGCGGGTACACCTCGCCCCAGCCGCTGACCAGTCCGAGGGTGAGGATGGTCAGCGCCTCGGTGGTCACGCTGAGGCCGAACACGTACGGGGTGCCCCACCAGGGCATGGGCGCACGGGCCGGGTCGACCGTGCCCATCTCGAAGCCGAACGCGAACGGCAGCCGCCACAGGCAGTGCGGCAGCACGATGAACGGGAGGGCCTTGGCGAGGCGCAACGCCCAACGGGGGGCGGGGCGTTCGGTGTCGCCGACCGGAATGTTCTTCAGCATGCGGCCAGCCTCGCGGGCAGCGCCCCTCTCCCGCCTCCACCGCGCGGCGCATCACCCTCCCCCGCGCGAGCCAACCGGGGCACCGGAGATCGTCACAGCGGCGGAGTCGCGCAGGAAGTCGACGGGGCCGACTTCCTGCGCGGGGGCCTCGGTGGTCGTGCGGAGGAGCTCATGCGAGCCGATGCCGCGATTCGTCAGACCACGGACTTCAGGCCGAAGCCCGTCGCCACCAGCCCGAGCACGTACGGCGTCTCGGCGCCGTTCAGGGCGGTCGGGTCGACCGAGTAGACCACCTTGCGGGAGAGGTCGCGGGTCGCGAACACCCCGCTGGTGGAGCCGGGCCGGGAGCCGGTCTTGCCCCAGGCGGTGACGCCGTTCGTCTGCAGCCGCTCCAGCCCCATGCTCATGCAGGCCTTGCCGCCCGGGCAGTGGTTGTTGTGCGGGGCGACCGGCACGTCCGGGACGGTGAACAGCCGCTCCTGCTCGGACGCCGGGAGCAGCCGGCCCCGGAACAGCGCGGTGAGGAAGCGGTCCAGGTCGGCGGCGCTGGAGATCATGCCGCCCTCGGCCCACGGCCACGGGCTCTGCTCGGTCACGTCGGCGCGGTGCGAGCCGCCGTCGGCGTCGGGGACGGTCAGGTACGGGTGGGTGGCGGGGTGCCGCAGCGCGGGGTCGTCGCCGTCCGGGAGGGCGGTGTCGTGCAGGCCGAGCGGCCGGATGATCCGCTGCCGCAGCTCGTCGGCGTAGCGGTGGCCGGTGACCTTCTCGACGATCAGTCCGGCGACGAAGGTGTTCATGCCGTTGTACTGCTGCTCGGTGCCGGGCGTGAAACCGAGCGGCTCGCCGGCCATGGTGGCGATGACCTGCTCCGGGGTGAACGAGTCCAGGCGGTGGGTCTCGAACCAGCCGGTGCTGCCGTCGCCCCAGGGCCCGTTGTCGCCGTTGGGCAATCCGCTGGTGTGGTTGAGCAGTTGGCCGACCTGGACGCCCTGGTAGGGGAAGTCCGGGAGGTACTGCCGCACGTCGGCGTCCAGGTCGATCCGGCCCTCGCCGGCGAGTTGCAGCACGACGGTGGCGGTGAAGATCTTCGAGATCGACCCGATCCGGAACCGGCCGGAGGCGTCCACGGTCATCCCGTCCTCCGCGGAACTGCCCGCGAAGTGCCCGCCGGAGCCGGTGATCCGCACGAAGGCGGCGGAGACGTCGCCGGCGGGCCGCTGGGCGAGGGCGGCCCGGACGGCGGCGGGGTCCAGCGGAGGAAGGGCCGAAGCGGTGGCGGTGGGCGCCGCGGCGAGGGCGGGCGTGCCCGCACCGACGGTCAGTGCGGCCGCCAGGGCGCCGGCGGCGGCGACAACGGCCCAACGGGTGCGGTGCGGGTAGGCGTTCACGGGTTCTGCGTCTCCAGACTGTTCGTCGTCCGGGCCGGTGAATCGTTTCCCCGGCCCGCAGGAGGAGTCTTCCGAAACCGGCTGCCGGGATCATCAGGGTCGGACCGTCGATGATCCCTGATCTTCTGTCAGGGGTACCCCCGAGCTCGTAGGCTCGAAGCTTCGTTCACCTGGGGAGGCTTCACGATGCGGGTCCTGGTCACCGGCAGCGCCGGACTGGTCGGTTCGGCGGTCGCGCGCCGACTGCGGGCGGCGGGGCGGACGGTGGTCGGCGTCGACCGGCTGCCGTCCGCCGAGACCTCCGTGGTGGCGGACCTGCGCGCCCCCGGGGCGTGGCGCGGTGCGCTCGACGGGGTCGGGGCGGTGGTCCACACGGCCGCGCTGCACGCGCCGCACGTCGGGGTGCGCACCGACGACGAGTTCCACCAGGTCAACGTCGGGGCGACGCGGAGCCTGGTGGCGGCGGCCGCCGCCGCGGGCGTGCGCCGCTTCGTCCTCACCAGCTCAACCTCGGTGTACGGCCACGCGCTGGTGCCGACGGACGCGGCGGTCTGGATCACCGAGGAGACGGAGTGCCGCCCGCGCGACATCTACGACGAGACCAAGCTGGCCGCCGAACGCCTGGTGCTCGACGCGACGGAGGCGGGCCCGATGACCGCGGCCTGCCTGCGGATCGCCCGCTGCTTCCCCGAGCCGCCGGAGGTCGAGGCCCGGCACCGGCTCTACCGGGGTGTGGCCCTCGCCGACGTCGCCGAGGCCCACCTGCTCGCCGTCGAGGGCGACGCGGAGGGGGTCCTGAACGTCGCCGGGCCGTACCCGTGGCTGGAGGAGGACCTCAAGCGACTGCGGTACGACCCGGCCGGGTTGATCACCGGGCGGCTCCCCGAGGTGGCGGCCGGCTTCGCCCGGCGGGGCTGGGCGCTGCCCACCTCCGTCGACCGGGTGTACGTGTCCGCGCGGGCGGGCGCACTGCTCGGCTACCGCCCCCGTCACGGTGTCTCGGAGCTCACCAGCCCGGGGGTGAAGTAGTCGCGCAGGTGGGCGATCCTGCCGTCGCGGACGCGGAAGATCTGGACCAGCGAGACGGTCTCGTCGGGGTCGAAGAAGGTGTCGATCTCCGCGATGAAGACGTCGGGGTCGGCGGTGGTGTGCAGCACGTACCCGGACTTCTCCAGGTTGGGCACCCGGCCGCCGCCCGTCTGCCGGGCGTAGTACGCCGCCATCGCCGCGCGGATCTGCTCGCGGCCGACCGTCCGCCGGGGGAAGTCGCCGCCCTCGGGCACGAGCGGCGCCTCGAAGACGCCGTCCGGGGTGAACAGCTCGGCGAGGGCGTCGGCGTTCGCGGTGATCGCGCCGGCGTGGACGTAGCGCTGGAAGATCTCCTGGTGCGTCGGGGACATGCGGGGCTCCTCGGATCCGGTGGTCGCCTACTGGCTCGCGTTCACTGACTTACGTTCACTGAGTCACGTTCACTGGCTCACGTTCACTGGCTCACGTTCAGGCGAGTTCCCGCCGCATGAGCACGCACATCGTCTCGTACCGGCGGACCTCCCCGTCCGGCCCCTCCTCGTCCCAGGCGTCGGGCTTGCCGCCGTAGGCCAGGTAGCCCAGCCGTTCGTACAGCGCCCGGGCCCGCGGATTGCCCTCCTCCACGGCGAGTTCGGCCCGGCGCAGGCCGCGCGCCAGGATCCGCTGCTCCGCCGCACGGATCAACAGCGTGCCCAGGCCCAGCGATTGCAGCGCGGGGTGCACGGCGAGCTGCCACAGGTAGCCGGCGTCCTCGACGGCCCGGTAGTCGACGCCACCGATCGCCACCGGGAGGTCGGCGGGCGTGCACACCGCCAGGTAGTCCACCTCGCGCGCCTCGGCACGCGCCAACTCCCGCTCGACGCTGCGCAGATGCAGGGCGGAACCGGACCAGCCGCAGGCCGGGAGGTCCTGGAGCCGGAGGTCCCGCACGTGGACCGGGATCGCCAAGGCGTCGCCGGCCGTCTCGCCCGGCGCCGGGCGCATCAGCGCCAGGTCCGCGCCCCGGGCGTCCAGCGTCGGCCCGTGCCCGGCCGCCCGGGCCACGGCCTCGACCCGGGCGAACAGCCGCCGCTGGGTGGCCACGTCACCGGTCCCCAGGATCCGGTCGACCGCCTCCAGTAGCGCGGCGGTGTCCCAACCGGGCAACGGATGCCGCGCCAACTCCCAGGCCAGGTACCGGTTGTACGGGCGAGGGCGGCGGTCCAGGGCGAACAGCAGCTCCAGCAGGTGGCCGAGGCTCTCCGCCGCGTCGAGCCTGGCGGCCGGCCCGTGCCCGTCGCAGGCGTTCTTCACCGAGCGGTACAGCCGGTCGGCGTACGCGTCCAGCCGCTCGGCGGCGGCCCGGTGCGCCTCCTCGGGGCCGCGCCGACCCTTGGCCGCGAGGACGGCCGTCAGCTCGCCGCCGGTCCGGTCCAGCACGACGCGCGCCCGGGCGAGCGCGTGGTCCTGCCGGCCGTCGGCCCCGCGCAGCCCGTCCACGGTGGTCACCACCACGTCCAACTCCGCACTGCGGTAGCCGTCCAGGCCCGCCAGCCCGGTGGTCGCACCCTCGGCGAGGACCAGGTGGACGTCGTGGTCGGAGTGCTCGGTGACCATGCCCTCATGGGCCCGCGACCCCTTGAGGACGAGCCCGAGGACATCGGGGTCGGCGGCGGCCCGCTCGACCAGGGCATCGAAGCCGCGTGGGAGTGAGGGCATACCGGCGAGCCTACAATCCGGCTTCCCGCAGCGCCCGTTGAATTCTCCGGGCTGTGGGGGCCACGGCCGCCCCGGTGGCATGCTCTGCGCGCCCTCAGGTGCTGTGCGTGCGATAGTCGGCGAGGAAGCGCTCCAGCAGCGTGTCGGTGAACCGCTGCTCGACCGGCCTCCCTGTGACCAGGACCCGGAAGTAGACGGGGCCGGTGAGCTGGTCCAGGGCCAGGTCGAGATCGAGGTCGGCGGGCAGTTCGCCGCGATCCACGGCCCGACGCAAGATCGCCCGCTCCCACTCCCACTGTTGGGCGAGGTGGTCGGTGCGGAGGGTGTGCGCCAGCTCAGGATCGTGCTGGGCCTGTCCGATGAGGGCCCGCAGCACGGCCCCGGCGTCCGACGTGGTCAGGAAGCCGGTCAGCCGGCGCAGGTACTCGCGCAGGTCCTGCTCGACGCTCCCGCGGTCCGGCACCGCGAGCTCGCGCTCGGCGTCCGCGAGGTAGGTGTCCAGGAGAATGTCCACCTTCGAGTTCCACTGGCGGTAGATCGTCTGCTTGGCGACACCGGCCCTGGCCGCGATTCCTTCGATGGTCACGCCCGCGAACCCCCGCTCCACCAGGAGGTCGTCGGTGGCCCGCAGGACGGCCAGTCGGGCCTGCTCGCTGCGGCCGTGTCGATTGCCGTGGTGCTTTCGGGCGCGTGCCCCGGCGGTGGTCCCGCTCTCACCCCGAGCATCGTCGTCCGTCAGTTCCAGTCGTGTCATCAGAGCATCCTCCTGACTCCAGTCTAACCCGTTGAGTAGACGCAACGGTGCGTCTACTCTAGGCGTGTCACCGCGGCTCCCGCCCGGCCCGAATCGAGGAGCGACATGATCGACAAGCGACACCGCAACAAAGCCCTGCTCGTCGCCGGATGCTTCTTCATGGAGATGCTCGACGGCACGATCGTCACGACCGCAGCCCCCCGGATGGCCCGCTCACTGCACGTCGACTCCGCCGCGATCGGGTTGGTGATCACCTCGTTCCTGATCACTCTGGCCACGCTGATACCGCTCAGCGGCTGGCTCACCCAGAGGTGGGGCGTCCGGCCGGTCTTTCTCGGCGCAATAGCCGTCTTCACCCTGTCCTCGTTGGGCTGTGCGATCAGCACGACCTTGCCCGTGCTGATCGCCATGCGCGTTCTCCAGGGGCTCGGTGGAGCGATGATGGTGCCGGTCGGACGGCTGATCGTCCTGACCGGGACCGAGAAGTCCGACCTGATGCGGCTCATGGCCTACATCGTGTGGCCCGGGCTGATGGCTCCGGTCGTAGCACCGCTGGTCGGCGGCTTCATCACCACCTATGCCTCCTGGCCGTGGTTGTTCCTCATCAACATCCCGCTCGGCGTCGTCGCCTTCGCCATCGCCTGGCGCATCGTGGACGCCACGCCGCTCGAGACGCCCTCCCCCCTGGACCGGATCGGACTCGTCCTCACCTGTGCCGGCCTGGGCGCTCTCACCTACGCCGCCCACCTGTTCTCCGACACCGACATCTCCTGGACCTTCGCCACCGCCACCGTCCTGGCGTCGATCGGACTGCTCGCGGCTGCCGCCCGGCACCTCCTGCGGACCGAGGCTCCGCTGGTCAACATCCGAGTCCTGCGGATCCCCACACTGCGGGCATCCGTCACCGGCGGGTCGCTCTTCTGGCTCGTCGTCGGCGCCGGACCGTTCCTGCTTCCGCTGCTGTTCCAGAACGTCTTCGGCTGGAGTGCCGTCAAGTCGGGCGCGGTGGTGCTGTTCATCTTCGTGGGCAACATCGGGATCAAGCCGGCCACCACGCCGCTGCTCAACCGCTTCGGCTTCCGACCGGTCCTCATCGCCTCCACGCTGGTGATGACCGCGACGACGGCGGCCATCAGCCTGATCAGCGCCGACACGTCGATCATCCTCATCGCCGTACTGGTCCTGCTCAGCGGTATCGCCCGCTCGGTGGCGCTCACCGCCTTCAGCACGGTCGCCTTCAGCGATGTGGCTCCACAGGAGATGCGCGACGCCAACTCCATCAGCGCCACGAGCTACCAGGTCGCCGCCGGACTCGCCATCGGCGTGAGCACCGTCGCCCTGCGCGCCGGAGGACCCCTCGGCCGCTTCCTGCCCGGCCGTCCGGATGCCGGCACCGCCTACACGGTCGCGTTCCTCATGCTCGCTCTGCTCTCCTTGGGCGTTACCGCCACGGCTCTGCGCATGCACCCCGACGCCGGGGCGGACGTACGCCGGAAGCGGAGCCCCGCACCCGCCAGCCTTCCCTCGTCAGTGCGTCGCTGACGCCCAGGCAGCCGCCTCGCGGCCCCAGCCCCGCCGATCCCGCAGCCCGCGCGGACGGGCCGTGCCTCCGGGGGTGCCTCCGGCCGGAGCGCGGCGCCTGCCCGTGGGAGTGGGAGGCCGTCAGCGGTGACCCAGGACGTTGACCACCCGTCCGCTGGGGTCGCGGACGAAGAACCGCCGCACGCCCCACTCCTCGTCCTGCAAGGGATGGACGATCTCCACGCCGTTCTCCCGCATGACCGCGTAGGCCGCGTCCACGTCGTCCACCTCGATGCTCAGGTCGGGGGCGACGGGCGCGGTCTTGTCAGCGCTCATGACGCTGATCTGCGCGGCCGGGCTGGACGGGGAGGCGAGCGTCATGATCCAGCCGTGGTTCATGACCTCCTCGAAGCCCAGCAGGCCGTAGAACTCACGGCTCTCCTGCGCGGCCTCCGAGCGGATGTTGGGCACGACACGGCGAACGGCCATCGATGACTCCAGACGAGAACGGACCTGCTTCCAACCTCTTCCCAGGAGTACTACAGCACGCCCGGACTTCGCGCAGCAGACGAGGCACCACGGGTTCCGGCCGCGTGATCATTCCTGCCGCTCGGCGCCGACCGCCCCCGGCGACGGCTTGGGCAGACGCGGCTCTCGATCACCGGACTCCTCACCCCCGGAGTCACCCGGTGGCGGAGTGCCCGGCGTCGCGGTCGAGGGAGCGCCGGGCCGGAACTCGACCACGAGTGAACCCCGGTAGCGCATGGCCGATCCGGGCGGGAGGCTCTGGGCCGTCACGGTCCACTGCCCCGGCCAGGTGAGTGCGCGTAGTGAGGGGCCGTCCGGGTCCGGAGGGGCGAGGACGACCCCGGCCTCCCCGGCAACCCGGCGCGCGGCGCCGAGTTCCAGCCCGACCACGTCGGGCACTCGAACCAGTCTGGCGTTCGCCGGCCCCAGCCATGTCATGTCGACTCCCCCGTCCGCCTGTCGGCCGAGGAGCCCCCGTGGGTCGGACCGCCGGGGGTGGGCGCTCAGGCACCGCAGAGCACAGGCCGAACCCTTGAACGGTACTCCGCGCCCTGCCGAATGCGGCACCAGCGCACGGGAGTTCACCACCGAGGGACCGTACCCGAAGACGAGGAGTGGGAAGTCGGTGCGGCCGACTTCCCACTCCTCGGTGGTTCACGGGGTGGCGGCGGGACTCGAAGTGGCTTGGGGCGTAGGGTGGTTGTGGTGGCGGGCGGTGAGGGGGTAGGCCCAAGCGAGCAGGGCGATGAGGAGCGCGAAGGGAAGGATCGTGCAGAGCACCGCGCCGCCGGGGGCCGCCTCGCTATCGCGGGGTTCAGGCGGCATCGGGGGCAGCAGGGGCGGTGAGGTCGAGTTCGGCCCAGACGGTCTTGGAGTTGGGACTACGGGGGATGGTGCCCCAGCGGTCGGCCAGGGCGTCGATGAGGGTGAGGCCGCGCCCGGACTGGGCGTTGGGAAGGTGGACGGTGGGGAGGACGGGGAGCCGGTCACCCCTGGGGTCGCTGATCTCGATGCGAAGGGTGGTGCCCCGGCGCGCGGTGGTGGTGAGGGAGAGGTGCAGCTCGAACCCGCGCCCCGGAACGCGTCCGTGCGTGATCGCGTTCGCGGCCAGCTCCGCGACGACGAGGAGGGCGGAGTAGAAGGGCTCGGTGTGCGTCGAATTCAGCCCCCAGATGGTGAGTTGACGCCTGGCGAGGCGTCGGCAGGTGGCGGCGCCCTTGGGGGTGGCGGGGAGCGTGGTGGTGTGGGGGCGGGGTCTGTCGAGGGGGATTTCGGTCGTCATGGGTAGAAGCGTGACTGCGCGGACGTACCCTGACCATGGGGATGAGGCGCACAGAGAGTGGTGGTCCGGGTGCGGACCGCTAATGTTGGGCTAGCCCGAAATACAGGCGGGATGGTTGTTATGTGTGCGGCGCGTCAAAACGACTCAAGCGACGAGACTCGGACCGAACTGCCGAAGGACCTGGCGGAGGTCTCCGACTTCTTCCGCGCGATCGGAAAGCAGATCAAGCTCCTGCGGGAGCGGGCCGGGATGACGCAGAGGGAACTCGGCGAGCGCATCGGGTACACCGAACCGATGATCAGTGCGGTGGAGCGCGGGGTTCGCACACCACAGCCGGAGATCCTCATCGCGGTGGACAGGGCCGTCAATGCCGGTGGCCTGTTGGCCATTCAGAAGGACGACGTGATCAGCGCACGGAACAAGGCGCGGCTGAGGCACCCCGCCTGGTTCCAGGGCTACGCCGTCCTGGAAGTCGACTCCATCGAGATCCATGACCTTTCCACGCTGGACATCCCTGGACTTCTGCAGACCGAGGCTCACGCGCGAGCGGTCTACGCCATGAGGCAGCCGCCGCTATCGGAAGACGTGATCGAGATGCGCGTCGCGGCTCGAATGGCACGACAAGAAGTCCTGACGCGGTGGCCTCGGGGAATGTTCAGCTGGGTGATCGACGAGAGCGTGCTGCGACGGCCGCTGGGCGGGTGGGACGTGCATGCTGCTCAGCTTCGTCGACTTCTGGAGGTTGGCCAGATGCGTGGAATGGTCATCCAGGTACTGCCCCTGGACAGAACCGAGCACGCCGGCATGGGCGGGCCGTTCATTCTGATCACGCCGAAAGGGCAGCCTCAGCACGCGTACATTGAAGTGCAGACGAGCAGTAGGCTGATCGCCGATCCGGACGAGGTTCGGATCATGAACGCGCGCTACAACATCCTCAGGGCACAGGCCCACGGTCCTGAGGAAACCATGGCCTTGATCGAGAAGATCCTGGGAGAACGATGAGCACCGAGCTGGCATGGTTCAAGAGCAGCTACAGCGGCAACGAGGGCGGCGCCTGCGTTGAGGTCGCCGAGACCCCCGGTGTCGTCCACGTGCGTGACTCCAAGGACAAGAGCGGCCCGCAGCTGGCCTTCGAGCCGACCGCGTGGAAGGCGTTCGTGGAGTTCGCCGCGACCGCCGAGGTCTGATCAGCCTTCCCCGATGGCCCACCACCTTCCCGGTGGCGGGCCATCGGCGTACCGTCAAAGACATGCAGCTTGCCTGGTTCAAGAGCAGCCACAGCAGCAACGAAGGCGGCCAGTGCGTCGAGGTCGCGTGGCGCAAGAGCAGCTACAGCAACAATGAGGGCGGCGAGTGCGTCGAGGTTGCCGAGACGACCACCGCCATCCACGTCCGCGACTCCAAGGACAAGTCCGGACCCCAACTCGCCTTCTCCCCCGCCGCCTGGCAGTCCTTCGTCGACTTCGCCCGCTCTCAACCCCCCGCGCCTGTACGGCTCTGAGGCTTCACCACTACGGCCTCAACGCTCGCCGCTCCCGCGCTGTCCGCGGCCCGGCGGGTTCGGACCGCCGGGACGGCGAACGCCGCGGCGGCGGCGAGTACGGCGCTGCCGGTCAGGAACCAGAAGGTGGCGGTGTAGCCGGCTTCCTGAGGGAAGGGGTGGCCGACGGTGACGCCGGAGGAGAGGATGCTCGCCGCCACCGCGCTGCCGACGGCGCCTCCGATCGTCCGGATGTTCGCGTTCATGCCGCTGGCCACGCCCGTCTGGGACGGCGGGACGGCCTCGACGACGATGGCGGACATCGCCGAAAAGGCGAGTCCGAGGCCGATGCCGACCAGGGCGGACGTGGTGTAGATCTGCCAGGCACGGTCGTGGCCGACGGCGAGCATCGCGAACGGGACGACGGCGACCAGGCTGCCGGCGATCAGCACCCGCCGGGAGCCGAAGCGGGCAGCCAACGGCCCGGCCAGGACGCCGAGGACGAACATGCCGACCGTCAGCGGCAGCATGTAGAGGCCGGACCGGGTGACGGTCGCCCCGAAGCCGTAGCCGGCGAGTTCGCGCGGCATCTGGGTCAGTTGCGGCAGGACCGTCATCGTCGTGTACAGCCCGACCCCGAAGAGCAGCGCCACCAGGTTGGCGGTCCACACGGCCGGGATCCGCATCATTCGCATGTCGATCAGCGGCTCGTCGGAGCGCAGTTCGACCAGGATCCAGCCGACGCAGAAGGCCGCGGCGGCCGCGAACAGGCCGAGGACCCACGGTGAGCCCCAGCCCAGCTTCGGTCCCTTGCTGACGGCGAGCAGCAGGGCCACCAGCCAGGCCGAGAGCAGCAGCGCCGCACCCCAGCTGATCCGGCCCGGGGTGCGGACGGGGGATTCGGGGACGAACAGGAGGGTGGCGACGGCGGCGACGGCCGTGATGGCCATCGGCGCCCAGAACAGCCAGTGGTAGTCGAGGTGTTCGGTGATCGGCCCGGCCAGGACCAGCCCGAGTCCCGCACCGACGGCGCTCAGGGCGGCCGTGACGCCGACGGCGCCGCGGACCTTCCCGGCGGGGAACTCGTCGCGGATGATGCCGAACGCCAGTGGCACCACGCCGCCGCCCAGCCCTTGGATGACGCGCGCGACGATCATCAGGCCGATGGAGTGGGCGAGGCCGGCCAGCGCGGCGCCGGCGGTCAGCGCGACGAGGGTGGCGACCAGCATCCGTTCCTTGCCGATCTTGTCCCCGATCCGGCCCAGGATCGGGGTGGCGGCGGAGGCGGAGAGCAGGTTGGCGGTCATCAGCCAGCTTGCGGCGGACTGGCTGGTGTGCAGACGGTCCGTCAGGGTCGGCAGGACCGGGATGATCAGTGATTGCAGCAGCGAGTACGCCCCTACGCCGAGCAGCAGGACGGCGAAGGTCACGTTGTAGTGCGGGCGGTTGCCTGTGCGGGTCATGGGTGTGGGCTCCAGCGGTGACACGTGAGCGGAGATCGGATCGCGGAGGCGGGGCAGTGCGGTTCGCCCCCGATGCCCCGCCCGCCCGCGACGGGGGTCGCGGGCGGGCGGGGCCGCCGGGTCAGCGGGCGCTGCCGAGGTTCCGGTCGGCGTCGGCGCCCTGGAGCATCAGGGTGGTCTCCTCGATGCGGCGGAAGCGCCCGTCGGCGGCGAGCTCGCCGAAGAGGTAGACCTCCATGCGCACGGCGGAGCCGTCGGTCTTGCGGACGTCGACGATGTGGCGGTCCGCGTAGCGGTCGCCCTGCACCAGCTCCTCCAGGACCTGGATCTCGCCGCCGGCGACGATCTCACGCAGGTGGGCGATGTGGGCGGTGAACTCCTCACGGTCGTCCCAGCGGCCGTCGGTGCGCTGGCGGTAGTCGGGGGCGAAGTGCCGGTCGACGGCCTCGGCCAGGTCCAGGCCGGGGGTGAAGAGCAGGTCGGTGAGGGCGGCGGCGATGTCGGTGCGGGTGGTGGCGGCGGTCATGGGTGTCCCCTTGGTGGTGCAGTCGGAGAATAAGCGTGCGTCGAGCACGCATCTGCACCGTACTATGAAATGCGTGCGCCGCGCACGCTCAACTGGACACCCTGCCGACGGCCTGCACGGACTCGCGTCTCGACCCGCTACGACCTCCGCGCCAGCAGGCAGGCGTGCGAGCGGTCGTCCCGCTGCGCGATCGGCTGCTCCAGCGTCGTCGTGACGGTGAAGCCGGCCTGTTCCAGCAGCTCGACCAGCCGCCCCACCGGGACGAGGTAGGAGGTGTAGGAAACCGGGTGCCCGTACGCCGCCGTCGGGCGCCGCTCGCCCTCGCCCACGTGGCCGCCCAGCAGCAGGTGACCACCGGGAGCCAGGACTCGCGCGAACTCACCGAACAGCGCGGGCAGTTGGTCAGCCGGGGTGTGGTGGACGGAGTACCAGGCGAGGATCCCGCCGAGCGAACCGTCCGCCACCTCCAGGGCGCCCATCGAGCCGACGGTGAACCGCAGCTCCGGGTACGCCCGCCGCGCGAGGGCGATCATCTCGCCGGACACGTCGACGCCGAAGGCGGACAGACCGAGGTTGTGCAGGTACGCCGTGATCCGCCCCGGACCGCAGCCGAGGTCCGCGACCTCGCCGCCGCCTGACTCCCGCACCAGTTCGGCGAAGGCGGCGATCATCGCCCGCGACACCGGGTCCATGCCCTCGGGCGGGACGACCAGACGGAGGTAGTCGGCGGCGACGGTGTCGTACGACACCCGTACAGCGGCGAGGTGTGCGGGTTCGGTCATCACCCGGCCAGTTTGGCAGCCTTGGCGGCACGCTGGGCGAACACCTTGTCGCGCCGGTCGGCGGTCTGCTTCAGCATCCGCTTGCGGTCGCGAGCCGAGAGCCGGTCGAGGTAGAGGCCGCCGTTGAGGTGGTCGGTCTCGTGCTGGAGGCAGCGGGCGAAGTAGCCGGTACCCTCGATCACCACCGGTTCGCCGTGCTGGTCGACCCCGCGCACCACCGCCCGCTCCGGGCGGGCGAGTTGGGTGTTGGCACCGGGGACGGAGAGGCAGCCCTCGGTGTCCTCGATCAGGCGGCGGCCGGGCTCCTGCGCCTCGACGACCGGATTGAGCACGTGGCCGACGTGCCGGACGCCCTCGTCGTCGGGGCAGTCGTAGACGAACAGGCGCAGGTCCACGTCGACCTGGTTGGCGGCGAGGCCGCAGCCGTCGGCGACGTACATGGTGGCGAACATGTCGTCGATCAGCCGGGCCAGTTCCGGGCTGCCGAAGTCCTCCGCGCCGGCCGTGCGGCAGGTGCGGGCGAGGATCTCCTCCCCCACCTCGGTGATCCGCAGGACGGTCGGACGGTCGTTCGGCTCGGACACGTGGTGCTCCTTCACGGGATTGACTTGCTGTCGACTTTGCAAAGTAGCAGACTTTGCAAAGTGACCGAAGAGACCGTCAGATCCGGCGCCCTGCCCGAGCACGCCGTCCGCACCGCCCTGCTGGAGCTGCTCGCCGAACGCGGCACCCTGACCTCCACCGAGGCCGCCGCCCGACTCGGCCACAGCTCGGGCCTGTGCTCGTTCCACCTCCGCCAGCTCGCCCGCTACGGCCTGATCGAGGAGGCCCCGGCGACCGACGGCCGGGCCCGCCCCTGGCGCCTCCCCCAGGCCCAACCGGCCGCACCTCGGGACGAGTTCAGCGAACTGGCCCGAGGTCTGGAGGACGAGAGCCACCAGCGCTGGCTGGCCCGCCGCGCCGAGGCCCCCGCCGAGTGGCAGCGGGACGAGGCGTTCAGCGCCGTCGTCCACCTCACCCCCGAGGAGCTGACCGCCGTCGGCGAGGCCGTCCGGCAACTGCTCGCCCGCTACCGCGACCGGGACGACGACCCCGCCGCCCGCCCCGCCGGGGCCCGTCCGGTCGCCGTCGTGACCCGGCTCTTCCCCCTGCTCGACCAGTAGGTCAGGCCGCCCTGGAACGCAGCGCCCGCACCACCGGCCCGGCCACCGACCCCGCGACCGCTCCCAGCACGACCCCCTGCACCCCGTCCCAAACGTCCTGCACGTCGCAGGCCCGCCCGATCGCCGGCGCCGCGTACTGCAGCGCCGACACCCCGAACGGCAGCACCGCCGCACCCGCCAGCGCCACCGCCGCCCGCCGTCGCGTCCCGGCCAGGGCGGCGGCGAAGCCCACCGGGGCGTAGGTCGCCAGCTTGAGTTCAATGTGCCGCACGTGCAGCAGCTCGTACGGCGAGCGCGGCCGCCCGCCCCGCACCGTGCAGTGCCGCACGGCGTCCCGCGAGAGCTGGAACGCCTCCGGCAGCAGCGTCGCCACCACCACCCCGCCGAGCCCGAGCAGCAGCAGGAAGCCGACCACCCAGTGCGCCCGCAGCAGCCGCCCCACCGGCCGGTTCAGCAGCGCCGCCGGGACGAGGGAGAGCAGCAGTCCGGGCCAGAACATCGGCATCCCGCCGAGCACCCCACTGATCACGCCTCAACGGACGCGTCGAACAGCCGCCCGGTTCTCCCCGCACCGGTTCGACGGGGGCCGCTGCGCGGTACAACAGAAGCATGGCTAGACAGACGATCGCCGTGATCTACGTGCTCGCGATGGTGGCCCTCGTGGTCGGTGTGGACTTCCTGTTCTTCCGCAACCACTTCTGGCCGCGACTGCTGGTGAACATCGGCATCGTCCTGGTGTTCGCGGCGTTCTACCTGCGGTTCCTCAAGCGCTGACGGAAGCCCTCAGCCCAGCGGGCTCAGCCGCCACTTCTGGCTGTCGCTGTCGTCGTGCTCCCACTGGTGCACCGGGGCGCCGTCGTCCGTCCGCCCGTCCTGGACGTCGAGGTACTTGTCGCTGCCGACGCACTGGAGCCGGTAGACGCCGCCCCCGGCCTCGGTCACCCGCCAGCGCTGGGCGGCGGTGCCGTTCCCGGTCCACTGCTGGACCCGGGCGCCGTTGTGCCGGCTGGCGCCGGTCACGTCCAGCACCTTGCCGCTGAAGACGCTGGTCAGCGTGTACAGCCCGTAGCCGACGGGGGTGAGCGTCCAGCGCTGGTTGGGGCCGCCGTGCCCGGTCCACTGCAGCACCGAGCCGTCGCTGAGCACGTCCAGGGCCTTGCCGCTGTACACGTTGACGAGCGTGTAGGTGCCGGCTTCCGGCAGGAGCCGGGCGGTCTCCGGGCCCGGCTCCCGCACCTCCACCGAGGACACGGCGTCGTTCATGTCGCCGACCTCCTCGTTGCTGTAGACGTACGGGCGGACGGTCCGCTGGTCGACGACCAGCCGTTCGGCGCGCCCGGGCAGGACGTCGATCCGGCGGCCGCCGTAGCCGGCGTCGTCGTAGAGGGAGATGGTGCGGCCGGTGCGGTTCACGTACGAGGAGGCCCGGCCGTCGAAGCCGACCTCCCCGAGGTTCCCGGCGGAGGCGTCGCCGATCAGGATGTCCGCGGGGCCCTTCCGGTTGAACTCCACGTCGTCGTACAGCGCCCAGTGGCCCGGCGGGCACGCGTCCACGCCCTGGCCCCGGATGATCCGCACCGTCATGTCCGTCCCCGTCCCCAGCTCGTTCGGGCGCCCCGCCGACCGGTCGGGGCGCACCGATGCTAGGCGGACCGGGGCTGTGCCGCCGTGTACCTGACACGCAACTGGCCGGAACGGCACGGGAGTTGGCCGGGGCTCTTCGCACACCTAGGGAGCGCGGTGGTACCGGACGGAAGGACGTTCGTCGACCTCCACTACTGGACGATCAGGTACCGCTGCTCGCTCCCCCCGCTCTCGCAGGCGCCGGTGCTGATCGGCCCGCCCGTGCAGTCCCCCGGCCCGGTGGTGAAGACCGTCCAGATGTACACCCCGGGAGTCTTCGGCGTGTACGTCAGGCTCAGCCCGGACTGCCAGGGCCGGTGGTCCCAGTCGTTGGCGCCCGGCGCCAGGATGTTCACCGTGGAGTTGCTGCCGGCCGTCGCCCAGCTGAAGTCCACCGGCTGTCCGGCCTTGACCACCTGCTGGTCCGCCGGGAGGACCAGCAGCGGGGCGGAGGGCGCGGCCTTGACCGGGTTGGTGCCCCGGTTCTGGTCCGTCTGGACGTTCAGGTAGCGGGAGATGCTCCAGCCGCTGCCGATGCTGCCGTTGGAGGTGTTGGCGGCGACCACGGCCCACTGGTAGACCCCGGCCTCGGTGGGCTTGAAGGTGCAGTCGCCGGAGGTGAGCCAGCCGGAGCCCTGCCAGGGCTGGTCGCCGCGCTTGGTGAAGACCTTGGTCACCGCGCCGGTCTTGTCCCAGCTGAGCACCAGCGACTTGCCCAGGGTCAGGCCGTCCCGGTCGGCCGGGGTGACCAGGCCGGGCGGGTGCGGGGTGTCGGCCGGGACCGACGGGGGCGGGCCCTGGTTCGGGGCCGGACTGGCGCTGCCGGCCGCGGCGCCGCCGAAGCCGCCGGCGGTCCCGCCGGTCACGCAGTCCGGCGGGCTGCCGTCGTCCTTGGCGACCACGAAGCCGCCGTTGTCCAGGCCGGGGCCGCCCTTGTCCCGGGTCAGGTAGAGCGGCACCGTCACCCCGGCCGCGACCAGCGCCAGCGCGCTCGGCACCAGCACCCACAGCCGGCGGCGCGTCCGGCGGCGCCGGGCCCCGGCCTCCTCGGTCCGCGCCCAGCCGTCGACCCCGTACGGGTCCCCGCCCAGCATGGTCGGCACCCGGGTCGGCGGCACCGACGGCGGCGCCGGGACGGGCGGCCCGAAGGAGCCGGTGACCGGGCCCACCTGCGGCTCCAGCAGCGGCACTTCGGGCACCGCGGGCCGCACCCGCAGCGGCTCCGGCAGCCAGGAGCCGGTCGGTCCGTCGTACCCGGGCGGCCCGAGCCGCTCCAGCAGCCGGGCGGGCGTGGGCCGGTCCTCCGGGCGGCGGGCCAGGCAGGCGGCGACCAGCGGGCGCAACGCCTCGGGCACGCCGCCGAGGTCCGGTTCGGTGTGCATGATCCGGTAGAGCAGCACCTGCGGGTTGCCGCCGCCGTACGGGTCGCCGCCGGCCGCGTGGCAGAGCACCCGGCCGAGGCTGAACACGTCGCAGGCCGGGGTCAGCGGCTCGCCCGCGATCTGCTCGGGGGCCATGTAGCCGGGGGTGCCGATGACGGTCTGGGTGCGGGTGATCGAGGCGCCATCCAGGGCGCGGGCGATGCCGAAGTCGATGACCCGCGGCCCGTCGTCGCCGAGCAGCACGTTGGAGGGCTTGAGGTCCCGGTGGACCAGCCCGACCGCGTGGATCGCCGCCAGCGCCTCGGCCAGCCCGGCGCCGAGCACCCGCAGCACCGGTTCGGGCAGCGGGCCGTGCTCGGCGACGGCCGCCTCCAGGGACGGGCCGGGGATGTAGGCGGTGACCAGCCAGGGCGGGTCGCCGTCCGGGTCGGCGTCGACCACCTGGGCGGTGTGGAAGCCGCCGACCCGCCGGGCGGCCTCCAGCTCCAGGGTGAAGCGGCGCCGGAAGAGCGGGTCGGTGGCGAGGTCCCAGTGCACGCACTTGACCGCGACCAGCCGCCCGCCGGGCGAGCGCCCCAGGTACACGATCCCCATCCCACCGCTGCCGAGCCGCGCCAGCAGCCGGTAGCGGCCACCGATCGTCGTCGGATCGGTGGGTCTCAACGCCTCCACAGCCACCCCCGGCGTGATGCAACGTCAATTGCCGTTCCCCCGAACGGAATCATCTCAGTTGCGGGCACGCCGGAACAGTTCATCGGAGCAAAAGATCGCCCGGGCCGCCCGGCGCCCCCGACGCAGCTCAGTGCGGGATCGAGTCAGTGCGGGATCGAGGTGATCAGCTCCTGCGCCCCCTGCCGCTTGAGCGCCAGGGCGACGGAGGTGCCGAGGTCCTCCGGGCTGAGCGCGCCCGCCCACTCGTGGGCGTCCAGCACCCGCTTGCCGTCCGGGGTGAAGACCCGGCCGCGCAGCGAGAGCCGGCCGTCCGCCTCGGCGGCGGCGAAGCCGGCGATCGGGCTGTTGCAGTGGCCCTGCAGCACGTGCAGGAACATCCGCTCGGCGGCCGCCTCGCGCCAGGTGTCGTGGTGGCCGAGCCCGCCGACGGCCTCGACGGTCGCCGCGTCGTCCTCCCGGCACTGCAGCACCAGGATGCCGGCGCCGATCGGCGGGCACATCGCCTCGATGCCGAGCACCTCGGTGATCCGCTCCGGCAGGCCGATCCGCTCCAGGCCGGAGACGGCGAGCAGCAGGGCGTCGACCACCCCGGCGTCCAGCTTGGCGAGCCGGCTGTTGGCGTTGCCGCGGATCGGCACGCACTCCAGGTGCGGGTGGGAGGAGGCGAGTTGGGCGATGCGGCGGACGGAGGAGGTGCCGATCCGGCTGCCGGGCGGGAGTTCGGCCAGGGTCAGCCCGCCGGGGTGGACCAGCGCGTCGCGGATGTCGTCCCGGCGCAGGTACGCGGCGAAGACGGTGCCGGCGGGCAGCGGGCGGTCGGCGGGCACGTCCTTGAGGCAGTGCACGGCGACGTCGGCCTCCCCGGCGAGCAGCGCGGCGTCGACCTCCTTGGTGAACGCGCCCTTGCCGCCGAGCGCGGCGAGGTCCCCGGTCCAGCGGTCGCCCGAGGTGGTGACCGGCACCACCTCGGTGCGCAGTCCCGGGTGCAGTACGGCGAGTTCGGCGCGGACCCGGTCGACCTGGGCGAGTGCCATGGGCGAGGAACGGGACACGATGCGGATCAGCTGAGCGGTGGCCATGGCGCGATGATAGGGGTCCTGACGGTCAGGACCGCCGCTCGGTCACGTACTCGGCGTAACGCCGCGTCGCCGTCGCCTCCTGGACGTCCCCCAGCACCGATCCGACCGCGCCGAGCGCCGTGCCGGCCGCCACCAGCAGGCTCGCGCCGCCGAAGCGGTAGCCGTCGGCCGCGCCGACGGCGGCCAGGGCGAGCGTGGGCAGCACGGCGACCAGGCCGGTGCCGAGCACCTCGGCGACGGCGAGCCGTCCGCGCACGTAGGTCAGGTACGCGACGGTCGGGCGGCCGGGCCGGATCCCGGGGATGAACGCCCCCTCCCGCTCCATCACCCTGGCTTGCCCCGGTACCGAGTCCCCGGCCCGTACGGCCACCGCCGCGCCGAGCGCGGCGATCGCGAACAGCAGTACCAGGTAAGGCAGTCGGGGCGGCGTGAAGGGGGCGAGCAGCAGCGCGGCGGTCACCGCCGGGACGAAGCCGCGGTGGCTGAGCACCAGCGGCAGGTACGTCGGCTCGCGGCCCCCGGACCGCCGTACGCCGATCATCCGCCGGGCGTACTGGACCGGGACGTGCCGCCCGCCCCGGCGCCCGGCGATCACCAGCGCGGTGGTCGCCGCCAGCGCGAACAGTGCCGCCACCAACACCAGCGCGTAGCCGGCCGGGCCGGACTCCCGCTCCACGTCCCAGAGTTGGCCCGGCAGGACGGCGAGCACCTGGGCGAGCAGCAGCACCGCGAGGCCGTGGCCGAGCCCGTACCGGGTCATCCAGCGGGCCAGCGCCAGCACTGCCGGCGCGCCGAGCGCGGTGCAGCCGGTGATCGCCGCGACGGCGGGCACGCCGTGCCAGCGCAGCACGCCGTCCCCGGCGGCCGGACCCGGCAGCAACCGGCCGGTGTCGGCGACGAGTCCGAGCGCCAGGCCGCCGAGCAGGCCGAGGACGAGGGTGGTCCAGGCTTCGAGCCGGCGCAGGACGGCGCGGCCGGCCTCGCCTTCCTCGCGCAGCGCGGCGAGTCGGGGGCTCACCCGGGTGAGCCCCAGCAGCAGTGGGCGGGCCAGGAAGACCACCAGGGCGCCGAACGGCAGCAGCGCCAGCCGGTAGAGCCCGCCGCCGGTCACCAGGTCGACCAGACCGCGCAGTTGGTCGCCCGGCAGGGTGCGGTCGGCGACCCGGCGCAGCACGGCCGGGTCGACGCCGGGCTGCGGCAGGCTCTGCCCGAGCCGGAACAGCACCACGCCGCCCAGTGTCACAGCGGCCCGAACGGCCGGTCCGGAACGGTTGACGGACACCCGCCTCACCCCTTCTCCCCCGATGTCGGCGCGAGGTGGGACGCGACGGACGGCCGGGCGGTTCCCCGCCCGGCCGTTCCTCAAGTCCCCGCGGACACCGCCACGTTGCGCGGTTCCCCGCGGGCGACCGCCACGTTGCGCGGTCCCCCGCGGGCGACCGCCACGTTGCGCCGTCCCCCCGCGGGGGCTCACTCGTTGTGCAGCACCTCGGCGATCGGCAGCCGGGCCGCCGAGCGGGCCGGGACGAGCGCGCCGAGGACGGCGATGGCGACGCCCGCGAGGGCGAGGCCGGCCAGCAGCGGGGCGCCCCAGACGTCGATCATCGCGTCGGTGAAGTGGATGATCCGGACGTGCTCCACGATCACCCGGTGCACCAGGATCCCGATCGGGATGCCGATGATCCCGCTGGCCACGCCCTGCCAGGCCACCGAGGTGACCGTCATCGCGACGACCTGCCGGGGCGTCATCCCGATCGACTTCAGCATCCCGAGGTCGCGGCGGCGCTCCCGGATGGTGAGCAGCAGGGTGTTGAAGACGCCGAGCGCGGCGACCACCGACAGCAGGACGGTGAAGACGGTGCTGAAGGTCTTGATCGCGACGACCGGTCCCTCGGCGTTCGCCGTGACCACCGAGGTGGACAGGCTGGGGTCGGCGGCGTCGACCGCGTCCCGGTAGGCCTTGGCGTCGGCGCCGGCGGCGAGCCGGACGTCGTACTCGACCACGTGCGGGTCGGGGGTGAGCAGCGCGCGGGTGGCGTCGTTGGAGGCGATCGCGTTGGCGTTGCCCTGGACCTCCAGGCCGACCAGGGTGACGGTGGTCTGCCGGCCGTCCAGCAGCAGGGTGACCTTGTCGCCGAGCTTGAGGCCGTGCTGGTCCAGGAAGGACGGGCCGGCCTCGATCTCGTTCAGCCCGGTCGCCGGCCGGCCCTCGACCACGTTCAGCCGCCGGTGGTCGACCATGGCGTCGCCGCCGTAGAAGTTGGCGAAGACCAGTTGGGGCTGGCCCACCAGGCCGACCCGGACCAGGCCGCGGACGGAGACCTGGTCGGCGCCGGGGGTGGCGTGCAGCATCGCCGTGGTCTGCTCCGGGGTCAGCCGGGGCGCGACCTTGTTCTCGGAGAAGGCGCTGGTCTGCACGTCGATGTGGGTGTAGCGGTCGGGCGCGGTCATCGACCGGGCCAGGGTGCCGCTGACGCCGGTGGTCACGGTCACGGTGACCACGCCGAGCACGATCGCGGCCATGGTCAGCGCGGTGCGGGCCGGGCGGGCGAAGGGCTGGCCGAGGCCGAGGCTGACGGCGCGCGGCAGCCGGGTGCCGCTCAGCCACCGCTGGACCCTCAGGCCGCGCCCGGTGCGCGGGGCGCTGCCGGCCGAGATCGCCTCGGCGGCGGAGAGCCGGCGGGCCCGGGAGGCGGGGACCAGCGCGGCGAGGGCGACCAGCAGCGGCACGCCGAGCAGGGTGGCGACCGGCAGCCAGCCGGCCGGTTCGATCACGGCGGTGCCGGTGGCGATCCCGGAGAAGGCGGTCTCCAGGATCGGGTACGCGGCCGCCCAGCCGGCCGCCGTGCCGAGCACGGTGCCGACCACGGCGGGCACCGAGACCATGGTCAGGTAGACGGTGACCACCTGGCGCGGGGTGAAGCCGATCGACTTCAGCACCCCGATGTGCCGGTAGCCGGAGACCACCGCGCCGCTCACCACGTTGCCGATGATCAGCGCGGCGACGATCAGACCGAGCACGCCGAAGACCGTCATCAGCGGCAGGTAGGCGTCGGCGCCGGCCGAGAAGGCCTGCTTGAGCACCAGGTAGGACTGGCCGTTGGCGACGGCGTCCTTCGGCAGGCCCTCGGTGGCCTCGGCCAGCGAGTCGGCCAGCTGTTGGGCGGTGCCCGCGTCGGTGAAGCGGTAGAGCATCTGCCGCCCGGTGGGGTGCAGGGCGGCGGCCTGCTCGGGGGTCACCCAGCCGCCGGAGGACTGGCTCATGTCGGTCGCGAAGCCGACGATGGTGAGCTTCAGTCCGGTGCTGGTGGTGAGGGGCGTGCCGAGGTACTTCGCCGACCCGCCGCCGGGGGTGTCGATGACCACCTCGCCGGGCGCGGTGGCCCACCGGCCGGACAGCACCTCCACCCGGTCCACCGGGGCGGCCGCCGGGTCGGGGCGGCCGACCAGGGTCAGCGGGCCCGGCGCGTGGCCGACCCAGTCCTGGGGGATGGTCACCACGGCCTGGTCGAAGGGCCCGGCGGCCGCCTCGACGCCCGGCCGGTGGGCGGTGGCGGCCAGTTGCTCCGCCGAGCCCTTGGCCGGGTCGAAGACGGCGCTGACGTGGGCGCCGCGCTCGGCCTCGAAGGCGGCGTCGAAGGGGGCCCGGGCGGCGCTGATCACCGCGAGGGCGAGCAGCACGGTCGCGGTGGAGCAGAACACCACCAGGCCGATCACCACGGTCTGCACCCGGCGGCGCTTCACGGCCGCCCGGGAGGCCCGCCACACGGCGCCGGTCATGACTGCGGCTCCAGCATCCGCTCGCGCGCCACCTTGCCGTCCGCGACCTCGACCAGCCGGCTGGCGCAGCGGGTGGCCAGGGCGGGGTCGTGGGTGACGATCAGCAGGGTCTGCCCGATCTGGTTGAGGTCGATCAGCAGGTCCATCACCTGCTCGCCCGAGCGGCTGTCCAGCGCGCCGGTCGGCTCGTCGGCGAGCAGCAGCGCCGGGCGGTTCATCAGGGCGCGGGCCACCGCGACCCGCTGGCGCTCGCCGCCGCTGAGGGTGGCCGGGTAGACGTCCTTGCGGTGGGCGACGCCGAGTTCGTCCAGCAGTTCCAGGGCCCGGCGGCGGGCCTGGCGGGCGCCGGTGCCGGTGAGTTGGGCGGCCAGGGCGACGTTGTCCAGCGCCGGGAGGTCGTCGATCAGGTTGAAGAACTGGAAGATCATGCCGATGTGGCGGCGCCGGAACAGCGCCAGCCCGTGCTCGTTCAGCCCGCCCAGGTCCTGGCCCTGCACCCGGACGGTGCCGGCGGTGGGCCGGTCCAGCCCGGCCACCATGTTCAGCAGGGTGGACTTGCCGCACCCCGAGGGGCCCATCACGGCGACCGCCTCACCCGCGCGGATCCGCAGGTCGAGGCCGTCCAGCGCCTTGGCGTCACCGAACTCCTTGTGCACCCCGGACAGCTCGACGACGTACGGCGCGTCGTCGGGGCGGGTGGTCCCGTCGTGGTCGTTGCTCATGGTCGACGACGGTAGGCGCGGCCGGCCGGGCGTCACGTCCCACCCCGGGTGTAACCGCAGGTGGCCGTAGTACCGGGGATGTACGGCGGCGGCACCCCCGGATGATGTGGATCAAGCACCGGCCTGGGAGGCTGGCGCCATGGGGGGAAGCGGAACGGACTGGATCGTGCTCGCGGTGGCGGGCGCGGCCTGCGCGGGCGCCGGCTGGCTGGGCGTCGCGCTGGTGCGGGCGCGCCGGCTGTACCGGCAGGCCATCGGCGAGCGCGGCTGGCTGCTGGAGCGCGAGCGGGAGAGCGCCGCGAGCGCCGCCGTGGACGCCGAACGGGCGCGGATCGCCGCCGAGTTGCACGACATCGTGAGCCACAACGTGAGCCTGATGGTGGTGCAGGCCGGGGCCGCCCGCGAGGTGCTGGCCACCATGCCGGCGGAGGCGGCGGCCGCGATGGGCGCGGTCGAGGCGGCCGGCCGGGACACCATGACCGAGCTGCGGCACCTGCTGGGGCTGCTCGCCCCGGCGGCGGACGGCAGCGAGGAGCCGGCCGCGGCGGACTTCACGCCGCAGCCGAGCCTGAGCCGGCTGAGCCCGCTGATCGACCGGTTCTCCTTCGCCGGGCTGCCGGTGGAGGTGCGGATCTCCGGCGAGCCGCGGCCGCTGCCCGGCGGCATCGACGTGACGGCGTACCGGATCGTCCAGGAGGCGCTGACCAATGCGCTCAAGCACGGGGACGGGGTGACGGCGGAGGTGACGGTGCGGTACGCGGACCACTACCTGCGGGTGGAGGTGCTCAACTCCGGCCCCAGCGTGCTCTCCGGGGCGCCCGCCAAGCCGCGCCGCACCGACGGCGCCGGGCGCGGGCTGCTCGGCCTGCGCGAGCGGGTCGCGGTGTACGGCGGGGACCTGGACGCCCGGCGCCGGCTCGGCGGCGGCTTCCGGGTGCGCGCCCGCATCCCGCTGGACCGGCCGTGACGGGGGAGACCGTGGAACAGCATGAGGAGCGCCGCCCCCGGGTGGTGATCGCCGACGACCAGGAACTGGTCCGCACCGGCTTCCGGATGATCCTCACCGCACGCGGCATCGACGTGGTCGCCGAGGCCGGCGACGGCGCCGCGGCGGTGGCCGCCGTGCTGCGGCACCGGCCCGACGTGGCCCTGCTGGACATCCGGATGCCCACCATGGACGGCCTGGAGGCGGCCCGCCGGATCCTGGCGCAGGCGCCCGACTGCCGGGTGATCATGCTGACCACCTTCGACCTGGACCACTACGTCTACGCGGCGCTGTCGGCCGGGGCCAGCGGCTTCCTGCTCAAGGACGTCACCTCGGCCCATCTCGCCGCCGCCGTACGGCTGGTGGACACCGGTGACGCGCTGCTCGCCCCGTCGATCACCCGCCGCCTGGTGGAGCGCTTCGCGGCCGACGCCCCGCGCCCCGCCGCCCGCCCCGCCGACGCCCCGCGGCTGCACCGCGACCTGGCGCCGCTCACCCCGCGTGAGGCGGAGGTGCTCGGACTGCTGGGACGCGGGCTCTCCAACACCGAGTTGGCGGTCGAACTGACCCTCAGCGAATCGACGGTGAAGACCCATGTGGCCCGGATCTTCGCCAAGTTGAACCTGCGCGACCGGGCCCAGGCGGTGGTGCTCGCCTACGAGACCGGACTGGTCGCACCGGGCGCGAACGACTGATCGTCAACTCGCCCACCAGGACGACTAATTCGCATGACAATCATCCATCTCACTCATTAGAGGGAAGAGTTCATCGGATTCACATCTTTGCCATTTCATGGGGGAACATCTGCATGTCCGCGCCCGAACTCCCCGCACACCGCGCACCGTTCGGGCGGCTCCGCACCCTCATGACACCCGCATGCCGAAGACCCTGGATTGGACGGGCCCGTGACCGCCACCACCCCCGTGTGGGACTGCCCCTTCCACCACACCGACGGCCTGGAGTTCGACCCCCTCCTCAAGCGGCTGCTCACCGAGGCCCCGATCGCCCGGATCCGGCTGCCGCACGGCGAGGGCGAGGCCTGGCTCGCCACCCGCTACGAGGACGTCAAACTGGTCACCACCGACCGCCGGTTCAGCCGCGCCGCCGGCATCGGACGGGACCTCCCCCGGATGACGCCCGCCGCGATCGCCCAGGCCGAGTCGATCAACCTGATGGACCCGCCCGAGCACAACCGGCTGCGCCGCCTGGTCGCCCAGGGCTTCACCAACCGCCAGGTCGAGCGGATGCGCGCCCGCACCCAGGCCGTCGTGGACGGCTACCTCGACGAGATGGAGGAGCACGGCGCCCCGGCCGACCTGGCGCACTTCCTCTCCGCCCGGCTCCCGCTGCACACCATCAGCGACCTGCTGGAGATCCCCGAGCCGGACCGCGACCGACTGCGCGGCTGGGCCGTCGCGATGATGCGGATGGGCCCGGGCAGCCGGGACGGCCAGGAGGAGGCCAAGGCCGGCCTGCGCGGCTACTTCACCGCGCTCACCGCCGAACGCCGGGCCGACCCCGGCGAGGACCTGATCAGCGCGCTCGCCACCGCCCGCGACGGCGAGGACCTGCTGAACGCCGACGAACTCGCCGTCATGGCGATGGTCCTGCTGGTCACCGGCCACGACACCAGCACCTACCAGCTCAGCAACATCACCTACACCCTGCTCACCCACCCCGAGCAGCTCGGCGAACTCCGCGCCCGGCCGGACGCCCTGCCGAACGCCCTGGAGGAGCTGCTGCGCTTCATCCCGTTCCGCCAGGGCGTGGGCATCGCCCGGGTCGCCACCGAGGACGTCGAGCTGGGCGGCGTGCTGATCCGGGCCGGCGAGGCCGTGCACGTCTCCTACCTGACCGCCAACCGGGACGCCTCGGTCTACGAGCGCCCCGACGAGCTGGACCTCGACCGCACCGCCGGGCCCGTCAACATGACCTTCGGCCACGGCCAGCACCGCTGCCTCGGCTCGCACCTCGCCCTGATGGAGCTCCAGGTCGCCATCGGCACCCTGCTGCGGCGCTTCCCCCGGCTGCGGCTGGCCGTCGACCCGGCCGAGCTCGACTGGGACTCCGGTTCGATCTGGCGCTTCCCGCGCACCCTGCCGGTCGCCTGGTAGCCCCCTCCCCCACCCCGTCAAGCCCGACCCTGGGGAGACCCATCACCATGGCCGTACTCTGCCGTCCCGCCATCGCCGTCCCCGAGCACGTCATCACCCTCGACGAGACCCTCGACCTGGCCCGCACCCTGCACGCCGACCACCCCCAACTCGCCCTGGCCCTGCGGCTGATCGAGAACACCGGGGTGCGCACCCGGCACCTGGTCCAGCCGATCGAGCAGACCCTCACCCACCCCGGTCTCACCGTCCGCAACCAGGTGTACGAGCGGGAGGCCAAGCGCCGCGTCCCCGAGGTGGTCGAACGCGCCCTCGGCCACGCCGAGCTGGTCGCCCAGGACATCGACCTGATCATCTACGTGTCCTGCACCGGCTTCATGATGCCGTCGATGACCGCCTGGCTGATCAACACCCTGGGCTTCCGCTCCGACACCCGCCAGGTGCCGATCGCCCAGCTCGGCTGCGCGGCCGGCGGCGCCGCCGTCAACCGCGCGCACGACTTCTGCCGCGCCTACCCGGGCGCCAACGTGCTCATCGTCGCCTGCGAGTTCTGCTCGCTCTGCTACCAGCCGAGCGACCTCGGCGTCGGCTCGCTGCTCTCCAACGGCCTGTTCGGGGACGCCGTCGCCGCCGTGGTGATGCGCGGCCAGGGCGGCACCGGGGTGCACGTCGAACGCAACGGCTCGCACCTCGTCCCGGACACCGAGAACTGGATCTCGTACGGGGTCAAGGACACCGGCTTCCACTTCCAGCTGGACAAGCGGGTGCCCGGCACCATGGAGATGCTCGCCCCCGCACTGCGCACCCTGGCCGGACAGCACGGCTGGGACGTCTCCGGACTGGGCTTCTACATCGTGCACGCCGGCGGCCCGCGGATCCTGGACGACCTGTGCCACTTCCTCAACCTGCCGCCGGAGACGTTCCGCTACAGCCGGGCCACCCTGACCGAGCGGGGCAACATCGCCAGCGCCGTCGTCTTCGACGCCCTGGCCCGGCTGTTCGCCGACGGCGGGGTGGGCGAGGGCACCACCGGCCTGATCGCCGGCTTCGGGCCGGGCATCACCGCCGAGATCTCGCTGGGCAGTTGGGTCGACGCCCCGACCGGAGCGGCGCGCCGACGCCCGCGCGCCATCTCCACCTCCGACATCGCCCTCGTCCACCAAGGCGTCCCTCGCCGTTTCCCGGCCGGCACTACGATCACGGAATGACAGACACCACGGACCGCACCGACACCGACGCCTCCGGCAGAGCCGCCGAACTCGCCGCCCTCTTCCCGGCGTTGCACGCGCCGCAGTACTGGGCCTGGGGCCGCTACGACGCGCAGTTCTCCACCGAGCTGCCGCCGGACGAGCTGGTCACCAACATCCACCTGGTCGGGTTCACGGACGACGCGGTGGTGCTCTGCCGGGACGACCGGAACCACTGGTTCCTGCCCGGCGGCACCCGGGAGCGGGACGAGTCGGTCGCCGACTGCCTGGCGCGCGAGCTGCGCGAGGAGGCCGGCGCCCGGCTGGTCGGCGAGGCGGCCTGGCTGGGTGCGCACCGGTGCCACACCGAGGACGCGGTGCCGTACCGGCCGTGGCAGCCGCACCCGGACAAGGCCTGGCTCTGGGGCTGGGGCGAGGTCGAGCTGGACTCGACGCCGACCAATCCGGTGGACGGCGAGCAGGTGGTGGAGGTCCGGGCCGTCCCGGTCGCGGAGGCGCAGCGGCTGCTGCTCGCCGGGCACGACGCCTGGTGGGGCGAGCTGATCGGGCTGGCCGTGGAGCTGCGGCGGCGGGCCGGGCGGGGCTGAGGTCGCCCCGACCTCCGGGTATTCCCACTGAGGCGAAAGATCACTGGAATAGCCGAACAGCGGAGCGCGATGTCCGTTTTGCGGTGATATGACTCATTCCATGGACACCAACGCCTTGGCCGCTTCGCTGGCAGTGGACTACCCGATGCTCAACATCTTCTGGACGATGTTGGAGCTGTTCCTGTGGATCCTCTGGTTCTTCCTGCTGTTCAAGATCATCACGGACATCTTCCGCAGCCACGACCTGAGCGGGTGGGGCAAGGCCGGCTGGCTGGTCCTGGTGATCATCCTGCCGCTGATCGGCATCCTGGCGTACCTGATCGCCCGTGGCCAGGGCATGGGGAAACGGGACGTCGAACAGGCCCAGAAAGCCGACGCGGCGGTCCGCGCCTACATCCGGGACGCCGCCGGGAACGCGCCGGGGGACGGCGGTGGCAGCGGCAGCCACGTCGAGGACCTGGCGAAGCTGGCGGACCTCAAGGAGCGGGGCGTCATCTCCGACGAGGAGTACCAGAAGGCCAAGGACAAACTCCTGGCCTGACCTGCACAGCGGCCGGGGGGGGGGGGGGCCGGGGCCCCCCCCCCCCCCCCCCCCCCCCCCCCCCCCCCCCCCCCCGCCCCCCCGGGGCCCCCCGCCCCCCCCCCCCCCCCCCCGCCCCCCCCCCGCACGCGGCCCGAGCGAGGGGGGCCCCCCCCCCGGTGCTCCCCGA
>NZ_JBIVHS010000028.1:135420-136446 GCF_044749365.1 Kitasatospora sp. NPDC089509 | reverse complement strand
TCTCCACCCTCGAACGCGGAATCCGCCGAGACGACGACCTCGCCAACGCCTACCGCGACTGGCTCACCGCCGCTTGACAGCCCATAGGAGCATCATCACAGTCGCGGCAAATTCCGTCTGGGTCCGCTGGCTGCCCAACGCCCTGCCGGCCGCGGGCTACATCACGCTCAAGAACTCCTCCGACAAGCGCTACACGGTCACCAAGCTCCGGAGCCCCGACTACAAGTCGATCACGATCTACCAGACCGTCACCGACGCCGAGAGCTCGAAGATGGTCAAGGTCGACAAGGTCGAGATCCGCGCCAAGGGCGAGTTCGCCTTCGTCCCGGGCCGGTACCACCTCATGATGGAGAAGCCGACCCGCCTGATCACCCCCGGCGACAACGCCCGGGTCGTCTTCTTCCTGGACGACGGCACCGTCCTCAAGGTACGGATGCCCGTCCGCACCTCCCCCGAGCTGTACTGACCCCGACCGCGCCGCCACCAGGAGATCCGGACATGCCCACGTACCACCTCGACCTCGGCCCCAACGGGACCGAAGCGCTGGAGTCCGTCACCAAGCTCGCCCTGGTCGACACCGACGTCGACTTCGACACCTTCGTCACGGGCGATTTCAAGGCCCCCATCCCGCTGTGGGGCAACCTCCTCCTCACCCGTGGCGACGTCCGCGACCCCGACACCACCAAGTGGGCCGAGGGCGTCGAGAACACCGACACCCACCAGGACGTCGTCCTGATCGTCGGCGACCCCACCGACCCGAAGGCCCACCGCGTGCGCCTGGTCGACGCCTGGGCCAGCGTCACCTACCACCTGGACGAGGACGACGACCCCGACGCCTTCGCGATCAGCTTCAAGGACATCGCCGTCGAGAAGTAGCCGTCCCCGCCCCGCCGTGGGGCCCCCCCCCCCCCCCCGGGGGGGGCCCCCCCCCCCGCCCGGGCCCCCCCCCGGCCCCCCCCGCCCCCCCCGGGCCCACACGGGGTGGGCATGGGGGGCCCCAGACCCCCCCCCTACCGGAGGAGACGG
>NZ_JBIVHS010000028.1:118704-135410 GCF_044749365.1 Kitasatospora sp. NPDC089509 | reverse complement strand
AACCCACCCCCTGGTTCTCGCCCCCCCCCCCCGCGCTTTGCGCTACCCTATAATCCCCCCCCCCGCCCCCCCCGGGGCGCCCCCCCCCCCCCGGCCCCCCCCCCCCGGGGGCGGGGGGGGGCCCCGACGCCGTCTTCCGGTCCCGAACGGTCCGCCCCGGTCACCTTCGGGCACTACCGGTCTTCGCATGGTGCGCCAAGTGACCACACCGTTACGGTCGATGACGAAATCGATCCCGACCGAGGACGGTACCCATGGCTGTGGCACCCCGTATCGACGTCTCCACCTCCCTCCGCACCGCCGAAGCGGAACCCACCCCCGCCCAGCACGCCGAACTCGCGGCGAGCGTCGCCCGTGACGTCCTCTTCGCCACCCAGCCCCGCACCCCCGGCCACCGCGCGCCCAACACGACCTGGGACCTGATCGGCACCCACGCGAGCGGCCAGGCCGCCGTCTACTACGCGGACGGCCGCACCCACCTGGAGAAGCCGTTCCTCTTCGCCGACGGCTTCAACTACGGCAAGAGCGACCTCCCCGCCCTCTTCGAGCACTTCAACACCCCGTACCAGGAAGGCACTCCGGGCCTGTTCGACCAACTCCTCGCCCGCGGCCACGACATCGTCCTGATCGGCTTCGAGCGGCGCCACACCCGCATCCAGCACAACGCCGACCTCGCGGCCAAGGCGATCGAGCGCGCCATCGCCGAACGCCTCGGCGACGCCCGGCTGACCGTCGGCGGCGTCAGCATGGGCGGCATCATCACCCGCTACGCGCTCACCAAGATGGAGCACGACGACATCAACCACCAGACCGACACCTACCTGTCCTGGGACTCCCCGCACAACGGCGCCTGGATCCCGCTGATCCTCCAGCAGATGGCGTACTTCTTCGAGACGCTCGCGCCCGGTGAGCCCGGCAAGCCCTCCCAGGCCGACCTGATCCGCAGCGAGGCCGCCCAGCAACTGCTCTGGGCCTGGGTACCGGACGCCAAGTACTCCGGTGAGGTCGCCACCGCCAGCGAGCTGCGCACCGAGTTCGTCGACGAGCTCGCCGACCTCGGCAACTTCCCGCAGCGCCCACGCCTGCTCGGCCTCGCCAACGGGCGCGGCGACGGCGTCGGCCGCCCGCTGCCGGCCGGGGAGATCGCCTTCGACTGGAAGGCGGCGTTCAACACCGCCAGCGCCACCGCCCGCTTCCAGCCCGACCGGGGCACCGGGCAGCCGGTCGGCGGCATGCACATCCTCGGCGAGCTGCGCCGCTCCACCACCACCGAGGTCCCGGCCCTGGACGGGGTGCCCGGCGGCACCCTGGAGTCCTTCGGCCTGGTCGCGGACGCGCTCAAGGCCGAGATCGGCGAGGAGTACCGCAGCGGCGCCTTCGTCCCGGCGGTCAGCGCCTCCGCGTTCAAGTACGACCCGATCGTGTGGGACGTCGACCCGAAGCTGCCCCTCCTCGACCAGGGCCCCGACGACTTCCACCTGGGCGAGGTCGGCTTCGACACCGAGAACACCGAGCACAGCCACGTCTCGCCCGTTCTCGCGAACTGGCTGCTCGACCGGCTCTGACCCCGTGGGCGGAGTGGGAAGTCGGCCCATCCGACTTCCCACTCCGCGCTACCTCTTGGGCGGCGCCGGCAGGTCGAGGACCCGGGCCAGGGCCGCGACGACGGGCGCCCGGTGACCCGGCGGCAGGTGCCGCGCGGCCCAGTCGGCGGCCAGCGCCACGAAGTCGACCAACTCGCGCTCGGCACCCGCGAGCAGGCGGCGCAGCTCGGTGACGGGAAGTTCGATCACCGGGCTGTCGCCCCGCTCGGCGTCGACCGTGAGCCGGACGACGTCGCCGAGGCGCTCGGCGACCGCCGACTCCGGCTCGTGGCCGTAACCGAGCAGGCCGCCACCGCCGCCGTCAACGAGCCGGTGCCAGTCGCGCCAGTCCTCCAGGCCGTCGCAGCAGCCGGGCCGGAACGTGATGCCCGTGGACTCGTCGACGACCCGCAGGCCGCCTGCCGCGTACGGGAGTTCGGCGGTCAGCAGCCCGTGCAGGAAGGCACCGAGCGGATCGTCGGGCCCGTCGTCGGGTTCGCCGGCGTTCCAGCCGGCGATGCACATCACCGCCGTCCCGACGTCGACGGGTGAGAGCCCGCCGCCCAAGGGCAGGAAGCCGGTCGGTTCGGTCGCGGCGACGGGCCACAGGTCGAAGCCGTCGCGGGCGCGGGTCTCCAGGACCGGCTGCATCGTGATCACCCGGTGCAGTGTTGCCCATCGCCCGCCCGTGACGCCTCCCGATTTCGCCGGACCACTCCGGACCGCCGGAACACGGATGCAACGCTTGTTACAGGAATCTGATGTCACCGATGGACGGATGGAACCCTCCTGAGGCGGGACCCTGACGTCCCGCCCCTACGGTTCCACGCATGCCAAGTACCCGTAGCCACAACAGGATCCGAGCGCGCGGACCAGCCGTCCTGACGGCGCTCGTGTGGGCAGCGAGCACGGCGCTGGCCGCACCCGCAGGGGCCGCAGGCGCCGCAGCGCCGGCCGGGGCCGCCACCGGCCGGGCGGTCGTCCATCCGGAGGCGGTCACGGCCGCGCAGCAGCAGGCCGTCCTGGACTACTGGACGCCCGCGCGGATGGCCGCCCTGACCACGCCGTCGTCGAGCAATCCGCCCAAGAGCGCTCCCGACGGCGCCCCGTGGACCGGTTCCGACACCCTGAGCAGGACCGTGGGCAGGCTCTTCTTCACCAACCACGGTGAGGACGAGAGCTGCACCGCGACCGTCGTCAACAGCGCCAACCGCAGCACCGTCGTCACGGCGGGACACTGCGTCAACAGCCCCGACCTCCTCGGCGACAACGACGAGTGGCTGGCGAACGAGATGTTCGTCCCGGGCTACCACGACGGTCTCGCGCCGTACGGCACGTTCGTCGCCCGCGCCGGGGTCGCCGACGCCACCTGGCTCCTCAACGACGAGCAGAACGCCCTGAAGTACAACGCGTACGACCAGGCGTTCCTGGTCCTGAACGCCGACGCCGCCGGCCGACGCGTGCAGGACGCCGTCGGCGCCGCCCAGCGCATCGGCTTCGACCGGCCGGGCAGCGCGTCGGTCCACCAGTTCGGCTACCCGCGCCAGGCCGCGGGCGATCCCACCCGCGCGGGCCTGCCCGAGTACACCGGGGCCAGGCTCGCCCACTGCACGGGACGGACCCGCGAGTACCCCGGCACCGCGCAGTACCCGCAGCCCCGGGGCGAGTGGGGCGCCCCCTGCGTGATGGGCGGCGGCTCCAGCGGCGGTCCCCGCATCGCCGACTTCGACCCGTCCTCCGGGATCGGCACCGTGGTGGGTGACAACACCCAGGGCGGCTTCTTCGACTCCTCGGGCCGGGTCTGCGCCCCCGGCGACGCCGCCTGCACCCGGCACCTGGTCGGCCCGCAGTTCACCTCCGCGATCACCGAGCCGCTGTACCGGGCCGCCGAACGCTCCTGAAGCGTCGGCCGGGCCGTGCTCGAAACCAACCGCACCCAACCGAGATCGGCGATGATGTCCACCACCCACCGAACGATCCCCCGCACGCTCGCCGCCGCCGGAGCCCTCCTGCTGAGCGCGACCACGGCGGCCGTGCTGCTGCCGACCGCGGCCTTGGCCGCGGAACGGGACTCCGTCACCACGCACTCCGGCGCCACGACCGACCAGGAGCGCGGCCGGATCGACGGCTACTGGACCCCCGAGCGGATGAAGCTGGCGGGCGCCATGGTCCCCGAGATCACCCCCGTGCCCGAGGACGACAACACGCCCGACGACCCGCGGCCGCTCCCCCCGAACACCCCGGACCCCGGGGCCACCTGGACGCACGGCGGAGCGGTGGACAAGAACGTCGGCCGGCTCTTCTTCACCTTCTCCGACGGCTACGACGGCAGCTGCACCGCGACGGTCGTCAGGAGCGCGAACCGCAGCACCGTCATCACGGCGGCGCACTGTCTCAGGGGTGTCGGGGCCGGCGCCACCGACGCGACGTGGAACCACAACCTCTACTTCGTGCCCGGCTACCGCAACGGCACCAAGCCGCTCGGCGGCTTCAGCATCAAGGAGGCGGCCACCTCCTCCCGTTGGGACGCCGATCCGGGCACGACGACCTCGGCCGATGTCGCCGTCGCCGGCTTCGACACGGGAATCCTGGTGGCGAACCCCTCGGCCGAGGGCCGACGGATCGCGGACGTCACGGGAAGCCAGAACATCGCGTTCACCGAGCCCGCCGAGGGCGAGTTCGTCCACACCTTCGGCTACCCGAAGGACCGGCTCAACAACCCCAGTGCCAAGTACGCCGGATCACGCATGATCCACTGCGCCGGACCGGCCCGGCAGGGCCCCAAGGCCCCGCTGCTGTGGGGCGAGTCCTGCGACATGTCGCACGGGGCGAGCGGCGGCCCCCACCTGGCGCGGTTCGACACCCGGACCGGCACCGGCACCGTCGTCGGCGTCACCACCACCAGCGAGGACCTCGCGGGCGGCGCGACCAACACGCTCTACGCCACCCGCCTCGGCGACAGCGCCCACCGCCTGTACGAGTGGGCGCAGAAGCGCGCGGCCTGACCTGACCTGACGGCGCCGGTGCCGGGCTCCGGTACCGGCGCCCGTCTACCAGGGCAGCGGGCCGGCCGCGTCGAAGTAGCCGCCGGTCGGGCCGTCCGGGCCCAGCCGGGCCATCCGGACGATGATCTCGGCGCCCTGCTCGACGGTCTGGGTGCCCGCGTGCCCGTTGATGTCCGTCGCGGTGTAGCCGGGCTCCACGGCGTTGATCCGCATCGCCGGGAACGCGTTGGCGAACTGCACGGTGAGCATGTTGACGGCGGTCTTCGAGGCCGGGTAGGCGGCCCCCGGGTAGCCCTGGCCGCCCCGGGCCAGCGAGGCCAGGCCGCTGCTGACGTTGACCACGACCGGGGCGGCGGAGCGCTGCAGCATCGGCAGGAAGGCGTGGGTCACCCGGACCAGGCCGAACACATTTGTCTCGAAGACCTCCCGCAGCACGTCGGCGGTCAGCTCGGCGGCGCCGATGACGGCGCCCTGCGGTGAACGGACCTCGATCCCGGCGTTGTTGACCAGGACGTCCAGGCCGCCGTCGGCCTCAACTGTGGCTACAGCGGCGGCGACCGACGCGTCGTCGGTGATGTCGAGCTGGACGAAGCGGGCGCCGAGCTCGGTTGCGGCGGCCTTGCCCCGCTCGGTGCTGCGCGCCCCCAGGTAGACGGTGTGGCCCGCGGCGATCAGTCGGCGGGCCGTCTCGTGGCCGAGGCCCTTGTTGGCCCCGGTGATCAAGGTTGTCGTCATGGGGCCCAGCTTCGCCCCGGCCCGCCGCGCCCGGCCACCGGTTTACGGGCGCGGCGCAGCAGGGACGGCGGCGGGGCGCCGTCCGAACTGCCCTGGCGGGCAAGGGGCGTTGCCCTCGTCGGCCGTTCCGTCCCGCCGCCCCGGCCGGACGACCGTGGCACCCCGGCACGGTCCGGGGGAACGACGCGTCCCCGTACGGCACACACCACGGCCGCGCCACCGTGCGCCCCGGGGCGGGCGACCCACCGGGGTCAACGGCCGTGGCAGGGTCGACGGATGGACCTGGGGCAGGGGTGGGCGGCCGTCCTCGCGGGCGGCATCGGCATGGTCGGGGCACTCGGCGGGTCGCTGGTCGGCGGCTGGGCGGCCGTTCGGGGCGCGCGGGACACGGCGGCGCTGAACGCGGAGAGCGCCCGGCGGCAGGTCGTCGACCAGGCGGCGATCGAGCACCGGCACTGGGTGCGGCAGGAGCGGCAGAAGGCGTACCGGGAGGTGCTGGACGCCTACGCCGGGGTGACGCCGATGATCTGGGTCGTCCATGAGTCGTTGGCGTCACCCGAGGAGAGCGAACGGCCGCGACGACTGGACCTGACCGAGCGGTTCGACGTGCTGAACTCGGCGTGCAGCCGGCTGGTCCTGCTCGGACCGACAACCGTCGCGGAGGCCGGCAACGCCCTGAGCCTGGCACTGCAGGAGGTCGAGCGGAGCTTCCTGCGGCTGGTGGCCGGCGGGCCCGGTGCGCTGCCCTCTGGGAGCGACCGGGATCGTGCGGTGGCGTCCATGCGGACGGCGGTGAAGGAACTGCGGGCCGCCTACATCGTGTTCATGAGGGCCAGTCGGCGGGTGCTCGTGGACGGGGTGGCGGCGGAGGAGGCCGCGGGGACCTGAGCGGACTCGGGCCCAGGATGCGGGCGTTCGTCCTGGGTGCGCTTCACGCGGCGTGCGGTTCACGCCGTGTGCGGGTCAGGCCGCGCCGGAGCGGCCGAGCAGTCGGCGGCGGGGGTGGCGGACGGCGATGCGGCCGAAGCTCTTCTTCCCGACCAGTTCGATGCGCAGCCGGGGCGGGAGGTCGGGGTCGGGGCTCTGGTGGCCCTTGACCTTGGCGAACTCCAGGACCAGGCCGTAGGGGTCGACCACGATGCCCGGGCCGACGATCAGGGTGAGGTTGCCGCCCTGCATGTCGACGTCGACCTCCAGGGTGTCGTGGGTGAGCACGGCCTGGGTGAAGTCCAGGGTCACGTTGCACCATTCGGCGGCGATCTCCAGGCGGCGGGGCAGGACCCAACTGCCCGTCCGTTCGGCCTTGGTGAACTTCTGCTCGATCCGCAGGACGTCCCGACCCTCGGCGACCACGCCGGTGCGGGAGACGGTCACCGGGGGCAGGTCGGCGGTGAGGTGGGCCAGGTCGGCGAGGGTGCGGGCGGCGAGGGCGGCCTCCACCCGGTCGTCCAGTTCCTCGGCGGTCAGCCGGCCGTCGCCGGCGGCGACGCCCAGGGCGGCGACCACGCGGTCCCGGTCGGCGTGCGAGGCCCGCAGTGCGAGGCCGGTGCTGCTGGTGGCGGTGCTGGTGGCGCCGCTCCCGGTGCTGCTTCCGGTGGACGCGATCTCTCCCGGCATGTGTCCCGTCCCCGTTCTCGTCCTGGCGCGACTTACGCTATATCGCGATACGGTATATCGCGTTACGCGGTTCCCGCCAGGCCGGGGCCCGGCCGGTCTCCTCAGGAGTCGGCGTTCTTGCGCAGGCGCTCGGCCAGGGCCGGGTCGGACTCCCACCACAGGCCGTTGCCGTCGGGCGCCGCGCCGGCGGGTTCCTGCTCGGCGGGTCCGACCTCCCGGGCTTCCCCGAGGGCGGAGTCGCCGACGGCCCGCAGGCGGAACAGCAGGCCGGGGACGCTCCAGAACACCGCGATCATCAGCAGCCCGACCGGGACGACGTAGTACCAGGGCACCATGGCGGCGCGGGCCAGCGGCAGCACCAGGAAGGCGAACCCGAGTCCGGTGCCCCGGCCCGTGACCAGGAACTCGCGGTCCTCCGCGACCTCCACGGCCACCGGGTTGGAGCGGCTGCGGTCCCAGGCGGTGAGCCGGACGGTGTGGGTCCCGGCCGACACCGGGAAGCGGGCGACGGTGCCCTGTCTGACACCGCCCACCGGCACCCCGTCGATCTCCACGCCGAACGTGCCCCTGCGCAGGGCGAGGAACGGCTGCTCGGCGTGCACGGCGACGGTAGCGGTCATGTGTCGTCCCCCTGGATTTGTGATCATGATGTGTGGAGCGCGCCCATGATAGGGGGATGCCCGCAACAGCGCTGACGTCAGTTCGGTTGCGGTGCGGCGAGGTTCTCCGGACCGAGGTGCTCCGGACCGAGGTGCTCCGGGCCCAGGTTCTCCGGGCCCAGGTTCTCCGGGCCGGCCGGGGCGGTGTAGCGCGGGGCGGCCCGGCCCCAGTCGTGGTAGCCGCGGATCCAGGCGGCGTGGGCGTCGGCGTACCGGGCGAGTTCGGGCATCCGCCCGGCGCCGAGGGCCTGTTCGAGCTGCGGGAGTCCGGCGCGCAGCTCGACGAAGGAGGCGACCGAGCGCTCGACCGTCCCGCACACCTGCCGCACGGCCTCGGCCCGGGACAGGCCGCGGTGGTGCACCAGGCTGGGCACGAGGTTGGGGAAGCCGCGGGCCTCGTCCTTCTCCAGCGAGTGGATCTCGTTCATCGCGACGACCGCATCGCAGGCGGCGATCCGCATCCCTTCAAGGTGGGTGGAGTGCCAGGCCAGCAGCGGGACTTCGAAGTCCCCGACGCGTTCGGCCAGGGCGAGCAGCGGGCGCACCCCGATGGTGCGGCGGCGGGCGCGCAGGTGGGCGGCCGGGTCCGGCGGGACTCCGTGCGCCCGGTCGGCGATCCGGGTGGGCCAGCCGGCCAGGTAGTCGACCCAGTCGTGGGCGGTGCGCCGGCGCCACTCCTCGGACCTGCCGCGGCCCATCCGCCGCCAGCAGTCGGCGAAGGCGGCGACGACGGGCCGGGCGGGTGCCGCCGGCGGTTTCGGCCAGCGCAGCAGGCCCACCAGGTCCTGGCAGACGGCGATCGCGGCGTCGGTGCGCCTGTTCGGGGTGTCGCACGGGGGGTCGGACGGGGTGCCGGGCCGGGCGTCGGACCGCGGGTCGAACCGGGCGTCGAAGAGGAAGAGCCAGCCGAGCAGGTCGAAGCAGAGGTCGAGGTCCGCGCCGACGGCCTCCGGGAAGCCGTACGCGGCGCTGTCGGCCACCCGGGAGGCCTCGTAGCGGTGGAGGGCCTCGTCGCCGGTCACCAGCCCCGAGGCCTGGACCCAGTCCAGGTGGCGCCGGCGGGCGCGGTCCAGCTCCGGGCTGACCCGGCTCTCGACGGGCATCGTGAACTCGACGTCCTGGGGCATACGCCTTCCGCACTCCTGAACGGTCCGAGGGCCGACAGCGGGGCCGGGTCGTCATGGACACGGCCCTGCCCCAGCGTTGTCGATCCGCACCGCCCGCACCAGAGCGCAGGGGGAGCATCCACGGCGCGCGAACCCGACGCGCACTTCGATTTGGTACGCGCCCGCAGGGTCCGGCCCCCACCGCACCGAGGGGCCCCGCCGCACCGGGCGGTGCGACGGGGCCCGGGGAGGGCGCCGGTGTTACTGGCCGGCGGGGGTGCCCCAGCCCCAGGAGGTGTTCGCGGGCGTCACGTCGCCCCAGGCGGTGGTCGCGGGCGTGGCCTGCTGGGGGGCCACGCCGCCCCAGGAGGTGTCCGCGGGGGCGTCATCGCCCCAGGCGGTGGTGGCGGGCGTGGCGTGCTGGGGCGCGACGTCGCCCCAGGAGGTGTCCGCGAAGGCCTGGCCGCTGCCGAGGGCGAGCAGGGCGGCGGCGGCAGCACCGACGGCGATGCGCTTGAGCATGATGGATCTCCTCCGACATTCGTTCGATCGGTCGCAACTGACACTAGATCACCATGCGGGCAATTGTTCGATGAACGTCGACATTCGATGGCTCAGGCGGGCAGGTCGCCGTCACCGCCCATGTTGGCGGTGATGCGGCGCAGGACGTTGACCGCGGTCACGAACTCGGCCTCGTCCACACCCTCCTGGGCCCGCCGGAGCACCCGGTGGTTGCGCTCCCGGGCCCGCAACCGGGCCGCCTCGCCCTGCTCGGTGAGGGACATGCCGCCGGTCGTCGCATCCTCCAGCAGCCAGCCGCGGGCGGCGAGGTCGTCGAAGACGGCGTCGAAGTCGAGGCCGAGGTCCTCGTAGCGGGCCAGCCGCTCGACCAGGGTGGCGCGGGTCCAGTGGCCGGGGGCGCCGGCGGCGTGGTTGAGCGTCCACCAGTGCGGCTGGGTCAGGCCCTCCACCGCCAGTTGCTCGCGCAGGCCTCCCACCACCCGGCGGTACACCTCCCCGGTCCACGCACCGATGGGCTGGGCTGCCAGGACCTCGTGCGGGTACTCCTTGAGCATCACGTCACCGTTCGTTCGTTCGGTCGTTCGTTCGGAATGCCGTCACCGTAGGAGCTCAAGTCGGCTTGAGGTCAAGACCGTTCGTACCGGTCCGGCATCCGGTTCCGGCCGGATCGGGGCGCACCCCGACACCCGGGCCGGGGCCGGCGCGGGCAGGCGCGGGCCGGCGCGGCGCGATGGCGCCCCCGGCCCCGGCGTGGGAAGTCGGACCGGCCGACTTCCCACGCCGCAAACCCGCCCCCGCACTTTGGCGCACCGCCCATCACCCACACGGGTGCGCCGGGCCCGTCCCCCTCCTCGCCGGGGCGCCCGACTGGCACGGTTGGTGCCCGAGCGACCGCACCGTGCCCTGCGGCCGAGCCCGCTCCCCTCCCCCCGACCGGAGCGGGAAGTCGTCCCCGCCGACTTCCCGCTCCCTCCCCTCCCCCGCACCCACCGGTGGCACAGTGGCGGGGTGACCCGCCCCTCGGACATCGACGCGCTGCTGCGGCGCTTCCCGCTCGGCGCCCGGCTGCGCGGCCGCGTCCGGCCGCACCCCGGGCCGTCCATCGGCGTCTTCGTCGACCTCGCGCCGCCGGGCGATCCGGACCCCGGCTGCCCGGGGTTCGACTGCCCGGGGTTCGTCGACCGCGCGCACCTGCGCGGCCGCGACCAGTGGCCGCCGGCCGGCACGGTCGCGGACTTCGAGGTCCTGAGCCGCCTCCACAACCGCCTCACCGGCCGGTGGCAGATCAGGCTCTGGCCGCTGGACCCCGCCCTGCACGCCCCGGACTCCGCGCACCGGGCGTTCCCCCGAGGAACAGTGGCAGCGGATCCGGGCGCGTCACCCGGTCGGCTCGACCGTGACGGCGACCGTCACCTCCGCCGGCCCCGGGAACCACTGGTACACCGTCACCTTCGGCGAGGCCTGGGCCCGGGTCGGCCACCCGGCCGCCGGAGCGCCGCCACCGGGGCACACCGGGCGTTACCGGGTCACCGCGCTGCTGGAGAGCACCCACCGGGTGCTGCTGGCGCCGCTGGAGGGGCCCGTAAACCTCGATCACCCGTACGGGTGATCATCATTTCATCCGCCGGAAGCCCGGACCGGACCGCCGCTAGCGTCCGGCCATGGACTTCGCCGGCATTGCCAACAGTTTCGTGCAGCACTACTACACCACCTTCGACGGCGGCCTGACGGCCCGTCAGAACCTCGCCGCCCTGTACCGGCCCGAGTCGATGCTCACCTGGGAGAGCGCCCAGGTCCAGGGTCAGGCCGCCATCACCGCCACCCTGACCAAGCCCGAACTCGCCGTCGTCAAGCACCGGGTGGGCAGCAGCGACGCCCAGCCCGCCCCGGGCGACGGGGTCCTGGTCGCCGTCACCGGCAGCCTCGCCGTCGACAACGCCTTCGACAAGCCGCTGCAGTTCGCCGAGACCTTCAACCTCCAGCCGATCCCCGGCCAGCCCGGCGGGTTCTTCATCCACAACCAGGTCTTCCGCCTGATCTTCGCCCCCTGAGCACTCCGCCCGGCGTTGTCAGACCCCCGCGCTAGCGTGCGGGCCATGACGAACGGCTCCCTCGCCCTCACCCTCGCGCCCTGGTCCGACCCGCTGGGCCTGGACGTGCTGCACCGCCAGAACACCCCCGAACTGACCGAGCACCTGGGCGGGGTGGAGAGCGCCGAGCAGATACGGCGCCGGCACGAGCGCTACCTCGCGATGACGGACGAGCGGATGTTCCTGCTGATGCTCGACGGCGAGCCGGCCGGGTCGGTCGGGTACTGGCCGCACGCCTGGCAAGGGCAGCAGGTGTACGAGACCGGGTACGCGGTGCTGCCCGAGTACCAGGGCCGGGGGCTCGCGGTGCGGGCGCTGCTGCTGTGCGCCCGGCGGGCCGGGCGGGAGGGCGCGCTGCCGTGGCTGCACGCCTTCCCGTCGGTGCGGCACGACGCCTCGAACGCGGTGTGCCGCAAGGCGGGGTTCGAGCTGCTCGGCGAGGTGGAGTTCGAGTACCCGCCGGGCCACCCCATACGTTCCAACAACTGGCGCCTGGCGCTCACGGCGTAGCCGTCGTAGCCGCGGGGAACGGGCCGTCGTCCTCGGGCAGTCCGAACATCGGCCGGCAGGGCGTCAGGCCGCTGATCGAGACGGGCACCTGCGCGTGCTCCTCCCAGCGGGCGCGGGTCAGCCGCAGGCGCCGCTTGGTCGCGGGCCGGCCGCGGACCACGCGCCGCTCGGTGCCGTCGAGTTCGTAGCCGTGCCGGCGGGAGACGTTGAACGAGGAGGCGTTGTCCTCGAAGGCCCCCGACGTGGCCTCCAGCGCGTCCAGGCCGGCGAAGGCCAGGTGCAGGACGGCGGCCCGCATCTCGGTGCCGATCCCCTGCCCCTGGTGGCGCGCGCCGAGCCAGGAGGCGGTGCCCACCTCCCGCAGCACGGCGAAGTCCCGGGCGGAGACGGTCTGCAGGCCGACGACCCGGCCGTGCTCGAACACGGCCAGGTTCAGCGCCCAGTCCTCGGGCGACCACGTCCCCCGGCACAACCAGTGGTGCTGCACCACCGAACGGGCCCGCTGCGCGGGCGGAAGGTCGGTCCACGGCACGAGGAAGGGCATCCGGTCCGGGGCGTGGATGCCCTCGGCCGCCAGGGCGGCCAGCTCGGCCAGCTCGTCGTCGCCGGGCAGCCGCAGCTCCAGGCGGGGGGTGTTCAGCCGCAGGCCCAGCAGGGGCCAGTGATCGATCAACATGCCCCATTGTCGGAGCCGGCCGCCGCCGCGGTCATCCGATTTCCCCGGCCCCGGGTTCACCGGCCGTCAGGCGAGGCGGCGGGCCGGGCCCGGGTAGCCGGACCCAGGCCATCAGGAAGTGCCGCTCGCCGGGGCCCTGGTGGAGGCTTCCGGCTCCGACGGCGCGGTGGGGGCCGGGACGGGGCCGTCGGCGAGGGCGGCGGACAGGACGACGGGCAGTTCCTTGTCCTCCTGTCCGACGCTCAGGCCGAGCCAGCGCGGGCCGGCTCCGCCGTCGGGCAGGGGCCAGACGTGCAGGGTGACGGCCTTGCAGCTGAGCAGGGCCAGCGGTTCGGGGACGGGGCGTGCGGCGCATTCCCAGTCGTAGCCCGCCCGCAGGTAGGAGAACAGGTCGACGGTGTGCGGGCTGCCCCAGCGTGCGGTGAGCACCTCGGCCAGGGCGGCGAGTCGGGCCTCGGCCAGGTCGTGTTCGCGTTCGCAGGCCTGCCGGTCCTCCTCGTCGTGCCGGAAGTCGCGGCTGACGTACAGCTCCTCGACCCGGTAGCCGGGGCCGGCGTGCCCGGTGGCGTGGTCGGTGTCGGCCGGGGTGTAGGGGTGGGGGTCGGCGAGGAGTGCGTCGACGCGGTCGAGGTGCTGCGGCGGGTCGGCCACGGGAGCGGTGAAAGGGTCGGTCACGGGGGCGGTGGAAGGGTCGGTCACAGGCGGCAAGGGTAGGGGGCGGCGCCGACAGGCGGTCTCGACGGGGGCGGGCGGGGCGGGACATCCTCGTCCCGGAAGCACAGCGTGCGACCCCGACCCTCGCCCGAAGGAGCCCTCGTGGACGACCAGTTGACCCCGCCCGACGCCCGGTGCCCGATGGGGCGGCGCCTGGTGCTGGACCCCACCGGGCGGGCCCGGAACGCGGAGAGCGCCGAGCTGTTCGCGCGCGGGCCGGCCACCCCGGTGGACCTGCTCGGGGTGCCGGCCTGGGCGGTGGCCGACCCACTGCTGCTGGAGGAGCTGCTGCGGGACCCGCGGGTGTCCAAGGACGGCCGGCAGCACTGGCCGGACTTCGAGCGGCTGGTGCCCGGCTGGCCGCTGGGGCTGTGGGTGGAGGCGCGCAACATGTTCACCGCGCACGGCGCCGACCACCGGCGGCTGCGCCGGCTGGTGGGGGCCGCGTTCACCGCCCGCCAGATCGGCTCGATGACGGTACGGATCCAGGAGCTGACGGACGGGCTGCTGGACGCGATCGCCCAGACCCCGGCCGGCACCGCCGTGGACCTGCGCGAGCGCCTGGCCTACCCGCTGCCGATCCAGGTGATCGGTGAACTGCTCGGCCTGCCGGTCGAGTTGCGCGACCGCTTCCGCCACCACGTCGACCGGGTGTTCTCCACCGTGCTCGGCCCCGAGGAGGCCGCAGCCAACGCGGCCGCCTTCTACGCCATGCTGGAGGAGCTGATCGCGGCCAAGCGGGCGCAGCCGGGCGAGGACCTGACCTCGCTGCTGATCGGTGTGCGCGACACCGAGGGCGACGGCGGGGCGCTCACCGAGGAGGAGCTGCGGGACACCCTGCTGCTGATCGTGTCGGCCGGCTACGAGACCACCGTCAACCTCATCGACAACGCGATCACGCTGCTGCTGACCCACCCCGAGCAGCTGGACCTGGTGCGCTCGGGCAAGGCGGGCTGGGAGGACGTGGTGGAGGAGGCGCTGCGCTGCGAGGCGCCGGTGGCGCACCTGCCGCTGCGGTACGCGGTGGAGGACATCGCGCTGCCGGGCGGGGTGGTGATCCGCCGGGGGGAGGCGATCCTGGCCTCCTACGCGGCGGCCGGGCGCCACCCGGTGCGCTACGGGGCGGAGGGTGCGGTCTTCGACGTGCTGCGGCCGGTGAAGGACCACCTGGCCTTCGGGTACGGCCCGCACTTCTGCCTCGGCGCGCCGCTGGCCCGCACGGAGGCGCGTACGGCGCTGCGCTCGCTGTTCGAGCGTTTCCCGCACCTGGTGCTGCTGCCGGGGGTGGAGCTGGAGCCGGTGGACTCGCTGATCTCCAACGGGCACCGCTCGCTGCCGGTGCTGCTCGCCCGGGAGTGACGGCGCGGCGGGGCCGTGCCAGGGGTTCTAGGGTGTGGATCATGCCCGTACCCATCGAACTGGTGATCTTCGACTGCGACGGCGTGCTGCTGGACAGCGAGCGCGTGGCGGTGAAGGTGGACGCCCGGGTGGCGGCCGCGATCGGCTGGCCGCTGTCCGAGGCGGAGATCGTGGAGCGCTTCGTCGGCCGCACCCACGCGTACATGACCGCCGAGCTCGCCGCCCGTGCGAGCGTGCCGCTGGAACCGGGCTGGGAGCGGGCCTACCAGCACCTGTACGACGAGGCGTTCGCCGCCGAACTCGCCCCGGTGGAAGGGGTGGTGGAGGCGCTGGCGGAGCTGGAGCGGGCCGGGGTGCGCGACTGCGTCGCCTCCTCCAGCGGGCACTCCCGGCTGCGTGCCACCCTGGGGCGGACCGGGCTGCTGCCCCGCTTCGAGGGGCGGATCTTCAGCGCCGAGGACGTCGCGGCCGGCAAGCCCGCCCCCGACCTGTTCCTGCACGCCGCCGCCGCGGCGGGGGTCGAGCCGGCCGCCTGCCTGGTGGTGGAGGACAGCAAGTACGGGGTGGCCGCCGCCCGCGCGGCCGGCATGCGCTCGCTCGGCTTCCACGGCGGCCTCACCCCGGCCGCCTGGCTGGCCGGGCCGGGCACCCGCACCTTCGACGACATGCGCGAGCTGCCCGCCCTGGTCGCCGGCGCCGCCGCACTGCCGCTGCCGTGACGTGACGTGACGTGACCGGGCGGGGTGAACGGCGCGGCGGGTCCGGGCCGTTGTGCCGAAGGGGGAAGTGGACGGCACCGGCCCGGGGCCGACGCGGCGACAGGAGGCGGAACGTGACGGCGGAGCACGCGGTCATCGAGCAGGTGCGGCGGCTGGGCCCGGGCCCGGAGCGGGACCTCTCCCCCGACTACGCGCTCCTGCCCCCGGCCCGGCCGGCCGGGCCGGACTGGCAGCGGCCGCTGGACGCCCTGGGGACGGTCCTCATCCCCCCGCAGGCCCGGCCCGCCCCGGCCGTACCGGCGCCGGCGCCGCTGCCGGTACCGGCTCCCGTACCGGTTCCGGCCGCTCCGGCCCCGGCCCCCGCCGCCGTCCCGTACACCGCCCCGGCGCCCCTCGCCCCGGCCCCCACTCAGGCCCCAACCCCCGCCCCCGCCCGGCTCGGCCGGCTGCTCGGCCGGGGCGAGCAGCGCGAGCGGGAACGGCTGACCGCCCTCATCCGCACCCCGCTGCACCGTTCCTTCCGGATCGCGGTCATCGGCCTCAAGGGCGGCGTCGGCAAGACCTCCGCGACGCTGGGCCTGGGGTCCGTCCTCGCCGAGACCCGGGCCGACAAAGTCGTCGCCGTCGACGCCAACCCGGACACCGGCACCCTGAGCCGGCGCATCCGCCGCGAGGGTGCGGCCACCGTCCAGGGCCTGCTGGCCGCCGCGCCCTCGATCACCGGCTACATGGACATCCGGCGCTTCACCTCGCTGACCCCCAGCGGCCTGGAGGTGCTGGCCAACGACGCCGACCCCACCGTCGCCGACGCCTTCGACGGCGAGGACTACCGGCGCCTGGTCGAACTGCTCAGCCGCCAGTACCCGATCGTCCTGGCCGACTGCGGCACCGGGCTGCTGCACGGCTCCATGCGTGCCGTGCTCGACCTCGCCGACCAACTGGTCATCACCGCCACCACCAGCATCGACGGCGCCGCCGGGGCCGACACCACCCTGGACTGGCTGTGTGCCAACGGCTACCAGGACCTCGCCCGGCGCAGTGTCACCGCCATCTCCGGCGTCCGGGCCAAGGGGCGCACCGTCGGCGCCGACGACCTGCTGGACCATTTCGGCCGCCGCTGCCGGGGCGCCGTCGTGCTGCCCTTCGACGAACACCTCGCCCTCGGCGGCGTCTTCGAGCCCGCGCGCCTGCACCCCCGCACCCGCCGCGCCCACCTCACCCTGGCCGCCCTCGTCGCCGAGGGCATCCACCCGTCCGCCTCCTGACGGCCCGCCGGCCCGGACGGCGGCGGACGGGCTCAGGGGGTGTCCGACGCTTCGCGTCGGATCGGCGCGCGGCGTCGGGGGGGGCGTGCATCGCAAGGCGGAGGCGGGAGCCACTGCGGTGGGGCGTCCTCCGGCCGAAGGCCGGG
>NZ_JBIVHS010000028.1:40325-118607 GCF_044749365.1 Kitasatospora sp. NPDC089509 | reverse complement strand
CGGGCCGAAGGCCGGGGCCGAAGGCCGGGGCCGAAGGCCGGGGCCGAAGGCCGGGGCCGAAGGCCGGGGCCGAAGGCCGGGGCCGAAGGCCGGGGCCGAAGGCCGGGGCGGCGAGGTGCGTGCCCCGACGCCGCGCACCCGGCGGGAATCGGCGGACGGGCCCCGGCTGTATCGACCGCCGTCGACAACGCCCGTGGTCGATACAGCCAGCGGGCCGCAACGGCTCCGCCCTCGGCCGTCAGGGCTTCCAGGCGCGGGGGCGCCAGGCGTGGCGGCGGGCGGTGGTGACCAGGAGGGCCAGGCCGAGGGTGAGGACGACGGTGGCGAGGACGGCGGCGGCGACGGTCGCGGCCTGCTGGGGGGCGGGGTCCGGGGCCGGGGGTTGGAGGGCGGGGGCCGTGGCGGGCGGCGGGGCGGCGGCCGGGGCGGCGGGCACGGCGGTGGTCAGGGCGGCCAGGGGGTCGACGGTGCCGTAGCCCAGGCGGGGGTCGGGCAGGGCGGTGCCGGGGTGGTAGGCGGTGGATTCGAGGCGGTCGCGCAGGTGGGCGGGGTCGAGGTCGGGGTGGTAGCCGAGCAGCAGGGCGGCGGTGCCGGCCACCACGGCGGTGGCGAAGCTGGGGCCGCTGCCGGTGAAGTAGCCCCGGCCGGCCGGTCCGGTGCTCATCATCGCCTCGCCCGGGGCCGTCAGGTCGACCCGGGGGCCGGCCGGGGTGCCCGCCGGGGCGGGGGTGTCCCGGGCGGTGACGGCGGTGACGGCGGCGCCGCTGCCGCTGGTACCGCTGCCCCCGCCGCTGCCCGTGCCCCCGCCCCCGCCCGGGGCGGTGCCGCCCGGGGCGAGGGCGGCGACGGTGAGCACCTGGGACGGGGCGGAGGCCACGGCGGCGTTGCCCTGGTCGAAGGCGGCCGGGGCGACGACCAGGGCGCCCTTGCCGTCGGCGTGGCGCAGCGCGTCGTCGAGGGCGGGGTCGCCGGCGGGCAGGGGCAGGGCGGAGGCGATCACCCGGGCGCCGGCGTCGGCCGCGTCGCGGATGCCCTTGGCGAGCAGGGCCGGGGTGGTGGCGCCGGTGTCGTCGGTGACGGCCACGGCGAGGATGCGGGCCTCGGGGGCGATGCCGGCGAAGCCGGTGCCGTCCTGGTGGCGGGCGGCGATCAGTCCGGCGAGGAAGGTGCCGTGGCCGACGCAGTCGCGGGTGGAGTCGCCGGTGCCGTACTCGCGCGGGCCGGTGACCAGGCGTTCGCCCAGGACGCCGGAGGTGCCGTCGACGCCGGAGCCGACGACGGCGACGGTCACCCCGGTGCCGCGGCTGAGCGGCCAGGCGGCCTCGGGGTGCAGGTAGGTCTGGGCCCAGGGGGTGCGGTCGGTGGCCTTGTCGGAGGGTTTGAGGCACTCGCCCGGGCGGGCGGCGGAGCGGTTCTGGGCGATCACGGGCAGGGCGGAGGGGTCGCCGGAGGCGGCGGCCGCCGGGGCGGCCAGGACGGGCGGGGCGGCGAGGACGGGCAGGGCGGCCAGGACGGCGAGGGCGGTGCGGAGACGGGCCGTCACGCCGGGCTGCCCTGGAGCAGGGCGGGGACGTCCTGCGGGAGCAGCAGGCTCAGTTCGGACACGTCGCCGACCTCCAGGCGGGCCAGCCGGCCGGCCTGGCGGGTGAGCATCGACTCCAGGGTCTGGCGGGCGAAGCGGCCGTTGCCGAAGTTGCGGTCCCGGGGGACGGCCGCGCACAGGGCGGCCAGCGTGGTGAGGGTCTCGGGGGCGCAGAGGTAGCCGGCGGCCTCGGCCTGGCGGGCGACGATGGTGACGAGTTCGTCGGCGCTGTAGTGGTCGAAGGCGATCTGCTGGGGGAAGCGGGAGGCCAGGCCCGGGTTGGAGGCGAGGAAGCCGCGCATCTCGTCCTCGTAGCCGGCCACGATCACCACGACCTCGTCGCGGTGGTCCTCCATCAGCTTCATCAGGGTGTCCACCGCCTCCTGGCCGAAGTCCCCGGAGGCGGTGCCGCCGCGCGGGGTGAGGGTGTAGGCCTCGTCGATGAACAGCACGCCGCCGCGGGCGCGTTCGAAGGCGTCCCGGGTGAGCTGGGCGGTGTGGCCGATGTAGCGGCCGACCAGGTCGGCGCGGGCGGTCTCGACCAGCTGGCCGGTGGGCAGCACGCCGAGTTCGGCGAGCAGGGCGCCGTAGAGGCGGGCGACGGTGGTCTTGCCGGTGCCGGGCGGGCCGGCGAAGACCAGGTGGTGGCTGATCCTGGCGGCGGGCAGGCCGGCCTCCTCGCGGCGGCGGGCCTGGGTGATCAGGTTGACCAGGTTCTCCACCTGCTCCTTGGCGGCGGCCAGGCCCACCATCTCCCGCAGCTGCGCCAGCAGTTCGCTGCCGCCGCCGGTGCCGCCGGTGCCGGTGCCGGGGCCGGCGGCGGCCGCGGCGCCGAGGTCCTCGGGCAGCAGCAGCGGCAGGTCGGCGTCGGTGACCTCGGCGAGGGCGGCCAGCCGGGAGGCCTGGCGGTCGACCATCTCCTCGAAGACCTTCCGGGCCGCGCGCCCGTTGCCGAAGTCCGCGCCCTTGGGCATGCGGGTGAAGTGCGTGCCCAGGGCCTCCACGGTGGCTTCGGCGAGGTCGAAGCCGTGGGCTTCGGCGGCCCGGCGCACGATGGTGACCAGTTCCTGCGCCGAGTAGTTGCGGAACTCCACGGTGCGGCTGAAGCGGGAGGCCAGGCCCGGGTTGGAGGAGAGGAACTCGCGCATCTCGTCCTCGTAGCCGGCCACGATCACCACGACGTCGTCGCGGTGGTCCTCCATCAGCTTGACCAGGGTGTCGATCGCCTCGCGGCCGAAGTCCGGGCCGGTGCCGCCGGAGCCGGCGGACAGGGTGTACGCCTCGTCGATGAACAGCACCCCGCCCAGGGCCTCGTTGAACACCTCGGTGGTCTTGATGGCGGTGCCGCCGACGATGGAGGCGACCAGGTCGGCCCGGGCGACCTCGGTCAGGTGGCCGCTGCGCAGCACCCCGAGCTCGGCCAGGATCGAGCCGTAGAGCCGGGCGACGGTGGTCTTGCCGGTGCCGGGCGGCCCGGCGAAGACCAGGTGACGGCCCATCGGGAGGGCGGGCATGCCGGCCTGTTCGCGGCGCCGGGCCAGCTTGTTGAGGTTGACCAGGGTGGCGACCTGCTCCTTGACGCCCTCCAGGCCGACGAGGGCCTGCAGGGCGGCCTGCGGGCCCTCCGGGTCCGGGGGCGGCGGCTCGGCGCCGGCGGGCTGCGGGTCGGCGGGGCCCTGGTGGCCGGGGTCGGCGCCGGCCGGGCGGGTGCCGGGGGCGGCGGCCACGGGGTGGGCCTCGGCGCTGCCGTGGCTGTCGGCGTGGGCGTTGTCGCGGCTGGTGAGGTCCTGGACGGCGAGGCGGGTACCGGGCCTGGTCTGGCGCAGTCCGGAGCCGCGGTTGCCGGTGACGGTGCAGCCGGTGACGCGCACCGGTTCCTCGGAGTCCACGCGCAGCCCGTCGCGGGCGTTGTCGGTCAGTTCGCAGCCGGTCAGCGCGGCGCGGGCGCCGGCGGCGAGCAGGGCGCCGTGGCGGCGGTTGCCGTGGATCCGGGTGCGGGCGGCGGTGAGTTCGCCGTCCTCCTCGACGAGCAGGCCGTCGCCGCTCCAGTCGGCGATGTCGCAGTCGCGCAGCGAGAGGAGGCCGCCGGGGCCGATCTCGACCCCGTTGACCGCTGCCGCCGTGCCGCTGCCGCTGCCGTTGCCGCTGCTGCCGCGCACGGTGGTGGCGCCGACCTGGGTGTTGCCGCCGTCGGCGACCCGCAGCGCGGCGCGGGCGCCCGCCCCCAGCAGGCAGGACTCCAGGCGCCCGCGGCCCTCGCGCAGCACCTCGACGCCGTGGCCGCCGACCTCGGCGACGTCCAGGCGGCGCAGCAGCGGGTTGGCGCCCTCGCGCACGAGCACCCCGGTGCCGGCGGCGCCGCGCACCTCCAGGCGGTCGAACTCGGCGGCGCTCTCGCCGGTCAGGTCCACCGCGTCGCCGGCGCCGGCGGTGACGGTGGTGCGGGTCAGGACCGGGCTGGAGGACTCGTCGACCAGGATGCCGGTGCCGTGGGCGTCGGCGACCGCGCACTCCTCGAAGCGGCCCCGGGAGCGGCCGGTGACGTGGATGCCGTGGCCCTTGGTGCGGGTGGTGCGGCAGCGGCGCACCAGCGGGTCGGTGCCGCCGGCCAGGACCAGTCCGTGGCCGCGGGTGGTGTCCAGGGCGCAGTCCTCCAGCAGGACCTGGGCGGCGGAGCTGATGTAGACGCCGAGCGCGACGTCGCGCACGGTGGTGCGCAGGACGCGGGTGGTGCTGTGCTCCTCCAGAGCGATGGCGGGTTTGTCGGTGGCGGAGATCTCGCAGTCCTCGATGGTGCCGCGGCCCTCGCCGTTGGCGCACACGCCGTTGCCGCGGGCGTCGCGCAGCACGCAGTTGCGCACCACCGGGTTGGCCTTCTCGCCGATCACCACGGCGGAGCTGCCGAGGTGTTCGATGACGGTGTCCTCGATGACGCTGGTGCCGGTGGAGGTCTCCACGATGCCGGCGCCGGCCGGGTTGACGACGCGGCAGCCGCGCATCGCCAGGGAGCCCTGCTGGCGGGTGAGCAGGGCGGTCCAGGAGTTGCCGGCGACCTCGCAGTCCTGGAGGGCGGCCTGGCCGCGCGGGACGTCGACGGTGGGCAGTTCCTCGTCCTGGCCCTGCAGGACCAGGCCGGTGAGCTGGACGGCCTCGGCCACGACCTGGACGACGGCGCCGCGGCGCGGGGAGATGCGCACGCTGCCGCGGGCCTCCTCGGCGGTGATGGTCACCATCTTGGTGATCACCAGGTTCTCGTCGTAGCGGCCCGGGCGGACGCTGATCACCGCTCCGCTGCGGGCCGCCTCCAGGGCGGCGCCGATCGTGCGGTAGCCGCCGTCGCGCGGCTCCGCACCGACCGTCAGCACATGGCGGGTCATGGGGCGTTCTCCTCCGTCGTTCGTGGGCAGGTGGTGCTGGTGGTGCGGGTGGTGCTGCCGGTGCTTCTCGCCGGCCGGGGTCAGCCGGTGCAGTCGGCCTTGACGGCGGAGGCGGCGTGGTGGGCCCAGGTCTTGACGGTGTCGCCGACCCAGTCCTGGCCGCGGCTGTGCATCGTGACGGCGATGCGGCCGCCGCTGAGCGGGAAGGTGCCCGCCGAGACCCACTGGCCGCGGGAGGAGACCTGGTTCACCTCGAAGGAGCGGCCCTGCACGGTGTAGTAGGTGGGGGCGCCGCCGACGGCCTTGATGTCACCGCTGTTGGGGACGTAGACGGACAGCCGGCAGCTGCCGGAGGTGAGCGAGCCGGTGTTGAAGGTCCACACCACCGAGTTGCTGTTGTCGTCCTTGTTGGCGGCGCCGGACATCGGCATCGAGGTGAAGCCGCCGCCGCAGCCGTCGCCGCTGTAGCCGCCGGAGTTCTTGCGCCAGCCCTTCTGCCCGTCGTCGAACCAGCCGTTCTGCTGCATGGACGTCGATCCGCCGCAGCCCGGGCCGGCGACGGCGCTGTAGGTGGGCGCGGGCGGCGGGGCGGGCGGGGTGGACTTGGCCGGGGGCTGGGCCGGGGGCTGGGGCTGGGCGGGCTGCTGGGGCTTGGTCTGCGCCGCGCCGCCGCCCTGCCCGGTGCCCTGGCCGCCGCCCTGGCCCGCGCCCTGCCCGCCGCCCTGGCCGGTGTTCTGGCCGCCGTTCTGGGGCGCGGGCGCGCCCGGGGCGGCCGGCGTGTCGGCGGCGGTGCGGCCGGTGGCCGGGCTCCCGTGGCCGCCCTGGTCGCCGGGCAGGGCCGCGCCGAGGGCCGCGGCGGCGGGCACCACGCCGTCCCCGGGGTTGGGGGCGCCGGGCGCCGGCTGGCCGGGATCCGCGGGCTGCCCGGGCTGGCCCGGCTGCAGCGGCTGGTCACCGGCCGGGTTCCCGGGCCCGTCGGCGCCGGGGACGTACCCGTTGCCGCCGCCGTCCGGCTGGGAGAACCCGGCGGGCGGCGGCCCGTCGGCGCCGTGCGGGCCGGGGTTGTCCCCGCCCAGGCCGGCCACCCCCAGCGGCACCCCCACCAGCACCAGGCCGGCCAGCACCGCGGCGGCCACCATCGGCTTGGGGATGCGCCGCCCAGCGCCCTCCTGCCCGCCCGCCGCCTCCGGCACGGGCGCGGCCGTCACCCCGGGCCGGGCCGTGCCCGCGCCCGCCGCCGTTGCACCGCTCTCCCGGACCGGGGGCACCGCTCCGGCGGCACCCACCGCCGCCGGGGCCGGCCCCGGGGCACCGGCCGCACCCGCGTCCGGCGCCCCGGACTCAGCCGCCGGCTCGGGTACCGCCCAGGCCACGGCAGGCAGTTGGATGCCCCCGCCCGACGACCCGCTCCCCCGCGCGCTCCGTTCCCTGCCCACCCGCACTCCCTGACCCTCCACGACGCCCGATGCCCATGTCCCGTGCCGGGTCCGGTCGTCATCGACCGGACCCGGCACGGGACATGGGCCCTACCCGTAGCGACGGGCGGCATGGCGCGCCGGGTTCAGCTGGTCTCCAGGCGCCACGCCGGCTCGGCCGGGCGCGGCGGGCGCAGCACGAAGTCGACCGCCCGCTGGAGGGTCTGCGGGGACGGCCGCGGGCACGGCCCGGTGCGCTCGCGCAGGTGGGCGAGCAGCCCGGGCTCGGGGGCGAGGTCGTACTCCTGGAGGTAGTAGGTGACGGTGTCGGTCCAGATCCACTCGCCGTCGGTGCGGTAGTTCATCGGGACGGTGGCCCGGCGGGAGGTGTCGAAGATGTCGTCCATCAGCGCCGGCGTCACCAGCACCTCCGCCCCGGCGTTCAAGTACCCGGCCAGCGCGTCCCGTTCGGCCGGGTCCCGGACCAACTCGTGGTCCGGCGAGAACCCCGGCCCGGCGACCGGGTCGACCGTGTCGAACACCGCCGCCAGCCGGAACTCCCCCGCCGCCCGCTGCTGCCGCTGCTCCACGCCCTGCCCCATTTCCCGCCCCGGTCACCTGTGGCCCCGCGCGCCGGGGCACCCTCACCCGGTCAACGGGCGGCGGTGCGGACGGCGTTCACCGTCAGGTGCCGGTGAGGTCGGGCCGCCGGTCCCGCTTGAACCAGGCCAGGAGGGCGGCCTCCAACTCGGGGGTGGTCTTCCACCCCAAGGGGCTCGACTTCATGTGCTTGTTCAGCTCCTTGATGAAGTTCTCCGGGGTGCCCTTGTAGCTGTTGGCGAAAGCCGTGACCCTCTTGGCCGGCATCACCTTGAGCGCCTTGTTGACGGTGTCCGCGGCGTTGTTCTCGAACTCCCTTGCCCTTTCCTCGGCTTGCCGTCGTGCTTCCTCCTCCGCGCGCTGCTTCGCGGCTTTCTCCTCGGCCGCCCTGTCCACGAGCCGCCGCTCCCAGTCGGTCTGGCCGTTCTTCGAGGGGAAGTACTTGAAGACGACCTCCCAGCCCGTGTGCAGATGCGTGCTGGTGGAGTTGAGGTTGGTCATCTCCTCCTCCTTCCAGCCGTAGTCGATCTGGCCCTTCCACGTGGCACCGCCCTGTTTGAACACCCGATCTGCCTGTGACCAGCCCGAGTTCGAGTTGTGCTTCGCGTAGGCCACGTAGACGCTGATGTTCGGGAACGCGTTGCGGAAGTCCTCGGCGACGACGTGCTTGCAGCTGTCGCACGTACCGCGGGAGGAGAGCACGGTGAGCACGCCCTCAGGCTGATCGCCGCTCGCTTTCATCGCGTTGTGGGCGACCTGCGGGTAGCCCCAGTCCCCCATCTGCCGGTAGGCCTTCGCCAGCCCCTTCACCTCCGCGTCGTAGTACTGCTGAGTCGTGTGGTTCTTCTCCCCCCATCGTTTGGCGGCCTCGTACGATCGAACGTTTGTGTCGAATTTCTCGTCGAACCCGCTCTGGACGGACTCGTCCGTGTGCCAGCTCTTGTTGCCCTTCAGCTCCAGGCCCAGGACGACATGGGTCGGCAGCCAGTCGGTGTTGGCGAAGAGCGGTTCGAGGAGGGCGTCGTTCAGGTACTTCCTCGCCGCCTCCGCGGAGTCGGGTTCCGGTCCCGCTTCCACGACGGCGGGTTCCTCGTCCACGGCCCGGCCCTTGCCCTTGTCCTGCTTCGTCACCGTCGACGTGTCGCCAGACAGTGCGTTCTCGACCGCCTCGGACGTGTTGGTCTCGGGGGCCGGCGTCCCCTGGACCTCGGGGTCGGGGGCCCTGACCTCGGGGTCGGGGTCCCTGACCACGGGGGGAGCGGGGTCGGTCTGCTTCTTGCTCTTCCTCCCGAAGGCCAGCGCGCCCTCCAGCCCGCGGTGGGGGTCGAGGGTGCCCGGGTCCGCGCGGACGTAGCCCTCGGGGCGCTCACGGTCCGCGCCGCCGCCGGGGGGCAGGTGCGCCCCGCGTTCCGCGGTCACGTTCGCCTGGCCCTCCTCCAGGGGCCGGGCGACCTCCCGGAAGTGCCCGCCCGGGACGATGGCCGGCAGGCCGTCGGCCGTGTAGCCGACCTCGGAGGCGACCACCAGGTGGCCGGGGCCCTCCACGACGTGCCCGCCCTCCACGTGCGGCACGAAGAACACCGGGCCCGTCGCGACCAGCGCACTGCTGCCCAGGTCGGCGAGGCCGAGCTGGCGCATCACCTCGGTGGTGTACTCGAGCCCGGGCGCCCTCCCGAGGTTGCAGGAGACGAACTGCAGCCGGTCGGTGCCGTTCCAGACGTCGCCCGCGCGCAGTCCGGCGAGGACCCCGACGACGTGGTCCTCGGTCAGCTCGCCGATCGGCAGGCCGGTGTCGGGGTCGATGTGCACCGGCTTGCCGGTGGCGGGGTCGGTGTGCACCGGCAGGGTGAAAACGCCCTCCTGCGCGGGGAAGCGCACCAGGGCGTGCCTGTCCGCCTCCGACGGCTCGGAGCTGCTGAGCCACCAGCCGTGTGCGGGGCCGCCGAACGCGCTGAGGGGCCTGCCGACCTCGCCCGCCGCCGGCACCGGGTCGACTCCCCACCAGTCGAACGGGAGGTTGATCGTGTCGAAGGGAGCGACCGTCGCCAGCGTGCCGTCCCGGAGGTCCTGGAGCACCTCGTGGAGGTTCGTGACCGTGTACTGGGCCTCCGTCGGGTCTTCGCCCCAGGCCTCGTTGTCGCTGTTCTGGATCCGGACCAGGAGGGTCCCGCCCTCGTCCAGGGCGAGGTGCACCGTCGTGTGCTGGCCGGTCACCTTCGGGTGGGGCGAGGTGATCACGACCGTCTTCTCCCGCCCGCCCTCGGACAGGTGCTCGGCGATGCGGAACTCGTCCCGCAGGTCGCTCCGGAAGGCGGCACGCAGCGCCTGCTCGCTGTAGAACCCGGCGAACAGGTCGAACACGTCCTCGATGGGGGTGTCGTTCACCCAGCCCGCGATCGTGGCCTGGACCTCCTGGATGGTCATGGACTCGGCCCTCGCCCGGATGACGTGGTAGTCGCCGTCCTCCTGCCGGTCGGTCACCGTCAGCCGGGTCGGGCCGAGCGTCACCTCGTACTGGGCCGTGTTCACCTCCGCCGGACGGCCCTGCTGCTCGGCGAACCCGCGCGGGAACGACAGCGCCAGCATGGGGTGCGACAGCGGCACCTCGATCTCGAACAGCGCGTAGCGGTCGGGAACCGACATCCAGCCCTGGGCGAACGGCCGGTCGTAGGTGGTGGACGCCGGCACGATCTCCGTGAAGCTCTCCTGCTGCCGTGTCTCCGCCGACATCCTCACCGCGCGGTACAGGAGCACGGTTCCCTCGGCGTCCGGGTGCCCCTCCGGGGGGCGGAGGGGCTCCGCTTCGTCGAAGAACCTCTGCAGGTCGGCCATCGTCTGGTCGAAGGTCACCGTGCCCTCGCGCTGGACGAGCCGGCCGGCCGGGTTGCGCAGGTTGGTGAAGGCCCCGTTCTGGATCCGCCCCATGAACCGGCGCAGTTCGCTGCCGGGTGGGGCGGCGGTCAGGTGGCGCTGTGACAGCGCCACCCCGGCGGCGGTCTGCTGCTCGGTCGGCAGGAGGAAGCTCACCGCCTGCTCGTTGCGGTGTTCCGGGGCTATCGACTCCACCAGGGCGTGGTCGTCGGGGTGGTCGTGGAAGGTGCCGTCTTCCGGCGCCCGGTAGGCGCCGCGGTCCTCGGTGCGGACGACGATGTCGCCGTCGTCGTTCCGGACCGCCCAGTGGTCCCGCCAGTGGCCGCCGGCGGCCATCGCCGGGCGGCCGTCCTCGGTGAAGCCGACGGCGGAGGCGACCACCAGGTGCCCGGGACCGTCGTTGCCGCGCGGGGCGAAGAACACCGGGCCGGTCGCGTCCAGGACGTGGGTCCCCAGGCCCAACTCCTCAAGCCATTCCGTCACTTCGGCGCCGAACTCGCGGGCCGGACCGCCGCCCAGGTTGCACGCCACGAACTGCACGGTGTCGGTGCCGTTCCAGGCCCCGGAGCGGTGGAGGCCGTACAGGACGCCCGCCGTTTGGTAGGCCGTCAGCGTGTCGCCTTCGGGCCCGACCGGCAGGCCGGTGGCCTCGTCCGTGTGCACGGGCAGGACGAACACCCCGGGCTGTTCGGGGAAGTTCCGCAGCGCGTCGCGCTCGGCCTGCGGCACGTCGCTGGGGCCGATGCGCCAGCCGGCGGCGGCGCCGCCGAAGTCCGACAGCGACTGTCCGACCTCCTCCGGATTGAGCATCCGGTAGTCGAACCAGTCCCAGGGGAGGTCCAGCGTCTCGAAGCTGGGGTTCTCGGCCAGCTTCTGCGAGCGAAGGCCCCCGCTCACGGTGCCGATGCTGTCGGCGTCGTAGACCATCGGCTCCCGCGGCTCCGTGTCCTCGCTGGAGCGCCAGAGGATGGAGACGGACTCGCCTTCATGACGGATCGTCGCTTCCAGGAACTGTCCGGCCAGCTGTTCGTGGGAGTGCTCGATCCTGACGGTCTTCGTGAGGCCGTCCGGCGACGACGTCTCGCTGATGCGGTGGAAGGGCCCGAGGTCGCCGGCGTAGGAGGCCCGCAGCGAGCGGTCGCTGAAGAACTGGGTGAACTTCTCGAACGCGACCGGCATCGACATGGGACTGGTCCAGTTGTCGACCTCGGTGCGGATGTCGGCGACCGTCATGGGTTCGGCGTCCACCCGGATGACGTGGAAGCCTCCCTCGTCGTCCCGGCCGGTGACGGTCAGGCGGCTCGGGCCGAGCGTCACCTCGGACTGGCTCTCGTTCACCGGCTCCGGGTCGCCCTGGGCCCTGGTGTGGCCCGGTGGGAAGGACAGCGCCAGCATGGGGTGGGACAGCGGCACGTTGATCTCGAACAGCGCGTAGTTGTCGCCGCCGCCCCCGTTTGACATCCAGTCCTGGACGAACTCCCGGCTGAAGGAGGTGGAGGCGGGCAGCAGTTCGGTGAAGCCGTCCCGGCCCCGGGATTCGGGGTCCATCCGCACCGCCCGGTACAGCCGCAGGGACTCCCCCGCCGGCTGCCCTTCGGCCGGGTGCAGCGCCTGCGCGTGGTCGAGGAACCTCTGCACCTTGCCGAGCAGGGACTCGTACCGCTCTCCGGTCCTGACCGCGATCATGCCCTCGTCGTCACGCTTGCTCGTGAACCCGCCGCCCTTGATCCACCCCATGAACTGGTGGAGATCCGGGTTCTGGGCCGCGGCGTCGAGATGCTGCCGGGCCAGGTCCACCGCGACCGGGTCGACCGGGGCCGGGGGCGCGGCTGCGGGCTGGCGCAGGTCGTCGGCGTTCGGGTCCGCCAGAGGCTGAACCGCCTGCTCCTCCTCGGGCGGGTGGTCGAGGTCGTACCAGTCGTAGGGGAGGTCGATGGACTCGAAGCTGGTGTTCTCGTTCAGCTTCTGGGAGCGCAGGCTCACGCTCACGGTGCCGATGTTGTGGGCGCCGTAGTCCATCGGATCCCCCTCGTGCGGTTCCTCTCCGTGGAGCATTTCGTCGCGGAAGCGCCAGTGGAGCGAGACGGAATCGCCTTTGTGGTGGATCGTCACTTCGGTGAACTGGTTGCGCGGATCGCGGGGGTGCTCGATCTTGACGGTCTTCCGGTTACCGTCGGCGGACCACGTCTCCGTGATGCGGTGGTGGGGCTCCAGGACGCGGGAGTAGGCGGCCCGCAGCGAGCCCTCACTGTAGAACCGGGTGAACTTCTCGAACGCGACCGGCATCGACATGGGACTGGTCCAGTTGTCGACCTCGGTGCGGATGTCGGCGACCGTCATGGGTTCGGCGTCCACCCGGATGACGTGGAAGCCTCCCTCGTCGTCCCGGCCGGTGACGGTCAGGCGGCTCGGGCCGAGCGTCACCTCGGACTGGCTCTCGTTCACCGGCTCCGGGTCGCCCTGGGCCCTGGTGTGGCCCGGTGGGAAGGACAGCGCCAGCATGGGGTGGGACAGCGGCACGTTGATCTCGAACAGCGCGTAGTTGTCGCCGCCGCCCCCGTTCGACATCCAGTCCTGGACGAACTCCCGGCTGAAGGAGGTGGAGGCGGGCAGCAGTTCGGTGAAGCCGTCCCGGCCCCGGGATTCGGGGTCCATCCGCACCGCCCGGTACAGCCGCAGGGACTCCCCCGCCGGCTGCCCTTCGGCCGGGTGCAGCGCCTGCGCGTGGTCGAGGAACCTCTGCACGTCGCCGAGCAGGGACTCGTACCGATCCCCGGTCCTGATCGCGATCATGCCCTCTTCGTCGCGCTTGCTCGTGTACCCGCCGCCCTTGATCCAGCCCATGAACTGGTGCAGCGCCGGGTTCTGGTCCGCGGCGTCCAGGTGACGCCGGGCCAGGTCCACCGCGACCGGATCGGCGGCGAGCGGCGGTGCGGCAGATGGCGCCAGGAGGCCGCCGGCGCCACTCTCCCGGGCCGGCGGGTCGTCGTGGGAGGGGTGCTCTCCGAGGGCCGGGGCGTCCGCCGTCGTGTCGTGGTGGGAGCGGTACTGCCCGTGGGTCAGGTCGCGCAGGACCGGGCCCGAGTGCAGGACGTCCTCGATGCGCTGGAGGTGGCGGGGCAGGACGGTGAAGTCGTCGCGGTGGGCGGAGCTGCCCATGACGCCGTTCTCGCCCGCCCAGCGGTCGCGGCGGCGCAGCGCGAAGGCGTCGCCCGGCCTGGCCGCGGGTTCGACGTACTCGTCCGGGAGGCCGAGGAAGTGCAGCGCCTCGTGCAGCAGCACGCCGGGCGGGCTCTGGTCGTACCAGTGGAGCTGGTCGCTGCGCCCGTTGCCGGGCAGGACCGTGATGCTCTGGTGGGCGCCGGCGGCGTCCTGGGCGCTCTCGACCCGCAGGTGGACCTGGTCGCCGCCGGGCAGGCGGAAGCGCTCGTTGAAGCGGTCGGCGACCACCGCCCGGGTCCGGTCGAGCATCCGGGCGGCGGCGGCCTGCTCCAACGGGCGGCCGTCCGGTCCCTGAAGGTGCAGGTTCAGGGTGAACTCGGTGACCCAGTGGCCCGGTTGGGCCTCGAAGCGCCGCGCGTCGTAGCGGATCGCGGTGTCGGCGCCGTGCAGGCCGCCGAGGCTGCGCTGCCGGTTCTCGTACTGCTCGCGCACCCCGGGACCGGCGATGGCGCCGGGGCCGGCCTGGCCGCGCACCCGGGGGTCGAAGCGCACGGTGTCCATCCGGGCGGGCGGCGCGAGCGTACGGATGTCGGCCCAGGCGGAGGCGGGCAGCAGCGGGCCTGCGGACGCGGGCGGCTCGGCGTGGGCCGGGGCGAGCGGGGGCAGGACGGTGGGCGGGGCCAGGGCGGCCTCGTTGGCCTCAGTGGGGTGCTGCTCGGCCCGCTGACGCGGGGTGAGGGGCACGGTCGTGCCGTTGAAGGTGATCTCGTGGCCGGTCGACATCGCCACGAACTCGTCCTCACCGAGGAAGATCGGACGGGTGGGGGCGCCGTGCCGGCTCTGCAGGTTCGTCCCGAACACCCGGTGGATCGGAACGGTCTGGAGCGTGACGTAGTACGGCCCGAAGACGCCTTCCGTATCGGTCGGTTCCTTGAAGGGCGTCAGCAGACTGAACGACTCGAGCGGCCCGCGCTGCAGCTGCAGCTCCTGGCCCTCGTGGAGGTTGTCGGCACCGAACTCGTCGTTGATATAGCCCTGGTCCTCCAGCCGGAACAGGGTGACCTGTCCCGTCTCGCGGTTGACGTTCGGCAGCTCCGTCGTCCTCAGGAACTCGTGGGTGAAGACGTGCTGGGCCACCATGCTGCGGAAGTAGCCCTGCGAGTATTCGAGGTTGTGCTCTTTGCCGAGATTGCGCCAGAGGTACTCGTGCTGCGCCCCGCCGGCCCCCGGGCGGAAGTGGCCGAACATGAGCTTCGCGAACAGCGGGGCCCCCGTCCAGGATCCACCGCCCTGGCTATCCTCCCAGGCCAGGATGTAGCCCGGATCGCCGCCCGCCACATCGCTCAGCCACGTGTAGAAGGCTTCGGAGGCGCCGTCGGTGCCCCGCATCGAGCCGCCGTCATCGGCCACCGTCATCCCGCCGTCCGGAGCCTCCCGGTAGCCGGTCAGCATGCGGTAGCGCGGGACGAAACCCCCGTCCTGGGGCAGCGGGTGCTGTTCGAACAGTTGCTCCGGGAACCGCGAGAACACGTCACTGGCGCGCAGCCGCATCTGCAGGTGGAGGAACTCGCTGATGTAGGCAGGCGACCAACCGTCTCCGTGCAGTACCCCGTGCGTGTCGAACAGCAGCTGGGCCGCCTGGCGTTCCGCTCCCCCGGCCTCGTTGTCATTCCGTACCTGATCGGCCCGGGCGACGATGAGACTCAGCCGCTCGGCCTCCCGCTCGGCCGTGTACCGAAAGCACGCGGCCGGGTCCTCCGAGAGGGACGGGCTGCCCGCGACGGGCCACGTCATCAAGTCGTGGCCCTGGATGTAGAAGCTTGGAAGCCGGTCGTTGCCGCGCCACAGCGTGTCGGCCTGGAATGGGCCGTCGCCCAGCGGCTCGCCGGGGGGGTTCATCAACGAGCTCTGCTCAGCCACCGGCTGGGCGGGCTCGGGGGTGTCGGCGGCCTGGATGTTCTGGGCGCTCGGGCGCACCGTTGCCGTCCACACGTCCTCGCGATCGCTGTTCTGACTGCCTGTCCCCCAGTCATCGTCCGATTCGTCCGATTTCAGCGGGGCCTTGGCGGGGGTGCGCTGCGCCACCGGGTAGGGGCCCTCCGGCTCCTCCTCGTGGTTGTCCCGGGAGCGTCCGTCCTCGTCCTCGTGCGTGGGGTGGGGGGTGCCCGCGAGGGTGAGCGGGCCGGCGAGGGTGTTCCCGGGGTCGGGCTTGCTGTCGGGTTCCGGCTTGGGGTCGGGCTTCGACTCGGGCTTCGGCTCGGGCTTCGGCTCGGGCTTCGGCTCGGGCTTGGGCTCGGGCTTGGGCTCGGGGCGGCGGCCGAAGACGTTCTCGTTGACCGCCTCGTGGCCGCGCCAGTGTTCGCCGTTCAGGTCCTTCGGTGCCCAGTGCTCCCGGTAGGCGTCGAAGAACTCGTCGCCGTACTCGGTCTTGAGCTTGCGGGCCTCCTCCTCCGGCACCTTGCGGTCCTCGGCGAGGCGGTCGTAGCCGGCGGCGGCGTGCTCGCGGGCGGGCAGGACGTCGCGCTCGAAGGCCACGTGCTGTTCCAGGCCCCTGGTCAGCCGGTCGCGCTTGCGCTGCCAGATCTCCAACTGCTCGGTCAGGCCGGTGCGGTGGTCGGCGTCCGGGTCGCGCAACAGGGAGCGGAAGGTCTCCTCGAAGGTGGCGCGGATCCGCTCGGTGTAGCCCTCGCGCACCCGGCGGGCGGCGCTGGAGGCGGAGGGCTCGGAGGCGCCGGTGCGGATGGGTCGGCCCAGGGCCATCTCGACGGCGGCCGCGTCGTCGCCGCGCTCGGTGTCCTGCGGGCCGCCCAGGTCGTGCGGGACCTCGGCGCGGGCGGTGTCCTCGGCGGCGCGCAGCGCCTCCTCGCGGGCGCCGTGCAGGGCCAGCAGGCGGTTGACCTCGGCCGGGGAGGTGAGGCGGTCCAGCTCCGCCTTGAGCTGGGCGGGGTCGTGGTCGGCGGCGGTGTGCTCGATGACCAGGCGCTCGGTGCGGCGGTCGAGGTCGGCGCGGGCGGCGGTGAGCGCGCGCGGGGACGGGCCGTCGGTCAGGCCGAGCTCGCGCAGCGCCTCGGCGCCGAACTGGTCGGCGGCGGTGTCCTTCCACGCCGCGGCCGCGGCGTCCACGGCGTCGGTGGAGCGTTTCTGCACGGTCTCGCGGACCACCTCGACGGCGAAGTCGTGGGCCAGCCCTGCCCGGTGGTGCTCCAAGGTCTCCTTGAGGTCCGCCTTCAGCCGGCCCCGGCCCCGGAGCCTGAGGTCGACGGGGGCGAGCTCCTCGCCGCCTTCCTCCTCGATCGGCCGGTAGTCCTCCTGCTCGCCGTACCGGCTCTCGATCCGCTCCCGCAGGACCTCGGCCACCCGTGCCCGGGTCTCCAGCGACAGGCGGGCGTCCTTCGACACACCGGCCGCTTCCAGCAGCGCGTGGTCCCGTTCCGGAAGTTCCTTCGACCAGGTGGTGTCGGCGGTGGCGTCCACTGCTTCGCGCGGCGTTTCGGCCGGCCTGACCACCATGGCACGGTCTTCGGAGAGCGGCTTCGGCCAGATCGCGGCCGCCGCGTCCGACAGCTCGATCGCCTCGACGAGCTCCCGGCGTGCCCCCAGGTCCCGGGCGGCCTCCCGCAGGCGGCGCGCCATCGCCCGGGCGGCCAGGGCGTTGCGCTCGGGGGTGAAGTCGGTGCGGGCGGTGAACAGTTGGGCGATGTCCTGTTCGGCGTCGGCCCGGAAGCGCTCGGTGGCCTCGCGGCGGTTCTGCGCCCAGGTGTGACCGCCGCCGTGCTCGGGGCCGAAGCCGTGTTGGACCAGCAGCTGGTCGAAGCGGCGGGTGGCGAAGGTGAGGGCGAGTTCGCGCCCGCCGGCCACTTCCAGGCGGTCCGCGGCGGAGGAGAGGATCTCCTCCCGCTCGTGCGGGCGCGCCTCGATGTCCTCCCGCATGGACTCCGCGGCCCGGCGCCACACCGGCGTGTCCGGCGTCACGAGGGGGCGCAGTTCCCGGGCCAGGCGGGAGGCGCCCACCGTCACGCTCTCCTCGACGGCCAGGCGCGTCGCCTCCCGTGCCTCGGCCTCGGCGAGCCGGGTGTCGTGCTCCTCGGCGAGGGAGCGCTGCCGGTCCTGCCAGTTGGCGCGGCGCTCGTCGGCGTCGGGCCGCTCGGCGTGCTCGGGCGCCTCGACGCGGTGGTAGGGGCGGCCGGAGTCGGTGGTGGAGGGGATCGGGGCGGTGTCGGGGGTGTGCCGGCCGCCGGGCACGTCCGGCTTCGGGTCGCGCGGCGGGGTGGCGGGCGGCAGCGGGTTCTGCGGGTCGGGACGGTCCGGCTCGGGGTTCTTCGGGTCGGGGTTCTTCGGGTCCGGGTTCTTCGGGTCCGGACGGTGCGGGTCGACGTTCTTCGGGTCGGGGTTCAGCGGGTCCTGGTGGTCCGGGCGGTCCGGGTCCGGGCGGTGCGGCTCGGGGTTCAGCGGGTCGGGACGGCCCGGGTGGGCCGGCGCGGTGCCGCCGCCGGAGCTGGTGCGGACCGTCGGCTGGGTGGTGGACTCGTTGCGGGCGCCGTCGTTGGCGTGCGGCTGCGGCTGCGACGGCGACTTCGCGTGCCCGCCCCCACCGCCCTCGGTCGCGGTCGAGGGCAGGTGCAGGGGCGGTTCGGAGCCCTCCTCGACGACGGTGGTGCGGTGCTCCGGGCGCGGCTTGGGCGGCGGCTTCGGCTTCCCGGTGCCGCCCTGACCGTCCGCCTCCGCGGAGGACGTCGCGGTGGTACCGCGCTTCCCGTCGCCGTTCGCGCCCTTGGAGCCGCCCGGGGCGGTGTCGCCGGACCCGGTGCTCTCGGTCTTGCCCTTCGTCGGGGTCCCGGTCTTCGACGCCTTGTAGGCGGCGGCGCTGTCGTCCTCGGACTGGGTCCTGACCTGCCGGTGGGGGGCCTTCGGGTCCCCTCCCCCGTCGACGGAGGCGTGGAAGCCGGTCTTGCCCTCGGGGTTGGCGAGGACTCCTTCGGGGGACACCGTCTCCCCGAGGATCTCGCTGATGTGCCCGGGCCGGCGTACCGGGAACGACACCGGGTGGCCGCCCATGGTGCTGATCACCGCGAGGAAGTTCAGCGGGTGGAAGGTGCTGTAGTACTCGCCGTTCTCCTCGATCCGGGAGCTGTCCAGGCTGCGGACGAAGTCCGCGTAGCGGGCGGTCAGCGGCGAGGCGAGGCCCATGATCATGTGGTGCATCCCGGACATCATGAAGCCGCCGACGAAGCTCATCCCGTTGGCCTGCCACTCACCGTTGTAGATGGTGTTGTAGATGCCCTCGGTGAGGTACTGGTTGACGCCCGACTCCAACTGGCCGCCCAGCATCTGCCCGATGTGGAACCACTTGTTCATCGTGTTGATGCCGCCCGCGAGTTCGGGCATCTTGTCGACCAGCATCTTGAGCTCGGGGGTGAGCGCGACCAGCTTGCTGTCCTTCTTGGCGAGGTTCTCCAGGGCCTCGGTGAGCGCTTCCCGACTGGCCTGCTTGGCCACCGTCTTGAGCGAGTGCTCGGCGAACTGGCGGCCGATCTGCTCGCCCATCTCCCGGGCGAACTTCTCGCCGATCTCGGCGCCGAGCTCGGTCACGAAGAGGTCGCCGAGCTGGCGCGCGAACTTCTCGCCCATCGCGGCGCCCGTGCGGCGTCCGGCCTTGAAGCCCTTGGCCAGGTAGTCGGCGTTGTCCTTCAGGAGCTTGGAGAGGCCGCCGGCGAAGCGTTCGGCGGCCTCGTTGCCGAGCAGCCGGCCGACGTCCTCGCCGGCCCCCTTCTCCAGGCCCTTGGCGCCGCCGCCCACGGCGCCCTCGCCGAGGTCCTTGAGCGCACCCTTGCCGAGGTCCTTGAGCCCGCCCTTGGCGAGGTCGCCCGCGGCGCCCTTGGTGAGGTCCTTGAGCGCGCCCTTGGCGGCGTCGCCCGCGGCGCCCTCCCCGATCTCCTTGCCCAGGCCCCCGGTCAGCCCCTTGATGATGTCGTCGAGCACGGTCTTCATGAACAGCTTGCTCAGCCCGGCGCCGAGCAGCTTGCCCAGGCCCTCGCCCAGGATGCTGAGCGGGCCGCCGATGGCGCCGCTGATCGCGCCGAAGATCGCGGCCTGCTTGGTGAGGTCGGTGTCCCACTCGTGGCGGTCGCCGCGGTTGAACTGGATGCCCTGGATGATCGCGTCCAGCAGCAGACCGCCGATGATGCCGCCGAAGGTGTGCATCACGATCAACTGGACGAGTTTCTTGACCAGTTGGAGCAGGAACTGCCGGGTCAGGATCTTCTGCCACTCCAGCTCGATGAGCGAGGCGCCGCCGGTGAAGACCGACCAGGCGATGGCGATGGCGATCTCCAGGATCAGCTGGACGAGCTGGCCGATCGCCATCCACTTGGTGTACTCGACGCTGAGGGCCACCTTGTTGGCCAGGTCGGCCAGTTGGGTGCAGAGGTCATGGGTCTGGTCGAGGGGGCCGGGCTGGCTGTCCGTGCCGACGAACTTGCTCCACTCCTTGCGGAAGGCGTCGGCGGTCTTGCCCTCGATCCGCTGGTCGCAGTTCTTCACCGCGTCCTGGATGTAGCCGGCCAGCTTCGGCAGGTCGTCGGCCAGGGCGAGGTAGTCGTCCCGGACGTCGCGCAGCAGCCCCTCGTCGGACTCCGGCCAGGGCATGCCGCTGATGATGTGGAAGAACTGCGCCAGGCCCGGGGAGACGTGGATCGAGGAGTGGGACACGGCGCGGGGCCTCCGGGGACGGAGCTGACGGCAGGGAAGGGCTGGCGGTACGACGAGGGGCGGGCGGACCCGGGCGGGCGGGCGCTACGTCGCCAGGTCCACGCCGTGCTGGTCGGCGGCCTGGAAGAGGGTGACCGTGTCCTGGCCGTGCTTGGCCATCGCGTCGATCTTGGCCTTGATGCTCGTCGTCAGCCCGTACAGGTCCTCGGCCGGCTTGTCGATCTTGTCGTGGTACTGCTTGCCGATGTCGTCGCCGCCGCCGGCCTGGACGTTCTTGGTGTGGATGTCCTCCATCTCCACGGAGATCTTCCCGACCAGGGCGGACACCTCCTCGAAGTTGCTGAACGCCTTCCTCGCGTCGCCGTCCAGCCGCAGCGTGTCACCCATTGAACTCCTCCTGCCTGACGGACTTGACGGCCCGGCCGGCGCCGGGGCGCATCGCGGTGAGCGGGGCGAGCAGCGTCTCCAGGTCCAGGCCGGCGGTGGCCGCGAACGGGTCCTCGTCGCCGCGCTCGCCGGTGAAGTTCATCCGCAGGCTCTGGCCGACGCCCTCGAAGCTGCGCATCTCGGCGGTGATCCGCTCGCCCATCCGGGCCTTGGCCTCGTTGAGGACGTCCTTGAGCAGGGCGCTCAACTCGGCCGGGGCCATGGACTGGTAGGCGGTGGTGTGGAAGTTCAGCGCGAGCAGTTCGCCCTGCGGGCCGACCTTCGCGGTGACCATCCGGTCCTTGCTGGTGGCCTCGGCGGTCATCGCCTGCATCTTGCGGGTGGACTCGGCCAGTTTGGCCTGCTGCTCCGCCAAGTCGGCCAGGGCCTGGTTCAGTTGGTCCTCGAACGCGTACGACATGTCTCTCCTGTTCAGCTCTGCGGTCCTCATCCGGTCCTCATCCGGTCAGCGGCCGATCACGCCGCTGACCGCGCCGGTCTCGGTGCCCCACACCTCTTCGTCCTCGGCCAGCCAGGTGGTGCGCTGGCGGGCCTTCTCGCCCTGGCCGCCGGCGCCCATGCCCGCGCCGCCCATCGGCGGCACCATCGGCATGCCGCCGCCGGTGGTGGACACCGACTGGCCGCGCATGGCGGCCTGCTCCTCGGCGGCCAGCGCGGCGGCCTTCTGGGCGGCGGCCTTCTCCGCGGCGGCGCTCTCGGCGGCGGCCGCGCTCGCCGCGGGGCCGGACCTGCCGCCGGGCCCCTGGGTGAAGTTGTCCTCGACGTGGGGGCCCAGGCCGGCGCCGGAGCCGAGGATGCGGGGGCCGGAGGCGCCGCCGGAGCCGGTGGAGGCCGGGATGCCGCCGCCGGAGCCGAGGCCGCCGAAGAGACCGGGCAGGGGGGTGAAGGAACTGCCGGTGCCGCCGGAGCCGAGGTCCAGCGTCCAGGGCGTGTCGGTGGAGGAGCCGTGCGGGAAGCCGCCGAGGCCCCCGGTGCCGCCGGTCCCCCCGGTGCCGCCGCTGCCGACGCCGCCGCTGCCGGAGCCCATCGAGTTCCAGGCGCTCTGCAGGTCGCGGGAGCGCTGGAGGTAGTCGGGGATCGGCTTGCCGTCGGCGCCCAGCAGGGTGCCGTCCTGGGCGATCGAGCCGCCCTTCTCCAGGACGTACGGGTTGCCGTTGGCGTCCAGCACGGGCTTGCCCGCGGCGTCGACCACCGTGCCGTCCTCGCGCACGGTCGAGCCCTTGGGCACCTTGGCGTTGGCACCGTAGACGCCGCCGGTGCCCGCCGGCACGTTCGCGCCCGGGGGGACGACGACCGGCTTGCCGTCCTTGCCGAGCACCTCCTTGCCGTTGGCGTCGTAGACCTTGCCGCCGTCGCCGATGTAGCCGCCGGGGGGCAGCAGGATCGGCTTGCCGTCCTTGTCGAGGAGGGGCTTGCCGTCCTTGTCGCGGATCGGCGTGCCGGCTCCGCCGCCGTCCCCGCCGCCGGCGCCCGTGCCGCCCCCGGTGCCGCCGGTGCCGCTGCCGCCGATGACCGGCGGCGGCGGGGGGCCGCCGAGGTTCAGGTTCTGGTGCTTGCCGCCGCCCGCGCCGCCGTCCCCGGTCCCGCCGTCCCCGGCCCCGGAGCCGCCGTCCTGCGGGTTGGGCACGTCCTTGGGGTTGGGCACGTCCTTCGGGTTGGGCACGTCCTTGGGGTCCGGCGCGTCCTTGGGCGGGAGCGTGAGCCCGACCGGCACCAGCCCGAAGTACAGCTTGCCGATCAGCGGCTGGTAGGAGGTCCCAAGGTCGGTCATCGTGGCGTTGCCGGGTATGTCGAGCATGGTGGAGACCTTGTCCAGCCACCGGGCCTTGGCCCGGGCGTCGAGCGCGGTGTAGAAGGCGTCGGTGTGCGGGTCGCCGAGTTCGGTGGTGTAGCTCCAGCCGTCCTTGCTCCCGGTCCAGGCCGGCGGGCTCTTGGTCATGACCTCCGTCAGGACCTCCAGGATGCACTGGTACGGGAAGCCGGCCGCGTACCAGCTATTGCGCGCGCGGTGCAGCGCGTCGATGGTGACCCCGATCTGGTGGGCCGCCTTCTTCAGCATCGACGCGTAGTCCGTCGCGGTCAACTGGTTGTTCAGGTCGTCGAGTTCGTAGGCGAAGCGCTGCAGGAGCATCTTGAACTCGCCGGCCGCGTCGCCCTCCCAGCTGCTGTCCGGGGCATTGATCTTGGTGGCCCAGTCCTTGGCGTCCTTGCTCTGGGCGGTCAGCCACTTCTTGGTGTCGTCGATCGCGGTGGAGGCGGCCAGCAGGCTCTGCGGGTGGATGACGTCGTTGCCCTTGGTGCTGACGTTTTCCCCCGTCAGCGCGTCCGCGTCGGGCAGGATCGGCAGCAGGATGTCCTCGCTCTGCCAGTTGAACCTGGACAGCGGGCCGGTGGGGTCGTTGCCCCACTTCGAGTAGTCGATGTGGATCGAGATCAGGAAGTGGTGCGGGGCGTACCCGTCGATGAAGTTCATCACCCACCAGACGTCGGCCGGCTTCCCGTCGGCGCCCGTCTTCTGGTTGTTCGGGTTGTCCTTCTTCAAACTGTTGTCGAAGTACCCGCTCTCGTTGCTGAAGCTCCCGGTCAGCCACGGGGCGGCCTTGGCGCCCGCGACGTCCGCCCGCTTGACGATGTCCACCGGCGTCTTCTTGGAGTTGAAGGCGGCGAGGATGTCCTCCCAGGGGATGGTCGTCTGGGAGGAGGACGGGGTGGTCACGGGGTTCTCCAGCGGGGTCGGGTGTGCGGGGATCGGCGGGCCGGCGGCGGGCGGTTACGGACCGGCTCCGCCGCCCCCTGCTCCGCCGCCGCCACCCCCGCCGCCGCCACCGCTGCCACTGCCGGCGCCGATGACGTCCTGGAGGATCTGCATCATCTCGGCGGCCGTCAGGGCGTCCTCGTGCGCCGCGTCCATCTGCTGCAGGAAGGACCAGATGTCGTCCTGGGCCTTGGCCAGCTGCTGGTGGAACTTCGTGAAGTCCTGCAGCACGCTGCCGGCCAGGTTGGAGGCGAACAGGTCGTGCAGGTGGATCCCGCTCTCGAACTGCCCGGTCAGCAGCTCGGTGAAGAGGGCGTCCTTGCCGACCCCGCTCTTGCCCGCGAAGGCCATCATGGCCTTGAAACCGGGGTCGGTCTCCAGTCGGGTCAGGCAGGCCGCCAGGACCTTGTACGCGAAGTCCTTCAGGTCGTCGTGGTTGACGCTGAGAGTGGCGACCTCGGGCACCGTGGACGGCGTGCTCATCAGCCGATGCCCGCCGCGCCGCTCGCGTCGGCGGCGCGCAGCAGGCCGTGCATCTCACGCAGGATGCCGGCGCCCTGGACGATGTCGTTGTTCATCGCCGTGTTCTGGGTGTTGAGGGTGGTCTGGAAGGTCTGGGCGGCGGCGGCGAGGTCGCCCAGGAGTTCGTGCTGGGCGGTCGTGACGGCCGTCTCGAAGTCGGTCATGGCGCCCTGCAGGCCCTGGCCGGCCTGCTGCAGGGCGTCGGCCGCCTCGTCGATGTTGGCGTGGTGGAGCTTGATGGTGCCCATCGGTGGTCCTCCTCGGTGGGGTGGTCCGGATGTCTACGGATGCCTGCGGGGGTTCAGGGGTTTCAGGGGTTGAGGGTGTATTTGATGTCGTCGGAGAGCCCGGAGCCCCCGCCCCACTTGCCGGTGACCTCCAGGGCCTGCTCGTGGGCGTTGTTGATCTTGGTGTGGCCGGCACCGAACGCGCCGTGGAAGGTGTCGTAGGCCTGCTGGAGCTGCTGGTACCGGTCCAGCCAGTCGTTGATCTTCTGCTGGTAGCGGTCGCTGCAGGCGGCCTGGAAGTACTTCTGGACCTCGTCGTTGACGTCGGTGACCTGGGTGGCGGCGCGCTTCATGATGCCGAGGTGGTGCTCCAGGCTGGCGAGGATGCGCTGGACGGAGGCGTCGTCCGTCTGCAGGCTGGGGGTGGTCATGGGGTGGCTCCTTCCGGTCGGTCCCGGGGCGTTTCGGCCGCCGGGTTCATTTCAGGTCAACGGTCTTGCGGGAAGTACGGGTTCAAACCGGCAGGAACGCGTTCCAGCGGGTTCAGCGCGGGCACGGCGGTGCCGGCGGGGCGCCGGTGGGGGCGGGGCCGGTGAGGGCGGCCGGGTCGAGGCTGGGGCCGGTGGGCAGCAGGGCCAGCAGGGCGGCGGGCACGCCCGCCGGGGCGAGTTCGCCGTAGCCGAGCTGTTTGGCGACGGCGGGGGCGGCGAGCGGGTACTTCACCCCGGTGTCGGTGACCAGGTAGAGGGTGGCACCGGTGCCGGCCGTGGACAGGGCGCGCACCAGGGCGCCGCCGCCGGGGCGCACCGCGACGGTGTCAGCGGGGGTGCAGGCGGCCTCGATGCCGGGCTGGGCGGTGGGGGCGGGGCCCTGGACGGCGCTGTCGTCGACGAGAGCGAGGGTGGTGGTGGGGGCGCCGTCGCCAGGGTGCAGTTCGGCGCAGACGTCGCGGCCCTGGGGGGCGGTGAGGAGTTCGGGCACGGTGGCGGGCAGGGCGGCGGCCGACGGGGCGGGGGCGGGGGGCGCGCTGTGGGCGGCGAGGTCGGCGGCGCCGATCGCGGCGGGGGTGGCGGCGGCGCCCTGGTAGGCGCTCTGCTGGGTGCGGGGGTCGGCGAGCAGGAGTTGACGGGCCATCGGGGTGAGCGGGGTGAGTCCGGCGCCGGTGAGCAGGTAGGAGTCGCCGCCGGGGCCGGTGAAGAGCTGGCCGATGCGGGTGGGGCGGGCGGCCAGGTCGGGGCCGGGGGTGCCGCGCTGGTCGAGGTCGGGGGCGGCGAGGTCGGGGCCGGCGGGCAGGGCGTTGAGGAAGGCCTGGGTGACGGGCTGGGCGGTGGCGGCGGCCTGGCCGAGGGCCTGGCGGGCGCCGCCGCGGGTGTCCAGGCGCAGCCGGCGGCCGTGCCACAGCAGGTACTGGGCGTCGTCGGGGGCGGTGACCAGCAGGGCCTGGTCGTCGGTGAGGGCGGTGCCGTGGGTGGCGGGGTCGACGGCGAGGGCGAGGCGGGGGCGGCGGGTGCCGGAGGGGTCGGGGCGCTGGGTGGCGCAGGCGAGCCAGGGGGCGGTGGCGAGGCGGTCGGGCAGGGGCAGGCCGTCGGGGGCGCCCGGGATGCCGAGCGGGGTGCCGCGCGGGGTGCCGTCCAGGGAGCGGCTGCTGACCTGGTCGACGGTGAGCCGGTCGCCGGCGAGCAGGCGGGCGGTGGCCTCGTTGAGCAGGGGGTGGAGGGTGCCGTCGAGGTAGAGGTAGCGGGCGCCGGTCTCCTTGACCAGGACGAGGGTGCCGGGTTTCTTCCAGCCGGTGGCGCCGCCGGGGACCATGACGCCGTAGACGGCGGCGATCAGGCAGGCGAGGGCGGCGACGAGCAGGCCGGTGGCGATGCCGCGGGAGGTGCGCCCGGTGGGGGCGTCGGGGGCGTCGGGTTCGCCGCGGAGCATGCCGGTGGCGAGGCGGCCCATCACGAACAGGTGGGCCTGCACCTGGTCGCGCTTCGACTGCATGGCGGTGGTTCTCCTCGGGCGGCGGGTTCGGGGCGGGGTGTGCGAAGGGTGACGGGGCGTCAGCCGCCCAGGGCGCGCAGCCCGTGGTAGGCGCCGGCCGCGGCGAGGGCGAGCGGCAGGACGGCGACGGCGGCGAGGGTGTGCAGCAGGTCGGCGGCGCGTCCCCAGTAGGGCAGCAGGCGCCGGCCGGGGACGGTCCAGGAGGCGGCGGCCAGCAGGGCGGCGGCGGCGAGCAGGGCGGCGAGCAGGCCGATGCGGGCGGCGGGGCTCTGGGCGGCGGCGAGGTGGGCGGTGAGCAGGGCGGGGCCCAGGACACCGGGGGTCAGGACGGCCAGGCGCTGGGGGATGGAGCCGATGCCGCGGGCGTGCAGCAGGAGCAGCACGGACAGGGCGCAGGTCAGGGCGGCGGGGGCCCAGCCGTCCTGGCCGGTGAGGACGGTCAGGGCGAGGGCGAGGACGGGGGCGAGGGCGAGGTGGAAGGCGGTCAGGTAGCCGTCGGCGACGGTGCTGCGGGTGCGCACGGCGGTGGCGGGGACGGCTTCGATGCCTTCCTGGAGTTCCTCGGCGTTGCGGGGCAGGGCGGGCAGGCGCAGTCCGGACAGGCGGAAGCACAGGCCGGGCAGGAAGGCGGCGGTGGCCACGGGGGCGACGGCGAGGACGGCGGCGGTGGCGGGCGGGGTGAGGCCCGCGAGCAGCAGGGCGCCGGCGGCGGTGACGTGCAGGGCGAGCAGGAGCAGGCCGAGGAAGAGCGGGGCGGCGCAGCCGACGGCGGCCAGGGCGAGGGTGGCGGCTCCGGCCGCGGCGCAGCCGCCGGCGAGCAGGCGGGCTCCGGTGGCGGAGGGGCCTGCGCCGGTGGTGAGCAGGGCGCCGGCCAGGGCGAGGTAGGGCACGGCGGTGGCGCCCAGGGCGGTGCCGGCGCCGGCGTCGCCGACGGCGCGGGAGGCGCTGAGGGCGCCGAACAGCAGGAGCAGGCCGGTGACGGCGGCGGCGCCGGCGCGCAGGTGGTCGGGGCCGGGCTGCAGCAGCAGGGCCAGGCCGCCGGCCAGGGCGGTGACGGCCAGGGCGAGGGCGGTGTGGTGGGTGAGGGCGGGGCGCCAGGTGTCGGGGCGTTCGCGCATGCCGGTGGCCACGCCGTCGGGCAGGTCGTCGTAGTGGACCTCGGGCAGGGGGTCGCGGCGGGGGCGCAGGTAGAGGTCCTCGCCGTCGTGGAGGTCGAGGGCGTCGGCGCCGAGTTCCTCGTCCAGCGGGGGGTGGCCGAGGCGTTGGAGGATCCAGCCGTCGTGTTCGGCGCCCTGTTCGTCGAGGTCGTCGCCGGCATGGTCGAGGACGGCGGGCAGCAGGTCGGCGAGCGGGACGTCGGCGGGGACGACGAGTTCGAACACCGCGTCGGGTGCGTGGAACCGGAGTCGGCACTGCCCGGTGACGGCGGCTCCGTTGGCGCTCCCGTTCAAGGTTCTCCTCACGTCCGTACGGTCCTGGCCGTAGGTCTTCCTGGCTGCGGGTCGGTTCCGCCGTCCGCGCAGCGCTCTCCCTCTGGGGGGACGGGCGGTGGCGGCCGCGGGGTTCAGCTCGGGTTTCGCCGCTCGTGCGGGGGTGGATCCGGCGGGGGTGGATCCGGGGGCGTACGGGCGGGTTGAACCCGGGGCGGGGCGGTGGCCGTGGTCCTGAAGGACGGCGGCCCGAGAGCCGGGCCGTGCGGCCGTCCCCCCGGGTCCGAGGAGCGCGTTCGTTGAGTGTGGTGCTGGTCGACCGTCCGCCGCGGCGTCCCGGGCCGGCGATGCCGGACGGCGAGATCCAGTTGCAGGAGCCGCCGGCGCTGCCGGAGTCGCAGAGCGGCATGTCCAGCATGATCTCGATGGCGCCGATGGCGCTGAGTTCGCTGTCGATGGTGTTCGTGGTGCTGCGCCCCGGCGAGGGCGGCGGGGTCATGACGTACGTGGCGATGGGCATGATGGGCCTGTCCGCGGTGGGCATGCTGGTGACCTCGCTGATCCGCGGGTCCAGCGACCGCAAGCGGGAGTTGCGGGCCGAGCGGCGGGACTACCTGCGCTACCTGGCGCAGATGCGCCGGCAGGTGCGCGCGCACGTCGTGCGCCAGCAGGAGGCGCTGGCGTGGCGGCATCCGGCGCCGGGGTCGCTGGCCTCGCTGGTGCGCACCTCGCGGCTGTGGGAGCGGCGCAGCGCGCACCCGGACTTCGGTGACGTGCGGATCGGGCTGGGGCACCAGCGTCTGGCGGTGCGGCTGGCGCCGCTGGCGACCAAGCCGGTGGAGGACCTGGAGCCGTTGTGCGCACACGCGTTGCGCCGGTTCATCCACGCCTACGGCACGGTCGCGGACCAGCCGATCGCGGTGTACGTGCGCGGGTACGCCCAGGTGCTGGTGCGCTGCGACGAGCCGGAGGCCGGGCGGGCGCTGGTGCGGGCGATGCTGGCGCAGCTGGCGTTGTTCCACGCGCCGGACGAGCTGCGGATCGCGGTGGTGTGCGGGGCGCAGGAGCGGGGGCGGTGGGAGTGGGCGAAGTGGCTGCCGCACGCGCTGCACCCGGTGGACACCGACGCGCTGGGGCCGGTGCGGCTGGTGGCGGGGTCGGTGGCGGAGCTGGAGCAAGTGCTGGGGGCGGAGTTCGCGGGGCGCGGGCCGTGGGAGCCGGAGGCGCAGCCGGGGCGGGACGAGCCGTTCACGGTGGTGGTGCTGGACGGGGTGGCGGTGGGTGCGGGCAGCCGGGCGGCGCTGGCGGGCTGGCGCAACGCGGTGCTGCTGGACCTGGGCGAGGCGCTGGAGTGGAAGCCGCTGCGGCACCGGCTGCGGCTGCGGATCGAGGACGGCGCTCTGGCGATGGTGGGGGCGGACCGCAACCACCGGGACGAGTCGACCGACCTGGGGCGTCCCGACGCCCTGTCGCAGGCCGCGGCGCGGCGGCTGGCCGCGCTGATGGCGCCGTACCGGATCGGGGACCAGTCGGAGGCCGGTGAGCCGCTGGCCGGGGACTTCGACCTGGCGTCGCTGCTGGGCATCCGCGACCTGCACGGGCACGACGTGGCGCTGGGCTGGGCCGGGCGCGGGGGTGCGGGGCGGCTGCGGGTGCCGCTGGGGATCGCCGGGGACGGTGCGCCGGTGGAGCTGGACATCAAGGAGTCGGCGCAGGGCGGCATGGGGCCGCACGGGATGCTGATCGGGGCGACCGGTTCGGGCAAGTCGGAGCTGCTGCGCACGCTGGTGCTGGCGCTGGCGCTGACGCACTCCTCCGAGGTGCTGAACTTCGTGCTGGTGGACTTCAAGGGCGGGGCGACGTTCCTGGGGCTGGACCGGCTGCCGCACACCTCGGCGGTGATCACCAACCTGGCCGACGAGGCGGCGCTGGTGGACCGGATGCGCGACGCGCTGCACGGGGAGCTGGTGCGCCGTCAGGAGCTGCTGCGTTCGGCGGGCAACTACAGTTCGCTGCTGGAGTACGAGAGCGCCCGGGCCGGCGGGGCGGTGCTGGAGCCGCTGCCGACGCTGTTCGTGGTGGTCGACGAGTTCTCCGAACTGCTGGCCGCGCACCGGGACTTCATGGACCTGTTCATCATGATCGGGCGGCTGGGGCGTTCGCTGGGGGTGCACCTGCTGCTGGCCTCGCAGCGGCTGGACGAGGGGCGGATGCACGCCCTGGAGTCGCACCTGTCGTACCGGATCGGCCTGCGGACGTTCTCGGCGATGGAGAGCCGGGGGGTGCTGGGGGTGCCGGACGCGTACCACCTGCCCTCGCAGCCGGGCAACGGGTTCCTGCGCAGCGACATCGCGACGCTGACCCGGTTCAAGGCGGCGTACGTCTCCGGCCCGTACCGGGCGCCGCGTCCGGCGGCGGTGCGCCGGCAGGCGGCGGCGGGGCAGGTCGCGGTGTACGGGACGAGGTACGTGGCGCCGCGTCAGCCGGTCGCGCTGCCGGCGGAGCCGGAGGTCGAGGAGGTGTCGGAGAGCCGCAGCCTGCTGGCGATCGCGGCCGAGAAGCTGGTGGACGCCGGGCCGCCGGCCCACCAGGTGTGGCTGCCGCCGCTGGGGGTGCCGCCGACGCTGGACCAGCTGCTGCCGCCGCTGGCGCCGGACGCGGTGTTCGGGCTGACCACCGAGGCCGATCCGGGCCGGGGCGGTCTGCGGGTGCCGGTGGGCGTGGTGGACCGCCCGTTCCACCAGGTGCGCGACCTGCTGGTGGCCGACCTGTCGGGGGCGGACGGGCACGTGGGCGTGGCGGGCGGGCCGCAGAGCGGCAAGTCGACCCTGCTGCGGACCCTGGTGGCCGCCCTGGCGCTCACCCACACCCCGCGCGAAGTGCAGTTCTACTGCCTGGACTTCGGTGGTGGCACGCTGTCCTCGCTGCGCGGCCTGCCGCACATGGGCGGGGTGACCGGGCGGCACGACCCGGAGCGGGTGGTGCGCACGGTCGCGGAGGTCAACGCGATCCTGGCCCGGCGCGAGCAGCGCTTCGCCGAGCGGGGCATCGACTCGGTGGCGGCGTTCCGGCGGGCGCTGGCCGCGGGGGAACTGCCCGAGGAGACCCACGGCGACGTGTTCCTGGTCGTCGACGGCTGGAACACCGTGCGCCAGGAGTTCGCGGACCTGGCGCCGGCGCTGACCCTGATCGCCCAGCGCGGCCTCAACTACGGCATCCACCTGATCGTGGGCACCACCCGCTGGGGCGAGGTCACCGGCGCGCTGCGCGACCTGCTGGGCACCCGCTTCGAACTGCGGCTGGGCGACCCGGTGGACTCCGCGATCGGGATGCGGGTGGCGGCGACCGTGCCCAAGATCCCCGGCCGCGGCCTGACCGGTGAGGAACTGCACTTCCTGACCGCGCTGCCCCGGCTGGACGGCAACGGCGCCACCGAGGACCTCGGCGAGGGCGTCGCGGACCTGGTCGACGCCGTCGCCGAGCACTGGAGCGGCCCGCGCGCCCCCGAGGTGCGGATGCTGCCGCTGCACCTGTCCTCGGCGGCGCTGCCCGCCGCCGAGGGCCGGCTGCGGGTGCCGCTGGGCCTCCAGGACGTCTCGATGGCGCCGCTGTGGCACGACTTCGAGGAGTCGGCGCACCTGGTGGTGGTCGGCGACAGCGAGGCCGGCAAGACCAACCTGCTGAAGCTGGTCGCGGCCGGCATCACCTCCGCCTACCGGCCCGACCAGGCGCGGATCATGCTGGTCGACTACCGGCGGGTGCTGCAGGGCGCGGTGCCCCAGGAGTACCGGCTCGGGCACGCGGTCGCGGTGGACGTGCTGCGCCAGATCGTCGACGGCGCGGCGCGGGCGATGGCCAACCGGCTGCCCGGGGCGGACATCCCGCCGGAGCGGCTGCGGCTGCGGGACTGGTGGGAGGGCCCGGAGCTGTTCATCCTGGTCGACGACTACGAGCTGGTCGCCGGCTCCCCCGGCAGCGCCGCCCACCCGTTCGCGCCGCTGCTGGACTACCTGGCGCAGGGCGCCGAACTGGGCCTGCACCTGATCGTGGCGCGCAGCGCCAACGGTGTCGGGCGGGCCTCCTCCGACCAGCTGCTGCGCAAGCTGGAGGAGGTCAACACCCCGGCGCTGCTGCTGTCCTGCCCGCCGAGCGAGGGCTTCCTGTTCGGCAACACCAAGCCCCGGGTGCTGCCCCCGGGGCGGGCGCTGCACGTCACCCGGCGGCGCACGGTGCTGGTGCAGACCGCGCTGCTGGACGACGGCGGGGACGGCGGCACGGGCGGGGCGGGCGGCGGCGTGGGCGGGGGGTCGGGGCGTTGAGCATCACCGGACAGGCCCCCGGGACGCGGCGCTGGCTGCCGCGCCGCCGCACCGGGGGCGACGGCGCCCCGGCGCCCGCGGCGACCCTGCACGAGGTGGGCCCGCACTTCGTCATCGCACCCGGCGCCGCCGACGGCCCCGACCCGGTGCCGCTGCCCGCCGAACTCACCGACGCGCTGGCCGCGTTGACGCCCGTGGTGGGCACCGTCACCGTGCTGGCCGCGGCCGCCGACGCGCAGCCCGTACTGCTCGGCCGGCTCGACGAACTGGCCCGCACCGCCGCCGCCCGCAAGGCCGCCACCCTGGTCCTGGCCGCCTCCGGCCTCGCCGCCGCGGCCGAGTCCGGGCCCCGCCCCGCCCAGCGGATCGCCGAACTGGCCGCCACCAGCATCGTCGCCCCGGACGGGCTGGTCACCCTGCGCCCCGACGGGACCCTGCTCACCACGGGCGACCCGGACACCGCGCCGTCCTCCTGGTGGCTGTTCACCCCGGACGGACGCACCCGCCGCCTCGGGGCGGTGTGGCCGCTGCCGGGAACGGGCGCGGCACGCGGCCGGGCGGCGGGGGCGGCGGCGACGGGTGTGCCGGCGACGGCGGGGGTGCCGGCGGGCCCGGCCGCGCCGGAGGCGGGCCGCGCGCCTTCTGCGCCCGAGGCGGCATCGGCAGCGGCACCCGCCGTGGTGCCGGGCCGGGTGAGCCCAGCGCCGTCGGCGCCGCCGAGCGCGCCGACGAGCACGCCACCGCCCGCGCCGCCCGCCGAACCGGCGGCGCCCGAGACGGCCCCGGAGCTGACGGCCGCGCTGCCGCACGGCCGCTGGTTCCACGGCGGCCCCGCCCCGGCCCTGCCGCCGGCCGCGCTGCTGGGCGCGGAGTCGGTGCCCGGCACGCCCGTCCTGGTGGTGGGCCGCCCGGGTGTCCCGCTGCCCCCGGTCGCCGAGGTGGCCGCCGCCCTGGCCGCCCGACCGGACGGGCCCGGGCCCTCCCCGGCCGACCCGCTGATCAGCGCGCCCTGGGCCACCGTCCCGGAACTCGTCTCCCTGGCCGGCGAACTCGCGGCGGAACTGGGCCGCGAGGTCCGGGCCGCCGTCGGCCTGCCGACCCGCACCGCGCACGGCTGCTCCTCGCTGGTCCTGACCGCCGACGCGGCCCCGGCCTGGGAGCCGTGGCTGACCGAACTGACCGCCTGCCCCGAACTCGGCCGCGTAATCGCCTCCGCCTGGCGCCCCCTCCCCTCGGCCTTCGCGGCCTGCGGCCCCGCGCTCCACCAGGCACCCGTCGCGGGCTGGCGCCTGGAGGCGGTCCCCGCCGGACTGTGGCTGCGCCCCGAGGAGACACCGCACGACCGCGGCCCCCGGCTGCTCGACCCGGCCCCGGACCGGCCGACCCTCATCGCGGGCTCGGCCGACCGGACGGCACCCGCCGAGGTGCTCGACGTCCTGGACGACCTGCTGTCCGCCCTCACCACCCCGGGCACCCCGACCCCGCGCCTGCTCCTGCCCGGCGCACCCGACTCCCCCACTGCCCCCGAGGCCGCTAACTCCCCTTCCCCGCAAGCCCCGCAGGCCGATCCCGACACCGGTAGCGACACCGACACCGACACCGGGACGCCTCCCCCGGCGGAGCCGCTCACCCCCGCCACCGCACCGACGACCGCCGTCGAGAGCACCGGCACACCCGACACCCCAGCCCCCGTCCCGGCCCCGGACCCGGACCCTGTCCCTGTCCCGGACGCGGCCGCCCCCGAGACCCCCGAGACCCCCGCCGCTCCCCGGCTCCTCGTGCCGCCCACCGCCGCCACCACCGCCGGGCGGGTGTCCACGCCCGGCGAACGGGCGGCCTTCCGGGCCCTGCTGGGCACGCACTTCCACCGTTACGCCAGCCGGGCCGAGCAGGCCGCGCTGCGGATGCCGGCGCTGCGCACCCAGGACCGCGAGGATCTGAAGGAGGACCTCGCGGCGGTCCACCTGCACCACATCGACACCGGACTGCCCGTCCACCGCGCCGAGTTGGTGGCGGCGGCCCGCCGCTCCGCCCCCGGCACCGGGCCGCTGGCCCCGTACCTGGCCTGTCTGGGCTCGGGGCTGCGCCGGCTGCCCAACCACCGGGGTGCGGTGCTGCTGGGCGCCGAGGCGGACGAGGAGGTGCTGGGTCAGTACGCGCGCGGTGTGCGGCTGGTGGAGCCCGCGCCGGTGGTGGGGACGGCGGAGCCGGAGGTGCTGCCGGGGACGGCCGTGGAGTTCCTGGTGTGGTCGGCGACCGGCCGCCGGACGTCGGCGATCGCCGAGGCCGGGGACCCGGAGGTGGTGTTCCCGCCCGGCACCTGCTTCACGGTGCTGGACGTGCTGCCCGGCGAGGAGGACCGCCCGGCCCGGGTGCTGCTGCGCGAGGCCGGCCAGGCGTCCGCTGCGGACGCGGCCGGGGACGAGCAGGACCGGGCCCGGCTGCTCGCCTGGCAGGAGCGCCGCGACCGGCTGCCCGCCGAGCGCCTGCGCGCCCCGGCCCGCCCCGAACGGCTGCTCCTGACCCCCGGGGTGGCACTGTGAGCGCGCGAACGGAGGACGATCCGGTGCAACCGGACGCGACCGACCCCACGACCGACCCCACGACCGGCCTCCCGGACTGCGGCCACCCGGGCTGCGCGCCCGTGCCGGACACGGAGCGGTACGCCCTGTACCGGCAGGACGCGAAGCTGCTGGCGGCGATCGGCGAGCACGTCGACGCCCAGGCCGACCGGGTCACGGTGCGCCTGCCCGGGGCGCTGGCCCGGGCCGCGGTGGCCGCCTGGGACCGCGACGACGAGGGCGACCTCGACGAGGAGACCCGTGAGCAGTACGAACTGCGCGGCCAGGCAGGTGACTTGGCCCTGATCGGCCTGGCCGTCTCGGAGCGCGGCCGCTGGGAGGGCGAGGAGGTCGTCGTCGACCTGTTCGTCAACCTCGCCGGGGCGGCCCTGCTCGCGCACATCGAGGCCGCGGGGGCCGACTACCGGTCCCCGCACCCGTAGCGCCGACACCCGTGACCGACACCCGCGGCCGTCGCCCTTACCCCACCCCGGCGCCCGCGGCGCGGCGGCGCGCCCCTGTCGGATGTCAGGGACCGTGGCCGCCCGCGCCTTCCTAGGCTGACGGCACCGGCCCCGACCCCACGTCGGGGCCTCCACCAGCAAGGGAGAACCACCCATGCGCAGGATCACCCGTACCCTGGCCGCGATCGGGCTCTCGGCCGCCGCGCTGACCACGGTGGGCGTCGGCAGTGCCGGCGCCGCCGACGGCTCCTGGGCGGGCTGCCCCTCGGGCGCCGTGTGCGTCTACCCGCAGGACCAGAACCCGGCCTCCTCCCCCTCCGCCGTGTACTGGAGCTACGGCGCCCACAACCTGCAGGGCCAGTACGGCAACCACTGGGTGCTGAACAACCAGACCGGGGGCGCCCACGCGCACCTGTGCCGGGGCTCGGGCGGCGCCGACTGCGTGTACGACATCCCGGCCCAGAACGGCGTCTACTACGACCTGGGGCCGATCAACTCCATCACCCTCGACCGTCCCTGACGGACGGTCGGCATGAGCCGGGGTGCCCGCCGCGGTCGGGGGAACGGCGGGCACCCCTTCCACCCCCGGTCCGTCCTCAGCGCACGGGCGTGAAACCGGCCCCGGAGCGCCGCACCCGGGTCAGGCCGGGCCCGGCGAAGTGCGCGGGGACCACCAACTCCCCCTCGTCGGCGGCCCGCTGGAGGATCCGCAGCCGGCTGGCCGCCGCGGCGGCCGCGTCCAGGCAGAAGCAGCTGTTGCAGGCGGGGTGGGCCAGCTGGACCGGCGAGTGCAGCAGGTCGCCGACGAACACCGCGCCCCCGCCGCCGCAGGCCAGGCGCAGCACCGAGGAGCCGGGGGTGTGGCCGGGGGTCTCCTCCAGGACGAGTCCGGCGCCGATGCGGTGGGTGCCGGACCATGTGCGGGCCTGTCCGGCGGCGAGGACGGGGGCGACGCTGTCGGCGAAGACCTGGTCCCATTCGGCCCATTGGGCCGGGTCGGGGGTACCGGTGGTACCGGTGGTGCGGGCGGGGTGGGCGGCGGCGGGGTCGAAGAAGGCGAGGTCGGCGGCGGGGAGGTAGTAGACGGCTTCGGGGAAGGTGGGGACCCAGTGGTCGCCGTGGCGGCGGGTGTTCCAGCCGACGTGGTCGGCGTGCAGGTGGGTGTTGACGACGGTGTCGACGTCCTCGGGGCGGATGCCGGCTTCGGCGAGCAGGTCGAGGAAGCGGCCCCGGCGGTGGTGGAACATGGGGGTGCCGGGGCGTTCGCGGCCGTCGCCGACGCCGGTGTCCACCAGGACGGTGCGCCCGCCGCAGCGGACGGCCCAGGTCTGCAGGGCGCCGCGGTAGGAGCCGTCGGCGGGGTCGTAGTGGTCGGGGCCGGTGTGCTGCCAGTCGGCTTCGGCGGGGCCGGGCACGATCTGCGCGGCGGGGGCGAAGGGGCCCTGCCATTCCAGGATCCGGATGATCTCCGCGTCCCCCAGTTCGATCCGTTCCACCAGCCCGCCCGGTTCGGCCCGTTCCGTCGCGTCCGTCGTTTCCGTCAGTTCGGTCTGTTTGGTCTGTTCGGTCTGTTCGGTCTGTCCGGTCCGTTCCACGGCCCGCCCCTCTCCCTCGTCCGCTGTCTGCGCTGTCTGCGCTGTCTGCGCCGTCTGCGGGGTCGAGCCTAGGAAGCGGCGGTGAGCCGTTCAATGCGTGATCGGCTTGTCCTGATACGCGATCGGCTCACCGCTGTCACTATGCTGACGGCCATGGACGTGGTCAGCGATGCGATCGCCGCGGTGCGGGTGGGCCGCGCCTCCTCCGAGCGGCTGCGCCCGCAGGGGCGTTGGGGCGCGTGGATCCCCGGGTACGCGGGGGCGGGCTTCCATGTGGTGCTGGCCGGCTCGTGCTGGCTGGTGGCCGAGGGCGGCGGGCCGGTGCGGCTGGGGCCGGGGGACGCGGTGCTGCTGCCGCACGGCACCGGACACGCGCTGTCCGGCGAGGAGTTGACGCACCGTCAGGCCCGGGGGCTGCCGGAGCTGGACACCCTCCTCCAGCGCACCCGCCAGGGCGGCGACCGCCGGGGCGGCGCCGAACTGCGGCCGGGCGGAGCCGAGTTGCTGTGCGGCAAGTACCGCCTGGACCGCGCCCTGGCGCACCCGCTGATGCGCGAGCTGCCGGCCCTGGTCCACGTCCCCGCCCGCAGCGGCGGGCACCCCGAACTGCGCGCTGCCGTCGACCTGTTGGGCGCGGAGCTGGCCGTCGAGCGCCCCGGGGGCCGGCTGGCCGTGCCCGCGCTGATCGACCTGCTGCTGGTCTACCTGGTGCGCGCCTGGACGGAGCGTCCCGGCGCCGGCGGCTGGGGCGCGGCGCTGGCGGACCCGGTGGTGGCGGCGGCGCTGGCGGCCGTGCACGGGGAGCCGGCCCGGGCGTGGAGCGCCGGGGCGCTGGCCGAGCGGGCGGGTGTCTCGCGGGCGACCCTGAACCGGCGCTTCACCGCGCTGGCGGGGCGCCCGCCGATGGCGTACCTGACCTGGTGGCGGATGACCCGGGCGGCCGCCCTGCTGCGCCGGGGCTCCGATCCGCTGGAGACGGTGGCCCGAGCGGTGGGCTACGCCAGTCCGTACGCGCTCTCGCACGCCTTCGCCCGGGAGTTCGGCACCACGCCCGGCCGTTACCGCGCCGAGGCCGCGATGGCAAGCACACACGCCGTCAAACCCGAAAGCGTTCACGAAGATAACGAATAGAGGCGCAGGCCTCGGAGTCTGGTTTTACTTCTTGACGCCATGTACGCGGTCAGGTTTAACTCCCCCCACCCCCGCCGCACCGCCGCGGCGGCCACCAGGGAGAGGCATCCCGCATGAACGCACGACTGCGTCGCGTCATCGTCTCGACCGCCGGCCTCGCGCTGGCCCTTTCCATGACCGCCGCCTGCGGCAAGGCCGGCGGCGACAAGAAGGACTCCGCCGCCTCCGGCGACACCACCTCGATCGGCCTGCTGCTGCCCGAGAACGCCTCCTCGGTGCGCTACGAGTCCTTCGACCGGCCGTTCATCGAGGCCAAGGTCAAGTCCCTGTGCGCGAGTTGCAAGGTGCTCTACAACAACGCCCAGGGCAGCGCCGCCAAGCAGAAGCAGCAGTTCGACACCCTCCTCGCCCAGGGCGTCAAGGTGATCATCCTGGACGCCTACAACGCCGAATCCACCCAGGGCTGGGTGCAGGAGGCCGCCGCCAAGGGCGTCAAGGTCGTCGCCTACGACCGCCTGGCCACCGGCCCGGTCGCCGCCTACGCCTCCTTCGACAACGAGAAGGTCGGCGAACTCCAGGGCCAGGCCCTGCTGGACGCGCTCGGACCGCAGGCCCCGGACGCCAACATCGTCATGATCAACGGCGACGAGGCCGACCCCAACGCCGCCCAGTTCAAGACCGGCGCCCACAAGGTCCTGGACGGGAAGATCAAGAAGGTCGTCTACGAGCAGTCCGGCCAGTGGGACCCGATCGTCGCCGGCCAGAAGGCCGCCGCCGCCGTCACCCAGCTCGGCAAGAACGGCTTCCAGGCCGTCTACTCCGCCAACGACGGCATGGCCGGCGCCATCATCACCCAGCTCCAGGGCTCCGGCATCAAGGTCCCCGTCGGCGGCCAGGACGCCGGCCTGGACGCCATCCAGCGCATCGTCAACGGCGACCAGGCCTTCACCATCTACAAGGCCTACCGGCCGCTCGCCGACACCGCCGCCGAACTGGCCGTCGACCTGCTCCAGGGCAAGGACGTCAAGTCCGTGGCCACCACCACCGTCGACAGCTCCACCGACAAGAACATCCCCGCCAAGCTGCTGGACGCCAAGGTCGTCACCAAGGCCAACATCGCCCAGACCGTGATCGCCGACGGCCTCTACAAGGCCTCCGACATCTGCACCGCCGACTACGCCGCCGCCTGCACCGCCGCCGGCCTCAAGTAGCCCCCGCCTCCCGGACATTCAGGATGGTTCACGTGACAGGCGCACCCGTCCTCCAGCTGCGCTCGGTATCCAAGCGCTTCGGCGCCGTCCAGGCCCTCACCGACGTCGACCTCGCCGTCCACCCGGGCGAGGTCCTCGCCCTCGTCGGCGACAACGGCGCCGGCAAGTCCACCCTCGTCAAGACCATCGCCGGCGTCCACCCCGTCGACGAGGGCACCATCACCTGGCACGACGCCCCCGTGCGCCTGGCCCGCCCCCAGGACGCCACCGCGCTCGGCATCGCCACCGTCTACCAGGACCTCGCCCTGTGCGACAACCTCGACGTCATCGCCAACCTCTTCCTCGGCCGCGAGAAACGCCGCCGCACCCTGCTCGACGAAGTCGCCATGGAGCAGCACGCCCGCGAGCTGCTGGACACCCTCGCCATCCGCATCCCCGACGTGCGCGCGCCCGTCGCCGCCCTCTCCGGCGGCCAGCGCCAGGTGGTGGCCATCGCCCGCGCCCTGGTCGGCGAGCCGTCCGTGGTGCTGCTGGACGAGCCCACCGCGGCCCTGGGCGTCGAGCAGACCGCCCAGGTCCTGGACCTGGTGGAGCGGCTGCGCGAACGCGGCCTGGGCGTCATCCTGGTCAGCCACAACATGGCCGACGTGCGGGCGGTGGCCGACACCGTCGCCGTGCTGCGCCTGGGCCGCAACAACGGACTGTTCCCCGTCGAGGGCACCACCCAGGAACAGATCGTCGCCGCCATCACCGGCGCCGACGACAACGCCCACGCCCGCCGCCGGGCCCGCCGCGCCGAGGAGGAGGACGCCGCATGACCACCCCCGCCCCCGACCCCCGTCTGCACGTGAGCGCAGCGACCTGGGCCGGACGCGCCGACGCCGCCCGGCGCCGGCTCGCCTCCGGCGAACTGGGCGCGCTGCCCGTCGTCGTCGGCCTGGTCGTCATCGCGATCGTCTTCCAGTCCGTCACCCACCACTTCCTCCAGGCCGACAACCTCACCAACATCAGCCGCTTCATCGCCGGCCCCGGCCTGATCGCGGTCGGCGTCGTCTTCGTCCTCATCCTCGGCCAGATCGACCTCTCCCTCGGCTCGGTCGCCGGCGCCTCCTCCGCCATCACCGCCGTCCTCGCGGTGCGCCAGGGCTGGCCGGAGTGGCTGGCCATCGCCGCCGCCCTCGGCACGGCCGCCGCGCTGGGCCTGCTGCACGGGCTGCTGTTCGCCCGCGTCGGGGTGCCCGCCTTCGTCGTCACCCTGGCCGGCATGCTCGCCTGGTCCGGCCTGCAGGAATGGGTGCTCGGCGACGGCGGCACCGTCAACAACCGCCACGACGGCATCGTCGCGGGCCTGGACTCCACCTTCCTCGGCGACGGCGACATCGCCTACGCCTGGGGCCTGGCCGTCCTCGCCCCCGCCCTCTACCTGCTCGCCCAGCTGCGCACCGCCCGCCGCCGCTCCGCCGCCGGGCTGGCCGCCCGCCCGCTCACCGACATCCTGCTGCGCGCCGGGGCGCTGGCCGTCCTGGGCCTGGCCGCCGCGTACGCCCTCAACCAGGACCGCGGACTGCCGCTGTCCCTGGTCGTCCTGCTCGGCGCGGTCGTCGCCACCGACTTCGTGCTGCGCCGCACCCGCTACGGGCGGCAGATCTTCGCGATCGGCGGCAGCGTCGAGGCCGCCCGGCGCGCCGGCGTCAACGTCGCCCGGGTGCGGGTCTCGGTGTTCATGCTCTCCGCGCTGCTGGCCGGCCTCGGCGGCCTCTTCTACGCCTCCCAGCAGGGCTCCGCCGACAAGCAGTTGGGCAGCGGCAACGTCCTGATGATGGCCATCGCCGCCGCCGTCATCGGTGGCACCAGCCTCTTCGGCGGCCGCGGCAACGCCTGGTCGGCGCTGCTGGGCATCCTGGTCATCCAGTCCATCACCACCGGCCTGGACATGGTCCACGCCGCCCAGGCCATCCAGTACATGATCACCGGCGCGGTGCTGCTGGCCGCCGTCGTCCTCGACTCCCTCACCCGCCGCACCCGCACCGGCCGCGGCTAGCGCCTGTCCGGCAGCCGCCCCGGGGCCCCGCCGCCCGGTCCCCGACGGGGCGGCGGGGCCTCGGCGTCGTCTACTGTCCCGCCATGGACTTCACCTCCGGCGGCACGGCCGGGCCCCGCCTGGACGCCGCCGCCCTGGCCCGGCTCGACCTCGGCACCAACGTCTGGGGCAGCCTGCCCGGAGCAGCCGGCGCCCAGCACGCGGCCGAGCTGTTCCACCGCGCCGGCTGGCGGGTCCGCCGCTCCAGCTGGACCGAGTTCGAGGTCGAGAACGCGTACGCGGAACTCGAACTGACCCCGCTCCAGCCCGTCCTCGTCACCGGCTTCGTGGACCCCGACCGCCTCACCGACCTGCTGGCCGCGCTCCGCGCCACGGGCCTGTCCTACCGCCTCGAACACGAGGACCCCGAAGGACGCGAACACCTCCACCACTCCCCCGACCACGACACCTGACAGCGCCCGGCCGACCCCGTCCACACACGCGGGAAGTCGGGCCCGCCGACTTCCCGCGCTTAGGGGCGGGTCGGCTGGGTGGGGGTGACGAGGGCCCAGACGAACTTGCCGATGCCGCCGGCACGCGGGCAGCAACCCCAGCGCTCCGCGAGCTCGTTGACGAGGAACAGCCCGCGGCCGTGTTCTTCGTCCGGCCGGGGACGAGCGGACGGAGGGCCGCCCCGGCCCCGGCATCGTGGACCTCGATGCGCAGCCGGCCGCCGGCGAGGGCGAAGCGGACCTCGATCAGCCGGTCGTCGGGGGCGCCCGCGTGCTGGACGGCGTTGGCGAAGAGTTCGCCGAGGAGGAGTTCGGCGACATCGCGGTAGCGCTCGCCGGCGGCGAGGTAGGCGCGCAGCAAGTGCCGGGCCAGCGGCGCGGATTCGACGCAGGAGTCGAGACGGGCGGCGAACGCGCGGGGGCGGGATGGGAACGTGACTACGATCAGCTACTGGTGGAAGCGCCGCCGACGGCCGCATCCCAGGAAATGGTCCGCAAGGCCCGAAAGGAACTCCGATCATGACCGACCGTGTAGACCTGTCCAGTGTTTCCTGGGTCAAGTCCTCGTACTCCAACAACGGCGGCGACTGCGTCGAGGTGGCGCCCGGATTCCCCGGCCTCGTCCCCGTACGTGACTCCAAGGACCCCAACGGTCCCCGACTCGCCTTCCCCGCCGGGGCGTGGCGCTCCTTCCTGACCGCCGTCCGCACCGGTGAGTTCGGCGACGTCTGAACCGACGGCGCAGGCCCCGTCAGCTCCGACACCTGGAGGAGCTGGCAGCCCGGCCGCACTTCATCCTGCAAGTCGCCCCGTACACGCTTGGCGAGCTGCGCCCCTTCTCGCACTCCGTCACGTTGTTGACCCTGCCCACTCGCACGATGGTTGGGTACATGATCCGGGAGGCACGGAAAGAGTATGAATGGCATGCGCGGTGACCACCCGGCTGACGCCACGTGGCGAAAGAGTTCCTACAGCAACGGGCAGGGCGGGTGCGTCGAGGTCGATGACTCACGGCCCGGAGCGGTGCGCGACTCGAAGGACCCCCACGGCCCGGTCCTGGTCTTCCCGGCGGGCGCCTGGCGGTCGTTCGTCGCCGCCGTCCGTTCCGGCGAGTTCGGCGACGTCTGAACCGACGGCGCAGGAAGTCGGCGGGTCCGACTTCCTGCGCGCGGGGATGCGGGGTCAGCCGGTGCGTTCCGAGAGTTCGACGACGATGTTCTCCGGGCCTCGGACGTAGCACATCCGCTGGTTCTTGTAGCGCTCCACCGCGCCGACGAGCCGGGCGCCGCGGGCCGTCAGGTCGGCGAGGACGGTGTCGAGGTCCTCGACGGCGAAGCCGATGTGGTGGATGCCCGGGGTGTTCGACGGTGCGGGGCCGTCGCCGGGCGGGCGCTGCGGGCCTTGCGGGGAGTGGTACTTGGTCAGTTCGAGCCGGCTGTGGCCGTCCGGGGTCTGGACGATGGTGAAGTCCGCCCGGACGCCTTCGAGGCCGACGACGCGCTCGACCCAGCCGCCCTCCACCGATCCCTCGCGCTGCACCTGCAGCCCGAGCGCGAGGAAGAAGGCCGTGACGGCCGGGAGGTCGTCGACGACGATGCCCACGTGGTCCATCCGCCGCAGAGTCATGGCACCGAGCATAGTCCCACCCGCTCCCGCCGCCCCGGGTCCAACGGGGCGGCGGGACACGGGCGTTGGGGGTGTTCAGGCGGGGTGCAGGCCCGGGTTGCCGGCCTCGGTGACGAAGGACGCGGCGGTGGAGACGGTGCCGCCGGGGCGGGTGATGTGGGAGATGACCCGGTGGTCGGCCCGTACCTGCCGGCGGTCCATCGTCAGCGCGGTGTAGCCGCGGCGGCCGTCGTAGAACTTCAGGTGCGGGTTGGCGGCGGTCAGGGCGGCCCAGTTGGCGGGCTTCTCCTCCCCGTCGCCGTCGCTGCTGATCGAGGTGCCGACGAACTCCACGCCGACCGTGCGCGAGGCGGGGTCGTCGAAGTCCCGCTTGACGTCCATCGCGTAGGCCACGTGCACGTCGCCGGTGAGCAGCACCAGGTTCTTCACCCCGGAGCGGTCGACGTCGGCGAGGAAGCGTTCGCGGGCGGCCGGGTAGCCGTCCCAGGCGTCCATGGACAGCTTGGAGCGGGCGGCGGTGGTGTTCTTGCGGCGGGAGAAGACGACCTGCTGGGGCACCACGTTCCAGGTCGCCCGGGAGCGGCGCAGCCCTTCGGCGAACCAGCGTTCCTGGGTGGCGCCCATCAGGGTGCGCCGGGGGTCCTCGGACTCGGGGGTGGGGTACTGCCAGCCGTCGCCGTTGGCCTGGTCGTCGCGGTACTGGCGGGTGTCGAGGATGTCGAACTGCGCCAACTGCCCGCAGTGGACGCGGCGGTAGAGGGTGAGGTCGGTGCCGCGCGGCCGGGGCGGGCGCAGCGGCTGGTTCTCCCAGTACGCGCGGTAGGCGGCGGCGCGGCGGGCGACGAAGGGGGCCGGGTCCTGGTTCTTCTCCGGGATGCCGGCGGCGTAGTTGTTCTCCACCTCGTGGTCGTCCCAGGTGACGTACCAGGGGTGGGCGGCGTGGGCGGCCTGGAGGTCGGGGTCGTTCTTGTAGAGGGAGTAGCGCAGCCGGTAGTCGGCCAGGGTGGTGGTCTCGTGGTCGAGGGCGGCGGGCAGGGTGCGGTCGGTGTACTTGCGGTCGCCGCCGGCGGCGTCGATGCCGTACTCGTAGATGTAGTCGCCGACGTGGAAGACGGCGTCGAGGTCCTCGTCGGCGAGGTGGCGGTAGGCGGTGAAGTAGCCGTCCTCGTAGGCCTGGCAGGAGACGACGGCGAAGCGGGTGCGCTCGGGGCGGGCGGTGCGGGCGGGGGCGGTGCGGGTGCGGCCGACGGGGCTGGTCCAGGCGCCGACGGTGAAGCGGTAGTAGTAGCCGCGGGCCGCATCCAGGCCGTCGACGTCGACGTGGACGGCGTAGTCGAACTCGGCGTGGGCGCGGGTGGAGCCGCGGCGGGCGGTGCGGCGGAAGCGTTCGTCGTGGGCGATCTCCCAGCCCACCCGGACCGAGCCGGCCGCCGGCAGGCCGGAGCCGGGTTCCAGCGGGCGCGGGGCCAGGCGGGTCCACAGCACGACGGCGTCGGGCAGCGGGTCGCCGGAGGCCACGCCGAGGGTGAACGGGTTGTCGGTGATCAGGCGCGGGGCGAACTCGGGGTCGGCGGCGTGCGCGGAGGGCAGGTTGACGGAGAAGGCCAGGGCGGCGGCGGCCGAGGTGACGGTGAGGAAGCGGCGCCGGTCCAGGCGGGCGGCGGCCTCGCGCAGCAGCCGGTCGGGCGAGGGGCGGTCGGCGGGACGGGTCATGGCGGGGCGGCCTTTCGCAGCGGGGGCGGCGGGGGCGGTTCGGGCGGGTGCGGCTCCGGGGGTGTGCGAAGGAATTGGAGTGGACCGCTCCGTACGCCAGGGGTCCGGACCCGGGCGGTCGGGTGATCATCTGATGGGAGAGACGTGAAGGTCCGGCAGATCATCCGATAGGTACGGGAAACGGGGTGATCGGTGCGCTCCGGAGGCCCGCGGCGGGGCCGGGGGCGGCCTCTGGTGCGGAAATGGTGAACGCCCGGGCCGTTCGCGGCCCGGGCGTGCAAGGGGTTGGTCAAGCGCTCGAAGGACTAGATCTTCCCGGAGAAGGTGTCGCACTGGGTCATGTCGCCGGTGCGGTAGCCGGTGGTGAACCAGGCCTTGCGCTGGTCGGCGGAACCGTGCGTCCACGCCTCCGGGTTGATCCTCCCGGTGGCCTGCTTCTGGATCCGGTCGTCGCCGACGGCAGCGGCCGCGTCCAGGCCCTGGGCGATGTCCTGGTCGGTCAGGGCCGCGATCAGCGGGCGGCCGGTGGAGGCCTGCGGAGTGGTGGTCGCGTGGTGGGCCCACACCCCGGCGTAGCAGTCGGCCTGCAGCTCCAGGCGCACCGAGGCGCTGGAGGCGCCCTGGCGGTCACCGCCGACCTTCTGCATGGTGCCCAGCAGGTTCTGGATGTGGTGGCCGTACTCGTGGGCGACGACGTAGGACTCGGCGAACGGGCCGCCCTTGGCGCCGAAGCGGCTGGACAGCTCGTCGAAGAAGCCGAGGTCGAAGTAGGCCTTCTGGTCGCCGGGGCAGTAGAACGGGCCGACCGCGGAGGTCGCCGGGCCGCAGGCGGTGGAGACCCGGCCGGTGAACAGCACCGTCTGGGCCGGCTTGTAGGCCGTCTTCGTACGGCGCGGCAGCTCGGCGCTCCAGAACTCCTGGACGCTGTTGGTGACGGCCGTGATCCGGCAGTCCTGGCGCTTGTTGGCGTCCGCGCCCTTCTTGCAGGACTGCTGCACCTCGCTGTCGGTGCGCGTGGTGGAGGAGGACGAGGTGCCGCCGCCGGAGGACAGGCCCAGCAGCTGCGGGTCGACCCCGAGGATGACCGCGAACAGCACCGCGAGCAGGCCCACGGCCCCGCCGCCGATCGCGACCTTCCCGCCCGGGATGCCGCGGCGGTCGTCCACCTGCGAGGTGTCGAGGTCGCCCTGGTCGTCGAACTGCATGCCCGTGCCTGCCCGTTTCTGTCGATGTATCGGCCTGTCGAGACGCCGCGGTGTCGCTTTGGTGACGGTTCGTGTGCCCGCGGCGCCGCCCAGCCTACGGGCAGCGGGCCCCGACCCGCCGCAGCCGCCGCGGCGCAGCCGGGCGTCACACCCCGGCCCCCACCACCCGCAGCAGCTCCAGCCGGGACGCGGTCTCGCTGCCCGCGGCGGCGGTGTGCACCAGCAGCAGCTGGTCCTGCCCGCCCGCGGCCAGCACCTCGCACTCCAGCTCCAGCTCCCCCACTACCGGGTGCAGCACCCGCTTGCGCCCGCTGCGCCGCAGCGCCACCTCGTGGCGCTCCCAGTAGGCGGCGAACTCCTCGCCGGTGGCCAGGAGTTCGGCCAGCAGCTCGGCGGCGCGCCGGTCCCCGGGGCGGGCGGCGTGCGCGGCCCGCAGGCCCGCCACGTGGGCGCGGGCCAGCGCCTCGTGGTCCTCGGGCGGGAACAGCGCGCGGCCGGCCGGCTCGGCGAACCAGCGCAGCAGCAGGTTGCGCCGCCCCGGCCCCGGCCCGCCGGCGTCCCCGAACACGGCCGCGCCCATCGCGTTCTGCGCCAGCACGTCCCCCAGGTCGGAGACCACCTGCGCGGGCGTGTCGTGCAGGCGGTCCAGGATCAGCAGCAGCCCCGGGCGCACGTGGGAGAGCGGGCCGTGGCGGCGCGGCGGCTCGTGCCCGGCCAGGTGGAACAGGTGGTCCCGCTCGTCCTCGCTCAGCCGCAGCGTCCGCGCCAGCGCCGCCAGCAGCTGCGGGGAGGGCTGCGGGCCGCGCCGCTGCTCCAGCCGGGCGTAGTAGTCCACCGACAGGCCCGCCAGCTGCGCGACCTCCTCGCGGCGCAGCCCGGGGGTGCGGCGGCGGGTGCCGGGGGGCAGGCCGACGTCGGCGGGCGTCAGGCGGGCGCGGGCGCGGCCGAGGAAGTCGGCGAGGGCGTCACGGTCGATCATGTGTCCAGCATGGCGCGGGCCGGGGCGCGGTAGCCAGGGAGTACCGGTCCCGGGTTACCGGCCCCGGGTTACCGCGCCCGGGTTACCGCGCACGGGTCCGGGGGCTAGGGTCGTGGCCCGTGTCCGATACCCCGTCATCCCCCGTGTCCTACCCCGCCGCCACCGCCGACGCCTACGACGCCGTGGCCGTGCGCTACGCCGACCTGGTCCGGGACGGCCTGGCCCGCCTGCCGCTGGACCGCGCCTTCGTCGCCGCGTTCGCCGACCTGGTCCGGGACGCCGGCCCCGCCCCGGTCGCCGACCTGGGCTGCGGGCCCGGCTACCTGACGGCGGCCCTGCACGAGGCGGGACTGGAGGCCTTCGGCCTCGACCTCTCCCCCGCCCTGGTCGACATCGCCCGCCGCAGCCATCCGCGGCTGCGCTTCGAGGTCGGCTCGATGGCCGCCCTGGCGGCGGGCGACGGGACGCTGGGCGGCGTGGTGTCCTGGTACTCGCTGATCCACACCCCGCCGGAGCAACTGCCCTCCTACCTGGCCGAGTTCCGCCGGGTGCTGGCCCCGGGCGGGTACGCGCTGCTGGGCTTCTTCGAGTCCGGGGGCGAGCCGGTGACCGTCTTCGACCACAAGGTGGCCCCCGCCTACCGCTGGCCCCTGGAGGCGCTGGCCGCCCTCGCGGGCGAGGCCGGTCTCGCCGAGGTCGCCCGGATGCTGCGCGAGCCCGGCGAGGGCGAACGCTTCCGCCGCGGCCACCTGCTCCTGCGCGCCGCCTGACCCTGCGGGCCGCCGCGGACCCTGCGCGCGGCCCAGGGCCTGGGACACGAACCGGCCACCGACCGGCGGTGCAGCCCCGGCGGACCGGGACGCGCGACGGGGGCACCGCGCAGGAAGTCGGACGGGCCGACTTCCTGCGCACGGCGGCCACGGGCGCTACGGCGCCGGCGGGAGCCGAGAGCGGTGCGGCCCCGGCAAGCCGGATGCGGAGGGGGCGCGCAGGAAGTCGGGCAGGTCGACTTCCTGCGCGTGAGGGCCACCGGAGGTGCGGGCGACCGCCCGGCTCGGCGGCGTCCGCCCGGCCGCCAACCGGGCGAGGCGGCGCGGCGACCGGCATGGCGCCGGTGCCCGCCCGGCACCGCCGCCGGACACTGGTGCGCCCGGACGCAGGCAGGAGAGACGACCATGGACGACGCCACCCGCCCGAGCAGCCCGGGCCGCACCGCCCCCGTCGGCCAGGCCGGGGTACTGGGCACCGCGCTCGCCGGTGTGCTGGCGGCCGCGCTCGCCTCGGGCTCCTGGCAGTGGTTCTCCACCTACCTCGGTCTGACGCTGCTCGCCGTGGTCTTCTCCTTCGCGGCCCCGCCGGTGCGCACGCCCGGCGCGGGCTCCGGCCACCTGCGCAGCCTGGCCGCCTACTCGCTGGTCGTCGGCCTGTGCGCGGCCCTGGTCCTGGCCCCCGCGATGCAGCGCTGGGCCTGGCTGTTCCCGATGCCGGGCACCCGCACCGAGTGCGCCCGCCTGGGTGACTACGCGACCGTGAAGGCACAGGCCGCCCTCGGCCCGCTCACCGACCGGGCCGGCACCGCACTGGCGTACGCGCAGAGCGACCAGAGCCGGCACGCCGTCAACGACTGCCTGGCCTCCACGACCACCCTGTGGCTGCCGGTGTACGCCTTCGGGGCGGCACTGCTGACCGCCCTCGCCATCCACCTGCTGGGCCGCCCCCGCACCGCAGCACCCGCGCCCGGGGAGTAGCGTGCCGGGTGCCGGGCGGTGTCCCCGCGATCAGAGCGCCGGCCCGATCCCCTCCGGCAGGGCGGCCACCACGAAGGCGACGGCCTCCTCCGGCGTCTCGAAGCGCGCGAGCGACTCGCTCCGGTTCCGCACCCCGTAGAACCCCTCGTCGTGCGGCCAGATCATGGACCCGACCCGTGTCGTATCCCACCGCGCCGGGGTACCGGTGGAGAACCAGAGGTTGAAGTGGCTGGTCACCGGCATCAGTTGGCGGAGCACCGGCTGGGCGTACGCCGCCGCCAGCAGTGCGTGCACGCGCGGGAACCGGTTCATCGGCGGCATGTGGATGCCGTCGAGCCTGCAGCACCACTCCAACTCGACGGCACCGAGCGGCTCCCGCTCGTGCGCGAGGGCCCAAGGGCGGAACCCGACGCACGGGGCCTGGTCCCTGGTCTCGGCAAGCCCCGCTCCACCGGTCCAGGCCCTGACCGCCCTGACCACCTCGGCCGGATCGGCGGTCCGCCCGCCGGCCAGGCGCAGGCCCTTGCTCTGGAGGTACACCCAGAAGGTCCCACGCTGCTCGTCGGCCGCACGCACCCTCACCCGCCGGTCGAGCCCCGCGTCGACGTACACGGCGATGCCGCTCCACTGCTCCTCCGGCTCGGGCAGCACCACCCCGAGGCCCTCCGCCGCACGCAGCAACCTCTCCCCGAGCGCCACGCCGCTCCCGTCGTTCTCGCCGGACCCCGCCCCGAAGCTCATCCCGCCAGTACGGCGCCGAGCTCGTCGACGGCCTCGGCCGATCAGGTGCCGGCCCGTCCGGCCCCGGGGCCGGGCGGGCCCCGGAGTTCGGCCGGGCCCCGGAGTTCGGCCGGGCGCTAGCGGCGCAGGGCCGAGATCAGGCCGCCGGGCCCTTCCTCGCGCTGCGGCGGGGTGGTGATGGGGCGGCCGTAGGCGGCGGCGCGGTCGCGCAGGGTGTGGGCGGTGGCCTCCCAGCCGTGCCCGGCCAGCCAGTGGACCGGGTCGTCGGGCATCTCCGAGACCCACATCGACGCGGCCGATCCCGGCACGGCGTCCGCGGCGAAGCGTTCCAGGACGCCGCGCGAGCCCAGTGTCAGGCCCATCCGGCTGCCCGGCGCCGACTGGGCGCCGATCCGGGTCAGCAGCAGTTCCACCGCGTCCTGGGGCAGGTAGATCAGCAGGCCCTCGGCGATCCACGCGGTCGGCGCCGTCGGGTCGTGCCCGGCGGCGGCCAGCGCGGCCGGCCAGTCCTCCCGCAGGTCCACCGCGACGGTGGTCCGCTCGCAGCGGGCGACGGCCTGTTCCTGGCGCAGCACCGAGTCCTTGAAGTCCAGTGGCACGGCGGTGTCGACCTCGAACAACCGGGTGCCCTCGGGCCAGTCCAGCCGGTAGGCCCGGCTGTCCATGCCGGCGCCGAGCAGCACGACCTGCCGCACCCCGGAGGCGCAGGCCTGTTCCAGCAGGTCGTCGAGGAACTTCGTCCTGATGACGATGGAGAACGACACGGCCAGCCGGCGCCGGTGCGCGGCCTCGTCGCCGGGCGGCGGCGAGGAGGGCCACAGTCCGCCGGCGGCGGCGAAGGCCCGGGCGAGCGGGTCGCGGAACAGCGCGTCCTCGCGCTCGGTCTCCAGCGCCCGCACCCTGGCCACCCCCACGGCCGTGGCCCACACTCCCGACGGCTGTTCCCGCTGCTGCTCATCAGTCACCGCGCCAGCCTAGATGACCTCACACGAGGGGCCCGCGGGGCCTGCGGGGGCCGCGGGGTTCCAGCGCGAGCGCGCGAAGCCGACCGGGGCCGGACCTCGCGGGCCGGACCGGACGGGTGCGGCCGGTCTAACCTGGGACGATGACAGGACAGTTCGGCACCGTGGTGCTGATGTGCGGCCTGCCGGGGGCGGGCAAGACCACGTACGCGCTGGGGCTGGTGCGGCGCGGTTACGTCCGGCTCTCCATCGACGAGGTGGTCTGGCGGCGGCTCGGGGGGCGCGACGCCGGCCGGGTGCTGGCGGCCGAGGAGTTCGACCGGCTCAAGGAGGAGGTCCGGCGCGAGCAGCGGCGGGAGCTGGTCGACCTGATGCTGGCCGGGCGCGACGTGGTGGTGGACTACAGCTTCTGGAGCCGGGCCGCCCGCGAGGACTACAAGGAGCTGGTCGAACGTCACGGCTGCCGCTGGGAGTTGGTCCACCTCAAGGCCGACCGCGCGACCCTGGACCGCCGTCTGGAGCGGCGCAACAACGAGGACGGCGCCAACGCCGTCACCGTGGACCGGGCGCTGCTCGACCGCTACCTGGAGCACTTCGAGGAACCGGAGGGTGAGGGCGAGCGGGTCATCGCGCAGCCCCCGCCGTGAGGGTCCCGGCCCCCCAGCCAGGGACCGGCGATCCCTGGTTAGGCGGGTCTCTGCCGCCACCACCCGGCCCCGGGCAGGCTGGTGCCCGTCGGAGAGAGCAACTCCTCGAAGGGGACGGGACGATGGCGAGCATTCTGGTGACGGGCGCGACCGGTTCGGTGGGCCGGCGGCTGGTGCCGCGGCTGGCGCGGTGGGCCGGGGCCGAGGGCCGTTCGGTGCGGGTGCTGGTGCGGGACGCGGCGAAGGCGCGGCGGCTGGACCTGGACCTGGCCGGGGTGGAGGTGATGGTCGGCGACGTGTGCGAACCCGCCGACCGGGCGCGGGCGTTGGACGGCGCCGAGGTGGTGCTGAACGTGGCGGCGGCGCTGCGCGGGGTGCCGGACGGGCAGGCGTGGGCGGTGAACCGGGACGCGGCGGTGGCGCTGGGGCGCGCGGCGGCGAAGGCCGGGGTGGCCCGGTTCGTGCACACCAGCACCAACCTGGTGTACGGGCGGGGGCTGGGCCGCCCCGCCGTGGAGGGGGACCGGCCGGCGCCGCACCCCGCGTGGGGCGTGTACGCGCGCTCCAAGGCCGAGGCGGAGGCGGGGCTGCGCGAACTGGACGGTGAACTGCCGCTGGTGGTGGCCCGGTTGGCGTTCGTGTACGGGGAGGGCGATCCGCATCTGGCGCAGTCGCTGCGGTGGGCGGCGTCCTGGCCGGCCCACCAGCGCCTGGCGGTGGTGCACCACGCGGACGTGGCGCAGGCACTGTGGCGGGCGGCGGTGACCCCGGGCGTCGAGGGCCGCACCTACAACGTGTCGGACGACGCCCCGCTGACGGCCTGGGACCTGCACGCACTCAACGGCCTTGTCCACCCCGGCACTTCGGAGCAGGCGGACTTCGACCCGTGGGAGGGCCAGATGTCAACCGCGGCCGCCCGCCGGGACCTCGGCTGGCGCCCGCTGTACCCCTCGGCGTGGGCGGCGGCCGAGGCCGGGGCGCTGTGACCGCGCCGCGGTGGCCCGGCCCTCCCCCGCCGGGGAGGGGAGGGCCGGGCCATCGCGTCAGCGCCCCGGCGCGGGAGCCGGGGCGTAGCCGGCCGGGCGGGTGGTGAAGGTGCCGCGGCCCTGGGTGCGCGAGCGCAGGCGGCCCGCGTAGCCGAAGAGTTCGGCCAGCGGCACCAGTGCGCTCACCCGGGCCCCGCCGCCCCCGCCGTCGCCGCCACCGGTGCCCTGGATCTGGCCGCGGCGGGCGGCGAGGTCGCCCAGGACGGCGCCGAGCGCGTCCTCGGGGACGGTCACGGTCACCTCCGCGAGCGGTTCCAGCAGGTGCAGCCGGGCCGCGCGCAGCGCCTCGCGCAGGCCCAGGCGGGCGGCGGTGCGGAAGGCGAGTTCGGAGGAGTCCTTGGGGTGGGTGAGGCCGTCGGTGAGGGTGACGGCGAGGCCGGTGACCGGGTGGCCGCCGAGCGGGCCCTCGGCGAGGGCGTCGCGGCAGCCGGCCTCCACGGCCTGGACGTACTCGCGTGGCACCCGGCCGCCGGTGACGGTGGAGGCGAACACGAACCCCTCCCCCGCGGGGGCGTCGGCGAGGGGTGCCAGGTCGAACACGATGTGGGCGAACTGGCCCGCGCCGCCGTCCTGTTTGGCGTGCCGGTAGGTGAAGCCGGTGACGCCCTCGACCAGGGCCTCGCGCAGCGCGACCTGCGGCGCGCCGACGACGGCCTCGACGCCGGCGTCGCGGCGCACCCTCTCCACCGCGACCTCCAGGTGGAGTTCGCCCAGTCCGGACAGGGTGCGCTGGCCGGTCTCGGGGTCGGTGGCCAGGCGCAGCGAGGGGTCCTCCTCGGTCAACTTGGCGAGGGCGGCGGCGAGTTTGCCGGTGTCGGCGGTGCGGCGGGCCTCGACGGCGACGGTGACGACGGGTTCGGCGCTCACGGGTGCCTCCAGTCGGATCGGGTGGTCGGGGTCGCACAGGGTGGTGCCGGCGCGGGCGGTCCTGGGGCCGATGACGGCGACGATGTCGCCGGCCAGGGCGTGGTCGGTCTCGGTGTGGCGGTCGGCCTGGACGCGCAGGATGCGGGCGATGCGCTCGGTGCGGCCGGTGGCGGCGTCGAGGACGGTGTCGCCCTTGCGCAGGGTGCCGGTGTACAGGCGCAGGTAGGTGAGGCGGCCGGTGGGGGCCGCGGTGACCTTGAACGCCAGGGCTGTGAGGGGCAGTTGGGGGTCGGCGCGGTGCCGGGTCTGCTCGCCGGCCGAGGTCGGGGTCTCCAGGGGTGAGGGCAGGTAGGCGACGGCGGCGTCCAGCAGGGGTTCGATGCCGCGGTTGCGGTAGGCGGCGCCGGCCAGCACCACCACCGCCTCGCCGGTGCGGGTGAGTTCGCGCAGGGCGGCGGTGAGGGTGGCGGGGGTGAGGGTGGCGTGGGTGCAGAACTCCTCCAGGGCCCGGGGGTCGAGTTCGGCCACGGTTTCCTCCAGGGTGCGGCGGCGGGCGGCCGTCTCGGCGGCGAGGTGGTCGGGGACGGGGCCCTCGGTGAGGGTGCCGTCGTCGGACCAGGTCAGGGCGCGCCGGTGGACGAGGTCGACGACGCCGGTGAAGGCGTCCTCGGCGCCGATGGGCAGGTGGACGGCGAGCGGGCGCGGATGCAGGCGCTCGCGGATGGAGGCGACGGCGGCGTCCAGGTCGGCGCCGGCGCGGTCGAGTTTGTTGACGAAGGCGATCCGGGGCACGCCGTGGTGGTCGGCCTGGCGCCACACCGACTCGCTCTGCGGCTCGACGCCAGCGACGGCGTCGAACACGGCGACGGCGCCGTCCAGGACGCGCAGGGAGCGTTCGACCTCGTCGGCGAAGTCGACGTGGCCGGGGGTGTCGATGAGGTTGATCCGGTGTCCGGCCCAGGTGCAGCTGACGGCGGCGGCGAAGATGGTGATGCCGCGGTCGCGTTCCTGGGGGTCGAAGTCGGTGACGGTGGTGCCGTCGTGGACTTCGCCGCGCTTGTGGGTGGCGCCGGTCAGGTAGAGGATCCGCTCGGTGACGGTGGTCTTGCCGGCGTCGACGTGGGCGAGGATGCCCAGGTTGCGGACGGCGGCGATACCGGTGACGGCAGTGGTGGTGGTGTGGGTGCGCATGGCCCGGGTGCCTTTCGAGGCGGTTGTCTTCGGGTGGGCGCGCGATTGGGTGCAGTGCCGCGACGCGGGATTCCGACGATCCGTCAGATCGCTGTCCGCGCGGGGCCCCCGGCAGAGGGGGCGGGCGGGTTCAGGCGGTGGCGGCGCTGCTCCGGTGCCGGCCGCGCAGCGGGCACCGGAAGAGCGAGGACACCAGGATCACCTCGTACCGCGAGGCGGGAGAGGGGGCGGCGGCACTGTGCTTCGGCATGGCCGCTGCGCCCCCTCTCGTCGTCTGCTCGCTCGGTACGGTTCTCGGCGGGCCGCGCCTCGGGGCGGGGCCGCGTGGCGAGTGTAGGGAGACCGGACCCGGCGGGGCCAGGGGTTTTACGGCGCCTTCGGTGCGCGGAAGCGCAGCACCGGTTCCTGCCAGGTGTCCGCGTCCGGGACGCCGGCGTCCAGGGCGGCGCCGATGGCGCGTTCCTCGTAGCGGAAGTGGGACTCCATGACGGCGGCCAGGCCGTCGAGTTCGCGGCCGATCGCCGCCAGGTCCGCGTGCGGCAGGGTGGCGGCCTCGTCGGTGAGTTCGCGGACCCGGGTGAGGATGCCGGTGATGAGGCCGTGGTCCTCGACGAGCTTGGCGACGGTGGGGGCGAGGTCGGGGCGTTCCCGTACCAGGGCGGCGAACAGGCCTTCGTCCTCGCCCTGGTGATGGCTGGTCAGGGCGGTGCAGAAGGCGAGGCAGTGGGTGAGCAGCGCGTCGTCGGGGAGGTGGCTCCGGCCCAGTGCGGTGCGGACGTTGGCCAGGCGGCGGCGCAGTTCGCGGTGTGCCTGGGAGAGCTGGAGACTGAGGGCGGCCGTACGGCCGGTGACGGGGGAGGCCACGGGTGGGCGGGTCCCTTCGGTGGTGCACCTCCATGCCTGGCGCGGTCCGCCACCGGCACGCGATGCGGCGCTCATCCGATCACGGCACCCGCCGCCCGGGCAAGCCCTCGGCCACCGCATCGGCCGGCTGAGCAGGCCGGTCGCGGGGCCGGCCGAGCAGGATCCCGGCGCCGACCAGCGCCAGCCCCGCCGCCTGCCGCACCCCCAGTTCCTCCCCGCCCAGGGCGGCGCCCAGCAGCACCCCGGCCAGCGGGTTGAGCAGTCCGAGCAGGCCGACCGTGCCGGCCGGCAGGTGGCGCAGCCCGGCGAACCAGCAGGCGAAGGCCAGGGCGGTGGCCACCAGGGCGGTGTAGCCGAAGGCGAGCAGGGTGGGGGTGTCCAGCGGCGGGGGCGCTCCTTCGACGGCGGCGGCCAGCGGCAGCAGTACCAGGGCGCCGGCGCCCAGCTGCCAGGCGGTGGCGGCCAGCGGGTCGGCGCCCTCGCGCCAGCGGACGGAGAGCACGTAGCCGACGGAGGAGACCAGCATCGCGCCCGTCGAGGCGGCCAGTCCGGCCCAGCCGGGCGTGCCGGTGCCGCCGAGCACGGCCAGCGCCACCCCGGCCAGTCCGGCCAGCGCGCCCGCCAGGTGGGCGGGGTGGGGGTGCTGGCCGGCCAGCACCCGGGCGGCGAGCAGCATGGCCAGCGGGGAGGCGGCCATGACGGTGGCGGCGGTGCTGGTGGGCAGCAGCTGGGAGGCCAGGTAGAGCAGGACGAAGAACGCGGCGGTGTTGAGCAGTCCGAGCAGCGCGCTGCGCCACCACCAGGGGCCGTGCGGGCGGCGGCGGGCGAGGGCGAGCAGCAGCAGCGCCGCCGGCAGGGCGCGCAGGGCGGCGCCCCACAGCGGGCGGTCGGCGGGCAGGTAGGCGTGGGTGACGTAGTAGTTGGCGCCCCAGGCGAGCGGGGCGAGGGCGGTCAGCAGCACCCACCGCACATTGGCTTCCATGGAAGACAATATAGCTTCCCGGGAAGCTGTCCGGGGTAGAGTGGTCCCATGGAGCACACCGAGCACGCCCGGCCGGGCGCCCACCCGGCACCCGGGGACCGGGTGGAGGCGATCCAGGCCGAGTGGCGGCGCGAACGCCCCGACCTCGACGTCTCCCCGCAGGCCGTGATCGGGCGCCTGCACCGCCTCGCCGACCGCCTGAGCGCCGAACTCGCCGCCGTCTACCGGCACTACGGCCTGGGCGAGGGCGAGTTCGACGTGCTGGCCGCGCTGCGCCGGGCCGGCGCCCCGTACGAGCGGGCCCCGGGCGAACTGGCCGCGCACACCATGGTCACCACCGGCGCGATGACCAAGCGGATCGACCGCCTGGAGCGCGCGGGCCTGGCCACCCGCCGCACCGCCGAGGGCGACCGGCGCGCCCGGGTGGTCGCCCTCACCGGGGCCGGACTGCGCCTGATCGACGAGGCGTTCACCGCCCACATGCGCAACGAGCACCGCCTGCTCGCCCACCTGGAGCCCGCCGAGGCCGCCGCCCTGCAGTCCCTGCTCACCACCTGGCAGCACCGCCTCGACGGCGCCGGGGCCGGGGACGACGCCGGGGAAGGGGACCGCCCCCTCCCCCGCTGACGGCCCGCACCCGGCCCCCTACCATCACCCGGTGGAAACCCGAAGATTCACGCTCAGCCGCGCCCAGCGCCGCCGCACCGAGGTCCCCGTCGCGGTCATGACCGTGCTGCTGTGCGGCCTGCCCTGGCTGGCCTCCTGGCAGCTGGCGGCGTTCCTCTCCGCGATCTGGCTGCCCCCGGTGCTGTGCACCGTCCCGCAGGACCTGTACGGCTCCACCGAGCTGTCCGGGCGCGGCCTGCACCTGCGCACCCCCTACCGGCGCCGCTTCCTGCCCTGGGCGGAGATCACCGAGGTCACGATGCGCGAGCGCGACGGCAAGGGCGGCCCGCGCCGCCAGCTCCTGGCCCACCGCGCGACCGGCCGCCCCGTCACCCTGCCCGGCCTGCGCGCCTTCAAGAGCGAGCCCGTCGAGTGGCAGGAGGTCGACGTGCGCCACCGCACGATCCTCGACCACCACCGCCGCGCCGCCACAATGTGACCCATGGACAGCAGCCCCCCTCCCCCGCCCGACCACGCCGACGAGCCCGCGCCCGCGCCCGACCCCGGGCCCGCGCCGCTGCCGCAGGGCTGGGAGAACCCGGCGGTGCGGGCCGACCGGCGCCTGGTGGAGCTGCTGCAGGAGCTGCGGGTGCTGCAGACCGGCGTGCAGATCGTCTTCGCGTTCCTGCTCGGTGTGGCCTTCACCCCGCGCTTCGCGGAACTGTCCGACGCCCAGCAGGACATCTACGTCACCACCCTGCTGCTGACCGTGGTGGCCGCCGCCGTGTTCGCCACCCCGGTGGCCCTGCACCGCGGGCTGTACCGCCACCCCGGCAAGGCCCGCATCGTCCACGTGTCCGCCCGCATCGCCCAGTACGGGCTGCTGCTGCTCGCCTGTGCGCTGAGCGGCGCGGTGCTGCTGGTGCTGGACGTCGTGCTCGGCACCGCGGCGGCCGTCGCGATCACCGCCGTCATCGCGCTGATCTTCGCCACGCTGTGGTTCGTCCTGCCCTGGGCCCTGCGCCGCGCCGCCCGCGACCGGCCCTGACCGCACCCCGCGCCTGAGCGCGCCCGCCCCCAACCCGCCTTTTCCCGGCCCGAGTTGATGAGCCGTTCACGTGCCGTGGACGAGCCGGACGTGCTCCGTTGACGAATTGACAGGTCACCGTCGATCAGGGGCATACTGGCGCTGCCCGACGGCCCCGGGGCGGCCCCGCCGCCCCACCGGGAGCCGCCCGCACCCCAGCACCCGACCGCCCGACCGGCCGGGCCGGACACGCCCGCCCCGCGCCCTGCGCCCTGCCCCCGGCAGCGGCGTGTCCTCGGCCTGCCCGCCACCGAGGAGAGGCGCCATGGCCTTCCACCCCACCGCCCCGCCGCCGGCCCCCGCCCCCGCCCGGCCCGGCGCGACCCCGCAGGGCGCGGTCGCGGACAGCGCCCACCTCGGCGACATCGTCGGCGCCCTCGGCACCATCCGCCGGGACGACCCCGCCGAGCCCCGCACCCGCCGCCAGCGCCTGAAGGCCCTGCTGGTCGTGATGGGCCCGGGCCTGATCGTGATGGTCGGCGACAACGACGCCGGCGGCGTGGCCACCTACGCCCAGGCCGGCCAGAACTACGGGATGAAGCTGCTGTGGACGCTGGCCCTGCTGGTGCCCGTGCTCTACGTCAACCAGGAGATGGTGATCCGCCTGGGCGCGGTCACCGGCGTCGGCCACGCCCGGCTGATCTTCCAGCGCTTCGGCCGGTTCTGGGGCATGTTCAGCGTCGCCGACCTCTTCCTGGTCAACGCCCTCACCCTGGTCACCGAGTTCATCGGCGTCTCCCAGGCCCTGGACCACTTCGGCGTGCCCAGGACCGTCTCGGTGCCGCTGTCCGCCGTGCTCCTGCTCGCCGTGGTGGCCGGCGGCTCGTTCCGGCGCTGGGAGCGGTTCCTGTTCGCGCTGATCGCCCTCAACGCGGTCGTGCTGCCGATGGCCCTGCTCGCCCGCCCCCGCGCCGACGAGAGCGCCGCCGGCCTGCTGCCCCAGTTCCCCGGCGGGCTGAACTCCACCCTGCTGCTGGTCATCGTCGCCATCGTCGGCACCACCGTCGCCCCCTGGCAGCTGTTCTTCCAGCAGTCCAACGTCGTCGACAAGCGCATCACCCCGCGCTGGATCCGCTACGCCCGCGCCGACCTGCGCATCGGCATCGCCGTGGTCACCGGCGGCGCCGTCGCCGTCATGGCCACCGCCGCCTTCGCCTTCGAGGGCACCGACGCCGCCGGCGCCTTCACCGACGCCCAGGGCGTCGCCGAGGCCCTCACCCGCCACGGCGGCCACACCCTGGGCACCCTGTTCGCCCTCGCCCTGCTCGACGCCTCCCTGATCGGCGCCAACGCCGTCGGCCTGGCCACCACCTACACCCTCGGCGACACCTTCGGCCGGCGCCACTCCCTGCACTGGCGCCCCCGCCAGGCCCCCCTGTTCTACGCCGGCTACGCCGTCCTGATCGCCCTGGGCGCCGCCGTCTGCCTGCTCGCCGACGACCACCTCCAGGGCCTGATCACCCAGGGCGTCCAGGCCCTGGCCGGCGTCCTGCTGCCCTCCGCCACCGTCTTCCTGCTCCTGCTGTGCAACGACCGCCCGGTGCTCGGCCCCTGGGTCAACACCACCCGCCAGAACGTCACCGCCGGCGTCATCGTCTGGGTCCTCGTCCTGCTCTCCCTGACCCTGACCGCCGAGACCTTCCACCCCGGCCTCACCACCGCCCAGCTCGCCCTCGGCTTCGCCGCCGGCGCCCTGATCGGCCTGGTCGGCGGCGTCCTGATCATCCTGCACACCCAGTACACCGAACAGAGCGCCCGCATCGAGGCCTTCGTCACCCGCCACACCAAGCCCGCCCCCGGCCCCACCGGCGAGACCTGGCTGATGCAGGTCCAGCACCCCGACGGCTCCCCGCTCACCCGCACCCAGCGCCGGGCCCACCTCGAACACGACCGCACCCACTGGCGCACCCCCGCCCTGGACACCCTGCCCCGCCCGCAGTTCTCCGCCCTGCGCAAGGCCGGACTGCTCACCCTGCGCGGCTACCTGCTGCTCGCCGTCGCCCTGGTCGCCGTCAAGACCGTCCAGCTGTACACGGGCTGACCCGCACCGCACCGCGCCGCAGCCGGCCCACTCCCCCGAAGCACCCCCCGAACTGCCCCCGCCCGCCCGTAGGGTGAACGCATGCACACCGACCACCGCTCCTGGGATGTCCTGCTGATCGGCGGCGCCTCCGGCCTCGGCAAGAGCCGCGCCGCCGCCCACCTGGCCGCGCAGCACGGCGCGTTCACCGTCGAGTTCGACGACGTCGTCGCCGCCCTCCAGGCCATCACCACCCCCGGCAGCCACCCCGACCTGCACCACTTCGCCGCCCGCCCCGACCCGGAACGGGACCTGGGCACCGACCGCGTCGTGGAACTGCAGATCGCCACCGCCCACGCCCTGGACGAGGCCCTGCTCGGCGTCGTGCGCAACCGCCTGAGCGTGGACGTGCCCGCCGTCGTCGAGGGCGACTACCTCACCCCCGAGGCCGCCGCCCGCGCCCGCGCCGAGGCCGCCGCGCTGGGCCGGCGGGTGCGCGCGGTGTTCCTCCACGAGGCCGACCCGGCCCGCATCGACGCCAACTACGCCGAGCGCGAACCCGGGGCCGGCCCCCAGAGCGCCCGCGCCGCCGTCAGCGCCCGCTACTCCGCCTGGCTCGCCGACCGGGCCCGCGCCCACGGCCTGCCCGTACTCGACTGCCTCCCCTATGAGACCCTGCCCGAGCGCCTGGCCGCCGCCCTGGGGTGAACGGCCGGGCGCCCGGGGACCCTCACGAGCCGGCCGGGGCGTCCTCGATGTCCGAGATCAGCTTGGTGGCCAGGTCGCTCTGCACCGCCAGCACGGTGTGCCCGGCGTCCGGGCCGCTGCCCCAGGTCAGCGTCACCGTGGTGAACAGGTGCCCGGCGCCCGAGTCGTGGTAGCGCACCTCCCAGGCGGTCGGCACGTCCTGGGCGCGCAGCACGCCGTCGGCGTGGTTGGCCTCCTCCCAGGCCGCCAGCCGCTGGCGCAGGTCCTCGGTGAGGTAGTGGGCGCGCAGGCGCTCCGACAGGTCGTCGGTGCCGTCGGCGACGGCGTCGATGTAGGCGCCGTAGAAGTCGGCCACCCGGTCGACCGCGGAGTCCGGGCTGCCGCTGCGGGTCACGGTGCCCGTGTCGGTGTCGGTCATGGGTTCTTCCCCTCCGTCCGGGCCCGGGCGGCGCTGCGCCGTTCGGGCCGTCTGGTCCTTCTCAGGGGTCCAACGAGCCCCGGGCGGTGGGGGTTTCGGGTACAACGTCCCGACAGGGGCCGCGGTGTCGGCGCCCGGGACGGGAGGGTGCGGCGGTGCTGATCGTGGTGGGCGGCGGGCCGGGCAGCGGCAAGACGACGCTGGCGCGGGCGCTGGCCCTGGCCGTCGGCTGTCCGCTGGTCAGCCGCGACGAGGTCAAGCAGGGCCTGCTGCACGCGGGCACCCGCGCCGAGGCCCCCGACGAGGTGGTGCGCGACGCCTTCTTCGGCGTCCTGGGGGTGCTGGTGGGCGCCGGGGTGAGCGCGGTCGCCGAGGCCGCCTACCAGGACCGGCTCTGGCGCCCGGGCCTGGCGCCGCTGGCCGGGCGCACCCAGGTGCGGGTGGTGCACTGCCGGGTGGACCCGGCCCTGGCCCGGCGCCGGATCGCCGCCCGGCTGGCCGCCGACCCGCACCGCGCCGCCCACGCCGACGCCCGGCTGCTGGCCGCCCCGCCCGGGGCGGGCAACCTGCTGGACGACTTCACCCCGCTCGCCCTGCCCGTGCCGTCGCTGTGGGTGGACACCGGCGACGGCTACGACCCGCCGCTGGCCGACGTCGTGGCCTTCACCCGGAGCTGACCGGGCGGGCGGGCACGGGAGTTCAGGGCGTGCCGCCGCTTCGGCGCCGCTCGCGCCCGTCGAGCCGCCCGTGGCGCATCCCGTCCCCCTTCGCCGGGGTCGGACTCCCGCTCCCGGAAAGGGACTTGCCGCAGCGGGCGGCCGGCTCCACCGGCCGCCCGTCCGGGCGGGGCTCAGTGCGGGAGGGGCTCAGTGCGGGAGGGTCTCGCGCAGGCGCTTCTTGTCGGGCTTGCCGACCGGGGTCAGCGCGATGGCGTCCACCAGGTGGAGCGCCTCGGGGGCGTAGATGCGGCCCTTGGCGGCGGTGACGAAGGCGCGGATCTCCTCCAGTCGCGGGTGCCGGCCCGGGGCGGGGACGACGGCGGCGTGGACGTGTTCGGCCTGCTGTTCGTCGCGGACGCCGTAGACGGCGCACTGGGCGACGTCCGGGTGGGTGAGGAGCAGTTCCTCGACCTCGGTGGGGTAGACGTGGCCGCCGACGACGATGATCAGGTCCTTGAGGCGGTCGGCGAGGTAGAGGTAGCCGTCGGCGTCGAGGTAGCCGATGTCGCCGGTGTCCAGCCAGCCGTCGCGCAGCACCTGGGCGGTGAGGTCGGGGCGCTTCCAGTACCCGGCCATGAGGGAGGCGGAGCGCACGTGCACCTGGCCCTGCTCGCCGACGGGCAGCTCGGTGCCGTCGGCGTCGCGGATCGCCACCTCGACGCCCGGCAGGGGGCGGCCCACCGAGATCTGGCCGCCGTGGCCGACGCGGTCGTGCTCCTCCGGGGCGAGGACGGCGATGTTCTGCGCCTCGGACATGCCGTAGCCGCTGACCAGGACCGGCCCGAACACCTCGATCGCCTCGCGGATGCGGGCCGAGGAGGAGGCGCAGCCGCCGTAGGCGATCCGCTGCAGGCTGGACAGGTCGGTGCGGGCGACGGCCGGGTGGTCGAGCAGCCGGTAGAGCAACGGGGGCAGCACCCACAGGTCGGTGATGCGTTCGCGTTCGATCGCGGCGAGGACGTGGCCGGGGTCGAAGGAGCGCTGGAGGACGACGGAGCCGCCGTGGTGGAGGACCACGTCGCTGTAGACGCCGGCGAGGTGGGCCAGGGAGGTGGCGGCGAGGAAGCGCGGTGGCACGGCGTCGGGGCGGGGGTCGGCGAGGGGGCCGTCGAAGGCGCGGCGGTAGGGGCCGTGGAGGCTGAGGATGCCCTTGGGGATGCCGGTGGTGCCGCCGGTGTGGCGGATGCCGAGGTGGTCGTCGGGGCCGACGGGGACGCCGGGGTCCTCGGCGGGGTGGTGGGCCGAGGCGGCGATGACGTCCTCGCCGATGGCCTCGGCGGCGGGGTCCTTCGGCCCGGGGCCCAGGGTGAGGACGGTGGGGCGGCCCGGTCCGTCGAGCAGCGACAGCAGGGCGGGGGCGTCGGCGTACCGTTCGGCGTCCACGAGCAGCAGGGTGGTGTCGACGCTGGCGGTGATCTCGGCCAGGACGGGGGCGCTCATGCCGTCGTAGAGGTTGACCACCCGGGCGCCGGCCAGGCCGGCGGCGTAGCGGGCGACGAGGGCTTCGGCGGTGTTGCCGGTGAGCAGGGTGACGGTGGTGCCGCGGCCGGTGCCGCGGGCGATCAGCTCGTGGGCGAGGCGGTAGGCGGTGGCCGCGAGGTCGCCGGCGGTGATCTCGGTGCCGTCGGCGGTGGTGACGGCGCGTCGGTCGGGGGCGGCGGTGAGGGAGCGGAGGATCAGGGCGGGGGCGCTGACGAACTCCTGGTCGGGCCTGGCCACTTCTTGTGTGTAGGGTGCAACCATATTCCCACCCTAGTGCCACCGCTGGTCCTGCGGTGGGGAGTTGGGCCGGGTGTGGCGGCGGGAGGTCGGCCCCGCCGGCTTCCCGCGCGGGCCCGGCCCGGCGGCGTCAGGGGGTGAGGGCGCGGGGCAGGTCGTCGAGGGTGTGCAGGACGTGGATGCCCTCGGCGACCGGGGCGGCCGGGGCGGTGGCGGCGCCGGCGCGGTGGAGCCAGTAGGCGTGCAGGCCCGCGTCGCGGGCCCCCTGGGCGTCGAGGGCGTAGTTGTCGCCGACGTGGGCGACCTGGTGCGGGGGCAGGCCCAGGGCGGCGCAGGCGGCGTGGAAGATCCCGGCGGCGGGCTTGGGTTCGCCGTGCTGCTCGGAGCAGACGAGGACGTCGCCGAGGTGGTCGAGCAGGCCGATGTCGGCCAGTTTGCGGCGCTGGTGGTCGGTGTCGGAGTTGGAGACGACGCCGAGGCGGTAGTGGGGGGCGAGGCGGGTGAGGGCGGGCAGGGCGTCGGGGAAGGCGGTGCGGGCGGCGTCGCGGTGGGCGGCGTAGCCGGCGAACCAGGCGCCGGCCCACTCGTCGGTGAGGTGGTCGGCGCCGTCCTGGCCGAGGTGGGCGAGGAAGCGGCGGGTGCGTTCCAGCTGCTGGGCGCGGAAGGTGAGTTCCCCGGCGAGGTAGCGGGCGTACTGGGCGTCCATGACGGTGTGCCACAGGGTGAGCGCGGCCTGCGGGGTGGGGAAGCGTTCCAGCAGGCCGAGGTCGCGCAGGTGGGCGAGGATGCCCGCGCGTTCCGCGCCGGAGTAGTCGAACAGGGTGTCGTCGACGTCGAAGAGCACGCCCTTGATCGGCATCGGCGTTCCTCCTAGCGGGCCGCGGCGGGGACGGGGGCCGGGGCGGAGGTGAGGAGGGCGTCGAGCAGGCCGGGGAAGCGGGTGTCGAGGTCGGTGCGGCGCAGGCGGACGAAGCGGTTGCGGCCGGCGACGCGGGTGGTGGTGACGCCGGCCTCGCGCAGGACGCGCATGTGGTGGGAGACGGTCGACTTGTGGAGGTGCTCCAGGCCGAGGTCGCGGGGGGCGCAGGAGTGTTCGGCGCCGTCGGCGTAGCTGAGCAGCAGGCGCATGCGGACGGGGTCGCCGAGGGCGTGCAGGACGGTGACGAGGTCGATGTCGGCGGTGGCGGGCTGGGGCAGGCGCTCGTCGTCGGTCATGGGTTCGGCTCCGGTCCTCGGGTCCTGCGGCGGGTCGGCGGTCAGTGATCGGCGGTCGGCGTTCGGCGTTCGGCGTTCGGCGTTCGGCGGGGATGGTTTGACAATCATCCACCAATCCCCGATTGTTTGGCGAGCATCAAACCGTTGCATACTCATCCAACAATCCGGCCGGACCCGTCCGACCGTCACCCCGGGGGGCCCTCCCGTGCCCGTACGCCTGCTCCTGCTCGCCCTCGGCACCTTCGCCATGGGCACCGACTCCATGGTCGTGGCCGGCATCCTCGGCCCGATCTCCGCCGACCTGGGCGTGTCGGTGGGCGCCGCCGGCCAGCTGGTCACCGTCTTCGCGCTCGGCTACGCGCTGCTGGCCCCGCCGCTGGCCGCCGTCACCGCCCGCTGGCCGCGCCGGCGCCTGCTGCTGACCGCGCTCGCCTTCTTCACCGTCGCCAACGCCCTCAGCGCCCTCGCCCCCAACTACCCGCTGCTGCTGGCCACCCGGGTGCTGGCCGCCGCCGGGGCCGCCCTCTACACCCCCACCGCCAACGCGGTGGCCACCACCCTGGTCGCCCCCGAACGGCGCGGCCGGGCGCTGGCCACCGTGCTCGGCGGCATGACGGTGGCCACCGCGCTGGGCGTGCCGCTGGGCACCTGGGTCGGGCGCGCCGACTGGCGGGCGACCATGTGGCTGGTCACCGCGCTGGGCCTGGCCGCGCTGGCCGGCCTCGCCGCCCTGCTGCGCGGCCTGCCCGCCCCCGCCGCCGCCCCCGCCCTGCGCGCCCGCCTGGCCCCGCTGGGGCAGCGCCGGGTGCTGGGCGCCGCGGCCACCACCCTCGCCTTCTTCCTCGCCTTCCAGAGCGTCTACATCTACCTCGCCACCGCCGTGCACGGCGCCACCGGCGGCGACGCCGACCGGCTCAGCCTGATCCTGCTCACCACCGGCGTGATGTCGGTGGCCGGCAGCTGGCTGGGCGGGCGCCTGGTCGACCGCACCGGGGTGCGCGCCGTGCTGCTGGCCGGCTCCGCCGTCGCCGCCTGCGCCTTCGCCGCGCTGCCGTGGCTGGGGCGCAGCATGCCGGGGGCGCTGGGGTACGCGGTGGTGGTGCCGCTGGCGGGGTGGGCGGTGTCGGTGGCGCTGCCGCACCGGCTGGCCTCGCTCGATGCGGCGAACGCGCCGCTGCTGATCTCGCTGAACAGCAGCGCGCTGTACCTGGGGACGGCCGCGGGGGGCGTGGCGGGGTCGGCGGCGATCGCGGTGCTGGGGACGCGGTGGTTCCCGCTGGCGGCGGCGGTGCTGGCGCTGGTGGCCTGCGCGACGGCGGCGGCCACCACCCGCGACCGGCGCCCGGGGGCGCGGGCGCTGGCCGGGGCCGGGGCCGGCGGGGTGAAGTCTCACGCTAAAGCCGAGGTTGAGACTGGAGTCCAGAACGAGGTCCGGGAGGAGGCCGGGGCGCGGCCGCGGGCCTGAGGCACCGGGGCGGCGGGGCCGGGGAGGGTGCTCCCCCGGCCCCGCCCGGGCGTGCGGGTCAGGCGCCGAGCACCTCGCCGACCAGGGCGCGCGCCTCCTGCTGCACCAGGGCCAGGTGGTCGGTGCCCAGGAACGACTCGGCGTAGATCTTGTACACGTCCTCGGTGCCGGAGGGGCGGGCCGCGAACCAGGCGTTGTCGGTGCACACCTTCAGGCCGCCGATGGCCGCGCCGTTGCCGGGGGCGTGGGAGAGCACCGCGGTGATCTTCTCCCCGGCCAGCTGTCCGGCGTCGACCTGCTGCGGCGACAGGCGGGCCAGGCGGGCCTTCTGCTCGCGGTCGGCGGGGGCGTCGACGCGGGCGTAGGCGGGGGCGCCGTGACGGGCGGTCAGTTCGCGGTAGCGGGCGCTGGGGGTGGTGCCGGTGACGGCGGTGATCTCGGCGGCCAGCAGGGCCAGCAGGATGCCGTCCTTGTCGGTGGTCCACACCCCGCCGTCGCGGCGCAGGAAGGAGGCGCCGGCGCTCTCCTCGCCGCCGAAGGCGATCGAGCCCTCCAGCAGGCCGTCGACGAACCACTTGAAGCCGACCGGGACCTCCAGCAGCTGGCGGCCCAGGTCGGCGGCGACGCGGTCCAGCATCGAGGAGGAGACCAGGGTCTTGCCCACCGCGGCGTCGCCGGGCCAGTCGGCGCGGTGGCGGTAGAGGTAGTCGACGGCCACCGCCAGGTAGTGGTTGGGGTTCATCAGGCCGCCGTCGGGGGTGACGATGCCGTGCCGGTCGGCGTCCGCGTCGTTGCCGGTGGCGATGGCGTACTCGTCCTTGCGGCCGATCAGGGAGGCCATCGCGGCCGGGGAGGAGCAGTCCATGCGGATCTTGCCGTCCCAGTCCAGCGTCATGAACCGCCAGGTCGGGTCGGTGACGGGGTTGACCACCGTCAGGTCCAGGCGGTGGGTCTCGGCGATGCGCCCCCAGTAGGCCACCGACGCCCCGCCCAGCGGGTCGGCGCCGATGCGAAGTCCCGCCGCCCGCACCGCGTCCAGGTCCAGCACCGAGGGCAGGTCCCGGACGTAGGCGCCCAGGAAGTCGTGGCGCCCGGTGGTGGCGGCCGCCAGCGCCCGCGCGTAGGGGACCTTCTTCACCCCGCGCAGGCCCTCGCGGATCAGCTCGTTGGCGCGGTCCTGGATCCAGCCGGTGGCCTGCGAGCCGGCCGGGCCGCCGCTGGGCGGGTTGTACTTGAAGCCGCCGTCGCGCGGCGGGTTGTGCGAGGGGGTGACCACGATGCCGTCCGCCAGCGCCCTGGGGCTGCGCCGGTTGTGGGCCAGGATCGCGTGCGAGACCGCCGGGGTGGGGGTGTAGCCGTCGGCGTCGTCGATCAGCACCTGAACGCCGTTGGCGGCCAGCACCTCCAGCGCCGTGGCCCTGGCCGGCTCGGACAGGGCGTGGGTGTCCGCGCCCAGGAACAGCGGTCCCGCGACGCCCTGTTCGGCCCGGTACTCGCAGATCGCCTGCGTGGTCGCGGCGATGTGGTCCTCGTTGAACGCCGCGTCCAGCGAGGAACCCCGGTGTCCCGAGGTCCCGAACGCGACCCGCTGCGCCACCTCCTGGGGGTCCGGGCGCAGCGCGTAGTAGGCCGTCACCAGCCGCGCCACGTCCACCAGGTCCCCGGGCTGCGCCGGCTGCCCGGCCCGTGCGTGTGCCATCCCTGTACTCCCGCCGAAATCAGCTGACTCGCGATACGTCCTCGCCCCGCGCTGACCGATCGTAGCCAGAACACGGCGCCGCCCCGAACCGAACGGGCCGGTCCGGGGCGCGCGGGGGCGCGGGCGGGGCGCCGGCGAGGGCTCAGGAGGCGGGCGGGCGCTCGCGGCGGGCCTGCGGCGCGGGGGCGGTGACGGCGGCCGCGGACTGCCTCACCCGGTCCCCTCCCGCCGCCGGGATCACCCCGCCGGTGCGCGGCGCCGTGCGCCCCGGGGCCGGGAACACCCCTGCGGCGTACGGCTCCTGCGGCCACGCCGCGTGCCGGGCGAGGGCCCCGTCGGTCCGCTCCGGCGCGGCGGGGCGGTCCGGCTCCGGTACGAACCTGCCGTCAGGCCGGCCGCGTACGGGGGCCGGAGCGGCGGCGGGGTTCAGCGGGAGGCCCACCAGGTGGCGGGCGCGGCGGCGGTGTAGCCCAGCGACTCGTACAGCGGGCGGCCCAGCTTGGAGGCGGTGAGGGTGAACGGCAGGTCGGGCCGGTCGGCGAGGGAGGCGAGCATGACGGCCCGGCCCACGCCGCGCGAGCGCGCCCGCGGCGAGGCGGCGACCCAGTAGTGGCTGCCGGCGCCCTCGTGCACGACCCGTACCAGGGCGCCCACGGCCGTGCCCTCGGCGCGGGCGAGGAACACGTCCACGCCGGGCTCGCCGAGCAGCGCCGGCGGGAAGAGCTCTCCGGGGCGGTGGGGTTCGAGGGCGGACAGTTCGAAGCCCTCGATCACGACCCGCTCGGCGGCCCGCAGTTCGCCGGCCTCCCGTACCCGGACCACCTCCACCGCCGGCGCACCGGCCGCGGTGGCCGCACCCGCCGGGGTGGGCGGGCGCAGCATGACGGGCATCTGCCAGCCGCGCAGGCCCAGGTGGGCCAGGTCGGTGGTGCTGAACGGGTCCTCGGCGGTGACCGGGCCCGCGGCCCGGCGTACCAGGTCGGCGAGTTCGGCCAGGTCGCCGGCGTCGGGGTCGGGTTCCTGGAGCAGGATCCGCAGGCCGGTGCGCCCGTCGCCGTCGACGGCGAGGAAGCCGCGGCGCCGGATCACCTGGTGGCCCCGGGAGCGGCCGGTCGCGGCCCAGAAGGCGGCGGAGTTGCGGGCCTGGCGCGCCGGCGCCCGGTCGAGGGCGGGGGCCCGGTCGGCGGCGGGGGCCTGGGCGGTGGTGGTGGATCCGGTGGTCATGACGCCCACGGTAGTGGGGAATTGGCCCGCTGTACCGGGCCATTCCGGTGCGGCCGCACTGGGCCACCTCGGGGGCTCCCGTACGGTCCCAGGAGCGTTTCGACCCTTATCCTGCCAGGTCAGGCCAGGGTTGCGGTAGGACGCAGCACACCCTTTTTCCGCCTTGCCCGCTCCCCCGCGCACCCCGCACACTCGTGCAACACCCACTCCCCCTTCCGCGGCCCACGCGCCGCCGCCCGCTCGTGCGGGCGGCCGGCGTGCGCGCCGTCGCGCCCCGGCGCCACCACGGGGGGTGGCCCGAGAGATGAGCAACGATGAAGGGGGACACGGGAGTTGACCGTGCACAAGGACCTGGTACTGGCCGCGCGGATGCGGCTGCTGAGCCACAACGAGCGGATCCTGACCGGCGAGGAGGGCATGCGGGTCTACCGGATCCTGTTCGCCGTCAGCCCGCAGGTGTACGCCTACAAGCTCGCCTACGTCCTGCGCGAGCTGGGCGAGACCGACCCCCGGGCGGCCCGCGACCCCGAGGTGCGCCGGGCGCTGCTGGAGGAGGCGCGGGCCGTCGCCGCCCGCATCCCCGCCGACGCGCCCGCCCACCAGCGGCGCATGTGGGAGTACAGCACGGCCGAACTGCGGGACGTCGAGCGGCGCCTGGGCCGGGCGGAGCGGTGAGCCGCCCGCACGAGGACCTCGTCCTGCGGGCCCGGATCCGGCTGCTGAGCTCCGACCCGTGGCCCCCGGAGGGAGAGGAGGCGATGCGCGTCTACCGGGTCCTGTTCGCCGTCGGCCCGCGCGCGTACGCCTACCGGCTCGCCGCCACCCTGCTCGACCTGGGCCGGGACCGGCGCTCCCGCCTGCCCCGGGCGGCGCGGCGCGCACTGCTGACGGAGGCGCTCGAAGCGGTGGCGCACGTCCCGGCCGGCGGCCCCTGGTACGAGGAGCGGATCGGCGAGTGGGTGCGCGGCGCGCTCGCGCAGCTGGACGCGCAGGAGTCCCGGCAGGCGCGGGGCGAACAGGAGTTGACTTCCTCACCCGCGTGAACGCGGGTGATTCCCCTCAGCCTCGCGGCTGAGCCGCTGCGCGTAACGCAACGGTTGGGACTACTTCCTGCTTCACCGACGACCGCCCGCCCGGAGTGCTCCGTTGAGGTCTTACACCGTCTCCACAGGCTGCTGCCGCCAGCCCGGCGGCCAGGATGTTCCTGGCTGCGTTCACGTCCCGGTCATGGGTCACGCCGCAGCCACACGTCCACTCGCGGACGTCGAGGGGCATCTCGTCACGGATGGTCCCGCAAGCCGAGCACAGCCTGGAGCTGGGGAACCACCGGTCAACGGTGATCAGCTCGCGGCCGTACCACCGGGCCTTGTACTCCAGCATGGCCCGCAGCTCCGTCCACGAAGCGTCCGAGATGGCCCGGGACAGCTTCTTGTTCTTGAGCATGTTGCGGACGGCCAGGTCCTCGATCACGACCGTTTGGTTTTCACGGACGAGTCGAGTGGTGAGCTTGTGCAGGAAGTCCCCGCGCCGGTCGGCGATCCTCGCGTGGACGCGGGCGACCTTGCGCCGGGCCTTCTCCCGGTTGGCCGAGCCCTCAGCCTTGCGGGCGAGTTCCCGCTGTGCCTTGGCCAGGCGTTCCCGGTCGGCGCGCTCGTGCTTCGGGTTGGTGACCTTCTCCCCGGTGGACAGCGTCACCAGGCTGGTGATCCCGGCGTCGACGCCCACCGCCGTACGGACGGGCGCGGGCATCGACGGGCGATCATCGCACAACAGGGAGACGAACCACCGTCCAGCCGCGTCCTGCGACACGGTCACCGTGGACGGCGACCGCCCCTCCGGGAGTGGCCGCGACCACACGATGTCCAGCGGCTCCGCCATCTTGGCCAGCGTGAGCCGACCGTCCCGGTACCGAAACGCGCTGGTGGTGTACTCGGCCGACCTACGGGACTTCTTCTTCGACTTGAACGTCGGGTACTTCGCCCTCCCGGCCCAGAAGTTGGAGAACGCCCCTTGCAGATGCCGTAAGGCCTGCTGCAACGGAACAGAGGAGACCTCCGAGAGGAAGGCCAGTTCCCCGGCCTTCTTCCACCCGGTCAGCATCGCCGACGTGGCGTTGTAGTTCACCCGCTCCTGACGCATCGTCCACGCTTCGGAACGGGCGGCCAGCGCCTTGTTGTACACGAGCCGCACACACCCGAACGTGCGTGACAGCTCAGCAGCCTGCGCATCCGTCGGGTAGAAGCGGAACTTGAAAGCCCGCTTCACATGAGTGCCCGCCATTCTCACAAACTACCCAGACCTGACGTAACGACCAAATCTGCGGGTCAGAGCACTGCAATCCGCCCTGCGGCGAATCGCAGCCCCTTGCCCTGCTCCGCAGGAGTTCCGTTTCCTCCCCCGACTAAAGCCGGGGGTATCCACGGAGGTATCTGATGACGTGAGGCCGCACGGCCGGGAGCCCGGTGCGGGCCGGTAGGCGCTGCCGGGATGGTTGCGGTACAACAATCCCTATTTGACGACTGATCGGAGAAACCCTGATGAGCAGGTCGGGTCTGTCCCGCCGCGCCCTGATCGCCGGTGCCGGCGCCGCCGTCGTCGGCTGGAACACCGCCGCCCGCGCCTGGGCCGCCGAGCCCGGCGCCGGCGTCGCCGAACTGCCCGCCCTGGACGGCGCCGTGACCCTGGCCGGCGACGGCCTGGAGCGCTTCGCCTGCGACTTCGGGCACCTGGTCACCGCCGCGCCCCGCGCGGTGCTGCGCCCCGGCTCGGTGCGGGACGTGCAGCGGGTGGTCGCCTTCGCGGCCCGTCACCGCATCCCGGTGGCCGTCAACGGGCAGAGCGGGGACGCGGCGGCCCTCGGGCAGGCCGGCCTGGAGTCGCACTCCAGTTACGGCCAGGCCAACCCGCGCGGCGGCATCGCGATCGACGCCCGCGGCCTGGGCCGGATCGTCTCGGTGCGCCCGGGCGTGGCCGTGGTGGAGGCCGGCGTCACCTGGGCGCAGCTGGCGGACGCGGGCCTGGCCAAGGGCTGGGTGCCGCCGGTGCTGACGGACTACCTGCACCTGTCGGTGGGCGGGACGCTGAGCGTGGGCGGCATCGGCGGGGCGGTGCAGCACCACGGCCTGCAGACGGACACGGTGCGCGAGGTGGAGGTGGTGACCGGGTCGGGCGAGCTGGTGACGGCCTCGCGCGAGCGCGAGCGGGAGCTGTTCGAGGCGGTGCTGGCCGGCGGCGGGCAGGCGGGGATCATCGTGCGGGCGACGCTTTCGCTGGTGCCGGCGCCCGAGCGGGCCACGGTGTTCACGCTGGCCTACGACGACCTGGACGCCTACCTGGCCGACCAGCGGGCGGTGCTCGCCGACGGGCGGTTCGACCTGCAGGTCGGCAACGTGGTGCGCAGCGCGGACGGGGCGCGGTGGCGGTACACGGCGGAGCTGGTGGCGTACGGGCGGGCGGGCGCGCCGGTGGAGCGGGAGCGGCTGCTGGCGGGGCTGTCGCCGGTGGCGGGTGAGACGTCGGTGGTGGAGCAGAGCTGGCGCGAGTACGCGTTCCGGGTGGACGCGTTCGCGGGGTACCTGCGGGCGGCCGGGTTCTGGGGGCTGCCCAAGCCGTGGCTGTCGCTGTTCCTGCCGGCGTCGACGGCGGGGGTGTTCATGCGGGAGGCGGCCGCCGAGCTGACGGCCGCGGACCTGGGGGCGGGGCTGCTGCTGTTCTACCCGTACGCGCGGGAGCGGGTGCGCACGCCGCTGGCGGTGCTGCCGCAGGAGCCGGTGGGCTGGCACTTCGACCTGCTGGCGTTCCCGGCGCCGGGCGCGGACGTGGCGGGGATGCTGGAGCGCAACCGGCGCCTGTACGAGCGGGCGGTGGCCCTGGGCGGCAAGCGGTACCTGATCGGGGCGGTGCCGGGGATGACGGGCGGGGACTGGGCGCGGCACTACGGCGCGCTGTGGGAGCGGGTGCGCCGGGCCAAGCGGCGTTTCGACCCGGCGGGGGTCCTGACGCCGGGGCAGGGCATCCACGCCTCCTGACCGCGGCCGGCGCCGGCGCCGGTCTTCCCGGGAGGGGGGCCTTCCCGGGAGGGGGCCTTCCCGGGAGGGGGCCTTCCCGGGAGGGGGGCCGGCGCCGGCGGCGGTGTCAGGTGATCTCCATCTGGGCCATCATGCCCATCGCGGAGTGGTCCAGCAGGTGGCAGTGGTAGGGGTAGCGGCCGCGGTAGGAGGTGAAGGAGGCCTGCAGGCGCACGCTCTCGCCGGGCATCAGGCGCACGGTGTCCTTGAGGCCGGACTCCTCGGGGCCGGGGGCCTTGCCGTTGCGGGCCAGGACGCGGAACTGCACCAGGTGCAGGTGGAAGTTGTGCGGGGTCTCCTTGTTGCCGTTGACGACGGTCCAGATCTCCGAGGTGCCGAAGGCCACCGCCGCGTCGACCCGGTTCGGGTCGTAGACCTTGCCGTCGATCATGCCGCGCGGGGCGGCGCCGGGGGTCTCGTCGACCGTCAGGACGACGGTGCGTTCGCGGGCGACGGCGGTGGGCAGGGCGGGCAGGGTGCGCAGGACGGCGGGTACCGAGCTGGGGTCGTGGGCGGCGCGGGTGATGTCGAAGCGCAGGACGACGCCGACGTGTTCGGCCGGGCCGGGGGGCATGGAGTTGGTGAGCACGACGCTGGAGCCGACCTTGTAGCGGGAGAAGTCGATGACGACGTCGGCGCGCTCCCCGGGGGAGAGGTCGACGGTGTCGGTGGTGTGGGGGCGTTCCAGCAGGCCGCCGTCGGAGCCGATCTGGGTGATCGGGCCGCCGTCGGCCAGGCGCAGTGAGAAGAAGCGCAGGTTGGAGGAGTTGAGCAGGCGCAGCCGGTACTTGCGGGCGGCGACCTCGACCTTGGGCCAGGGGCGGCCGTTGGCGAGGATGGTGGCGCGGCCGGCGGGGTCGTCCATGCGGTAGACCAGGCGGCCGGCGTGGTCGAAGCGGGCGTCGCGCAGGGCGATGGGCAGGTCGTAGCGGCCCGAGGGCAGCGGCAGGGCCTCCTCGGTGGCGTCGGTGAGCAGGTAGGTGCCGGACAGGCCGCGGTAGACGTGTTCGGATTCCAGCTGGTGGGCGTGGTCGTGGAACCACAGGCTCGCGTGGGGCTGGTCGTTGGGGTAGGTGTAGGTGCGGGCGGCGCCGGCGTCCAGGAGGTTCATCGGGCCGCCGTCGGAGGCGGCGGGCACGGCGGCGCCGTGCAGGTGGACGGAGACCGGGTCGTCGAGCAGGTTGCGCTGGCGCACCACGACGGGGCGCCCGGAGCGGGCGCGGATGACGGGGCCGGGGAAGGCGCCGTTGTAGGTGAGGACTTCGGTGCGGTGCCCGGGCAGGATGCGGGCGAAGGACCTGAGCATGGTGACGCTGTAGGTGTCGGTGCCGTCCGCGGTGTCGACGGGGCTGAGCACCGGGGGCAGCGGCAGGACGGCGGTGAACTTCTCGGCCAGCGCGGGGCCGGCGTCGGGGCCCGGGTCCGCGGCCGCGCCGGTGCCGGCGGCCGGGCCGGCGCCCATGTCCATGTCCATGGCCGTGCCGGTGCCGTTGCCGGTGCCGGTGCCGGTGGCGGCGGTGTGGGCGGCCTGGAGGGGGGCCGGGCGCACGGTGGCGCGCAGCAGCAGGACCCCTCCCCCGGTCGCCAGGGCGGCGCCGATCATCCTGCGTCTGGTCACCATCGCCTCAGGTCCTCCCCGTCACGCCCGTACGGGCCCTCGCTTCCCCCGGCCGGGGACGTGTTCCGGGGGTGATTGCAGCAGCGCCTCCTGTGGCCGGGCTGGGGTCCGGCTGGGGCCGCGCGCGGTGCGCGGCGGGTGCCGCGGGGCGGGAGGGCGGTGAGCTGCGGATGTTGCGGGCGCCTTGCGCGGGGGCGGTCACGGTGGCTCGGGACGCACTCGAAGAACCCTCAAGAACCGGGCCCCGCACGGGGGTCCGGCGGATGCGAAGGAAGGGCCCCCGTGGACCTGCGGTACTGGCTGCCCAGGGCGGCCGAGGTGGCCGAGCGGTGGGGCGAGCGGTTCGGGCCGTACACCCCGCACCCGGCGAACGCCGTGGACGAGGCGGACTTCGCCGCCGCGTTCGAGCGTTTCGCCGCCCGCCTGGAGCACAACTCCCCGTTCTTCCACCCCCGTTACGCCGGGCAGATGGTCAAGCCCCCGCACCCGGCGGCCGTGGTGGGCTACCTGACGGCGATGCGCTTCAACCCCAACAACCACGCCTACGAGGGCGGCCCGGCCACCAACGACATGGAACGCGAGTGCGTGGCGGCGCTGGCCGCCATGTTCGCCCTGCCCGCGCACGTGGGCCACCTGACCTCCAGCGGCACCATCGCCAACCTGGAGGCGCTGTACGTGGCCCGCCAGAGCCACCCCGAGCGGGGCGTGGCCTACAGCGCGCAGGCCCACTACACCCACAGCCGGATGTGCCACGTGCTCGGCGTCCAGGGCCACCCGGTGCCCGCCGACGCCGCCGGGCGGATGGACCCCGGCGCCCTGGAGGCGCTGCTGCGCACCGGGCGCGTCGGCACCGTGGTGGTCACCTGCGGCACCACCGGGCTGGGCGCCGTCGACCCGGTGCACGAGGTGCTGGCCCTGGCCCGCCGCTACGGGGCGCGGGTGCACGTGGACGCCGCCTACGGCGGGTTCTTCGCCCTGCTGGGCCGCGACCCGCGGCAGGCCGCCGCGCTGGGCATCGACCCGGCGCCGTGGCGGGCGATCGCCGGCTGCGACTCGGTGACCGTCGACCCGCACAAGCACGGCCTGCAGCCCTACGGCTGCGGCGCGGTGCTGTTCGCCGACCCGGCGATCGGACGCCACTTCGCCCACGACTCCCCGTACACCTACTTCACCGACGCCGAACTGCACCTGGGCCAGATCAGCCTGGAGTGCTCGCGCGCCGGCGCCTCGGCCGCCGCCCTGTGGCTGACCCTGCAGCTGCTGCCGCTGAGCGCCGACGGCCTGGGCCGGGTGCTGGCGGCAGGGCGGCGCGCCGCCCTCGACTGGGCCGAACTGATCGACTCCAGCGAGGAACTGACCCTGTATCAGATACCGGAGCTGGACATCGTCAGCTACTTCCCCACCCCGGGCGCCGGCGCCGCGACGCTCAGCGCCGTGGACGCGGCCAGCGACCGGGTGCTGCGCGCGGGCATGGCCGACGACCGGGACCCGGTCTACCTGAGCACGCTGCGGGTGGACGCCGCCGACCTCACCCGCCGCCACCCGCACCTGGCGGCGGACACCGACGGGGCGCGGGTGCTGCGCAGCGTGCTGATGAAGCCGGAGGCCCAGGAGTGGGTGCCGCGGCTGCACGCGCGGGTGGCCGCCCTGGCCGCCGGGGCCGTCGCCGCCGACACCGCTGTTCCCGGGGCCGCTGTTCCCGAGGCGGCCGGGCCCGACGCCGTTGCCGCCGCCGTCACCGCCGCCGCCGTTGCCGTTGCCGAGAGCGCCGTTACCGAGAGCGCCGTCGTCGAGACCGCTGTCGCCGAGAGCGCCGTTGCCGAGACCGCCGTTGCCGAGGAGAGCCCGCGTTGACCACCGCCCCCGCCGTGCGGCCCGCCCCCGTGGCCGCACCCGCCGCCCCGCCCGCCGCCCCGCTCCTGCCCCGGGCGGCCCGCGCCGAGGAGGCCGGGCCGCTGGCCCGGGTCCTGGCCGCCGCCTTCCAGGAGGACCCGCTCACCCGCTGGGCCTTCCCCGACCCCGAGCACCGCGCGCGGGTGCTGCCCGCCTTCTTCCGCGTCCACCTCGAACAGTGCCTGGCGCACCGGGGCGTGCTCGCCGTCCACGACCGCGCCACCGGCGAACCCCAGGGCGCGGTGCTGTACCTGCCGCCGGGGGTGTGGGAGGACCCCGGCCGCCAGAACCGCAGCGCCGCCCGCGCCCTGGACCGGGCGATCGACATCGCCCGCCACCCCGAGTCCGCCCGCCGCCTGGCCGCCATCACCCGCCTGCAGATCCGCCGCCACCCCCGCCACCGCCCGCACTTCTACCTCGCCTTCATCGGCGTGCTCCCCGAGGCCCGCCCCAGCGGCGCGGGCCGGGCCCTGCTCGACACCCTCCTGGCCGAGGTCGACCACCACGGCCAGGCCGCCTACGCCGAGACCAGCTCCCCGGCCGGCGCCCGGCTGTGCGCCGCCTCCGGCTTCACCCGCTTCGGCGAGGCGATCGCCCTGCCCGGCGGCGGACCCCACCTGAACCCGGTGTGGCGGGGGCCCCGATGACCGCCCCCGCCACCCTCGCCCCCGCCCCGGCCCCCTCCCTCGCCTCCACCGGCCCGGGCGGCCTCGCCACGGCCGGCCTCGCCCCGGCCGCACTGCGCCTGTTCAGCGCCGAGGACATCGACGCCGGCGCCGCCCGCGCCCACCCCGAGGCCGCCGAGATCCTGCGCTGGGCCCGCCGCTTCCTCACCACCGCCCACCCCGACCTGGGCCGCAGCGGCCCGGTCTGCCCCTACACCCAGCCCTCGCTGCGCCGGGGCCTGTTCCACCTCGCCGTCACCGACGGCGCCCCCCACACCGACCTGCACGCCCTGGTCGGCGAACTGCGCGGGCACTACGACCGGCTGCTGGCCCACCTCACCGAGGAGGCCGAGCGCGAACTGCTCACCGTGCTGCTGGTCCTGCCCCAGCTGGACCCCACCGACTCCACCGCCCTGGACGCGCTCCAGCGCGGCGCCAAGGACGAGTTCGTCGAACAGGGCCTGATGATCGGCCAGTTCCACCCGGTGTGCGAGGAACCGGGCCTGTGGAACGGCACCTTCCGCCCGCTGCGCGCACCCGTGCCGCTGCTGGCCGTGCGCAAGCTGCTGGTCTTCGACCTGCCCTTCCTGCTCGGCGACCCCGGCCATCTGGCCCACTACCTGGCCCGTTTCGCCCCCCAGGTCCCCGCCCGCATCCGCGACCAGCTCGTCACCGGCCTCACCACCCAGAGCCCCACCACCTGAACCGCACCACCCGAACCGCACCCGCGACCGCCCGCCCCCACGCGCGCGGAGCCCGGCCGGCGCCCGGGCTCCGCGCGCGCCCCTTCCCGCAACGGCCGCGATCCTGCGGCGCGTCAGCGGGCCAGGCGCCCCAGCAGGGCGGAGGCCGCCGCGATGCCCGCCACCGTGGCCACCGCCAGGACGGCGAAGTCCAGCGGCAGGTGGGAGGGGGTGCCGATCAGCAGCCCGCGCAGCGCGTCGACCTGGTAGCTGAGCGGGTTGACCTTGCTGACCGCCTGCAGCCAGCCCGGCATCAGGTGCACCGGGTAGAGGGCGTTGGAGCCGAAGAACAGCGGCATCGTGATCGCCTGGCCGATGCCCATCAGCCGGTCGCGGGTCAGCACGATCCCGGCGATCGCCATCGACAGGCAGGAGAAGAACGCCGAGCCGAGCAGCACCACCGCCACCACCCCCAGCAGGCGCAGCGGGTTCCACGTCATCGCGACCCCGAGGACGGCGGCGATCAGCACCACGACCACCGCCTGGAGGACGGCCTTGACCCCGGCGGCGAAGGCCTTGCCGGTGACCAGGGCGGCGCGCGGGGTCGGGGTGACCAGGAGCTTGGTCAGCACCCCGGAGTCCCGCTCCCAGATGATCATGATGCCGTAGAAGATCGCGATGAACATCGCGGACTGCGCGATGATCCCGGGCGCCAGGTAGTCCAGGTACGGGATGCCGCCGGTGGGGATCGCCTTGAGGCGGGTGAAGGTCTCCCCGAAGATCAGCAGCCACAGCGCCGGCTGGACGGCCCGGGTGTAGAGCTCGGTGCGGTCGTGGCGCAGCTTCTGCAGTTCCACCGCGCACATCGCGGCCACCCGGGCGGGCACCACGCGCCAGCCGGTGCGGGCGCGCGGGGGCACCAGCAGCAGGTCCAGCGCGGGCGCGGATATCGGGGGTTCAGCCGACGCGGTTGGCCGTGCGGCGGGTACGGCGGACATCGCCGAAGT
>NZ_JBIVHS010000028.1:5401-40226 GCF_044749365.1 Kitasatospora sp. NPDC089509 | reverse complement strand
CCTCGTCCATGTAGTGGGTGGTGACCAGCACGGTCATGCCGGTGGCCCGGCGCACCGCGTCCACCCGCTCCCACACCCCGGTGCGGGCGATCGGGGGCACCAGCAGCAGGTCCAGCGCGGGCGCGGATATCGGGGGTTCAGCCGACGCGGTTGGCCGTGCGGCGGGTACGGCGGACATCGCCGAAGTCTCCTTCCGTGGCGTCGGCCAGGTCGCGGCCGGCGAAGTGGCGGAACACGTCGTCCAGGGTCGGGTCCTCGTCCCCGCTCTCCCGCCGCACCCGGTCCTTGAGTTCGGCGGGGGTGCCCAGCGCGCGGATGCGGCCGCGGTCCATCAGGGCGATGCGGTCGCAGTGGCGCTCGGCCTCGTCCATGTAGTGGGTGGTGACCAGCACGGTCATGCCGGTGGCCCGGCGCACCGCGTCCACCCGCTCCCACACCCCGGTGCGGGCGATCGGGTCCAGGCCGATCGTCGGCTCGTCCAGCACCAGCAGGCGCGGGGCGCTGACCAGGGCCTGGGCCAGCTCCAGGCGGCGCACCATGCCGCCGGAGTAGGTGGCGGCCATCCGGTCGGCGGCGTCGGTCAGGTCGACGGCGGCCAGCGCCTGGGCGACCCGGCGCCCGCGCTCGGCGCGCGAGACGTCGAAGACCCGGGCGAACAGGGCCACGTTCTCGCGCCCGGTCAGCCCGCCGTCGGCGGACAGCTGCTGGGGCACGTAGCCGAGCAGGCGGCGCACCTCCATCGGGCGGCGGGCGGCGTCGTGGCCGAAGACGCGCACCATGGCGGCGCCCACCGGCAACAGGGTGGTGATCGCGCGGATCGTGGTGGTCTTGCCCGCGCCGTTGGGGCCCAGCAGGCCGAACACCTCGCCGGTGCGCACCGTCAGGTCGATGCCGTCCACCGCCCGGGTGGCCTTGCCGCGGCCGTGGGCGAAGGTGTACTCCAGCCCCCGGCACACCACGGCCTCCGGTCCGTCGGGGCCGCCCGGGCCGTCGGGTCCGCTGCGGCCGTCGGGGCCGTGGGGGTCGTCGGGGTGCATCACGCCTCCTCGGGCAGGGAGCGTTCCTCGGGCAGGGTGCTTTCCTCGGGCAGGGTGCGCAGGCCTTCGGCGAGGAGCTGGAGCGCGGGCAGGGCCGCGGCCAGCGCCGCCCGCTGCGGCTCGGGCAGGTCCGCGACCAGCTCGCCCATCAGCTCCCGGCGGCGCCGGCGCCACTGCCCGATCCGCTGCTCGGCCGCCGGCGTCGCGTACAGCAGCGCCGCCCGCCGGTCCCCCGGGTCCACCTCGCGGCGCAGCAGGTCCTGGGCGACCAGCTGGTTGACCAGGGTGGAGACCGAGTTGCCGGCCAGGCACAGTTCCTCGGCGGCCGCGGAGACCCGCAGGCCGGGGGTGTCCGTCACCAGGCGCAGCAGTTCCACCTGGGCGCCGCGCAGGCGCGGCTGTTCCAGGCTGCGGCGCAGGCGGCGGCGCAGCATCCGCTGGATGCCGGTGAGCAGGGCGGAGAGCTCGTCGGCGAGTGCGCCGTCGGGTGTCTGGCCCGGTCGTACGGGGGCTCGTGCGGTTCCCGTCGTCATACCTCCGATTTTAGCTCTCAGTGAGAGGTATCTGTCGAGGGGGCAATCCGGCCGGCGGGGTGCGGGCGGCGGGCGCAGCGGGTAGGGGTCGGGTCCAACTCGGTGAGGGCGAAGGGGATTTGGATGTCCGAGGGGGACGTTTCCGGACTCGTCGAGGCGGTGGTGGCGGCGCTGGCGCAGCAGGCGTCGGGGGCCGCGGGGGCGGAGCAGGCGGCGTTCGGGCCGCTGCTGGGCCGCGTACGGGAGCGGCTGGAGCGGCTGCCGCGCTGGCGGCGGGCGCTGCGGCGCCTGGGGGCCGCGCCGGGCGAGGAGGGGGCGCGGCGGGAGGCGGTGGCGGCGGTCGGGGAGCTGCTGGGGATCGACACCGGCCTGGGCCGGGAGCTGGCGCGCCGGTGGCCCCCCGCACCGGGGGCGGCGGGTCCGGTTCCGGCGGGCGGCGGCCGGCGCGGCGGGGGGCGGGTGCTGGCCGCGGTCCTGGCGGTGGCGGCCGTGGCGGCGGGCCTGGGCCTGTTCCTGGCCCGCTCCTGCGGCCAGCGCGACGACGGGCAGCCCGACCCGCCCGCCACCAGCGGCGCCCTGAGCGTCCAGCGCTCCTCCCCAGCCCCGCCCGCGGGCGCCTGAGGGTACGGGCCGGGCGCGGGCGGGGTACGTCGACCCCCAACCTGCCGCCCCGGCCCGGACGTTCCTTCGATGCCGCCCGAACTCCCGTACAGGGGACCGGACCTGCGCACTTCCCGTTACGGACGGGGAGCTTCCGGAAGAGCCGCCGGATGGGCCTGAACCTCCTTGAACGGCAAGCCCGTTGAGCGGATCGGGACGCAGCGTGCGTCCCCGATGACGCTTGGAGGAACCCCATGCGCACCAGGACCCGCGCCGTCCGCTCCGCCGGTCTGCTGCTCGCCGCCACCGGCCTGCTCGGCCTCACCGGCACCACCGCCGCCCACGCCTCCGACAGCTCCGGCGGGGCGCAGCAGGGTCAGCAGCCCAACTTCATCCTGTGCTCGAACGGCAACTACTCGTCGTTCGCGGCGTTCCCCAAGCGCAACTCCGCAACGCACGAGGTCCCGCGCGGCGGCTGCACCTACCTGACGCTGAGCGGCATCAGCAACGACCAGGTCGTGCTGTACGGCATCGGGCCGAACGGCACCTTCAAGATCGCCACGGACACCTTCGACGACGCCGACGGCGAGCACATCCGCACCCTCGGCACCCCGGACGACAACGACTGGACCACGTTCTAGCCTGCCGCACCGCCGGGCGAGCGGGCGGCCGAACGGGCCCGCGGGAGATCGCGGAACTCCCCGGCCCCCCGGGCCCGTCCGCCCGCGGATCGCGCCCCGCCGCCCGGTCCCCGCAGGGGCCTTCCGGATCCGCCCGACCATCCGTCACCCTTGGCGGTATGCGGTGGATCCGGCGGGCGGCGCGGGCCGCGGACAGCGACCTCGCCCACGCCCTGCTCTTCGCCGGCCTCACCCTCGCGTTCGACGGGTGGCTGCTGTCCCACCTGCGCTACGACGGCAGGGCCGCGGGCGTCCTCGCAGGCCTGGCCTCGGTCGGCGCGGGCCTGGGCCTGGGCCTGGGGCTCGTCGGAGCCCGCCTGGACGGGCGGCACCGCCACGCCCCGACTCCCCCGCTGCAGACGGCACTTCGGCTGGCACGGTGCGCCATGACGGGCGCCCTGTTCATCCACCTCCTGCTGCCCGCCGCCGTCGCCGCCGACCTCGTCCTCCACCCGGACCACCTCGTCGGCTACCTCGGCGGCACCCTCGACACCGACCACTAGAACACCCCCGGGACGCACAGGAAGTCGGACCGGCCGACCTCCCACTCCACCGCCGGCGACCCCCACGACGGCACGCCCCTCGCCCGCCCGGGCCCGGACCATCTCACCGGCGCCCCCGGCACCACCCACCAGAACACCCCCAGGACGCACAGGAAGTCGGACCGGCCGACTCCCCACTCCACCACCGGCCACGCCCCGCAGACACCACCGGCAGGAAACCCCCGCAACAACACACCCCGACTCCCCCGCCACAGAAGGCACTTCGACCGGCACGGCACGCCACGACAGGCACCCTGTCCATCCACCTCCGGCTACCGGCCACTGTCGCGGCCGACCACGCCCCGGGCCCGGACCACCCCGCCGGCCACCTCGGCGGCACCCCGGCACCGCCCACCAGAACACCCCCGGAACGCACAGGAAGTCGGACCGGCCGACTCCCTACAACGGCACTCCCCCTCGCCTGTCCGGGCCCGGGCCCGGACGGGCGGCACCGACACGCCCCGCCTCCCCCACTGCAGACGGCACTTCGACCGGTGCGGCACGCCATGACAGGCACCCTGTCCATCCACCTCCGGCTGTCGGCCACCTCGGGGGCGCCCCGGCACCGACCGCCGGAACACCCCCGGGACGCACGGGAAGTCGGACCGGCCGACCTCCCGCTCCTCCGCCGACCACGCCCCACGGGCACCACCGGCAGGAAACCCCGCAACAACACGCCCCGACTCCCCCGCCACAGAAGGCACTTCGACCGGTGCGGCACGCCACGACAGGCACCCCGTTCACCCACCTCCGACTGCCGACCACCTCACCGGCACCCCCGGCACCGACCGCCGGAACACCCCCGGGACGCACAGGAAGTCGGACCGGCCGACTTCCCACTCCACCGCCGACCACGCCCCACAGGCACCACCGGCAGGAAACCCCCGCAACAACACGCCCCGACTCCCCCGCCACGGAAGGCACTTCGACTGGCGCGGCACGCCATGACAGGCACCCTGTCCATCCACCTCCGGCTGCCGACCACCTCACCGGCGCCCCCGGCACCGACCGCCGGAACACCCCCGGGACGCACGGGAGGTCGGACCGGCCGGCTTCCGCCCCGGGCGGGGCGTCAGGCGTGTTCGCGGGCTGCCTGGGCGAGGGCGCCCAGGGGCAGGTGGCGGGGTGCGGGGCCGGTCTCGGTGAGGAAGTCGAGCAGGATCCGGTTGACCAGGTCGGGCTTCTCCAGCGGGGCGGTGTGGGAGGTGCCGGGCACCACGGCGAGCCGGCCGTCAGGGGCGGTGCCCGCCATGGCGGCGCTGTGGCAGATGCGCACGCCGTCGTCGTCGCCCTGCATGACCAGCACCGGCATCGGCAGGGCGGCGAGGGCGGGCAGGCCGATGTCGGGCTCCTCGCGCCACATGGTGAGCCACTTGGCGAAGACGACCGGGAAGTGGCCGGGCCCGTCCGGGGACAGCGGCTCGTACTGGGGGCGGAGCATCGCCTCCAGGCGGGCGGTGTCCTCCAGGACGGCGAGGTCCTCGGGGGTGGCGCCGTCGCGGCTGACGCCGCCGCCGATCAGGACCAGGCGGCGCACCAGGTCGGGGCGGGCGAGCGCCGTGCGCAGGGCGACGGTGGCGCCGGCGCTCCAGCCGACGAGGTGGACCGGGCCGGCGGCGAGGGTCTCGATCAGGGCGACGGTGTCGGCGGCGAGCAGGCCGGAGGTGACGGGGCCCTCGACGTCGCGGGTGCGGCCGTGGCCGCGGCGTTCGGGGGCGTGGACGCGGAAGTGCGCGGCCAGGGCGGGGATCTGGGCGAACCAGCTGTCCGCGGTCACCCCTCCCCCGTGGAGCAGCACGACCGGGTCGCCCTCGCCCCGGCTCTCGCACCAGGTGTCCAGTCCGTTCACGTCCAGGTACGCACCCATGGTCCCCGTCCCCTGTTCTTCCCGTCCTGCGGCGGCCGGCTGCCGCCGACTTGAGCAACGCTCGGGTCGATCATAGGCACGGGACCTGAGCTAAGCTCAAGTCCCATGGCACTGCACCGTGATGACGTCGTCGCCGCCGCGCTGGACCTGCTGGACGAGGTGGGGCTGGACCGGCTGACGACCCGGGCCCTGACCGAGCGCCTGGGGGTGGCCCCCGGGGCGCTGTACTGGCACGTGCGCAGCAAGCGGGAGCTGCTGGGCGCGATGGCCGACGCCGTGGTCGCGCCGGCGTTCGCCGCCGCGCCGGTGCCCGGCGGGCAGGCGGGGTGGGCCGCGCGGACGGAGGCGTTCGCGCACCGGCTGCGGGCGGCGCTGCTGGGGCGCCGGGACGGGGCGCGGCTGGTGTCGGGGTACCTGGCGCCGGGGGCGGCGACGCTGGGGGCGGTGGAGGAGGGGCTGGCGCTGATGCGCGCCGAGGGCCTGGCGCTGGCGCAGGCGGCGGTGCTGGGGCACGCGGTGACCAGTTACGTGATCGGCTTCGTGCTCCAGGAGCAGGCCGCCGGGGCCGGGGACGGCGGGAGCGGGCCGGGGTTCGACCCGGGGCGCTACCCCAACCTGCTGCAGTGGCAGGCCGAACAGGCCCAGCAGGCCGGGCGGGGCGCGGGCGGCCCCGGCGCCCCGTTCGACGCCGGGCTCGCGCTGCTGACCGCGGGGCTGGCCGCCGGGCTGGGCTGAGCGCGGCCGGGGCCCGGGGCCCGGGGGTGCCTAGCCCTTCCTGGGCCGGACCTTGTAGGGGTACTTCGCGCGCCAGCGGGTCCTGATCTCGGCGTCCTCGGCCGTCGCGGGCAGGTAGGGGGCGCCCTTGCCGCGTTCGACGGCGCCGTCGTGGCCGCGCAGGAACTCCTCGATCTCGAAGGGGCTGTCGATGGCGACGGAGCCGGCGCTGTTGCTGGCGGGCGAGTCCTGGAGGGTGCCGGGGTAGCCGATGAACTGGACCTCGGGGGCGATCTTCTCCTTGGCCCAGTTCTGCTTCTTGAGGTGGTCCAGGAGGGTGTCCAGGAAGGAGCCGCCGGTGAGGGCCTCCTCGCCGGATTCGCCGGATTCGACGGGGCCGTAGCGGCGGGTGGCGGTGTGGCAGCCCAGCAGGTGGACGTTGCCGCGGTACTGGTCGCCCTGGGAGAAGGCGGCGAGGATCTTCTTGAGGTCGCGGGCCAGGGCGGGGGCCTGGCGGTCGCCGAACCTGGGTGCGCGGCCGTGGGGGTCGTCGCCGTGGGCGATGAAGTAGAGGTCCTCGGTGGGTCCGGGTCTGCGGTGGCGGCCGCCGTCGAGGTCGTCCTGCGTGTAGTGGTCGTGGGGGCCGTGCTGCTTCGCGGCGGCGTCGAGGCGCTGGTTGCGGGCGACGGTCTCGGCGGCGGAGTCGCTCAGGGTGTGGGGGTTGTCCTCGGTCTCGGGGCCGACGACGAAGGTCAGCGACCGCTGGACGGGCGGGCCGACGGGCCCGGGACCGGCGGGCCCGGGGCGGGCGGGCCGCAGGAGGCGGCCGACGGCGGCGTTGCCGATGCGGTGCTGGAGTTCGGTCAGCGGCGCGCCGGGTGCGGGGCGCGCGGGGGCGGCGGGGCGGGGGCGGGCGTCGGGACGGGACGGCTCGCCCGGCTCGCGGGAGCGTTGCACGCGCATGGCACGGTCTTCCTTCGTCCGGGGGCGGGGCCGCTGGCGCCGTCCCTGGATACGGCAGGAGCCCCGCCCGGGGCAAGGGGGCGCCGTCAGACGGCGGCCAGCACCGGCCCGGCCGGCACGTCGGCGGCAGCGGCGGGGGCGGCAGCGGCGGCGGTGGGGCGGGGGCGGGTGAGGCAGTCGTCGGTGAAGGCCAGGGCGCGCAGGTGGTAGGGGCGGGCGGCGTGGCCCAGCGAGAGGTTGTGGCCGGCGCCGTGGGCGGTGACCAGGCGGGCCAGGCCGGGGGCGAAGGCGGCGGTCAGGGCGGCGCGGTGGGCGCCGTCCAGGCGCCACCAGGCCTCGTGGTCGGCGAGGGTGAGGCGTACGGGCACCCGCACGCGGGCGGCCAGGGTGGTGAACCGGCGCGGCCAGGTGGCCAGTTCGCGGGATTCGAGGGCGGGGACGGGGGTGAGCAGGGTGCGGGCGGCGTGGAAGGTGCCGGGCGGGTAGAGGTGGAGGGGTCCCCAGTTGAGGCGGCCGCCGCCGGCGAGGTCGTCGGGGCGCTCCCAGGCGCCGGGGGCGTAGTGCTGGGCGAGGCCGGAGATGTCGGCGCCGAGCAGGGGCAGGGCCGGGTCGTCGGGCCAGTGGGCGGCGAGGTGGAGGGCGATCTTGCCGCCGAAGGAGTGGGCGAGGAGCTGGACGCCGGCGCCGACGGGGTGGGCGCGGGCGTAGTCGGTGAGGGCGGCGTGCAGGGTGGCGGCCTGGTCGGCGATCAGCTGGCCCTGGGGCAGGCGGTGGGCGGAGGCGCCGTGGCCGGGGCGGTCCAGGGCCAGGACGCTGTAGCCGAGGTCGGCGGCCAGGGTGAGCAGGCTGGTGTCGGGGTGGGCGGGGCCGGCGAAGTAGGCGGCGCGCATGCCGCGGCCGTGGACGGCGAGGATGACGGCCTTGGGGGTGCGGTGCTCGGGTTCGGCGACCAGCGCGGAGACGGGGACGCCGGCGGCGTCCAGGACCAGGGAGCGGGTGCGCAGGGCCGGGTTCACGCGCCGGCCCCCGTCGGGGAGCCGGGGACGGCGGCGTTCACGCGGCCACCCCCGTGCGGGCGTCGTCCAGGGCGGTGAGCCAGCCCTGGAGGTCGCCGGTGCGCATCAGGGCGGTGCCCACCAGCAGGCCGGCGTAGCCGGCGTCGAGCAGGCGGGCGCCCTGGGCCGGGTCGGTGATGGCGGAGGCGGAGACGGGGGCGCGGCAGCCCGCGGCCCGGACGGCGGGCAGCAGGCGCAGGCTGCGGGTGAGGTCGCCCGGGTCGCGTTCGCGGGTGCGGATGTCCTTGTTGTTGACGGCTATGACGCAGTCGGCGACGGCGGGCAGGTGGTCGAGTTCGCGTTCGGAGGTGATCTCCACGAACGGGGTGAGGCCGAGCGCCAGGGCGCAGGTGACCAGGCGGGCCAGGGAGGTGGCGGGCAGCAGGGCGGCGGTGAGCAGGACGGCGGAGGCGCCCTGGGCGTGGGCGGCCTCCAGCTGGGCGGGGCGGGTGAGGAAGTCCTTCTGCAGGACGGGCAGACAGGTGGCGGCGGTGACCTCGCGCAGCAGGCGGGGGGTGCCGCCGAACCAGCGGCCGGTGACCACGGACAGGCAGGGGGCGCCGGCCTGCTGGTAGCGGGTGACGAGGTCGGTGACGGTGCGCGGGCCCAGCAGGTCGCTGCCGTGGGGGTCGCGGAGTTTGACCTCCATGACCAGGGGGCGCCGGGCGGCCAGCAGGGATTCGATGAAGGTCATGCCGGGGTCTCCTGGGGGCGGGGGTGCCAGGCGCGGGCCAGGGCGGTGACGGCGTCGTGGGTGAAGCGCCCGGTGCGGTCGCGGGCGGCGGTGTCGATGTCGGCGCCGGCGTACAGGGGGTGGTCGGTGACGGTGCGGTAGGTGTCGCGGTTGGCGGTGTTCAGGCCGCCGGCGAGGAGGAAGGGGATGGTCAGGCGCGGCAGCAGGGCGTGGACGTCGTCGGGGTCCAGGGGGGTGCCGGTGGAGCCGACGCGGCCGTCGTCGGTGACGGTGTCCAGGAGGAACAGGTCGCATCCGGCGCGTTCGAAGGCGGGGGTGAAGGCGCGTTCCAGGCAGCGGCCGCGGGCCAGGTGGAGGACCTTGACCAGGACGGCGTACGGCAGTTGTGCGCGCAGGCGGGCGACGAGGGCGGGGCTCTGGTAGGCGTGCAGCTGGATCCAGCGGATGCCGGTGGCGCGGGCCAGGCGGGCGAGGTGGTCGGGGTCGTCGAGGAAGGTGACCAGGACGGGTTCCAGGCCCAGGCGGATGGCGGTGGCGGCGAGGTCGGCCAGGCGCTCGGGGGGCAGGTCGGCGGGGCCGCCGGGGATGCCGTGCCACAGGCCCACCAGGGTGGGGCCGGTGGCGGCGAGCAGGTCGAGGTCGGCGCGGGTGCGGGCGCCGCAGACCTTGAGGTGGCCCAGCGCGGAGCGGGTGAGCAGCGGGGTGCTCATTTGCCCAGTCCGAGCATGGCGGCGATGCGGTTGTACTGGATCTCGTTGCTGCCGGAGTAGATGGTGCCGGCGACCGCGTTGCGCACGTCCTTCTCCAGGCCGTACTCGGCCATGTAGCCGTTGCCGCCGAAGACCTGGACGGCGGCCAGCGAGGTGGCGAGGTTGGATTCGCTGGTGAGGAGTTTGGCGATGGCCATGTCGACGGTGACGTTCTCGCCGGCTTCCAGGCGCTGGGCGGTGTCGTAGAGCCACTTGCGGGCGGTCTCCAGGCGGATCTTGGTGTCGACGATCTTGTTGGCGACCGACTGGTAGGAGCCGATGGGTTTGCCGAAGGACATCCGGGTCTTGGCGTAGTCCAGGCAGCGGGCCAGGCGGTGCTGCATCTCGCCGGTGTTGACGATGAAGGAGTAGAGGATCTCGCGTTTCATGACGTGGTCCAGGACGAGGAAGCCGCCGCCGACGCGGCCCAGGACGCGGGTGGCGGGGACGCGGACCTGGTCGAGGAAGAGTTCGCTGATCGGTGAGGTGCGCAGGCCCATCTTCTTGATGGGGTTGCCGGTGGTCAGGCCGGGCATGGCGCGGTCCAGGAGGAAGGCGGTGACGCCCAGCGCCCCGCCCTGGGGGTGGGTGCGGGCGTAGACGACGATGTGGTCGGCGACGGGGCCGTTGGAGACGAAGGTCTTGGCGCCGGTGAGGACGAAGGTGTCGCCCTCGCGGACGGCGCGGGTGCGCATCTGCATGGCGTCGGAGCCGGACTCGCTCTCGGTGATGGCGTGGGCGCCGATGGCCTCGCCGGAGGCGATGCGCGGCAGGAACGTCTCCTTGAGGGCGGGTGAGCCGAAGGCCTGCAGGGGGACGCCGGTGGAGGCCATGGAGGTGGTGACGGAGAAGTTGAGGCCGCCGTCGCGGCAGTGCTCGCCCAGGCCTTCCAGGGCGTACATGGTGGTGAGCAGGGACTGGTCCAGGCCGCCGTAGCGTTCCTCGAAGGGCAGGGAGAGGATGCCGGTCTTCTGGACCAGGCGCCATTTGTCGTGGGAGAAGGCGGCCTGCTCGTCGCCTTCGATGTGGCCGGCGCTCAGGTCCTCGCCGAAGCGGGCCAGGCCCTCGCGCAGGGCCTTCTGGTCGGCGTTCCAGCGGATCATGGCAGTTGCCGCCTTTTCTCCCGGGCCCGGCGGGGTGCCGGGTGCGGGGTGTGCGGGCCGGCGCCCGTGGGTGGCGCCGGCACACGGCTCGTCTCGTCGGCGGGGCCCCTTCGGCGGGGCCCGGCGGGGCCCTGGGGCCCTGGGGCCTTAGTAGGCGGAGGAGGAGTGGGCGTCGAGCTGGTGGACCTCGTCGCCGGTCAGGGCCGGGGAGAACACGCACACCAGGCGCAGGTCCTCCTCGGGGCTGGCGACCAGGTAGTGGGCGTCGTGCCGGTCGAGGGCGTACATCCGGCCGGGGGTGATGGGGTGGGAGTTGCCGTCCATGTCGATGACCTCCCCGGAGCCGGCGATGCAGTAGCAGGCCTCCAGGTGGTTGCGGTACTCCAGGCGGGACTTGGTGCCGGCGTTGACGACGGTGTCGGTGAGGCTGTAGCCCAGGCCGTCGCCGGCGAGCAGGAAGCGGCGGGACAGGCCGTTGCCCCATTCGACGGTCTTCACGTCGGCGAGGTCGCGGATCAGCATGGCGGTGGGTCCTCTCAGGCGGGGTTGGTGACGGGCTTGGTGACGGGGGTGGTGGCGGGGGTGGCGGGTGCGTGCGCGGTGTCCGGGCGGGCCGGGCGCGGCGGGCGCAGTTCGGTGAGCAGGGCGCGCAGCTGTGTCACGGGGTCGTGGCCGTGGCGCTGGGCGTCCTCCAGGCGGGCGACGGCGGCGGAGCCGACGATCGCGGCGTCGGCCCCGGAGCCGGCGACCGCGTCGAGGTCGGCGGCCGCCTTGACGCCGAAGCCGACGGCGACCTGCACGCCCGGTGCAGCGGCGCGCAGGGCGGTGACGGTGCCGGCCAGGGCGCGGTGGCCGGCGCCGGGGGCGGTGCCGGAGCGTCCGTAGTGGGCGACGAGGTAGACGTAGGCGCCGCTCGCGCCCTGGGCGGCGGCGGTGAGGGTCTGGGGGGTGGAGGCCGGGTAGCAGGTGGTGACCTGCGGCAGGCGGGCCTGTTCCAGGGCCTGCTGCCAGACGGGGCGCAGCCGTGGGGGCAGGGCGTGGACGAGCAGGGCGGCGGCTCCGGCGTCGGCGATCCGGCGGGCGCAGGCGGTGGGGTCGCGGTGGCGCAGGCTGTGGCTCCAGTCGGCCAGCAGGACGGTCTTGAGGCGGTGCAGGCGGGGGGTGAGGGTGGTGAGTTCGGCCAGGACGGTGTCCAGGGTGGTGCCGTGGGTGAGGGCGCGGGCGGCGGAGCGGCGGATGACGGGTCCGTCGGTGGGTGAGTCGGGGAAGGGGACGGCCAGTTCGAGGACGTCGACGCCGGCCTCGTCGAGGGTCAGGGCGAGGTCGGTGAGGCGTCCGGGCGGGTCGCCGGCGTTGAGGAACACGGCCAGGCCGAACTCGTCCGCGGGGAAGAGGGGTTCAGGCATGGGTGACCGCCTGGTGGCGGGTGCGCAGGCGTTCGGTGAGGGTGCGCGGGGTGCCGTCGGCGAGGGCGTCCAGGGCCTGGTGGTAGGCGGTGTGCCAGTGGGTGTGGCGGCCGGAGGCGAGGGCGAGGGCGGCGGCGTTGAGGGCGATGGTGTGGGTGGTGGTGGGGTGGGCGCGGCCTTCGAGGGCGGTGAGGAAGTGCTCGGTGAGGTGGTCGGGGCGGGGGGCGAGGTCGGCGAGGCTGCCGGTGGCGGGGGCGACGGAGCCGGCGGTGAGGTGGACGGTGGTGTCGGGGGTGTGCAGGGTGTTGTCGGTGAAGGGCAGCAGTTCGTCGGCGCCGGCGGGGTTGGTGGCCAGCCACACGGCGCGTGCGGGGGTGTGGGCGGCCAGGCGGCGCAGGGCGTCCAGGGGGGCGGTGTGGGAGACGCCGGTGAGCTGGGCGGTGACGGGGATGGTGGCCAGCAGCGGGCCGAGGGTGTTGAGGAAGTGTCCGAAGGGTTTGAGGGTGAGCGGGTACAGGGTGCGGGCCAGGCGGGTGAGCTGGGGCGGGTAGACGTGGGGGCCGGCGAAGGCGATGCCGTGGTCGGCGAGGTGGTCGGCGGTGTGGGTGTGGCTGGTGGTGAGGGTGATGCCCAGGCGTTCGAGGAGGTCGACGGAGCCGGCGGCGCTGGTGTAGGCGCGGGAGCCGGTCTTGACGACGGGGATGCCGATGGCGGCGGCGGTCAGGGCGGCGGCGGTGGAGAGGTTGAGGGTGGCGGGGCCGCCGCCGGTGCCGACGATGTTGACGCTGCCGTCCACGGGGGTGCCGGGGTGGGGGCTGCGTTCGGTGAGGGAGGTGGTCAGGGCGGTCAGGGTGGCGGGGTCGGGCAGGCGGGTGGTCAGGCAGGCCAGCAGGGCGGCGGCCTGGGCCCGGTCGCTGTCGCGGGCCGGGCCCGGGGTGCGCTGCTCCAGCTGGTCCCACCAGGTGCGCCAGGCCTCCAGGGGGACGGGGCGTCCGGCCAGGAGTGCGGTGAGGGCCGGGTGCACGGGTCAGCCGCCGATGGTGGCGGTGGCCGCGGTGGCGCCCGCGGTGGCGGCCGCGGTGGTGCGGCGCTGGGTGATGAAGGCGTCGATGGCGGTGACGGAGCGGAAGTTGTTGGGGTCCAGGTCGGTGTCGTCGACGGGCAGGGCGAAGTGGTCCTCGACCCAGGCGATGAGCTTGAGGACGCCCAGGCTGTCGATGACGCCGTCGGAGAGCAGGTCGTGGTCGTCGGCGAGCTCGTCGGGGGTGACGTCGGGCAGGAATTCCTCGATCAGGAAGCGCTTGATCCGGTCGGTGTTGCTGCTCATGGCGCTCGACTCCCTTGCTGGATACGTGAATTGGATGTGGGCACGGGGGTGGTTCGGGGTGCGGTGGTTCGGGGTGCAGTGGGTCAGGGTGGTTCAGGGTGCGGTGGGCAGGACGGCCTTGCGGTCGACCTTGCCGGTGGCGGTGCGGGCCAGCGGGGCGTCCTGGATGGCCAGGCGCTCGGGCACGGCGGCGCGCGGCAGGTTGCGGGCCAGGTGCTCGCGCAGGCGCAGGGTGTTGAGGGCGGAGCCGGGGGTGCGCCGCACGGCGGCGTGCAGGCGCTTGCCGGTGAGCGGGTCGCTCGCGGCGGCGACGGCGGCTTCGCTGACCTCGGGGTGGGCGAGCAGGACGCGTTCGACCTCGGCGGTGTTGACGGCCACGCCGCGGACCTTGACCTGGAAGTCGGCGCGGCCGGTGAGGTGGATGCGCCCGCTCTCGTCGCGGGTGACCAGGTCGCCGGTGCGGAACCAGCGCCGGCCCGCTCCGGCGCCGCCCGGCTGGGTGGTGAAGCGGCCGCTGTCGCGGGAGCGGTCGAGGTAGCCGGCGGCCTGGAAGGGGGTGGAGACGTAGAGTTCGCCGCTGCCGGGCCCGGTCAGGGCGGTGCCGTCCGCGGTGGCGATGAGGGTGCGCACCCCGGGCAGCGGCTCGCCGATCGGCACCGGGAGGGCGGCGGCGGCGTCCAGGCGGTCCAGGCGGTGCAGGAAGCTGTCGTTGGTCTCGGTGCAGCCGTAGATGTTGTAGAGGCGCGCGTGGGGCAGCAGGGCGGGCAGCGCGGCCAGGGTGCGGGCGTCGATGGCGTCGCCGGTGAACGCGGCGTGCTCGACGCCCTCCAGCACGGTGGTGCCGGCGGCGGCCTGCAGGAGCAGGGCGTAGGCCAGGGGGACGGCCTGCAGCACGTGCGGGCGGTGGCGCTGGAGCTGGGTGAGCAGGTGGCGGCCGTTCAGGGCGTGGGCGGGGTCGATGAGCAGGCTGGTGCCGCCGGCGGCCAGGGTGGCCCACACGTCCAGGAGCGCGAGGTCGAAGTTGAGGGGGGCGTAGCTGCAGACGGTGCGTCCCGGGCCCAGGTCGAAGGTGTCGTGGGCCCAGGCGGTGAAGCGGTCCACGGCGGCCTGGGCGAGGGGGACGATCTTGGGCAGGTCGGTGGAGCCGGAGGTGGTGAGCAGGAAGGAGGTGCCGGCCGCGAGGGTGGGCACGGGGGCCGGGCGGGTGAGGGCGGGCAGGGCGGGTGCCTGCTGGCCGGCGGGGGTGAGCAGGTGGCGGGCGCCGGCCTGGGCGAAGAGCGCGGCGAGCAGGGCGGGGGCCAGCTGCGGGGAGGGCAGCAGGAAGGGGCGGCGCTCGGCCAGGCAGGCCAGGACCAGGGCGACGGCCTCGGGGGACTTGACGGCGATCAGTCCCACCGGCTCGCCGGGGGCCAGGTCCAGGGCGTCCAGGCGGGCGCGTTCGGCCGCGGTGGCGTCGGCGAGTTCGCGGTAGGTGACGGTGCGTTCGTGCCAGATCAGGGCGGTGGCACCGGGGCGGGTGCGGGCGTGGGCGAGGACGGCGTCGGGCAGCGGCAGCGGCGGCACCGCCGGCGCCGCCCCGTCCGGGCCGGGGCCCGGGTTGTCCGGGGCAGCTCCCTGCGGTGCGGCTTCCTGCGGGCCGGCGGCCGGGTTGTCCGGGGTGGTGGTCACGGGGTTCACTCCCCCGCCCCGGCGGGGGCGATGTGCGCCCAGCCGGCCTTGACGGCGGTGCCGGCCTCGGTGGCCAGGGTGAAGCGCACCACCGTGCCGCGGTCGTAGGGCTGCAGGGTCAGGCGCAGCGGGGTGCCGGGGGCCACGGGGGCGGCGAAGCGGGCGCCCAGGGCGGTGACGCGGGAGGGCTCGCCCGCGGCGTGGCGGTCGGTGAGGTGTTCGGCGGCCAGGGCGAGCAGGTGCATGCCGTGGGCGATGACGCCGGGGAAGCCGGCCGTGCGGGCGGCGTGGTCGTCCAGGTGGATGGGGTTGAGGTCGCCGGAGGCGTGGGCGTAGGCGGCGGTGTCCTCGCGGGTGAGGGTCAGGGCGTAGGCGGCGGGTTCGGCGTCGGGGGTGGTGCCGGGGTGGGCGGCGGGGGCGGGGGTGCCGAAGGGGGTGGCGGCGGTGGCGCCGGTGAGCAGGGCGGCGGTGGCCAGGCTCGCCACGGTGGTGCCGGTGGTGGCGCAGCTGAGGCGGGTGGTCAGGGCCAGGCGGGTGCCGCGGTTCTCGCGGCGGGCGGCGGTGACCTCGACGGTGACGTCGAGGTCGGTGCCCGGGCGCAGCGGGGTGTGGGTGTGGATCTCCTGGGCGAGGTGGACGACGCCGGTGAAGCCGGGGTCTGCGGCGGTCAGGGTGGTGACGGTGTGCTGGGCCAGGGCGTGGGCCAGGACGAAGGGGTGGGCGGGGCTGGCGCCGGGGCGGGCGGGGGCGTCCAGGCGGGTGCGGGCGGCGGCGCGGTAGGCGGCCAGCGCGTGGGCGTCCACGGTCAGGCGGGTGCGGGTCGGGGGCGCGGAGGCGCTCTCGGACGCGGCGGCGGGTGCGAAGGCGGGTGCGGCCGTGGGTGCGGGTGTGGTCATAGCGGGGTCACCACCAGGGTCGAGTTGTGGCCGCCGAAGCCGAAGGAGTTGGACAGCGCGGCGCCCGGGCGGATGGGGCGCGGTGCGGTGTGGACGACGTCGAGGTCCAGGCCCTCTTCGGTGTTCTCGTGGTTGGCGGTGGGGGGTGCCAGGCGGGTGTTCATGGCCTGGATCGCGGCGATCAGCTCGACCGCGCCGGCCGCGCCGATCAGGTGGCCGATGGCGCCCTTGGTGGAGGTGACCGGCACGGCGTGGGGGCCGAACACGGCGGCCAGCGCGGCGGCTTCGGCGCGGTCGTTGTGGACGGTGGCGGTGCCGTGGGCGTTGACGTGCGCGATGTCGGCGGGGGCCAGGGCTGCGTCGGCCAGTGCCGCGCGCATCGCGGCGACCGCGCCGGCGCCGTCGGGGCGCGGGTTGGACAGGTGGTAGGCGTCCGCGCTGGAGCCGTAGCCGGCCAGCAGGGCGTAGGGGCGGGCGCGGCGGGCGCGGGCGTCGGCCAGGCGTTCCAGGACCAGGAAGCCGGCGCCCTCGCCCATCACGAAGCCGTCCCGGTCGGTGTCGAAGGGCCGTGAGGCGCGGGCGGGTTCGCCGTTGCGCTGGGAGTGGGCGCCCAGGTTGCCGAACGCGGCCAGGGTGACCGGGGTCAGGGTGGCCTCGCAGCCGCCGGCGATGACCACGTCCGCCCGGTGGCTCTGCAGCAGCAGGGCGCCGTGGCCGATGGCATCCGCCCCGGAGGCGCAGGTGGTGGCGATGGTCAGCGCGGTCCCGGTCCAGGCCAGGCGCATGGCGATCTGGGCGGCGGCCGCGTTGGGCATGGTGACCAGCGGCATCAGCGGGGAGACCCGCAGCGGGCCGTGGCCGGCGTACAGGAGGGACTCGCGGTCGCTGGTGGTGCGCCCGCCCACCGCGTTGCCGACCACGACGGCGCTGCGCCCGGCGTCCGGCTGGGGGCTGCCGGCGTCGGTGTGGGCGGCCAGCGCCGCCAGGGTGGCGTAGTGGGCGAAGGGGTCCAGGCGGCGGGCGTCCTTGGCGGGCACCAGGGCGTTGTCGGGCAGGTCGGTGACCCGGCAGCCGAGGCGTACCTTGTGGCGGGCCAGTTCGGGGTCGGTCAGGGCGGTGGCGGTGGAGCGTGCGGTGCTGACCGTGTGCCAGAAGTCGGCGAGGGTGTGGCCGGCGGGGCTGATCACGCCGATGCCGGTGACGGCGATCTCGGCGCGGTGGCGGGGCCGGTGCTGGGGCTGGGGCTGCTGGGGTGCCATGGCTTCCTTCCTCCTCCCGTGGCCCGTGGGTGGGTCAGATCAGGCCGGTCTGGGCGGCGGCGGTCAGGAACGCGTCCGCGGCGAAGTCGATGTCGGCGGCGGTGTGGCGGGCGGTGACCGCGATGCGCAGCCGGGCCAGGTCGTTGGGCACGGCGGGGGTGACGACGGGCAGGCCGACGACGCCGGCCTTGCGGCAGGCGGTGGCGTAGTCGTAGGCGGCGTCGTCGCTGCCGGCGATGACGGGCAGCACGGCGGTGGCGGAGTCCATGGTGGAGATGCCGGCGTCGTTGAGGCGCTGGCGCAGGCGCCGGGCCTGGTGCTGGATGTGGGTGACGCGTTCGGGTTCGCGGCGCAGGATCCGCAGGGACTCCAGGGCCGCGCCGGTCTGCGCGGGGCCCAGGGCCGCGGAGAACAGGAACGGGCGGGCGGCGTAGCGCAGGTGGCCGATGAGGTCGTGGCTGCCGGCGACCCAGCCGCCCATGGAGGGGATGGCCTTGGAGAGGGTGCCGAGTTTGATGTCGACGCGGTGGCGGTGGCCGAAGTGCTCCTCGATGCCGCCGCCGGTGGGGCCGATGACGCCCAGGGCGTGGGCCTCGTCGACCATCAGCAGGGCGTCGTGGGCGTCGCAGACGGCGCGCAGTTCGGGCAGCGGGGCGATGTCGCCGTCCATGGAGTAGACGCTGTCGACGATGACCAGGCGCACCCCGGTGGGGGAGGCGGCCTTGAGGCGGCGGTCCAGGTGGTCGACGTCGTTGTGGCGAAAGCGGGTGACGGTGGCGCCGGAGAGGCGGCAGCCGTCGACGATGGAGGCGTGGTCGTACTTGTCGATCAGGACGGTGTCGCCCGCTCCGACCAGGGCGCCCACCGTGCCGACGTTGGCGGCGTAGCCGGAGCCGAAGACCTGGGCGCGTTCGCGGCCGGCGTAGCGGGCGACCTCGGCCTCCAGTTCCTCGTGCAGGGGGATGGTGCCGGCCAGGGCGCGCACGCCGTGGTTGCCGGTGCCGTAGACGTCGACGGCGGCCTTGGCGGCGGCCACCACGCGCTCGTCGCCGGCCAGGCCCAGGTAGCTGTAGCCGGACATCATGAGCAGGCGCTCGCCGTCGAGGTCGCAGTAGGCGCTGTCGCGTTCCATGGTGTAGGCGACGAAGCTGTTGCGGCGGGAGGGGTCGGACTCCAGGGCGGCCACGCGGGCGTTCGTCGCGGCGAGCTTCGGCTCCAGGCGGTCCCATGCTCCGGTGGCGTTCACGGGCGGTTCTCCTTCGACGGCTTTGACGGCTGACGGCATTGACACGGCTTTACGGCCGGCGGGCTCTACGGATTTGACGGCTTTACGGCTTTACGGCCGGGCGGCTTTACGGCCGGGCGGGATATCCGGGAAAGTGGAAACAGCGGGCGGGGTGGTTCTTCTCGAAGCCTTCACGTGGGCTGCTCAAGGATGGCTACATTTCTACGGCAGGATGCGCAAGGCGTCCGCAATAGCCGCTTTCCTGGCCTGCGATGGTGCGCTGACGTGCAGGAACCTTGCGTCCACGACGCATCGACCGGCCGGTGGGTATGTTTCCTCTACGGGTGTTGACACCGTGCTCGGCGGCGAATGTATGGTCGAAATCCGCCGAAACCGAACGGCTGGTCGGCGTCTTTTCATGTTCCGGTCCGGATTCCCATGCCGGCGGCTGCCGACCGTGCGGCCGTCACTTCCGCTGTGGCTTCGAGGGGGTTGGAGCTGTGTTGAACGGTTTTCGGGACGAGGGCCCGTACGGCAGATCGGGGACGGCGTGATGCTGATCCGACTGACGGGCCTGGTGACGATCGAGCACGAGGGCTGCGCCCCGCAGCACCTGTCCAGCGCCCAGGCCCAGGTCGCGTTCGCGCGCCTGGTGCTGGAGCGTTCCACCGGCACCAGCCGCGACCAGCTGGCCGACACCGTGTGGCCCGACGGGCTGCCCGACACCTGGGCCTCGGCGCTGCGCAGCGTGGTCTCCCGGGTGCGGGCGTTCGTGGCCGCGCCGGGGCAGGGCCCCGGGGCCACGCCGCTGATCGCCCAGGGCGGGCGGTACGTGCTGCGCCTGCCGGCGGACGCGGCGGTGGACCTGGAGGCGGCCGCGAGCGCGGTGGGCGAGGCCGGGGAGGCGCTGGCGGCGCGTTCGCACGCGGTGGCGCAGCAGCTGGCCGCCGGGGCGATCGCCAACCTGCGCGGCTCGTTCCTGCCCGACCACGAGGGCGAGTGGGCGCAGGGGGTGCGTGAGCACGTGGAGGAGCTGCGGATCGGCGCGCTGGAGACGGCGAGTCTGGCGGCCTCGGCGCTGGGCGAGGAGCACCACGCGCTGCGGTGGGCGGACGAGGCGGTGCGCCGGGCGCCGTTCCGGGAGAGCGCCTACCGGTGCCGGATGGAGGCGCTGGCGGCGGCGGGCAACCGGGCCGAGGCGCTGCGCTGTTACCAGCAGCTGCGCCGGGTGCTGGCGGAGGAGCTGGGGATCGACCCGGCGGACCAGACGCAGGAGCTGTACCTGTCGCTGCTGCGCTCCCCCGTCCCGGCGGTGCCGGCGCCGGCGGTGGTACGGCCGGTGGACCCGGTGCTGATGGGCATCTTCGAGCCGCTGGCGCTGGCCCGCCTGGCCCGTCCGGCGGGGCCGCCGGTGCGGGCGGCCTGAACGGCCCCGCGCCGCCCGGCCCGTGAGGTGCGGGGCGGGCGGGCGGTTCCCCCGTGCGGGCGGGGGGCCGCCCGCCGCCCCGCACCCCCCCGGGCGTCCCCGCACCCCTCCCCCGTCCCCCCTCGCCGCGTACGTCTTGCCCCGTCCCCCTCGCCCCGTACGTCCTTCGTGTGGTCCCCCGCGCGCCTTCGCCGGCACCCCCGTTGGTGTCCCCGTGGGTGTCCCCGTGGGCGGCTTCGTGCGCATCCGGTGCGCGCCCGGTGTTGCGGAGGTGTTGCGACGGGCGTTGCCGGGGCCCGTCCCGTAGTAGCGTCGGGCGTGAAGTCGCGCGTGGTGCGCGGCCGTTGACGGTACCGATTTCGGGACGGGGGCCAGGCGTGGGAAGGGGTGGTGGGTGTGGGACGGGCACGCGTTGCGGCGCGGATGATCGTGCACCCCGGTGTGGAGGACGTGAGCGTCCAGCAGGTGCTGGAGGCCCTGGCCGACCCGGCGAGGCGCTCGGTGGTGCGCACCCTGGCGCACGCGGGCGCCGATCTGAGCTGCGGCTCCTTCGACCTGCCGGTCGGGCGCTCCACCTCCAGTCACCACTTCTCGGTGCTGCGCGCGGCCGGGGTGCTGCGCCAGTACTACGTGGGCACCACGAAGATGAACACCCTGCGCGCCGATGAACTGGAGGCCCGTTTCCCGGGCCTGCTGTCGGCGGTGGTGGCGGCCGCCGACGCCGAGGCCCGGGGCGTGCCCGACCCGCTGCCCGGCTGACCCGGGCACCCGGCCGGGCCCGCCGCCGCACCGCGACGGGTGGCGGGCCCGGGCGCGCGGGGGCGGGGCCGTAGGGTGGTCGTCCGTGATCGAGGACAGCGCACCCGGGTGGGCCGGCACACGCCGGTGGGTCGAGGGCGTGCTCGCGCCCGGTGAACGGATCGTCCGGGAGCGGGAGCTGAAGGGCGGCTGGACCTCGCGGATGCGCCGCCTGGACATCGGACCCGCCGGCCCCGACACCGGCGGCACCGGCAACAGCGGCGACGACGGTGGTGGTGGCGGGGGCGGGTACTCGCTGGTGCTGCGCTCGTTCGTCAAGCCGTTCTACCGCCGCCACGCGCCCGGCCTGCTGGAGCGCGAGGCCGCCGTGCTGCGCCTGCTGGAGGACGGGGACGTGCCGGCGGCGCGGCTGCGGGCGGTGGACGCCGCGGGCGAGCGGTGCGAGCACCCGTCGCTGCTGATGACCGCCCTGCCCGGCCGGGTGCGGGTGGAGGAGGACGGCGAGGTGGGGCGCCGGGTGGAACTGCTGGCCGCCCAGCTGGCCGCCGTCCACGCCGTGGCCGTGCCCGAACGGCGGCGCCCGCGCGCCTGGCAGGCCTGGACCTCGCCCGACCGCGTCCAGCCCCCCGCCGCGACCGCGCGCCCCGCCCTGTGGGAACGGGCGGTGCAGGTGATCGGGCGCCCGGCGCCGGACCACCGGGCCTGCTTCCTGCACCGCGACTTCCACCCCGGCAACGTCCTGTTCACCGGCACCGGCGCACAGCTGGCGGTCAGCGGCGTCGTCGACTGGGTGGAGACCTCCTGGGGCCCGGCCGACCTGGACGTCGCCCACTGCTCCACCGCCCTGGCCCTGCTGCACGGCACCGGGACGGGCATGGCCTTCGCCGACGCCTACCAGCGGGCCGGCGGCACCACCCTGAGCCCGCACGGCCCCGACCACCTGTACTGGCGGCTGCTGGACGCGCTGGCCTTCGCCCCGGACGCGCACAAGGTCGCCGTCCCCTGGCGCGGCCTGGGCCGCACCGACCTGACGGCGCAGCTGCTGACCGCACGCCTGGAGGACTACCTCCAGGCCCTGTTCGACCGCTACGCCTGAACGCCGGCCCCGCAGCCGGGGCCGCCCTGTCCGGTCTCCGGCGCGAGCAGGGCCCACACGGTCTTGCCGATGCCGCCCTCCCGCGCCCGCCAGCCCCAGTCGACGGCGAGCCGGGCGACCAGCAGCAGTCCCCGCCCGCACTCGCTGTCGACGCCGGCCGGGCGCGGCAGGGGCAGGCCGCGCCCGGCGTCGTGCACCTCGACGAGGAGGTGGGAGGCGGTGAGGCCGAAGCGGACGAACACCTGCCGCTCACGCGGGGTGCGGGCGTGCAGGACAGCGTTGGTGAGCAGCTCGCCGAGCACCAACTCGGCGCTGTCGCCGTAGTGTTGGCGCGCGTTCAGTCCGGTGAGGAAGTCGCGCAGCAGGCGGCGGGCGATGGGGACGGACGTGCGGTGGCGCGGCATCCAGCAGGAGCACTCCCCCATGGCGGGGGGCGGGATCGTCTACGGCGACACGATCCCGCCCGCCTACGTCGACTTCCTCGATCTGGAGGCGGACGCCCGCTACATCCGCAACTGGCAGCCGCTGGTCCTGCCCGGCCTGCTGCAGACCGAGGACTACGCCCGCGCCCTGCTGCAGGCCAACCCCGCCGCCGTCCACCCGGAACGCATAGAGCAGTTCGTCAAGGTCCGGATGGAGCGCAAGGCGGTACTGGCCGGTCCCGATCCGGCCCGGCTGTGCGCGATCGTCTGGGAACCCGCCCTGCGCTGCCCGGTGGGCGGCAGCGACGTGCACCGGGCCCAGTTGGGCCACCTCGCCGAGGTAGCCCAACTACCCAACGTCACCCTGCAGGTGGTCCCGCTCGGCATCGGCGCGAGCGCCGGCGCATGCGGTGCGTTCGTGATGTACGGCTTCAGCAGTTCCCCGACCCCCGGAGCGGTGTTCCTGGAGAATCTGACGAGCAGCCACTACCTGGAGCGGGAAGCCGAACTCGACGGCTACGGACTCGTCTTCGAACACCTGCGGTCCTCGGCTCTGAATACCGCCCAGACGCTGGATATGATCACGGCGATCGCGGCGGAGACCTGAGCACGGGACGAGAGCGGACAAGAGGGTGAAGCGCATGGCCGTACCGGAGACCTCCGCCGGGCACTGGTACAAGAGCAGCTACAGCGCCCAGGCGAACGAGTGCGTGGAGACGGCCCGTCGCGCCGGCGGCATGGCCGTGCGCGACTCCAAGGACCCCCACGGCCCGGCCCTGCTCTTCCCCGCCGGGGCCTGGCACTCCTTCGTCGGCGCCGTGCGCGGGCACGGGTTCGGCCGGGCCCGACCCCTGCGTCCGCCCGTCCCCCGGGGCCCCTGCCGGTGCGGCAGGGGCCCCGGGCCGTCAGGGCGCGACCGCCGCCGGGGCCGTGTCCGCCGCCGGGGTCGCTTCGGGCACCGGGGCCGGGGCGGGGGCCTGGGCGGGGCCCAGGCGGCGGCGGGCGAGGACGGCGGCGAGGGCGAGCAGGGCGAGGGCGGCGCCGGTCAGGGGCAGATGGCGCGGGCCCGCGGCGGTGACGGTGGCGCCGGCCAGCGCGGTGCCCAGGGTGATGCCGAGGTTGGAGAAGGAGATGAACAGGCTGTTGCCGAACTCCGGCGCCCCGGCGGCGTCGCGGGCCAGCCAGCCCTGGGCGACGGCCAGTCCCCCGGAGTGGACGGCGCCCCACAGCAGGACGGCGCCGGCCATCGGCGCCGGGTGGGTGCCGACCGCGTACAGCAGCGCGTACAGGCCGATGTACAGCAGCGGGTAGGCGGTGACGGTGCGGGTCAGGCCGCGTTCCAGCAGGCGCCCGAAGCCGACGCCGGCACCGGTCATGACGATGCCGAAGGCCATCAGCGCGGGCCCGGTCAGGGACGGGGCGAGGCCGGTGACGCGTTCCAGGTACTCGGCGAAGAAGCCGTAGCCGCTGAACATCGCGGCGAACACCAGGGCCACGGCCGCCACCGACAGCCACAGCCGGGTGCTGCGCAGGATGCCCAGCTGGCCGGCCCAGGTGGGCCGTTCGGCCTCGGACAGGCGCGGGAACAGGAGCAGGATCCCGGCGGCGGCCAGCAGGTTGACGCCGGCCCCGGTCCAGAACGCGGCGGGCAGGCCGAAGTGGTCGGCGAGGAAGGACGTCAGCGGGACGCCGAACGCGAAGCCGGCGCTGACCCCGGCGAAGACGGTGGTCACCGCCCGCCCGGCCCGCCCGGGCGCGGCCAGGCGCCCCGCGGCGGTCAGCGCCAGGGCGAAGAACACCGGGTGCGCCAGCGCCGGCACGATCCGGAAGGCGAGCACCACCGGGAAGGAGTCGCTCAGCGCGCAGACCGCGTTGGACAGCGCGAACAGCGCCGCCGCCCCCGCCAGGACCGCCCGGCGCGGCAGCCGGGCGGCCAGCAGGGTCAGCCCCGGACCGCCGAGCGCCACCGTCAGGGCGAACGCCCCGACCAGCCAGCCCGCCGTGGCCGGCGCCACCTGCAGGCGCTGCGCCAGGCGCGGCAGCACCCCGACCACCCCCATCTCGGTGGTGATGATCCCGAACACCCCCAGCGCCAGGACCCCCACCGCCGCACCCCGGCCCGCCCGTGCTCCGCTTTCCATCGACAGCCTCCCTCGCACCGCCGCGGCCCCGACCCCACCAAGCCACAGCGACAAATCTAGATAGTTAGATGAATTAGGGCCGGAGAAAAGGGACACCCCGCAGGGCGCCCCTCGGCCGGGCCGGAACAGCGGAAAACGGGGGGACGGGCGCGGCTCAGAGCTCGTCGCGCACGTACGCGGCGAAGGCCGCGATGGTCTCCTCGTCCCGCCGGTAGAACGTCCACTTGCCGACCCGCTCGGACACCAGCAGCCCCGCGTCCCGCAGGATCTGCAGGTAGCCGGAGACCACCGACTGGGCCAGCCCCGAACGCTCCCGGATGTCACTGACGCACACCCCGACGTGGAAACCCACCCCGCGCTCGCGGTAGTACCCCTCGTCCCAGTACCGCTCGGGCGTCTTGAGCCAGCGCAGGAAGTCCGCACGCGCCGGATTGGCGAGCGCCTTGTGCACGGCCAGCGGATCCACCGCGCACCCCCTTCCGGCCCCGGCCCGCGGGACCACCCCGACAGCAGGACGCATCCAATATTCTGGATACGACCTGCGGGTGTCAAGACGCACCCGTCCCACGCGGCCCACCCGCCCCGCGCGGGACGGGACGTCAGGCGCCCGGCACGGACCCGCCCGGCACGGGCGCGCCAGGCACGGGCGCGCCCAGCACCCAGGCCGGATAGTGCGCCGGCGCGATCACGGGCGAGGGCGCGGCGCCCGGGTGCAGGGCCCCGGCGGGGAAGAACGCCGCCCGGCAGCGCCGGCACCACCAGCCGGCGCGCCAGCGCGCCACCAGCTGCTCCCAGCGGGCCTGCTGGACGGACAGGCGCTCGCTCTCGCGCCGCCGGGCGCGGCGGCGCGAGAGCGTGCGCACCACCAGGGCCGCGCCCGTCAGCAGCGCGGGGCCGACCAAGGCGCCCAGCAGGTAGCCCGCCCGGTAGGCGCCGTCGTAGCGGCCGGCATCCGGATGCGGGCGCAGCAGGGCGAGCACCCCCACCAGCAGCCACAGGGCCGCGAGCACCACCAGCGCGGCCGCGGCCGCGCTCTCGGGCGCGGGCTGCGGGCGCGGCGCGGGCGGCGGGGCCAGGTGGGCGGCCGCCGGCGGGTCCACGGCGCCGGCGGCCGCGTCCGCCAGCGCCTCGGGCAGCGGCAGGGCGTGCTCGGCGCCGGCGCAGCCCGGGCATACGGCACTCATCGAACGGTCCACTCCTCGGGGCGACTTGTGCGCGAACGGTTCCGGCACGCAGTACACCACGGCGCCCTGACGGTGCGTCACATGTTTTCCCGCGCCCCGCCCGGGGTGCGGGGGCCGCGGGGTGCGGGGCGCGAAGTGCCGTACACCCCACGGTGGATGGCCCGGCCCCCCGAGGGGGGCGGGCGGGCCCGGGGCGGCCCGGTCCGGCCGGGGACGTCAGAGCGGTCGGCCGGTGAGGCCGGCCAGGACGTGGCGGGCCCGGACGGCGCCGTGGTGGTCGTGGCCGAAGTGGGTGCGCCAGGCGTCGTGGGCGGTGTGCAGGAGGCCGGCCGCCTCGTCGTCGCGGTCCAGTTCCGCCAGGGCGGTCGCGAGCACGGTGGCGGCTTCCAGCGCGCGGTGGTGGGCGGGGCCCAGGCGGCTGGCGCACCGGTCCAGGCACCGCCGGGCCTCGTGTTCGGCGTCGGCGGGCCGGCCCGCCGCGAGCAGTGCCGCGCCGCGGGCCAGGAGGATCGCGCTCAGGTCGTGCGTCAGCGCGCCGGCGCCCGGGGTCCGGTCGAAGGCCTCCTGCGCCCGCTCGACGGCGGCCAGCGCCTCCCGGGCCCGGCCCTGACCGGTCAGCGCCCGGGCCGCGCCCAGGTGCAGCACCACCAGGAACCGGCCCAGGCCCCGCCGGTGCGCCTCCTCGATCACCGGGAGCAGCGTCTGTTCGGCCTGTTCGTGGTGGCCGTGGAGGCACAGGCTGAAGGCCAGGCCGTTGGCGGCGGCCAGTGGCAGCAGGATCCGGTGGAGGTCGTCGGTGCCGGCGGCGGCACTCCGCACGGCCTGCGCCTGCGCGACGACTTCCCCGTGCAGGCCGAGGTAGGCCAGGTGCTGGAGGCGGTCGCTGCGGCCCTTGAGGACGAGCCCGTGACCGGGAGAGGTGACGCGGGCGCGTGCCGCGGCGGTGGCGGCCAGGAGGTCGGCCGCCTCCCGGTGGCGGCCCGCGTCACCGAGGACCAGGGCCAGGACGTCCCGTCCGTCCCGCCCGTCGCGCTCCCCGGACCCGCCCGCAACCGGCGCGGCGGCGACGGCGGCCCTGGCCTCGCGCTCCGCTTCCTCCAGCCGGCCCTGCGCGCGCAGCACCTGCGCCAGCAGGACGCGCGCGGCGCCGGCCGACGGGTGCGCCCCGTCCCCGGCGGCCTCCAGGACCGCGCGCAGCTCCCGCTCGGCGTCCGCCCAGCGCCCCTGCCGGTACAGGTGCTCGGCCGCCTCCAGCCGACGGTCCAGCCGCCGACGCCCCCACCAGCCCACCGCTTGCTTCCTCTCCCCCGGGACGAACGACGACGAGCATAGGGCCCGGCCACCACAGCGGACACGGGCAGGCGGCACGGTCCCGGGAAGGGAGCGTGCGGTGCGGGGAGCACGCACGGTGCGGCGCGGCTACCCCCGGCGCCGGACTACAGCGGTGCCGCCCTCCAGGTCGACACCGATGCGGGGCGGGGCACCGGCGTGGTCGTCGTCCCGCAGGACCAGCTGAGTGCGTCGCTGCTCGGTCTGCACGCGCTTGTTGGCGTTGAAGAAGGCGTGCAACTCCTCGGTCGCGGTGGCACCCAGGCCCAGCCCGGTGCCCCGTGTCCGGACGCTCAGGCGCCGGGACAGCCGCCCCGGACGGCCGGACCGCACCACGACGTGCCGGATCGAGGCCAGGGTGAACGGCACGATCACCAGCACGGCCATGAGGAGCAGACCCGTCATCATCACCACACCGGGCCAACGCGCGAAGGTGACACCCGCGTTCCTGGCCGGCGCCGGTCGCCGCGGCGCGGGTGGTCTCGGTCGGCGCGGGAGCCATGGGCCCTGCCCTCGCGGACCCCGCCGGGCCGGGTGCGCGGACAGGTCCCGCGCGGGCAGGTCCCGCCGTGGGATGCCGGTCCGTGTGCGGAGCCGTGTCCCGCCTGTCAGGCCTGCCCGGACCGCGGGGCGTGTCAGCGCCCGCCGCTCGCGGGGGGCTGCGGGCCGGTGGCGGCCAGGTAGGCGTCGACCTGGGCGCGCCGGTAGCCGCCCCGCACCAGCGGGAACGCCCCGGGTGCCGGGCGGTGGTGCGGGGCCGACGCGAGGTGGGCGTCCACCGGCACCGGGTCGTAGCCGCGCCAGGCGGTGGCGAACACCGGCACCGCCGGCGCCCCGGTACGCGAGGGGTACGCGGCGGCCAGGGCCCCCTCGACCTGCCCGGGGTCGTAGCCGCGCCCCACGATGCGAAAACGCGGACACACCGGGCGCCCGCCCGCGGGCAGGGCCAAGTGGGCGTCCACCTGCGCGCGTTCGTAACCGTGGCGCACCAGGTCGAAGCCCCGCCCCAGGCGCCCGCCGGCCCCGGCACCGACGGACACGGGGGCGTCGGCGGGGGCGGGCCCGCGGGCGGCGGCCACCGCCCGGTCGACCTGGTCGCGGTCGTAGCCGCGCCGGGCGACGGCGAACCCCGGACCATCGGGGCGCAGCCCCGCGGGCAGGCTGAAGTACGCGTCCACCTCGGCGCGGTCGTAGCCGCGCCGCACCTCGTCGAACTCCCGCGCCCCGCCCGTGTCCGCCACCCTCACGCCCCGTCTCTCCCGCCCCCGCAAAGCCGCCCCCAGGGGGCCGTTCACCGTCCGGCCAGCATCGCACAGGCCCGCCCGCCCCCGGCCCCGCACCGGCCGCACCCGGGACGGCGGGGCGGGCGGAGCGGGAGCGGTGTCAACTCCCCCGCACGACGGGACGGTTGCCGCACCTGCCGTTGCCGCCGTCCGACGCCCGGTGGCACACGGTGCGCGGTGCGCGGGAGGCGGTCGCGGCCGGGACGCGGACCCCTCGCGTCCGCGGGGCCGCGGTGGCACGGGGCCGGGCGGCGGCGGGCGCGGGTGGCCTCCACGGGCCGTCGGGGGCCGCCGGGACCGGGGCCGGCGGTGTCCGTTCCTCGGTCACCGGGTGGGGCGGGGGCGGGCGGGCAGTAGGATCGGCGGCGTTGTCACCCGTATACCGCTGGTAGGAGGCTTTTGATGGCTCAGGTCACGCTGAAGGGCAACCCGGTCGAGGTCGGCGGCGCGCTGCCGGCGGCGGGCAGCCAGGCCCCGGCGTTCACGCTGGTCGGCGAGGGCCTCGCGGACACCTCGCTGAAGGACTTCGCCGGACGGCGCAAGGTCCTCAACATCTTCCCGAGCGTCGACACCCCGACCTGCGCGGCGTCGGTGCGCACCTTCAACGCCCGGGCGGGCGCGCTGGAGAACACCGTGGTGCTGTGCATCTCGGCGGACCTGCCGTTCGCGCAGGCGCGGTTCTGCGGCGCGGAGGGCCTGGAGAACGTCAAGACCCTCTCCACCCTGCGCGGACGCGAGTTCCACGACGCGTACGGCGTGTCGATCGACAGCGGCCCGCTGGCCGGCCTGACCGCCCGCGCCGTGGTCGTCCTGGACGAGAACGACACCGTCCTGCACACCGAGCTCGTCGCCGAGATCGCCGAGGAGCCGAACTACGAGGCCGCCCTCGCCTCCCTGAGCTGACCCCGCGCTCCTGCCGGGCCCGCACCCCCGCCACGCGGTGGGGGGTGCGGGCCCGGCGGCATCCCGCCTCCGCGTCCACGCCGTCAGCGTGTCGTCCGGCCACGGGTCCGCTGCCGCGAAACCGGTCGCGGCGTGTTTACCGGGGTGAAGCCGTGGTAGCCGCACGGCCCGGCTGATGACGGCACCCGCGTCCCCGGCTCGGCCACGGCCGCATTCGCGCGCCGTGTCACGGCGGTTCGGCACAGCTGATCAGGAGATCGACGTGGGCAGCGGGTCCGAGGACATGTCCTGCGTGCTTCGGACGGTTCGCGGGCTTCGGCCTCTTGTCGCCCCACCGGCCGGCGGCGGGAACGCCGTCGACTGGCCGCACATGACCGCCGAGTACGGCCACGGCTTCCCCGACGACTACCGGGCCTTCATGCAGGTCTACGGCGAGGGGACGTTCGACAACTTCCTCTACGTGAACCCGCCTGTCTCCGAGGTCTACCCCAACCCGCCGTTCCCGGTGAAGGAGGAGACCGACACGGCTCGCTGCACCGCCGAGGAGGAGGACTTCGACGAGCCCGACCTGCTGATCGCGTGGGGCGGCACGGTGGACGCCGATCTGTTGTGCTGGTACGCCTGCGACCCCGATCCCAACCGATGGACGACGGTCGTCCTCCGTCGCCACTGGGCACCACCGCAGTGCTGGATGCGCTTCGACTGCGGGATGGCCGAACTCCTGCACCGGTACGTGCGGCGCGGGATCCCCGACTTCTGGATCAGCGATCTGCGCTACGAGGGCTCGCGGTTCGTCCACAGCCGGGACGGGCGCCGCTGGCGCGGCACGGGCCTCGACCCCTGGGGAACCGTGCCTCTCGCGGCATAGCGCAAGCCGGGCGGGGCGGCCCCTCCGGAGGTGACGGCGCCTCACCCCCGTGGGACGGCGCCCGGGCGTGCGGGCCGCCCGGGCCGTGCGACTGCGGCCCACGCCAGCGCAGTTGGCGCCGCCCGTTCGCCGCCGGCCCCCATGATCGGCCGTAGTAGCATCACGCCCCATGGAACGTGTCACGTTGATCACCGGCGGCTCCAGCGGCATCGGAGCAGCCACCGCCCGGGCGCTCCTCGCCCAGGGCCACCCGGTCGCGGTCACCGGCCGCGACGCCGGCCGCCTGGCCGCCCTCGCCGCATCCGCCGACGCCGGACAGCAGCTGCTGACGCTCCCCGGTGACGCCGCCGACGAGAACGACGTCGCCTCGGCCGTGCACCGCACCGTCGAACGGTGGGGCCGGCTGGACACGGTGATCGCCAACGCCGGCTACTCCCTGCCCGGCACCCTGGAGGACCACGACCCCCAGGCGATGCGGGCCATGGTCCTGACCAACGTCCTGGGCCCGGCACTGCTGGTCCGCGAGACACTGCCCCACCTGCGCGCCTCCCGGGGCCGGATCGTGGTCGTCGGCTCCGTCGCGGGCGTGCGCAACACCCCCGGCAACCTGTACTCCGTCACCAAGTGGGCCGCACACGCACTCGCCGAGAACGTCCGCCAGCTCGTCACCCAGGACCACGTCGGCGTCACCCTCGTCGCACCGGGCGTGGTCGACACCCCGTTCTGGGACGAACGCGGCGGCACACCCCAGGCCTCCCCCGTCCTGACCCCCGAACAGATCGCCGACGTCATCGTGTTCGCCGTCAACCAGCCCGAGGGCGTGGACGTCAACCAGCTCGTCGTCCGGCCCCGCGGCCAGAACGGCTGACAACACCCCCGACCCCCGCGCCCCGCGCCCGTCACCGCACCCGCCCGCGCACCGCACCCGCCGGCGCCCGGCAGCGGCGCTGCGCCCGCGCCGGGACCCCCGACAACCGCGCAACACCGCCGAGCGGGCCATCAACAAGCTCAAGGACCACCGGGCCGTCGCGACCCGCCACGACAAGCGCGGCTACGTCTTCCCCGGCACGGTCACCACCGCCGCCCCCGTCATCCGGCTCCGCACCTGAGGCCGTTTCACAGCGCGAACGGCTCATATGCCAGAGCCCGGTCAACCACCTCCGCAGCGGTTGCCGCCTGCCCGTCCCCGGGCCAGAAGACCAGAGCGGACACGTACCCGGCCGGGCAGGCGAGTGCCCTGTCGAGCCGGTCCAGCACCCGCGTCATCTCGTCCTCGTCGCACTGAACGCCCATGACCTTCCGCACCAGCGTGATCGCCGTCTCGCGCGTCATCGGCAACTGCACCCACCCTTCACCAACAGCAGCACCCCGCTCACGCACGACCGGCCGGCCGGTCCGGCGGCCACCCACCCGCGACGCCACGGTGGGTGCCGGCCGCCCCGGTTCCGGAGGTGTGATCATGGGCCGATGGAGCATTCCGGCCCGTTCAACGTCCTCTCCCTTCGCCATGTCCCCGCGGATCCGAGGTCATGGCGGCCCTCGGCGCGGATCCGTTTGATGATCGACGGGGTGGACGTCGTGGAGACGATCCACCCCGACAGCGATTCGAGCCTCTTTCACGAGATGCTGATCGGCCCGTGCGAAACGTGGCCGCTGAAGACGGGCGGTGAACCGCGGCGGGTCGAGCTGTCGAACAACTACTGCGACACCGGCTGCTGCGGGGGCGTCTTCGTGACCACAGAACGGCGTGGTGCTCTGGTGGTGTGGACGTGGGAGAACACCGACGACATCCGGGTGCGGTTGCCCCCGGACTCCCACTTCGACGCAGAACCGTACGACGCCGAGCTGAACCGCTTCGCCGCCGACCACAGCTGGGAGGAACCGGTCGACACCGCCGCACGCCTCCTTGCCCGGGAACTGGCCGTCCTCGGCTGGTACCGGCGCTGGAACTGCCCGCCCCCGCCCCCGGGCCTCGGCGTCCGTGTCGGCGGCCGCGGCGAGAAAGCCCACCTCACCATGCGGTTCCGCGTCGAGGACTCCTCTCTCCCCACGGCGTGGCGCCACCACACCATGGCCGTCACCGGGAACGAACCCGCCGAGGACCAGGTCCGCCGGTTCGCCGAACGTATCGCCAACTCCGACCCGCGTACCTCCGCACAGCCCGGCCCCTGACCGGCCGGACACGCCCTAGACGTCAGGGTTGACCGGGCAGCCGCTGTCGAAGCGGTGCCAGCCGAATTCCCGGGCCGCGCCCGCACCCGCGGTGCGGCCCAGGGTCCACAGGCCCTAGGAGCTGCGCGGACCGGGGCTGCCGACGCAGGTCGGGCAGGCGCCGGCCGCGTTGCACACACCGCGGCCGGTGCCGAACGTCCCGCGCCGGTTCGCATCCCCCGCATCGCAGCCCACCGCCCCGGCACCCGGACGGTCAAAGAGGCCGTGAGGGACGTGGCCCCACAGACACCGGCCGTCGTCGGTGCCGTGGACCAGAGCGTCCGGGCAGACCAACCGGAACCGGTTCCAGGAACCGTCGCACGGGCGCGGCACGACCCGCCGGCCGTCGCCACTGGCCCGGCGGCACCCGCCCATGCAGTAGCAGATGCCGCCTGGCCGCCGGCGGCCGGGCGGGCGGGCGCGGCGAGGTAGCCGCAGGCGCGTGGGGCCGCGGGTCGACCGGGCCGGCCCGCGCGGCGGCGGGCAGGGCCGGGGCCAGGCCCCGGGCAGGGCGAGCAGGGCGGCGGACAGGGCGAGCAGGGCAGTGGACAGGGCGGTGAGTGTCCGTCGCATCGGTGGTGTTCCCCGGCCACCCGGGGCGTGGGTGCCGGCGTCGCCGGGTGCCCGGCCCCAACCGTGCGCCACCCACAGCACACCGTGCTCCCGGCGGCCCGCCGGGCACGCGCGCCCGGCGACACCGGCACCCGCCGGCACCCGCACGGCGGGACGGGGCGGGGCGGGGCAACGCGTCGGCCCCCGCCCGCCGGCACGGGGCCGGGGCGGGGGCCGGACGGCGGCACGGCCCGCGGGCACACGGCCCGCGCCCGCCCGCCCGGGCGGGCGGGGGTCAGGTGATGGAGGCGCCCGAGTCGATGCTCAGGACCTGGCCGGTCATGCAGTCCTGGTCCAGGAAGAGACCGATGGAACGGGCGACCTCGCGCGGGGTGACGAACCTGGGCACCGGAATACGCTCACGCATCGCCTCGATCACGTGCGCGGGCAGGGTGTCCGTCATCCCGGTGATCATGAAACCGGGCGAGAGCGCGTTGACGGTCACCCCACGCCGCCCGCACTCCGCGGCCAGCGTGCGGGTCATCCCGATCAGCCCCGCCTTGGACGCCGAGTAAGCGGTCTGCCCCGGGGTCGCGATCAGCGCGGACGGCGAGACGATGTTGACCACCCGCCCCCAGCGGGCCCGCAGCATCGCCGGCACACACGCCCGCGCCGTGTGGAAGGCCCCCACCAGATTGGTGTCCACCACCTGGCGCCACTGCGCGGGATCCTGCATCGCCATCAACGAGTCCCGGCGGATCGCACCGTTGTTGACCAGCACACCCACCTCGCCCAGCGCCTCGCGGATGCGGGCGTGCAGCGCCGTGACCGCCTGCCAGTCCCCGACGTCCCCGGTCACCAGCACATGGTCGTTGACGAGCTTGCCCGCCACCTCCTCGGCCTGCTCCCGGGAACTGTTGTAATGGACCGCGACCCGGCAGCCCGCCGCGTCCAGCTCCAGCGCCAGCTCCCGCCCCAGCCCCCCCGAGGCCCCCGTCACCAGCGCCACCGGACTCGCCGGGCGCTCACCGAAGACCGCACCGCGCGCACTCACCGCACACCACCCCACTCCAGCAGCACCGAACCCCACGTCATCCCCGCACCGAACCCGGCCAGCAACACCTTCTCGCCCTCCCGGATCCGCCCCGCGTCCAACGCCTCCGACAACGCGATCGGGATCGACCCCGAAGCCGTGTTGCCGTACCGCTCCAGATTCGTCACCAGCCGCTGCGCCGGGATCCCGGTGTGCGCCAGGACCGAGTTGATGATCCGGATGTTCGCCTGGTGCGGCACCACGTGGTCCACCTGGTGCGCCCCGAGCTTCGCCTGCTCCAGCGTCTCGCGGATCGTGCGCACCGTGTACCGCACCGCGTTCAGATAGATCTCGTTACCGTTGATCTGCGCGTAGTGCAGGCCCTGCTCCACCGTCTGCGCGGTCGTCGGCATCCGCGAACCCCCCGCCAGGACCTTCAGAGAGTCCTTGCACGAGCCGTCCGCACCCAGGTTCCACGCCAGCAACCGCTCCACCGGCCCCGGCTCCAGCACCACCGCCCCCGCCCCGTCACCCACCAGGATCGACAGGTCCCGGTCCGCCGGGTTCGCGGTCAGCGTGTGCGTGTCGGAACCGATCACCAGCACCGGCCGCGGATCCATCCGCATCAACGCGATCGCACTCACCAGCGCGTACACGAAACCCGCACACTCCGAGTTCACGTCATGCGCACTGCCCGCGACACCCAACGCGTCATGGACGAACGCCGACGTCGCCGGCGAAGGCTGCTCCGGAGTCGCGGTCGCCACGATCAGATGCGCGATGTCCGCACCCGACAGACCCGCCCGCTCCAGCGCCCGACGCCCGGCCTCCACCGCCATCGACGCCGTCGTCTGCCCCTCACCCACCGCCCGCCGCTCACGGATCCCGCACCGCGACACGATCCAGTGCTCGTCCACCCCGAACCGCTCGGCCAACTCCGCACTGGTCACCACCGTCTCGGGAACCGACATCCCCCAACCCGTGACACCGAACCCACTCATCCGCGTCCCCTCCTTCCCCAACTCCCGGACACCACAGTCCACACGATCCACACACACTCAACAGGCACAACAGGCCTGGCACGCACGGCAGGCACGACGGGCACAACACGCCCAGCAGGCCCGACAGGCGCGACAGGCGCGACAGGCGCGACAGGCCTGCCAGACACGACAGGCCCCACAGCACGCACCGCATCCGCGACGCTCGCGGCACTCACGGCGCCGTCGGCCCGGACAGGCCCCGCAGCACGCACGGCACCCGCGACACTCACGCTCTTCACGGCCCGGACGGGCCCCGCGAC
>NZ_JBIVHS010000028.1:0-5303 GCF_044749365.1 Kitasatospora sp. NPDC089509 | reverse complement strand
ACACGCATGACGCGCACGGAACTCACGGGCCCCGCAACGCTCACGGCACCCGCAGGCCCTGCGGCGCGCGCGGTCTTCACGGCCCAGGCGGGCCCCACAGCACTCACGGTCTTCACAGCCCCGGCGCGTACGGCACCGTCGCCCCGGACAGGCCCCGCAACGCGCACGGCACCCGCGACACTCACGGTCCTCACGGTCTTCACGGCCCGGACGGGCCCCGCGACACGCATGACGCGCACGGAACTCACGGGCCCCGCAACGCTCACGGCACCCGCAGGCCCTGCGGCGCGCGCGGTCTTCACGGCCCAGGCGGGCCCCGCAGCGCTCAGGACGTCATCAGCCCGGACAGGCCCCACCACGCGCACCGCACTCACGACGCGCACGGCGCCGGCGGCGCTCAAGGCGCCATCGGCCCGGACAGGCCTCGCAACGCCCGCGGTCCTCACGGTCCCGCCGGCCCGCACGGTCCCACCGGCAGGCCCGGCAGGACCGGCACCGCCGGTGGCCCGTGCACCGCCGGTGGCCCCTACGGCCCGTACCCGGCGCACGCCCGGGCCCCGGTCAGGAACCCGAGGAGGACACGAGCGCCAGGATCCGCTCGTGCACCACCCGCAGCGTCGTGGTGTCGTCGATGTCGGCGAACAGCGACTCGTCGGCCGGGATGTGCGGGTACTGGTTCTGGAACCCGTACAGCCACTCCATCAGGTCCAGCGAGTCCACGTCCGCGATGTGCTGCAACGCCGCGTCCGCGTCGACGACGGCCGCGCCGGAGACCGCCTGAAGCTGCGCGGCCAGGTCCTCCACGGTGGGGATCTCGGACATCAGTGATCAGTTCCTTCCAGCAAGCCCCCCGGCCGGCACCCCCCGCCCCCACCACCCCGGCCCCAGGGGGCGCCCCCGGCCCGCGAACGGACCCGGAACACACCCACCACGACAACGAGAGGAGAGAAGAACGGGAAGACCGCGAAGAGGCGGCGAATACGACGGATACCACAGGACCGACAGAACACCCCGCCCCCCTTTCACCCCGCCCCCGCCACGGCACACACCCGCGCACCCCCACCCCCACCGGCACCACACCGGCAGACACGGACACACACGACACCGAACAGCAACGGGAAAGAACACGGGACACGAGAGACCACGCAGACCACGAAGGACCACGCAGACCGCGGGAGGCACGAAACCGGACGGGAACCCGCGCCGGAGCCCGGCCACCCACCACCTCACGACGGAAGGAAAACCAGAACAACCCGACGAAGGACCCACACGGCCCGAACCGCACGTCCTGTCGACACCGCATGAAACCCGCCCCCACGCAAACGCCCCGCAACCCACCCCACGCCCCCGCACTTGCGCACTACTTGCGACCAGCGCGCTTACCTGACCCACAACACACCGCACCCGCACACCCGCACCGCACCACGCCCGACCCGCCACCACCCAGCCCCACCACACCGGAACGGACGCCAGCGGACCGGACACCATGCCGGCCCCACACCAAAACCAGCACCAAACCAGGACCGGACACCGAGCCGGACTGGACTGGACTGGACACCGTGCCGGACGGACGGCCACTCAACAGCCGCACCCAGAGCGCCGGTTCACACGAACAGCGGCACCCGGACCCCGGGCCGGAAGCACCCAAAACGAGGTGCCGAACCCGGACCCGGCCACCGCACAACGCACAACGCACAACAACAGCGGCCGGCCGGGCCTGACCCCGGCCCACACCACAACAGCAGTCCCCACCAGGACCGTCCGACAGCCTTGCCCGCAAGGCGCGTTCACACGATCAGCGGCACCCGGCCCCGGGCCGGAAGCACCCAAAGCAGGGTGCCGAACCCGGACCAGCCACGACACAACGCGCCACGGCGCCCGCACACCAGCAGGCACCACCCCAGCACGCCGGTGCCACCAGGCCGGCCCACGCCGGAACGGCACCAGCAGAACCGGTCAACATCCTTGCCCGCAGGGCGCGTTCACACGATCAGCGGCACCCGGCCCCGGGCCGGAAGCACCCGAACCAGGTGCCGAACCCGGACCGGACCACCGCACAGCGCAACCACAGCGGCCCGCACACCAGCGGGCACTGCCCCAGCGCGCCGGTGCCACCGGGCCGGCCCACACGGGCACGGCACCACCAGTGCCACCGGAAATTAATCAACAGCCCTGTCCGCAGCGCCAGTTCACGCGATCAGCGAAATCCGGCCCCGGGCCGGAAGCACCCGAACCAGGTGCCGAACCCGGACCGGACCACCGCACAACGCGCCACGGAGCCCGCACACCAGCAGGCACCACCCGACCACCGGTGCCACCAGGCCGGCCCACACGGGCACGGCACCACCAGTGCCACCGGGCAACAGCCTTGCCCGCAGGGCATGTTCACGCGGCCAGCGGCACCCGACCCCGGGCCGGAAGCACCCAAAGCAGGATGCCGAACCCGGACCGGCCACCGCACAACGCGCCACGGAGCCCGCACACCAGCAGGCACCACCCCGGCGCGCCGGTGCCAGCAGGCCGGCCTACGCCGGAACGGCACCACCAGCACCACCGGTCAACAGCCCTGCAAGCAGGGCCAGTTCACCCGTGAACCGCGTCCCGGACCACCCGGGGGAACACCGGCACCCAGACCGGCACCATACGTCCCCCCGCCCATCCACCACCCACGAAAGGCCCCACCATGACCACCGTCGACGCCCGCACCATCAACCCCGACGTCGAGGCCATCCGCCACCACTACGAGGTCGGCAACGACCTCTACCGCCTCATCCTGGGCCCCACCATGATGTACTCCGGCGGCTACTGGGAGGACGGCGAGGACCTCGTCGCCACCCTCGACGAAGCCCAGGAACGCAAGCTCGACGTCTTCACCGACCTCGCCCGCGCCGCCCACACCGACCGCGTCCTGGACATCGGCTGCGGCTGGGGCACCATGCTCAACCGCCTCACCACCGTCCACGGCGTCAAGCAGGCCGTCGGCGTCACCCTCTCCCGCACCCAGGCCGACTTCGTCACCGCCCTGGGCAACCCCGCCATCCAGGCCCGCGTCGAGAGCTGGGAGGACCACCGCCTGCCCGAGGGCCAGCAGCCCTACGACGCCGCGTTCTGCATCAACGCCCTCGAACACTTCGTCCTCTCCTCCCTCACCCCCAAGGAGCGCACCCAGCGCTACCGCGTCTTCTTCAAGCAGGTCCACTCCCTCCTCAAGCCCGGCGCCCGCTTCGTCCTGCACACCATGACCGTCGAGAACCCCCCACTGCGCCGCCAGCTCCTGGACGACCTCAAATTCCTCCAGCGCGAGGAGTTCGAAGGCTGCCACATCCCCCGCCTGCCCGAACTCGCCGCCGGCCTCGACGGCCTCTTCGAGGTCACCGAGATCCGCAACGAACCCGAGTCCTTCGCCCGCGCCTGCCGCGCCTGGCTCCAACTCCTCGCCGCCCGCCGCGACGAAGCCGTCGCCATGGCCGACGAAACCACCGTCGCCCGCTTCGAGCGCTACCTCGACATCTTCGCCTACACCCTCGAAGACCACATCTTCAACAACTTCCGCGTCACCCTCACCCGCCGGGCCTGACCCCCCGCCACCACCCCAGGGAGACCGACGCCATGACCACCACCACCCCCAACACCACGGCCGCCACCGCGAGTACAGCCACCACCACCGCCCCGGCCACCCCGGACACCGCGGACACCCGCACCGCAGGAACCACCGCGGCCACCGGCACGGCCACGGCCACCACCGGCACGAACACGGGCACGGCCACCGGCACCGGCGCGGCCACGGCCCCCCACCACGCCCAGCCCCCCGTCCGCCACCTCCAGGTCGCCGTCATCGGCGCCGGCTTCTCCGGCCTCGGCACCGCCATCCGCCTCCTCCAAGCCGGCCACACCGACTTCCTCGTCTTCGAACGCGCCGACGACCTCGGCGGCACCTGGCGCGACAACACCTACCCCGGCTGCGCCTGCGACGTCCAGGCCCACCTCTACTCCTTCTCCTTCGCCCGCAACCCCGACTGGAAATCCACCTTCGCCACCCAGGCCGAAGTCCACGACTACCTCCACACCTGCGCAAAACGCCACGGCGTCACCCCCCACCTGCGCTACAACCACGAACTCCTCGCCGCCCACTGGGACAGCCGCCACCACCACTGGGACATCCACACCAGCCAGGGCCGCTACACCGCCCGCATCCTCGTCACCGGCACCGGCTACCTCTCCGAACCCGCCCTGCCCCCCATCCCCGGCCTCGACACCTTCACCGGCACCCTCTTCCACTCCTCCCAGTGGCGCCACGACCACGACCTCACCGGCCGCAACGTCGCCGTCATCGGCACCGGCGCCTCCGCCATCCAGTTCGTCCCCCACATCCAACCCCACGTCAACCGCCTCGACCTCTACCAGCGCACACCCCCCTGGATCGCCGCCAAACCCGACAAACCCAACACCCCGCGCCACACCTGGATGCTGCGCCACCTCCCCGGCTACCAACGCTTCCGCCGCGCCTTCAACAAGAACGGCCGCGAAATCGTCGCGTTCTTCATGTCCCGCCCCGGCCGCACCACCGGCATGAAGAACATGGCCGCCGGCCACCTCAAGAAATCCGTCCCCGACCCCGCCCTCCGCGCCCGCCTCACCCCCGACTACACCGTCGGCTGCAAACGCCTCCTCTTCTCCAACACCTGGTACCCCGCCATCCAACAACCCAACGTCGACATCATCAGCGACACCATCACCACCATCGGCCCCGACCACATCACCACCACCGACGGCACCACCCGCACCATCGACACCATCATCCTCGCCACCGGCTTCACCGCCACCGACCGCCCCATCGCCCACCGCATCCACGGCACCGACGGCCACACCCTCGCCCACACCTGGCACCGCACCGGCATGACCGCCCACCGCGGCACCACCATCCACGGCTTCCCCAACCTCTACATGATCCTCGGACCCAACACCACCCTCGGCCACTCCTCCCAAACCGTCATGATCGAAGCCCAGATCACCTACATCCTCTCCGCCCTCAAAACCCTCACCACCCAAGGCATCACCAGCGCCGACGTCCTCCCCCACGCCCAAACCACCTACAACAAAACCCTCACCAAACGCCTCCAACACACCGTCTGGAACACCGGCGGCTGCACCAGCTGGTACACCGACAACCACGGCAACAACCCCAACATCTGGCCCACCTACACCTGGCGCTACCAACACCAAACCCGCACCTTCGACCTCACCAACTACCACACCACCACCCACACCCCCACCAACCCCAACCCCCCAACCCCCTAACCCCC
>NZ_JBIVHS010000027.1:83518-142337 GCF_044749365.1 Kitasatospora sp. NPDC089509 | reverse complement strand
GGAACGGACGCTTCCTTCGGACCGCCTTCCAGCGGGCCCTCCGGGCGCTTCGTTCTTTCGTGTTTCCAGCTTATCAGATGTTTTCCGCTCCGTTTCCGGGGCTTCGTTCATCCAACTCGCCGGTGTCTTCTCTGGCTTGACGCCCTGTCCGACGTTTCAAACTCTAGCCGACCCCCGCTCCGAAAAGCGAATCCAGCCGCAATCCGATAAACACCCATGCCGAATAAGCCCCCGGTCGGAACGCGAAAAACGCGAACACGACCCGGCGCGAACCGAGAAGTGGTGTTTCAAGGGATTGGCCGCCCCGGGACCGTCCGCGCTGTTGCGTGTCCGGTGCTCCCTGCCGAGCGACTGGGCGACAGTACCCCTCCCCGGCGCCCAACACAAATCCCGGCCGACCGCCCGTCACCTCCCTCCCGTACCGTGTCCCTGCCACTGCACGGACATGCGGTACACCAAGGGGAGGGCACCATGAACTCGCTTGTGTCAAAGGCTCGTTGGTTAGGCACCCTGCTGACGGCCGGAGCACTGCTGCTCGGCGCGGCCGGCCCCGCCGCCGCGGGCGGGCACCACGGAGGGCCGGTCCGGGGAGTGCCGCGGACCGTCGCCCTGGACTCCTCGCCCGCCGCGGTGGCGGTCAGCCCGGACGGGCACCGGGCCTACGTCGCGGTGAAGGACAGCATCCACGGTCTGAAACTGAAGGCGGTCGACACCCAGAGCGGTGCGATCACCGCCGTCGTCACCCTCACCACCGGGTTCGGCGGCGATGCCGGGCCGATGGCGGTCAGCCCGGACGGTTCGCGCGTGTACGTCCTGCTCGGCCCGAACCGCCACTTCCCCGCCTCCGTGCTGGGTGTCGTCGACACCGCCACCGGCTCCCTGCTCTCCAGCACCGAGGTACCGGACCAGCCCCGTCCCTCCGGGACCTACCCGGGCGGGCTGAGCGCGCTGGCGGTCAGCCCGGACGGATCGCAGGTCTATGTGACCCAGGACGGACCGGCGTCCTGGCACCGCCCGCCCCGCCCGGGGGCCAGGGTGCTCACCTTCTCCGCGAAGCGACAGGCGTTCACCGACGCCCTCCCGATTCCGGGCCGGTACCCGGCGTCGATCGTGGTCCGGCCGGACGGTGACGACGCCTACGTGGCCACCGAGGCGGGCCTGGTCCACCTGGCCCTGGACGACGAGCCCCCGGCAGTGGTCGGCACCGTCGCCGCCACGGCCGGCACCATCGTCAACCTGGCGCTCGACCCGGACGACACCCATGTGCACGGCGTCGGCGACGACGGCAAGGGCTACACGGTCGACCTCGACACCGACACCGTCGACGCGACCTTCGACATCGCTCCGGGGCAGCGGCTGCAGAACCCGGTGGTGAGCCGGGACGGCAGTCGGCTGTACGCAGTCGGGCAGGACACCACCAGCCCGGACGGCAAGGCCTCGGTCCTCTCCCTGGACCTCGCCACCCACCACCTCGTCCCGACCGAGGGGGTCCCCGGCCTCCAGTACGTGACCGGGCTCGCGGTCGGCCCGGACGGCCACACCTTCTACGTCACCGTCAACGACACCCTGCGGATCATCGGCTTCTGATCCGCCCCGACCTGCTCGTCCTGAGCGGGTGCGGCACCTGGCCGCACCCGCTCAGCCGAACAGGCGAATCCCGGCTCCGTCACCGGCCGGGCGGCCCCGTGGGACCGGACTGCGGTCGCTAGCTTGTCGACGTTCAGTCAACTCCACACACGTCCCCGGGACCCGTCATGCGCCTCGCCCGTCCGCTCACACTCGCCACCACGACCGCCCTGCTCGCACTGCTCGGCACCGGCTCACCGGCTGCCCACGAACACGCCCCCACCCCCGTCCTCGCCCCGATCGCCGAGCACCACCACGACAGCTCGCTGATGTACGGCACCAGCAGCAACTGGTCCGGCTACGCGGCCACCGGCGGCAAGTTCACCAGCGTCAGCGCGGAGTGGGACCAGCCGACCGTCACCTGCACCGACACCAACACCTACTCCGCCTTCTGGGTGGGCCTCGACGGCGACGGCAGCAAGAGCGTCGAACAGATCGGCACCGAGGCGGACTGCTCGCTCGGCACCCCGTCCTACTCGTCCTGGTACGAGATGTACCCGGCCTACCCGACCAACTTCCGGAGCCTCGTGAGCCCCGGCGACCACTTCGTCGCAAGCGTCAGCACCAATGGCAACGGCTCCTTCACCCTCACCATCCGCAACACCACCGCGGGCTGGAGCCACAGCGTCAACAAGTCCCTGAGGAACGCGGCCCTGGCCTCCGCCGAAGTGATCGCCGAGGCTCCGTCCACCACCTCCGGTGTCCTTCCGCTGGCCGACTTCGGCACCGTCGGCTTCACCAACGCCTCGGTCAACGGCAAGGCCCTCAGCGCTTCGAACCCTTCGGTCATCGACATGGCCACCAGCAAGGTCACCAAGGCCACCACCTCGGAGATCACCGATGGCACCGACTTCTCGGTGACCTGGCACCACAGCTGACCGATCCCCCGGCGGCGCCCGACCGGCAGGACGGTCAGGCGCCGCCGGCCTGTCGGCGGCCCTGCTCCAGGAAGTCCAGCAGGGCCGCCACGCCGCCGAGTTCGCGGATCGTCCGGGCGGCGCCGAAGGGGGCGTTCCAGAACTCCCCCTGCCGCGGCGTGTGCGGGCCGACGTACGCGTAGGGCTCCGGCTGGTAGGCGTCGCCGGGCGAGACGCCGTAGTTCACCGCGCCGGCCGTCACCCCGAGGTCGAAGTGCTCCGGCCAGATCACCGGGGTCTCGGCCGGGAACAGCGCGTCGAGCGCGGCCTCGCCGAGCGCGAAGCAGTCCGCGATCCGGCCGGCCGCCTCCCGGTCCACCTCGATCGCGTGGTCGGCGGCGACGCCCGGCCCGTCCCGGTACAGCCCTTCCGGTGCGCCGACGGGGAACCCGAGGGCCTCGCCGAGGGCGGCGCAGCTGGTCCGTTCGAGGGACAGCACCCGCCCCGGTGCGACCAGCTCCGCACCGATCACCCGCAACCTCGGCTCAACCGTGGTCGCGAAGCCGCCGGGGCAGGGCCGCAGCCGGATCGTCCCGCTCGCCCGGTACTGCGGGCCGGCCAGAACCAGCTCGGCCACCGCGTGCAGGGAGCGGCGGGTCCGTACGAAGGTCTCGGTGGTCCGGCTGTCCATGGGGGCATGGTCCCCCAGGTGCCCGGTCCGCGCACGGTGTTCCGGGGAACCGCCCGGGGCTCAGGGGTCGATCAGGGTGCGGATCATCAGCTCCACCTGCTCGCGCAGCTCGTCCCTGGTCGGTGGGTGCGTCCGCCCGGCCCCCGCCGCCATGTGGAAGAGGACGCCGTCGCACCAGGCCATCAGGTACAGCGCGCGCCGCTCGCCGTCGGGGCTGCCCGCTGCGGTGAGCAGAGCTGCGGCGAACCCCCGGAACCCGCTGCCGAGTTCGTCGTAACGGGCGCGCAGTGCCTGGTCCCGGTTGGCTTCGAGGGCGAGCTCCAGGCGAGCCAGGGTGAGGTTGCGGCTCGCCTGGAGCCGTACGTGGAGGTCCTCGGCGAGCAGGTTGACGAGCACGTCGCGGGCCGCCTGGCGGCTCAGCGAGGCGCTGACCGCCTGCAGCGGGCGCAGCGGGTCGGCGTCCACCTCGGTGATCCGCTCCAGGGCGAGGGTCAGCAGCACGGCCCGGGTGCGGGCCAGGTTGGAGGTGGAGCCGAGCGGCAGGCCGGCCGCCTCGTCCACCGCACGGTGGGTCAGGCCCCGCACCCCGCGCTCGGCGAGCAGCGTGACGGCGGTGTCGGCGATCAGGACGGCGCGTGGCGAGGTCATGGTCCCAGCATGCCGTTTCGCCCTTCCTCTGTCACTACGCTGGTAGTACGCTGAACTACATTCGCAGTGCCCGATTCACTCACGCGCACGCTGCGCGAGGCCCCGACCGTGCCGGCCCGCGCCCACCACGCCTCCTCACCACGCCTCCTCCCACCGGCAGTTGCCCGAGTCGACAGGAACGCCCGTGACCGCCTTGCTGATCCTGAACTTCGCCGTGGCCGCCCCGCAGCGCGCGGCCACCCACCGCCGGACCGCGGCGCCCCTGCCCGGCCGGTCCGTGCCCGGCCAGCCCGGATCGGGCAGCGGCGAGCTGCTGGCCAGTACGAACGGGACCGTCCGCCTCCACCCGGGCGGGCGCCCAACGGGTGGCACCCACACCGTCGTGCTGCGCTTCCGCGACGCCCAACACGCCCGCGCCGACTACGAATCGGAGCGCTACCGGGAGTTACTGGAGAAACGGTTCACCGCCTCCGTGCCCTTCTCCGCCGTGATCGTGCCGGAGCTGCCGGCGGCACCGGGCCGGGCCCCCGCGGCGGGCCCGCGCGCCAAGTCGGCCGCCGGAGCGGCCGCACCCGGCCCGACCGCCCTCCGGATGGACATCGCCGATTTCACCGCCCGGGCCGGACTGTCGGCCCGGAGCGTCCGGGCCTACCACGCACGCGGGCTGCTGCCCCCGGCCGAACGCGTCGGCAAGCGGGTCTTCTACGGTCCGGAACACGTCCGGCGCATCGCCTCCATCCAGTACCTCCAGCGCCGCGGCCTCAACCTCGAAGCCATCCTGACCCTCGCCGAGCTCGACCCCCCGGCCGAGCACGGAGGCAGGCACGCCCTCCCGACCTCCCAGGACCCGTTCCAGATCGTCGCCGAGGTGCTCGACCGCCCCCACGGGAGCGCCGACGAACTCGCCCAGGACCTGGGGACGCGGATCGCCGAGTCCATCGAGGCGCTGACCCGGGGCGCGTGCCCACCGAGCGATGTCACGGGGGCTCCACGCCGGTTCGGCCCCGCGATGACGGCCCTCCTGAGGGAGGCCTTCCAGGCCGTGCTCACCGCCGACGGCGCGCACCGGTTCCACCCCGGCCCTGCGGATCCGGACGCGGCGAGGACCGCGCGCTGTCGGCAGCGCTCCCTCCCGCAACCGTCCACCGAGCCGCAGTTCGTCGCGGCAGCCGGTGCTGCCACGAGGTCTCCGGCACACTCCCGCGCTCCCGGCACTCCCGGCGGTGCGCAGCGCCGGTGCTCGCCGGATGCGGACGAGCGAGTCGGTACCTCCGTGTGAAGTCCTGGTGGCGGGACCGTACTTCACGGACCTGGTGTTCCACGGCCTGCCGCGGCCGGTGCGGCCGGGCCTGGCCAGTGCCGGCAGAAGGGGACACGCCCGCGACACTCGACGCCCCGGCCGTCCGGGCCGGGCTCCAGCGCGGCCCCGCACGCCGCGGAGCTCGGCCGAACCAGGTTGGTATCAGCTTGAGTTGAACGCTTCAGAACCCGTGGTGACCGTGTTAGCGTCCCCCGGATGTCGAGATATCTGGTCACCGATCTGGACGGCACTCTGCTCGGCGGCTCCCTGGACGACCGACGTCGGCTGCGGGACGCCCTGGCCCGTCATCCCGAGGTGATTGTGGTCTTCGCCACCGGACGCGGCTCGGCCTCGATCCGGGACGTGCTGCGCGACCCGCTCGTCCCGCGCCCCCGGTGGATCATCGCCGACGTCGGCGCCACCGTCCTGGACGGCACGGACTTCACCCCCGTCGACCCGATCCAGGAGCAGCTGCGGACCGGCTGGCCGGGACCGGAGCGGGTCCGCGCCGCGTTACGCCGCTTCCCGCAGCTCGGCTACCAGCACGACGTGGTCCAGGACGGGCGCTGCTCCTACCACCTCGCCCCCGACCGGCTCACCGCGGAACTCACCGCGGCCGTCGAGTCCCTCGGCTGCGCCTGGGTGTACTCGGCGGACCGCTACTTCGACGTCCTGCCGCCGCAGGCCTCCAAAGGCAACGCACTACGGGCGCTGACCGGGAAGCTGGGCTGGCGGCCCGAGGAGACGCTGGTCGCCGGCGACTCGCTCAACGACCTCTCGCTGTTCCGGCTCGGCACCCGTGCGGTGGTCGTCGGCGGGGCCGAGCCCGCCCTGCTCGCCGCCCTCGCCGGGGACCCACTGGTCCACCGCCCCGAGCACATCGGCGCGGCCGGCATCCACGCGGCGCTCAGGGACCTCGGGTGGGTCTCCCCCACGGCCGGGCCCGAGCACCCCGCCACCACCCCACGCGCCGCTGCCGGCCCGCACTCCGTCGTGGTCGCCTACCACCGTCCGCCGTTGCACTGGAACGGCGAGAGCTGGCAGCCCCCCACCAGTCCCAATGGCATCCTGCCGACCCTGACCAGCGCCTTCGCCGACGGCCTGCCCGGGATCTGGGTCACCGCCGGGACCGGGTCGGACGGACCGACCCCGCCCCCGGCCGGCCCCCCGCTCGCCGCCGTACCCGTGGACCGGGCCACCTGGAGCGGCTACTTCCACCGCACCTGCAAGGAGACCCTCTGGCCCGTCCTGATGTCCGAACCCGACCGCTCGGTCTTCGACCCGGCCGCCTGGAGCGACTACCGTACGGTCAACTCCCGCTTCGCGGAGCTGATCAGCGCCCAGGCCGCGCCCGGCGCGGCCGTCTGGCTCCACGACTACAACCTCTGGCTCGTCCCCGGACTGCTGCGCCGCCTCCGGCCCGACCTCAGGACCGGGCTCTTCCACCACACCCCGTTCCCCGCCCCGGAGACCTTCGCCACCCTCCCGGTCGCCGCCGAACTGCGCCGCTCGCTGGCCCGGCTGGACTGGGCCGGCTTCCACACCGAGGACTTCGCCGCCCGCTTCCGCGCCACCCTGGCCGGTACGGACGACCCGGTCGGCCGACCCGACCGGCCCCGCACGCGCACCGCCGTCCACCCGCTCGGCATCGACCGGTCGGCCGTCGAACGGCTCGCCCGCCTCCGCGCACCGCACCGCCGCCCGGCCCCCGGGCGCGTGGTGCTCTCGGTCGAACGCCTCGACTACGCCAAGGCCCCGGTCCAGAAGGTCGACGCCGTCGACCTCCTGCTCGCCCGCCGGCCCGACCTGCGCGGCTCGCTCACCTTCCGGCTCGTCTGTCCGCCGCCCGAGCCCGGCATCACCGCCTACGACACCACCCGCCGCCGACTCGAAAGGCGCATCCAGGAGGTCAACACCCGTTGGGGACAGCCGGGTTGGCGGCCCGTCGACTACCGGCCCGAACGCCTCGGCACCACCGGCGTGGTCGACGCCTACCTGGCGGCCGAGGTGCTCTGGGTCACCTCCCTCCAGGACGGGATGAACCTGACCGCCAAGGAGTTCGTCGCCGCCCGGGCCGCGCTGCCCCACCTCTCGGACCCCGGCGTCCTGGTGCTCTCCCGCCACGCCGGCGCCGCCGCCGAACTCGGTGCGGCCGCCCTGCTCACCGACCCCCGTACCCCCGGGGACCTCAGCACCGTCCTCGGCCGCGCCCTCGACCTCGCCCCGGCCGAGCGCCGGACCCGGATGGCCCTGCTCTCCCGACTCCTCGGCCACCGGCGGCCCGCGGACTGGGCGGCCCGCATCATCGACGAGATCCGCGGCGACGACGACACCGGCGCGCCGGGGCCCGTCCGGTAGCCCCTGCCACCACTGGCCCTGGCCCTGGCCCTGGCCCTGGCCCTGGCCCTGGCCCTGGCCCTGGCCCTGGCCCTGCCGGATGATCGCCACGGGGAGCACCGTGGCGCAGATCACAGCGGGTTCGGTGCGGGAGACGAAATGTGCGGACCACCGGGGTGGTTGGCACGGGCAACCGTTTCCGTCTCGGCGCACACCACCGCCACCCGCGAGGACTTCCATGACCGTCATCGAGAACCCGGCCTCCCGCGCGGCCGGGATCCTGTCCCGACCCGTCACGATCAACGGGCTGACCGTGCCCAACCGCATCGTGATGGCGCCGATGACCCGCCAGTTCTCCCCGGGCGGCGTGCCCGGCGAGGACGTGCGCTCGTACTACGCCCGGCGCGCCGCCGCCGGCGTCGGCCTGATCGTCACCGAGGGAACCTACGTCGGCCACGAGTCCGCGGGGCAGAGCGACAACATCCCGCGCTTCCACGGCGAGGAGCAGTTGGCCGGTTGGGGCCGGGTCGTCGAGGACGTCCACGCGGCGGGCGGCACCATCGTGCCGCAGCTCTGGCACATCGGCATGGTGCGCAAGCAGGGCGACCCGCCGTTCGCCGACGCCCCCGCCATCGGCCCGTCCGGCATCCGGCTGGACGGCACCGAGGGGACGGGCCGGGCGATGACCCCGGCCGACCTGGACGCCGTCATCGGCGCCTTCGCCGAGGCCGCCGCGGCCGCCGAGCGGATCGGCTTCGACGGCGTCGAACTGCACGGCGCCCACGGCTACCTGCTCGACCAGTTCCTCTGGGCGGGCACCAACCGCCGCACCGACGCCTACGGCGGCGACCTGCTCGCCCGGACCAGGTTCACGGCCGAGCTGGTCGGCGCGGTGCGTGCGGCGGTCTCCCCGGAGTTCCCGGTGATCTTCCGCTACTCGCAGTGGAAGTCGGAGAACTACGACGCCCGCCTCGCCGAGACCCCCCAGGAGCTGGAGGCGATCCTCACCCCGCTCGCCGAGGCCGGGGTGGACGCCTTCCACGCCTCGACCCGCCGCTACTGGGTGCCCGAGTTCGACGGCTCCGACCTCAACCTGGCCGGCTGGACCAGGAAGCTCACCGGCCGTCCCACCATCACCGTCGGCTCGGTCGGCCTGGACGGGGACTTCGTCGGCGCCTTCCGCGGCGAGGGCTCCGCGGTCCAGGGCATCGACAACCTGCTGGACCGGCTGGAGCGTGACGAGTTCGACCTGGTCGCCGTCGGCCGGGCCCTCCTCCAGGACCCGGAGTGGGCCGCCAAGGTCCTCGCCGGCCGCTTCACCGACCTCCACCCGTACGACGCCGCCTCGCTCCGCACCCTGAGCTGACCAGCGGGCACGGCGCCCCTGTCGCTCCGCTCCCGTCAGTCCGCCCCCGTCGCTCCACTCAGAGCGACGGGGGCGGTTTCGGAAGCGGTCCGGGGTGCCTCAGCAGCCCGTGTTGTTGTAGTTCCAGAACGCGCCCTTGGTCTGCGGGCCCGCGATCCCGTCGACGGTACCGGCGTTGAAGCCGACGGCGTTCAGGAACCGCTGCAGCGCGGCGATCGTGTTGGGTCCGACGGACCCGTCGACGGTACCGGCGTTGTAGCCGTTGGCGTTCAGGAACCGCTGCGCCGCCGACCAGCTGTTGGGGCCGAGGGACCCGTCGAAGGAACCGGGGTTGTAGCCGAAGGCGTTCAGGCAGCTCTGCCAGTTCTTGGCGTGGGCCGTGTCCAGGCCGAGGTTGTTCACCGCGAGGATGGAGATGCGCGGGCTGCTGACCGCGGCCTGCGCGGCGGGCTGGGTGGCCGCCAGGCTCGCGCTCGCGCCGGCGAGGCTTCCGGCGGCGATCCCGACCACGGCCGCCGCGCCGACGAACACCCTTGCCAGAGAAGATCGCATTGCTTCCCCCTTTTTCGAATATTTCGAACGGATTTCGCAGGGCTGACGGCGCGTCCTCCGTCACCGGCCGGCCGCGCCGGAACCAAGGTTTGCCGGACACCCCGGTCCGGCGCCAGTACGAACATCGTCCGCAGCCGTGTTTCCCCCGGATTCAGGCCAAGGACTCCCACCCGACGTGTCCCGGCCCATCCCGCCCCGGAACGAATTCCACCGCATCGATCCGCCCGCATTTCCGGAGAAACGGTTCCGGAAAACGGCGATCGGCTCCCGGTGCCGGTCGGACGAGGCCGCGGGCCCGCCGCACCGGCCGTCGGGGCCACCGCGACGGAGGCTCGGAGCTGGCGGCCGGGCCCTGCACCCCGTCCATCGATCCCGTCCATCGCGCGGCCGTGGTGACGAGGCCCCGGTCGCCCGATCACCATCGTTTCCCGAGGTGGCCGTCCGGCAGCAGGGTTGCGAGGTGCGATCGGACCGTCCCGCGCTTTGGCGGGAAAATGCGTACGGTTGCCGACAAGGGAATTCCTGAATCCGGCCTTCCGTAAAACGGTCTAACTCTGCCAGTCGCGCCAGAGCCCGGCATAAGCGCCGTTCTCGGAAAGGAGTTCCGCGTGGGTGCCGAACTCGGTGACCCGGCCGGCGTCGAGCACCGCGATCCGGTCGGCGTCCCGGGCGGTGTGCAGCCGGTGCACGACCGCGATCACGGTACGGCCGCGGGTGACGGCGGCCAGCGAGCGTTCCAGGTGCCGGGCGGCCCGGGGGTTCAGCAGCGAGGTCGCCTCGTCCAGGACGAGGACCTCCGGGTCGGCCAGGATGAGCCGGGCCAGGGCGAGTTGCTGCACCTTGGCCGGGTCGAGGGTCCGTCCGCCGGGGCCGACCGCACTGTCCACCCCCAGGGCCTCCGCCCACTCCCAGGCGTCGACGGCCCGCAGGGCGTCGGCGAGTTCCTCGTCCCCGGCGCCCGGGCGCGCGATGGTCAGGTTGTCGCGCAGCGAGCCCCGGAAGACGTGGTGCTCCTGGGTCACCAGGGCCACCGTGCCGCGCCGCTCGACGGGGGCCAGGTCCGCGATCTCCCGGCCGCCGACGGTGATGCCACCGCCGTGCGGGGTGTAGATCCCGGCCAGCAGCTTGGCCAGTGTCGACTTGCCCGCGCCGGACGGCCCGACCACGGCCAGCCACTCGCCCTGCCGGACGGTCAGGTCGATCCCGCGCAGCACGTCGTGGCCGGGCCGGTAGGCGTAGCGGAGTTCACGCACGACGATGTCCCGTGCCCCGGCGGTGTCGGCGGCCGCGGCTGGAACCGGGATGGGGGCCGGAGTGGGGACCGGAGTGGGGACCAGGTCCGGCGACGCCCCCGGGTCCCGGAACCGCGCCGGCCCCAGCAGCCGGGCCAGCGCCGCGCCCGCCGACTGCAGCGAGTCCAGCCAGAACATCAACTGGTCCAGCGGGTTGAGCAGTTGTGAGGCGTACAGGGTGCCGGCGGTGACGGCGGCGAGCGACACCACACCGTGCAGGTAGAGCGTGCCGCCGAAGACGAGCATCGCGGCCACCGGCAGGGCGTAGCCGGTGTCGCAGATCGGCAGGAAGACGTTGCGCAGCCGCAGGGTGTGGCGCTCGGCCGCGTAGGCGTCGGCGATGGACTCGTCGAGCCGGTCCATCCGGCGGGCGGCCAGCCGCAGCGAGGCCACGGTGCCGGCGCCCTCGACGGTCTCGGCCAGGCTCTCGGTCAGCCGGGAGTAGGAGGCGGCCTGGCGCAGGTAACCCTGGTGCGCCCGCCGCAGGTACCAGCGGGCGGCGAAGTGGAACACCGGGCCCACCAGCAGGACGGGCAGCAGCAGCACCGGGCCGACCAGCGCCAGGGCGCCCAGGGTGAAACCGATGACGCCGACCGAGGTCATGGTGGCCGGGATCGCGGAGCGGATGGCGCCGGAGAGCAGGTCGATGTCCCGGGTGGTGCGGGTGATCAGGTCGCCGGCGTCGGCGTCCTCGACGGTCTCCGGCGGCAGGGCCAGCAGGTCCGCGACGAACTCCTCGCGCAGGCCGGCCAGGATCCTCTCGCCGAGCCTGGCCGCGGCGTACTCGGCGAGCCGGACCAGCACGGCCTGGGCCGCCAGGCACCCGAGGATCAGCAGCACCAGGCGCAGCACGGTGTCGTGGCCCTGGGTGACATCGGCGACCAGGGTGCCGAGCAGCCAGGGCGCGAACAGTCCGGCGACGGCGGCGAGCGCCTGCACACCGACCACCAGGGCGAGTTCGCCACGGTGGTCGCGGAGGGCACGGCGCGCGTACGCGGCGAGCTCACGGTTGCTCGCGACGGGCAGCTCGCTCATGCGGCCTCCCCCTCGCTCGCCTCGCCCGGCTCCTCGCCCGACTCCTCGTCCGCCTCCCCTGGTACCGCCCTTCCCGTCCCTCCGGCTTCCTCCTCGCCGGTCCAGCGCAGGACCAGTTCGCGGTAGCGCTCGTCGGCCAGCAGCTCGTGGTGGGAGCCCTCGGCCACGACCGCGCCGTCCAGCACCAGGGCGACGCCGTCGGCCCGGTGCAGCAGCACGGTGCTGGTGGTGAACACGACGGTGGAGCGGCCGCGACGCAGGCGGGCGATCCCCTCGGCCATCCGGTTCTCCGTGGTGGCGTCGACGGCGCTGGTCGGGTCGATCAGGATCAGCACCTCCGGGTCGGCCAGCAACGCGCGGGCCAGTCGCAGGCGTTGCTGCTGGCCGCCCGAGAACTCCCGTCCTCCGGCGGCCATTTCGGCGTCGAGTCGGCCCGGCAGCGCTTCCACGACGTCCCGGGCGGCGGCCGCGTCGACGGCCGCCCAGAGCCGTCCGTCGGGATCGCCGCCGGGGCGGCGTTCGGTCTCCAACGCCCGCTCCGACGCCCGCACCGACGCCTTCTCCGACGGGTCGAGTTCGCGGCGCAGCGGCCCGGCGAAGAGGTGCTCCTCGGCCGTGGTGACCAGGATCCGCCGACGGACCCCGTCGAGTGGCAGCTCGGCGAGCCTCCGTCCGGCGTAGGTCGCGTCGGAGTCGGTCCGGCGCCCCAGTCGGTCGGCCAGGGTGACGGCGTCGGCGGGGGTGCAGACCACGGCGGTCAGTCCCTCGGCGGGCACCCGCAGGCCGGAGTCGGGGTCGGCGAGCGGCCCGTGGCCGGGCATGCCGTCGGGAGCGGCACCGAGCGCGGCACCGGACGAGGCACCGAGCGCGGCGCCGGACGGGGCACCGGGCGCCAGGTCCGGTGCGGTCCGCAGCAGCCGGACGACGTTCTCGGCGGCGACATGGCCCTGCATGGCCTTGGAGACGGCGAAGGTGATCTGGTTGGTGGGGATCACCAGGTAGCCGGCGTACCCGTAGAAGGCCACCATCTGCCCGGCACTGAGCCGTTGGTGCAGGACCAGTTCCCCGGCCAGTGCCACCACGCCGGCGAGCAGCAGGCTGGGCAGGAAGGTCCTGGACGCGCCGAGCACGGCCGAGGCCCGGCCCTGCCGGAGCGCGGTGGCCCGCAGCCGCTGGGAGTCCGCGCGGTAGCGGGCGGCGAACAGCTCCTCGCCGCCGATGCCGCGCAGCACCCGCAGCCCGCGCACGATGTCCACCGCCTGGTCGGCCAACTCCCGCTGGCGGGCCCGGAGTCGGCCCTGTCGGTCGCGCAGCACCCGGGCCAGCCGGGTGGTGACCACGAGCATCACCGGGACCGCGATCAGCACCAGCAGGCCGACCTGCCAGGAGGCGACCAGCATGAACACCGCGACGAGCACGAACCCGGCCAGTCCGCCGACCCCGCGGGCGCCGACCTCCAGCGTCTGACCGATCAGGTTGATGTCCGAGACGCCGACGGTGACGAGGTCCCCGGCCGACACCTTCCGGCCGACCGCGGGGCCCAGCTCGCACACCTTGCGGGTGACGAACTGCATCGTCTCGTAAGCGGGTTCGACCCGGAGCCGGGTGTCCAGGCGCTCCACGAACACGGCGGACAGCGCGCTGAGCGCCCCGACGCCGAGCACGGCGAGCCCCCAACCGACCAGCGCCGCCTGGTCCCTGGCCACCAGCCCCCGGTTGACCGCCTGCCCGATCACGGCGGGGGTCAGCCCGAGCCCGGCCGACCACATCATGCAGCACAGACAGTCCAGCAGCAGGGTCCGCCGGTGCCGGACGGCCATCCGGATCAAGTACCGCCAGGGGCCGCGGAGATCGGGCGTCCCGGGCTCCCGTTCGAAGAAGTCACCTAACCCGCTGCCCCACACGTACGCCTCCACCTCGGGTCGTCGGCACGGCCATCGACCCCCGGATCGTACGCACGTCCCCGCTCCCCCCGGCCGTCATTTTCGGATCATCCGGACGGGAAGCCGGCGACTCCCTCACCTGGCGCAGTCGCTCCTTGGCGATTCGGCCACCTTGACGCGGGCACATCGGACATGATGCGGAGCCGTGGAGGAAGCCGCCCGACACGGACGAGCCCGACTCCACGCAAAGTTGACGGAGACGTCATCGATCGGAGGGGAGACCGCATCATGGAACGGACCCAGCGCCGCCGCCTCGGCTGGCTCGGGACGGGGCGGATGGGCGTTTCGATGGCCGAGCGCCTGCTTGACGCCGGAGAAGAGCTCACCGTATGGAACCGGACGAAGGAGAAGACCAGGCCGCTGGCGGACCGGGGCTCCGGCGTCGCGGACACCATCGGTGAGTTGGCCGAACAGTGCGACATCGTCTTCGTCGTGGTCACCGCCTCCGCCGACCTCCTGGAAGTGGTCACCGGACCGGGCGGGCTGCTGCGGGGCGGCGCCGGCCGACCGGCCGTGATCATCGACTTCTCGACGGTTTCGGCCGAGGCGTCCGCCCAGGCCGCAGCGGCGGCGGCCGAGGCCGGTGTGCAGTTCCTCGCCACCCCGATCAGCGGCAACCCGAACATGGTGGCCGAAGGCACCGCCGCGATCGTCGCTTCGGGCCCCGCCGGGACCTTCGAGCAGGTCCGCCCCTACCTCGACCACATCGCCCCCACCGTGACGTACGCCGGACCGGGCCAGACCAGCCTCCTGGTCAAGCTGTGCCACAACCTGCTGCTCGGCATGGTCACCCAGTCGCTGGTCGAGGTGACGGCGCTCGCCGAGAAGGGCGGGGTGGACCGCGCCGACTTCCTCGCCTTCATCAACGGCTCGGTGCTCGGCTCGACCCTGACCCGGCACAAGGGCCGGGCGCTGGTGGCACACGACTACAGCCCGACCGTCACCACGACCATGCTGCGCAAGGACTACGACCTGGGGCTCGGAGCCGCCCGCGCCCTCGAAGTCCCCATGCCCGTCGCCGCGATGGTCCACCAACTGATCCAGACCGCCATCGGCCTGGGCTACGCCGAGGCCGACTACATCTCGCTCTTCGAGGTCGCCGCACGCGCAGCGGGCCTGGGGCGCAAGGACGAGGCCGCCACGGAGAAGGACACCTGACCGGCCCACCGAAGCACCAGCCGTCGACCTGTCCGTCACCCCCGAGCGGCCCGTCCCGCGGTTCCTCCCCCGGAGCCGCGAGGCGGGCCGTCCGGCTTCTGAACGACCGGTGACGGGCTCGGACGTGCCGAATACCCTGTCGTCGCTCCCGAACTCCGGTGCCGCTGTGCGGCCGTTCCGCCCCCAGAGCCCCGTGACACCGCCCAGGACCTCACCGAGGACGGCGCGAACTGGACGCCCGCAGTTGAACCGACCGGTCGGCCGTGCGGGTGCGCGGCGGGACCGGCGGGAGGTCGAGGCGGTTCGGACCGTTCGGTGCGGCCGGAGACCTCCGTCTACTGCCCCGGTTCGAGCCCGGCCCGCTCGTCGTTCTGGTCGACTCGACCCTGCTGCGTACCCAGGCCCCGGCGGACCGAGTCCAGGATCGTCAGGCCCTGGCTGACCAGACCCGCTGCGATCTCGCCCAAGCCGTCGGTGCCGTTGAGCACGTTCACGTTGGCGCCCGCGAGCCCGCCCGCCGCTTCCTTGACGATCTGCGGCAGCTGGTCGATCAGCATCCGGTCCAGCGCCACCCGGTCATGCGAGGCCGCCGCCTCGGCCTGGATCTTCATCCGCTCCGCCTCGGCCAGCGCCACGACCCGGATCCGCTCGGCCTCCGCCTCGGCCGGCTTCACGACCTCGGCGACCAGCTGCTGCTGGCGCAGCTCTGCCGCACGCTGGGCCAGCTCGGTCTGCGCCGCCAGCACCTCCTGCTGTGCGTGCGCCTGCGCCAGCGGGCCGGCCTGGGCGGCCTGCGCCTGGGCCTGGTCCACCTCGGCGTTGTACTGCGCCTTCACCACCGCCGTCTGCCGAGCGTACTCGGCCTGCTGTCGGGCGGACTGCTGCTCCGCCTCCGCTGCGGCCTGGGCGGCCTGAGCCTGGGCGATCTGGGCCTGCCGCTGGATGGCGGCCCGGTGCGGCGCCGACATCGCGACGATGTAACCGGTGTCTCCGTCGTCGATCGACTGGATCTGAAGCGAGTCCACGCTCAGTCCGATCTTCGCCATCTCGGCCTTCGAGGTGTCCAGGACCTCAGTGGCGAGCTTCTGCCGCTCGGTGACGATCTCCTCGACCGTCATCGAGCCGATGATGGCACGCAGGTGTCCGGCGAAGATCCGGCCGGTCAGCACGGACATCTGCTCCTGGTCGGACAGGAAGCGCTGGCCGGCGTTGACGATGCTCTCGCTGTCGTTGCCGACCTTGAACGCGATCACCGCCCGTACCGTCAGCGCAATGCCCTGCTTGGTGACGCAGGTCTCGGCGACCTCTGCCTCGCACATCGCCAGAGTCAGGAAGCGGACCTTGCGGAAGACCGGCAACACGAACGTGCCGTGCCCGGTCACCACGCGGAACGGCGCACCCGCAAGGCCCCGCTTTCCGCCTGAGATCAGCATCGCCTGGTCGGGAGCGGGAACGCGGTAGCCGAACATCCTGATTTCTCCTCAGCGAATGCCGTCGGCACGGTCGGCCCACGGCTCGTCGGTCGGGTCGGTCCACTCGATGACGTCGACCTGGCGAGTACCACGCGATTCGATCACCAGGACGGACGTCCCCTTCGGCAGGGGCTCCTCCGACCAGGCGAGGAAGGACTCCGAACCGCCCCTGATCCTGACCAGGACCTCACCAGGGCCGGCGGCTCCCCGGGTGCCGATCACCAGCACCCCCGGGCAACCGATCACGGCCTGGTCCGACACCATCGGTGACTCCTCTCTTGTCGATCGTCGCACGACCGCCCTGGCAGCAGCTCGCGCCGGCGGACGCAGAGGCACACGACCGGCCCACCCTATCGAGGCGACGCTGATTCCAGGGTGTCACGCGGCGCCGGCACTGTCGAAGGGATGTGCCGGAATGCGTGTGGCCGCGCCGGGGAGTCCGCCCTGCACACACCGATGACGCGATCGGAACCGAGTCGAAATCGGACCTCAACTAGCTTGTCCACTGTGCCCTGTGAGAGGAAATCAGGTCGCGGTACCAGGCGTAGGAGGCGCGCGGGGTGCGCTGCTGGGTCTCGAAGTCGACGTGGACGAGGCCGAAGCGTTGGTGGTAGCCCTCGGCCCATTCGAAGTTGTCGAGGAGGGACCAGGTGTAGTAGCCGCGGATGTCGATGCCTTCGGCGGTGGCGGCGGCGAGGGCGTCGAGGTGGGTGGCGAGGTAGTCGATGCGGGGCTGGTCGGGGGTGGTGGCGGCGTCGACGGAGCAGCCGTTCTCGGTGATGGTGATGGGTGGGAGGGCCTTGCCGTAGAAGTCCCGGAGCTGGAGGAGGAGTTGACGGAGGGTGTCGGGGACGACGGGCCAGCCGAAGGCGGTGTGGGGGACGTCGGGGATGGCGACCAGGTCGAAGGGGAGGTCCGGGTTACTGGGGGCGGCGACGCGGGTGGGGTTGTAGAAGTTGAGGCCGAGGCCGTCGAGGCCGGGGGTGTGGATGAGGTCGACGTCGCCGGGTCGGATCGCGCCGAAGATGTCGTCGGGGACGCCGAGGGCGGAGAGGTCGGGGTAGCGGCCGAGCAGGACGGGGTCGGTGAACAGGCGGTTGTGGAGGGCGTCGTAGGCCGTGGCGGCGGCCAGGTCGGCGGGGTCCTGGGTGGCGGGTTCGACCGGGGTGAGGTTGTTGGAGAGCATCACCTCCAGGCCGCGGTCGTGGAGCAGGGAGGCGGCCAACCCGTGGGCGAGGAGCTGGTGGTGGGCGGCCGGGAGGGCCTCGAACATCATGGTGTGGCCGGGGGCGTGGGTGCCCAGGGCGTAGCCGAAGACGGTGTGGACGAAGGGCTCGTTGAGGGTGATCCAGGTGGGGACGCGGTCGCCGAGGCGGTCGGTGACGACGTCGGCGTACTCGGCGAAGCGGTACGCGGTGTCGCGGTTGAGCCAGCCGCCGGCGTCTTCGAGGGCCTGGGGCAGGTCCCAGTGGAAGAGGGTGGGGAGGGGGGCGATGCCCGCCTCCAACAATGCGTCGACCAGCCGGTCGTAGAAGGCGAGGCCGGCGGGGTTCACCGGCCCGGCACCGGCGGGCAGGACCCGGGGCCAGGCGATGGAGAAGCGGTAGCCGTCCAGCCCGAGGCCCTTCATCAGGGCGATGTCCTCGGGGTAGCGGTGGTAGTGGTCGCAGGCGACCGCGCCGGTGTGCCCGTCGCGGACGGCGCCGGGCTGGGCGCAGAAGGTGTCCCAGACGGAGGGGCCGCGGCCGTCCTCGTCCACCGCCCCCTCGATCTGGTAGGCCGCGGTGGCGGCGCCCCAGCGGAACCCGGCCGGTAGGTCGAAACGATCCGGCATGGCAGCCTCCTGACGAGAATGTGAGGATGCCTCATGTTACCGGCGTCACGGCTGAGCGCCAGAGGGACTGGGTGTCGGCGGGGACGGGCGCCGGCAGAGCCGGACGCCGAAGGGGGCGGGAACCGAAAGGGCCGGACGCCGAAGGGGCCGGACGCCGAAGGGGCCGGATGCCGGGAAGGGGCCGGGCGCGTGGCCGGGCGGCCGCGGAGGCACCAAGCTGGTGGGGTCAGCGCGTGCGGGCTCCGCCCCGCGTCGACCCCCGAGCGAGAGGCTCTCCCCCATGGCTGCCACCAGCCCCACCCCCTCCGGCGGCGCGCTGCGCGCCGTCCAGGTCGCCGATCCGCAGGCCACGCCCGTCCTCGTCGCGGTACCGACCCGTGAACCGGGGCCCGGGACGGTCCGGATCACCGTCGAGGCGTGCGGCGTCTGCCACTCCGACCTGCTGATCGCGGCCGGACTGCTGCCCGGCACCACCTACCCGGTCACCCCCGGCCACGAGATCGCCGGCCGCATCGACGCCCTCGGCGAGGGCGTGACCGGCTGGAGCATCGGCGACCGGGTCGCGGTCGGCTGGTACGGCGGCAGCTGCGGGCGCTGCGACGCCTGCCGCACCGGTGACGCCGTCCACTGCGACCGGCTGGAGATCCCCGGCGCCGCCTACCCCGGCGGCTACGCCGACTCCGTCGTCGTCCCGGCCGTCGCCCTGGCCGCCGTGCCGGACGAGCTGACCGCCGCCGAGGCCGCGCCGCTGGCCTGCGCCGGGGTCACCGTCTACAACGCGCTGCGCCGCAGCGCCGCCCGCCCCGGCGACACGGTGGCGATCCTGGGCCTCGGCGGGCTCGGCCACCTGGGCGTCCAGTTCGCCCGTGCGATGGGTTTCCGCACCGTGGCGATCGCCCGCGGCCAGGAGAAGCAGCCGCTGGCGCACCAGCTGGGCGCCGACCGGTACATCGACAGCACCGCGGGCGACGTCGCCCAGGCCCTGCGGGCCCTCGGCGGGGCGAAGGTGGTGCTGGCCACGATCACCAACTCGGACGCCATGTCCGCCACCATCGACGGGCTCGGCCGCCGCGGCGAGCTGATCATCGTCGGGGCCTCGCCGGACCGGCTCGCGGTCAACCCGCTGCAGCTGCTGAACGGCGACCTGAAGGTGTACGCCCACTCCTCCGGCACCGCCGTCGACACCCAGGACACCCTGCGCTTCGCCGTCCAGTCCGGGGTGCGCGCGTGGATCGAGGAGGCCCCGTTGACGGAGGCGGCCGCCGCGGTCGCCAAGATGGCCGACGGGCGGGCCCGGTTCCGGATGGTCCTCACCACGGGCCGCTGACGGCGCGCGCCGCTCGGGACGATCCGCAGCAGCTCGACTCGGGGCAGCTCGACGTGAGCCGGGGCGCGTCGGGTCAGGACGATTCGCGGGCGACCAGTTCCACGGTCATCAGGTCCCGGCGGAGTGGGGGCACGTCCGGGTCGGCGATCACCCGGTCGACCAGCTCGGCCAGTTCCTCGCCGGCCGGCAGCCGCATCCGGACCGAGCTCAGCCGGGGGCGGAGCAGTCGGCCGAGCAGCAGGTCGTCGGCGCCGACCACGGCCACCGGATCGGGTGCGTCGGCGCCGGCGTCCTGGAGCGCGCGCAGGGCGAGCATGGCGTACTCGTCGTTGTAGCCGAACAGGCCGTCCAGGGCGAGTTCCCGGCAGCGGGCGGCCAGTCCGGCCGCGGACTCCTCGGTGTAGTCCAGCGGCAGCGGCTCGACCACGGCGCCCAGGCCCGCCGACTCGGCGGCCGCCCGGATGCCGGCCAGCCGGGGTTCGCTGAACAGGGCGAGCGCCGGGTCGGTCGGCATCACCACGCCGATCCGGCGCCGACCCCGCTCCAGCAGGTGCGCGGCGGCGACGGCGCCGACCTCCCGCTGGTCCATGAGCAGCGCGTGCGCGCCGGGCACCGGGGGCGTGCCGAGGGTGAGCACCGCCCGGGCGCCGGAGCGGCGCAGCAGCTGCACGCTGTCCGCGGTGAGCCCCCGGGCGAGGCAGAACACGGCGGTGGGCCGCAGTTCGGCCCAGGCCCGGACGGCCTCGTCCCCGTCGCCGACGGTCGGGCCCAGCAGTACGGGCGTGTGGCCGTGGCGGTGCAGCGCGTCCTGGAGGTCCCGGTAGAAGCCGCTGAACAGCGGGCCGATCGGTGCGGTGGAGCCGGCCAGCAGCACCAGGCCGGTCCGGCCGGCCCGCAGCGAGCGGGCGGCGGCGTGCGGGACGTAGCCGAGCCGGTCGGCGGCGGCCCGGACCTTGAGCCGGGTCTGCTCGCTGACCCGTCCGCCGGCGGTGTTGTTGAGCACGAAGGAGACCGTGGCCCGGGAGACGCCGGCCAGGCGGGCGACGTCGGCGCTGGTGGGTGCGCCGGCAGGACCGGGGGCGGGGGCAGAAACGGGGCCGGGGGCGGCGGGTTCGGTGCGGTCGCTGTCCATAACGGTGGGAATCTTTTCACGCCGGGCTCTGGCCGTGGGACGGAATGCCCTGATAGACACGTGGTTACACGAGTAACCGTTACACGTGTAACGTGCATCAGGTCGTACTTGGTCGTATCAGCTCGCACCTGGTCGCACCCCGGTCGGAATCCTGCCGGATCCGATCGAAACCGGCTGAACTCGGTCGAAAGGCTCCCCCACCATGAAGTTGCACACCCAGGAATGGGGCACCGGAGAGCGCGTCGCGCTGCTGGTGCACGGCATCATGTCCGACCACCGCACCTGGCGCCGGGTCGGACCGGCCCTGGCCGAGCGCGGCTACCGCGTCATCGCCGTCGACCAGCGCGGCCACGGGCAGAGCCCGCGCGGCACCGGCGCGACCCCGCGGGAGCGCTACCCGCTGGAGGCGTACGCCGAGGACCTGGTCGAGACCCTGCCCACCGGGGCCGACCTGGCCGTCGGGCACTCGCTCGGCGGCATCTCCCTGCTGCGCGCGGTCGAGCGGCTGCGCCCGGCCCGCGCCGTCTACGTCGACCCGGCCTGGCAGTTCGCCCAGGCCTCAGGGGTCGACCCGGCGCTGTTCGTGCAGTTCCGGGACGCCACCCGGGAGCAGATCCGCACCCTCAACCCGCGCTGGGAGAGCGCCGACCTCGACGTCGAGCTCGCCACCCTCGCCGCCTGGGACCCGGACTCCGCCCTGGCCATGTCCGGCCAGGAGTCCGGTCTGCCCGCCGCACCCGCCGTGCCCTCCCTGGTGGTGCTGGCCGACCGGAGCTTCCTGGTCGGCGCCCCGGACGCCGAGCTGCTGCGCGAGCGCGGCTTCGAGGTGCGCACCGTCCCGGGCGCCGGGCACACCGTGCACCGGGACGACCACCCCGGATTCATGACCGCGCTCGAAGGGTGGATCTGAGCCGTGGACGACCGTACGGAGCACGAGGAGAACAGCGTGAGCAGCACGAGCGGTACGAGCGGCACGAGCGGCGTGGGCCGCGTGAGCGACGGGAACAGCGCGACCGCCGACACCCGGAACGACGCCGACGCCCGCCGCGAGACCGCCGTCGAGGCCGCCCTCGCCCGGCTCGACCTGCCCGCCAAGGTCGCCCTGCTCGCCGGGGCCGACATGTGGTCGCTGCCCGCCGACGAGCGGATCGGCCTCGGCCGGCTGGTGATGTCCGACGGCCCGGCCGGCGTGCGCGGGGAGCAGTGGACCCCGGACGACCCGTCCGTCGCCCTGCCCTCGCCGACCGCCCTGGCCGCCACCTGGGACCTCGACCTGGTCCGCCGGGCCGGTCGACTGCTCGCCCAGGAGGCCCGGCGCAAGGGCGCCCACGTGGTGCTCGCCCCGACCGTGAACCTGCACCGCAGCCCGCGCGGCGGACGCCACTTCGAGTGCTTCTCCGAGGACCCGCTGCTCACCGGCGGGATCGGCGTCGCCCTGGTCTCCGGCGTCCAGGACGGCGGCGTCGCCACCACGCCCAAGCACTTCGTCGCCAACGACTCGGAGACCGAGCGCTACACCGTCGACGTCCGGGTGGACGAGCGCACCCTGCGCGAGCTGTACCTGGCACCGTTCGAGACGATCGTCCGAACGGCCCGCCCCTGGGGTCTGATGGCCGCCTACAACGCCGTCAACGGCCCGAGCATGAGCGAGCACGCCGAGCTCAACAACGCGGTGCTGCGCGAGGAGTGGGGCTTCGACGGCGTCCTGGTCTCGGACTGGACGGGCGCCCGCGACACCGTACGGGCAGCCCTCGGCGGCCTCGACATCGCGATGCCCGGCCCGGCCACCGTCTACGGCGACCACCTCGTACGGGCCGTCCGCGACGGTCTCGTCCCCGAGACCGTGGTGGATCAACTGGCCCGCCGGGTCCTCCGGTTGGCCGCCCGGGTCGGCCTGCTGGCCGGCGCGCCCGCCGCCGTCCCGGCGGAGGAACTGCCCGCGCCGATCGACGGCGAGGCGCTGGTCCGCGAACTGGCGGCCCGCTCCTTCGTCCTGCTGCGCAACGAGGGCGACGTGCTGCCGCTCGACCCGGCGCCCGCCTCGGTGGCGCTGATCGGTGCGGCCGCGGCCGAGCCCCGGATCGGCGGGGGCGGCAGCGCCCAGGTCTTCCCGACCCGGCTGGTCAGTCCGCTGGAGGGCCTGCGCGCGGCGCTGGGCGAGGGCACCCGGCTGGTGCACGCGCTCGGCGCCGACCCGCGCACCTTCCTCCCTCCGGCCGCCTTCCCGTGCACCGCCGAACTGCTCGGCGCCCAGGGCACTCTGGGCACCGCCGCGCTGCCCGGCGGCGACCTCCGGTGGCTCGGCGCGCTGCCCGGCGACGTCCCGTTCGCCCAGCTCACCGCGGTCCGGCTGACCGGCACCCTGAACACCGGGGCCACCGGCGGCACTGGGACCACCGACGCCGCCCGGACCACCGGCCGGCACCAGCTGGCCGTCCGCGGCGTCGGCCGGTTCCGGCTGGAGGCGGACGGCGAGGTGCTCTTCGACGGAACGCTGCTGCCGGAGGGCGAGGACCCGGCCGCCGCCTTCCTCAACCCCCCGGAGCACCGGGTCGAGCTGGAGCTCGCGGCCGACCGGGAGGTCGCGGTCTCGCTGACCTGCACGATGCCGGAGGCGGGCGGCTTCGCCGGCTTCGGCCTGGTCTCCTTCACCCTCGGCCACGCCGCACCCACCGTCTCCGCCGAGGAGTTGATCGAGCAGGCCGTCGCGGCGGCCACGGCGGCCGAGGTCGCGGTGGTCGTGGTCGGCACCACCGAGGAGGTGGAGAGCGAGGGCGTGGACCGGGCCGGCCTGCGTCTGCCCGGCCGTCAGGACGAGCTGGTCGCCCGGGTCGCGGCCGCCAACCCGCGCACCGTGGTGGTGGTCAACGCGGGCGCCCCGGTGCTGATGCCGTGGCGCGAGTCGGTGGCGGCGGTGCTGCTCGGCTGGTTCCCCGGCCAGCAGGCCGGCGAGGCGCTGGCCGACGTGCTCCTCGGCACGGTCGAACCGGGAGGCCGGCTGCCCACCACCTGGCCCGCCGAGGAGGCCGACTGCCCGGTCTGGGAGGTCACCCCGACCGACGGCCGACTCGACTACCCCGAAGGCCTGTTCATCGGCTACCGGGCCTGGCAGCGCCGGGCCGGCGCCGCCCCCGCCTACTGGTTCGGCGCCGGTCGCGGCTACACCCGCTGGTCCTACGAGGGCCTGGAGGCCCGGCTGACCGAGGGCGCTGCGGGCAGCACGGACACCCTGGCCGAGGTCTGCGTCCGGGTCCGCAACACCGGCGACCGGACCGGCCGCGAGGTGGTGCAGGTCTACCTCGCCACGGACGGATCCGACCGCAGCCGCCCCGACCGGCAACTGGCCGGCTTCGCCGTGGTCGAGGCCGCCCCGGGCGCGGTCGCCACCGCCCGGATCACCGTCCCGCGCCGGGCCGTCCAGACCTGGGACACCACGGCCCACGCCTGGCGCACCGCCCCGGGCGTCCACACCGTCGAGGCCGGCCCCGACGCCGGCTACCGCCCGCTCACCCTGGCCCTGGTGGTTCCGCAGGACTGAACCCCGTGGCGGGAGTCCGGGTTCAGGGCCTGGCCGTTGGGCCCGGACCCCCGCCCACGGGAGCGACGGTCAGCCCCTGGGCGGGGGCCACGGGCCGGCGAGCAGCCGGTCGGCCTCGGCGCGGATCGCGTCGGCGACCGTCTCTCGGGTGCCGTCCCGGCCCTGCTCCCGGTCCCCGGCCAGTTCGACCAGCGGCCGCAGGGCCTCGGGGCGGGCCAGCGCGCCCCAGCCCTCGTGGGCGATCACCTCGACGCCGGTCGCGGGGGCGGTACTTCCGTTCACGATCAGCCGGAGCCACCAGCGGACCAGCTCCCAACGGACCGACTCCCAGCGGGCCGCGTCCCAACGGACCGGCTCCCAGCGGGCCGACTCCTGCGGCAGACCGGAGTCGAGGCCCAGCTCGGTGAGCACCTGCCCGAACAGCGCACCGGCCCGGCCGTGTTCGGCGCGTGGCAGCCCGGCGAGCAGCGGGAGGGACGGCGACCCGACATCGAGGACCAGTGCCACCAGCCCGGCCTGGACCAGCTGTTCGTCCTCGACCCGGCGGCCGATCAGCCGTTCCAGCGCCAGCATCCGCAGGTGTTCGACCGCCTCCGCCGGCGTCGTGGCGTACGGATCGTGCGGCGTGCTGACCGCGGTCTCCGGGCAGCCCTCAAGCAGGTAGGACCAGAAACCGACGGTCGCCCGGGCCCGGGAGCGCCCGGCCGACCGGCCGGTGAACTCGTACCGGAGGTAGTCGGCGAGGTCGTTCCCGTAGTAGACGGCGTCGGTCTGGTGCACCGAGAGCACCGGATGGCCGAACTCCCCCGCCGTACCGGGCAGGTAGCGGTGGCCGTACACCGGCACCAGCTGCGGGACGTCCGCCAGTTCCGCCGCCGCGATCCGGAGCGCCTCCGGCCGCCCGGCGGGCTCCGGCCCCCAGTTCGGGTGCCAGAAGCCGTTGTGCTCGACGTCGAACAGCACGCCCTCGACCGGCCGGGCGAGCCACGCCCGCAGCTCCGCCGGGTCGCCGTGCCGCCAGTCCGGCCAGGAGGGCGAGCCGTACGGCAGGCCTGCGGCCAGGAAGACCCGGTGGTCCGCGGCGAAGCGGAAGCCGAACCGGGCCTCGACCTCGTCGAGTTCGCGCTCGCTGAGGCCCGGCCCGAGCTCGGCCGGGAGGAGCTGCTGGAGCCGGCGCAGCTCCTCGGCGACCGCCGCGGCCGGCGGTCCGGACGGTCCAGGCAGTCCGAACGGCCCAGGTGGTACGGAGGGTTCGGAGGGTACGGACGGCACGGAGGTCATCCCGGCAGCGTAGCCACCCGGCTCCGCACCGGTTCGGCGCAGGTCGCGGCCCTGCCGAGGTCCGCGCGCCTCAGCGGTCGTTCCACCAGCCGCGTCCGGTGTTCCACTGCCGGATCCAGTCGAGGAAGCCGAGCGGGGGCGCACCGTCCTCGTCCGCGTCCGGCCCGGTGTAGGGGAAGGCGGTGCCGTCCGCGAGCTGCCACACGGTTCCGCGCCGGGGCCCGGCGGTGATGAGGGCCCAGTAGCAGCCGTCCTCCTCGGCGCCGAGGATGACGGAACCGTCCCGGTAGAGCGAGGCCATCAGGCCGACGTGCTCGTCCGGGAAGAAGTCGTACTCCCACTGCCACTCCTCGGTCAGCGGGAAGGGCGCGGCCGGGTCGCGTGGGGCCGTGGGGTCGAAGCGGTCCGGGGAGAGCCAGTTCTCCGAGTCCCAGTGGTACCAGCTGTCGGGCAGCCGGCCCAGCGGCAGCAGCACCTCCTCCCCGGACGGCGCGGCGGAGAAGCCGTTGGCGACCCGGGTCAGGAAGGTCCGGTACGGCTCGGGCAGGGTCATACCGTGCCGGGCCTCCCAGGCCTCGAGTTCGTCGCGGGCCAACGGCGGTCGGGCGTGCGCGCCGACCAGGGCCGCCCGGAGGACGTCCAGTTCCTCGCCGTCCGGTCCCGGCGTGTCGGTCGCGTCGTCGGTCGTGCCGTCCGTCGTGCGGTCAGTCATGCGATCAGTCTTAGCAGCCGGGTACGACAGTCGGCGGACCGGTGAACAACGGCAAGGGCCCCAGGGCCCGTTCAGCGGCGCGCGTCGTGACGGAGGGCCATCCGGGCACCCTCCCCCGCACTTTGATAGCACCCGCTACACCTCGCTACGCTCGCGCCCATGAACCATCCGACCGGCCGACCGGGGAACGCGTGCGGAGCACACCCCCACGGCACCCCCCGCACCGGCGCCGCGGCACGTACGGCGGGCACCACGTGATCCTGCGGATCGACCGGGCCTGGCTGCTCGACATCGCCCACCGGTTCCTGCCCACCGACCCGGACGTCATCGACTACGGCACCCTGGCCGCCGCCGTCGCCCGGCACACCGACGAGGTCATGGACGTCCCCGTCTACGAGGCCGTGCACCAGCGCGCGGCGGCCCTGATGCACCAACTGATCCGCGTCCCCGCCCTGGAGTCCGGCAACGAGCACTTCGCCTCGGTGGTCGCCGCCGCCTACCTCAGCGCCTCCGGCGTCACCGTCACTGCCGACCCCGGCCAGGCCGTCGACCTGGCCGCCCGCATCCGCACCGGCAGCGTCGGCGTCCGCGAGGCGGCGGCCGTGATCCGCACCTGGTACCGCTGACGACGCCCGGGCCTCAGTGGGTGGCCCGGGCCGCGATGCCGGCGAGGCGGAGGATCGCGTGGCCCCACGGGGTGGCGGCGATCAGGACGCCGAAGGCGACGCAGAGGAAGGCGCTCAGCTTCTCGTCGAAGCGGCTCCGGGGCTCGGTCCGGCGCATCAGGCGGAGGACGATCACGATCCCGAGCACCGCGCTCACACTGATGCCCAACTGCATGTCCATCCACCCTTGGTGACGACTCGACCACGCTCCGTAGACGCCCTGTGAGCATGCCAGAGGTCGGCGGCCGAGGTGGCGGGTTGGGCGAAATCGGCACCTCCCGGGCCTCCGGGCAACGACACTCCGGTCCACGGGACCCGGCACCCGGCACCCGGTGCCCGCAGTTCGGCCGTCGGACGCCGGGATCCGGACAACTGCGGCACCGCGGGCCGCGGAGTCGGCCGGTTCCCCGGCGGCCGGGCGGCGCTTGCCCCTACGCTCGCACGACCACCGTGGCGCGAGGGGGATGTCCGTGGCCCGCAGGTCCGTCCGACCACGCCGGTCGACCGTCACCCGTCCGGACTGGCGGACCCCGCTGGACTGGCGGCCGCAACGGCCCCCGCAGCCCCGGCGTAACCGACCGACCCGACCGACCCGACGAAACCGGCCGACCCGGCGGAACCGACCGACCCGACGCACCCAAGGGGCCACGGCGCCGGTGCTGGGCGGGACGGCGGTGATCGCGCTCGCGGTGGTCGCGGTGCGGTGGCTGGGCCAGCACCTGTGGCTGGTCGCCGCCCTGGTGCTGGTGGCCGTGGGGGTGGCCGCCGCGGTGCTGCACCTCCGCGCGCGGCTGCGGCAAGGGGAGTTGGAGGCGCGCGCCGAACAGCTGCGGCACATCGATGCGTTCCTGAGGATGAGCCCGAAGGCCTTCGAGCACGCGCTGGCCGACCTCTGCCGACGGGACGGCTGTACGAACGTCACCGTGGTCGGCGGTCCCGGCGACCTCGCGGCGGACGTGCTGGCCACCACCCCCACCGGACAGCGGCTCCTGATCCAGGCGAAGCGGTACGGACCGCGGACCTTCGTCGGCTCGCAGGACGTCCAGCAGGTCAACGGCACCTACCGTGACGTGCACCGCTGCCAGCTGGCCGCCGTGGTGACCACCAACTCGTTCACCAAGGCCGCGGCCGCGTTCTGCGCCCAGGTCGGCATCCGCGCGGTCGACCGCCGGGCGCTCGCCCGCTGGGCGGAGGGCACCGGCCGGCCGCCCTGGGCCTGATGCCCCCCGATGGGCGGGAGACCGAGCGGGACCGGTGAGACCGCCGGGCCGTCAGTGCTCCACGGCGGCCAGCAGCAGCCGGGCCAGTTCGACCGGCCGGGAGAACATCGGCCAGTGCCCGGTGTCCAGTTCGGCCAGCCGCCAGTGCCCACCCTCCACCAGCCCCACCACGTCCTCGTCCGGCTCCTCCCCGGCAGCCAGGCACCTGATGTAGGTCGCGGGCAGCGCGGCGAGCGGGCCGGTCAGCACGGCGGGCTCGGTGAGGGTGGCGCCGGGGTGCGGGGTGGCGCCGGCGACGATCCGGGCGATCTGCTCCTCGGTGAGGCCGTGGCCGGTGAAGTGCTCGGGCCGGGCGCACGGCCAGTGGCCGCCGTTGGCGGCGATCGCGGCCCGCAACTCCGCTCCCCCGTCCGGCCAGCCGGCCGCGAAGGACTCGCCGTCGACGGGGAGGCCGGAGTCGACGAAGACCACCCGGGCCAGCCGGTCGCCGATCCGCTGCGCGGCCTGGCCGACCGGCACGCCCGCGTAGCTGTGGCCGACCAGGACCACCTCGCGCAGGTCGTGGCGCTCGACCTCGGTCACGATGTCCTGGACGTGGGTCTGCTGGCCGGCCGGGAGGCCGCGCTTCTCGGCCAGCCCGGACAGCGTCAGCGGGTGGACGGCGTGGCCGGCCGCACGCAGGTGCGGGACCACGTCGCCCCAGGCCCAGGCCCCGAGCCGGGCGCCGGCGACCAGTACGAAGTTCACCATGATCCGCACCGTAGCGGAGCGGGCCGGCCGCCGTCGTCCGGATATCGTCAGGCCGCCCCGGACCCCTCTCCGGTCGACTCCCGGTGCCGCCAGCGCACCGGGTCGACGGCGCCGGCCCGGGAGGGCGACCGGGCCGGGGCCCGGTAGCCCGCGCAGGTGAGCACCAGCATCTCGTCGCCGCCCGGCTGGAACTCGTACGCCACCTGCTCGACCCGGCTGCCGATCCCGGCGTCCGCCAGCTCCTCCCGCAGCCGCCCCAACCCCCGGTACCGCTCCCCGGTGTCGTACACCACCACCGGGAAGATCCGGACCTCCCACCGGGCCACCCGGGCGAGTTCGAGCAGGGCGGCCCGCTGGAACTGCTCGCCCATCCGGTTGCCGTAGGAGAAGACCAGGTGCGAGCTGAGCACCAGGTCGAAGGAGCCGTCCGTGAAGGGGAGTTCGGGCAGCGCCGCGGCGACGTAGCGCTCCGGGCGGGCGGCGATGTCGGCCCGGAACAGCTGGGCGTTGACACTCCACTGCCGGATCAGGTCGTCGGCGTCGGTGTACCAGGACCGCGCGAAGTCCGCCGTCTCCCGCACCAGCCGCTCGCGCTTGAAGCGGGTCTCCCGCTCCACCAGCATGCCCAACTCCGCACGGTGCACGGCGTATTCGCGGTCCGCCGCGACGGCGTCGATCCCGCGCAGCCCGGCCTCCGCGACGAAGCTCGCCGCGCCGGCCGGGCAGTCCAGGATCCGTCGGCCGGGGCCGAGGTCACGGTCGGTGAGCGCGAACATCGCTCGGTACTCCGCGAAGGAGCGGGCACTGACCAGCACGGTTCATCCCCTTCCGAGGAACGGCATGGTGGCCGGCAGCACCACCAGGGACTGGATGACGGTGTCCGGCGGTTGGGCCGCCATCAGCAGCAGGGCGTCGGTGAACCGCTCGACCGGGATGGTGGCCTCCACCGCCATGGTGCCGTCCGCCTGCATCGCGGCGGGCTGCGCAGCGCCGTCCACCGGGGTGACGTTTCCGACGTCGATCTGCCCGCAGGTGATGCCGTACGGGCGGCCGTCCAGCGCCAGCACCTTGGTGAGACCGAGCACGGCGTGCTTGGCGGCCGTGTACGCGAGGGAGTTCGGACGGGGGACGTACGCCGAGGGCGCGCCGTTGTTGATGATCCGACCGCCCTGCGGGGTCTGGGTGCTCATCAGCCGGAAGGCCTCCCGGGCGCAGAGGAAGCTGCCGGTCACGATGGTGTCCAGGACCCGGTTCCAGTCCTGGAACCGGGTCTCGGTGATCGGCCGGCGCGGGGCGGCGGCGCCCGCGTTGTTGAACAGCAGGTCGAGCCGGCCGTAGCGGTCGCGGACGGCGTCGAACAGCCGGGCGACCTCCTCCGGGCTGCGGATGTCGGTCGGCACCGCCAGCACCCGGTCCGCGTCGGCCTCGGCGAGGGCGGTGGTCTCCTCCAGCGCGTCCTTGCGGCGCCCGGCGACCGCCACCGTCCAGCCGGCCCCGAGCAGGGCCAGCGCGGAGGCCCGGCCGAGCCCGCTGCCGCCACCGGTGACCACGGCGACCCGCCGGTCCGACGGGGTCACCGCGCCCATTCCGCCCCCTCGTTGAGCCAGATCCGCAGCATCCGCCGGGAGTACCGGCCGGGTTCGTCCAGGAAGGCCGAACGCCCGTGCAGCACCCGGCTGTTGCGGATGATCAGCAGGTCGCCGGCGGCCATCGGCAGCCCGAAGGCGATCTCCGGCCGGTAGAGCACCTCGTCCAGCACGCCGAGCGCCTCCCACTGGCGGTCCGTCAGTTCCGGTCCGCCGCGGTCCGGCGAGGAGCGGACGGTGCGGGTCTGGTAGTAGCAGCCGGTCGTCCCGTCCGGCCGCGGGTACAGGATGGGGGTGACGACCAGCTGGGGGCCGGCCCGGCCGGTGCGGTCGAAGGTCCAGTCCTCGCAGAGGGTGGCCAGCGCGTCCGGCCGCTCCCGGCCGATCAGGTCGTGGACGTGCCGGGCGCTCGCCAGCTTGGTCAACCCGCCGCCGTCGTAGGCGGGTTGGATGCAGAGCAGGACCAGCAGGTCGCAGGTGTCGCAGTGGAAGCCGAGTTCGGTGTTGCCGTCGCCGTCCTGGTCGCGCAGCACCGAGGTGAGGTCGCCGCGCCCGTTCTGCGGGACGATCCGGCCGTAGTCGCGCAGCAGGAAGGACAGCGCCTCGGTGATCTCCTTCTCCGGCCGGGCCGGGTCGACCAGGTTGCCGATGTGGGTGAGCCCGACCGAGTCGGCGGCCTCCCGGACGAAGGACCGCAGCCGCTCGCGCACCGGCTCGGCCGCACCCCAGCGGCCGGCGCGCGCGTCGGCCCAGAGCAGCTGCCGCTCCAGGTCGCTCAGCGGCAGCGACCAGAGCTGCCGCCGGGCCTCCAACTCCAGGCTGCTCCAGCCGATCTCGGTCACCGTGTGCTCGCTCACCGCGCCCCCTCCGTTCCGGCCCCGACCGCCACGGCCTTGGACCACAGTGCCAGTGCCTCGTCGATCTGCGTGGCCGTGACGACCAGCGCGGGGATCATCCGGACCACGTTCAGGTGGATCCCGCAGAGCAGGAGCAGCAGCCCGAGTTCGGCCGCGGCCTGCTGGACCCGCCGGGCCGTCTCCGGGTCCGGCGAGCCGTCGGGCCGGCAGAACTCGCTCGCCGCCATCAGACCGAGGCCCCGGACGTCGCCGATGCCGGGCGCCCCGGCGGCGACCGTCCGCAGGCCGTCCAGCAGCCGGGCACCCTGCTCGGCCGCGTTCTCGACCAGCCGTTCCTCGCGCAGCACGTCCAGGGTGGCCAGTGCGGCGGCGCAGGCCACCGGGTTGCCGCCGTAGGTGCCGCCCTGCGAGCCGGGCCAGGCGCGACTCATCAGCGCGGTCGGCGCGGCGATGGCGGACAGCGGGAAGCCGCTGGCCAGGCCCTTGGCGGTGATCAGCACGTCGGGCCGGAAGACCTCCCCGCCCGGGCGGGCGGGCTCGTGCTGGTGGGCCCAGAACCGGCCGGTGCGGCCGAAGCCGGTCTGCACCTCGTCCACCACCAGCAGGAAGCCGTGCCGGTCGGCGCGCTCGCGCAGCCCGGTCAGGAACCCGGCCGGAGCGGGGACGTAGCCGCCCTCGCCGAGCACCGGTTCGACGAACAGCGCCGCCGTCTCGGCGGGTGAGGAGACGGTGGCCAGCACCTCGTCCAGCCCGCGCAGGGCGTGCGCCACCGCCTCCTCCTCGGACAGGCCCAACGAGAGGCGCAGCCGGAACGCGGCCGGGAAGGGCGCCACCGCGACGCCGGGCACCAGCGGGCCGGTGCCCGCCCGGAAGCGGGTCCCGGCGGTGGTGAGCGAGGCCGCGCCCATGGTGCGGCCGTGGAAGGAGCCCTCGAAGACGATCACGTTCTGCCGCCCGGTGGCCTGCCGGGCCAGCCGCAGCGCGGCCTCGACCGCCTCCGTCCCGGCGGTGGCGTAGAACAGCGAGTCCAGGCCGGGCGGCAGCACCTCGCCCAGCCGCTCGGTGAGGGTGAGCAGTCGGTCGTGCAGGACGGTGGTGTACTGGCCGTGCAGCAGTCGGCCGGCCTGTTCGCGGACGGCCGCGACCACCTTCGGGTGGCAGTGGCCGGTACTGGTCACCCCCACACCGGAGGTGAAGTCGAGGTAGCGGCGGCCGTCGGCGTCGTAGAGGTGGAGGCCTTCGCCGCGCACCGCGACGACGGGGGTGGCCTGCTTGAGCACTGGGGAGAGCTGGGACAACGGAGTCTGCCTTCTCTCGGGGGGCTTCCTTCTGGGGACCGTCCGAGCCGAGCGGGTCGGACAGCGGATCCGGTCGGCGGAGCAAGTCGGCGGAGCAAGTCAGCGGCGCAAGTCAGCGGCGCGGGTCCGGCGTTCGGGGCGGCAGGTAGCCCGCCTGGGCGGCCCAGCCGAGCGCGGCCGACCACCACTGCGGGGTCGGCGCGGTGAAGCGGACGCCCAGCCGCTCCAGTACGGAAGTGGTGTACCCGCTGTCCACCCGGATGTTGCGCTCCTCCTGCTGGGCCCAGGCGGCGGCCAGCCGGGCGGCCGTCGGGTGCCGCCGCTCGGCGCGGGCGAGCGCGGCCGCGAAGGCCGCCTCGTCGACGAGCCGGACGGCATGACCCAACGCGCCGAGCCAGCCCACGAGTTCGTCGTGCGGCGTCGAGTACGGGGTCTCGACGTGGTAGGCGCCCGGCGCGGTGTGACGGTCCAGGGCGATCGCGGCGATCCCGGCGGCCACGGTGTCCACGTGCGAGAACGCGAAGGCGGTGGCGGGCCGGCTGGGGGCGGCGCCCGCCACCAGGTAGCCGCGGACCAGCTGGTAGATCCGGTTGTCGCCGATGTTGGCCTGGAACGCGCCGGTGCGGCTGTGCGCGGCGATGTGGCCGCTGCGGTACAGGTAGGCGGCGTGCCCGCCGGCGGCCCAGGCCCGGACGGCCTGCTCGGCACGGTACTTGGAGCGCTCGTACGGGGTGCGGAAGTGCTGGCCGATCCACAGGTCGGCCTCGCTGAACCGGCGCGGCGGCCCGTCCACGCCACCGGAGACGGCCAGCGTGGAGACGTGGTGGAAGCGGGCCTCCGGGGTGTGCTCGTCGACCCAGCCGAGCAGCCGTCGCACCGCCGTGTGGTTGGCGCGCTCCAGTTCGTCGGGCGAGGCGACCAGCCGGACGTCGGCCGCCGCGTGCACCAGGATCCGGGCCTCCCGGGCCCGTTCCAGTCCGGTCGGGGACAGCCCGAGGCCGTCCCGGTCGAGGTCCCCGGCGACCACCCGGGCCCGCTCCCCGGCCAGCCGCCGGACGGCGTCGGCGTCGTCCGCGGCCCGCACCAGACAGGTGACCACCGCGCCGCGCCGCCGGAAGGCGTCCAGCAGGTGCCGCCCGAGGTAGCCGGTGGCGCCGGTGAGCAGCACCCGGGCGGGTTCGCGGACGGCCGCCCGCGCGGTGGGCGGCACCCGGGCGTGCAGCAGCTGCCCGGAGGTGGACAGCGGTGCGCGGACCGGCTGCTCGGCGGTGGGCCCGCCGATCGCCGTGGCGAAGCCGCCGAGGATCCGCCGGGCGGCCGGGTGCGCCACCGCGGGCCAGCCGTACACCAGGTCGGCGACCAGGCGTTGCTCCACCACCCGTGCGGTGAGCCGGAGTTGGTAGATCGGATCGCCGCCGGCGCAGCGCGCCACCCCGGCCTGCTCGTCGGCGACGGTCCAGTCCAGCGCGGGTTCCGCGGGCAGCCGGAAGGTGCCCAGGAAGTTGAAGCCGACGGCCGGCCGCGGCCCTGGCTCGTCCATCGGTCGGACGGGCGTCTCGCGCAACCGGCGTGCCGTCCCGGCCGGGCCGGCTCCGGTCGAGGGCCGCAGCCGGACCTGCTTGGCGGCGGTGAACCAGCCGACGGTGTCCAGGAATTCGCCGGGCTCGCCGGGCTCGCCGGGTTCGACGACCGTGTCCCGGCCGTGGGTCTCGACCTCCACCACGAGTTCGGCCTCGCCGCGCCAGCGGGCCACGGCCCCGGCGAAGGCGTCGAGCAGGACGGCCTCCAGTCCGGCGCCGCCGCCGTACCGCGCGACCAGTCGGGCGGTGGCCGGCTCGTCCAAGGTCCAGCTGAGCGTGGCGGGTCGGCCGGATGGCACGGGTTCCTGGGCGATCAGCGCCGGGGCCGGGGACGGCACAGCGGACGGCGCAGGGGCCGACGGGATGGCGGCGGCCCACTGGTAGAAGTCGGGCGTGGGCGGCAGGTCGGTCGGCTTGTGGTCGAGCGCGGCCCGGTAGACCTGGGCGAGGTCGTCCAGCAGGATCCGCCAGGACAGCCCGTCGACCACCAGGTGGTGGGCGATCAGGGCGAGTCGCTGGTCGGTGCCGGGCGGGCCGGTGAACAGGTGGGCGCGCAGCAGCCGCCCGGCGGCGGGGTCGAGGCTGCGGTGGAGTTCGGTGCAGACCCCGGCGACGGTGTCGGCGATCTCGCCCGACGCGCGCGGGAGGCGGGAGTGGGAGACCGGGTCGAGGTCGGCGACCGCCCGCGGGTCGCCGTACCCGGTCGGCGAGAGGGGCCGACGCAGCGCCGGGTGGCGTTCCAGCACGGCGGCGACCGCCGCCGAGAGTGCGGCCGGGTCGACGGCACGGCGGCAGCGCAGCAGGACGGACTGGTTCCAGTGCCGGAGGTCGTCGACCGCCCGCTGCTGGTACAACCAGCGCTGGGCGGGCGCGAGTCGACGGCCGGACCGGTCGCCGCGCGGCGCCGGTACGGCGGTCCGGCCGGCGGCCCGGACGGGCGCGGGGACGGCCGCAGCGGCCAGGCCGGCCGCCGTCGGGTGCCGGTAGAAGTCCTCGTAGTCGACCCGCAGTCCGGAGCGCCGCAGCAGGGCGATGGTGCGCATGGCGAGGATGGAGTCCCCGCCGATGGCGATCACGTCCGTCCGCGCGCCGACGACGGGCAGACCGAGCGCGCCGGCCCAGAACCGGGTGATCTCCCCGACCAGGCCGTCCCCGACCGGACCCTCCCCGCCGGAACCGCCCCCGACCGGGCCGTCCCCGGTCGTCCCGTCGGATCCGTCCGATCCAGCGCGGGCCTCGACCAGGCGGGACACCAGCTCCCCCAGCCGGACCCGGTCCAGCTTCCCGTTCGGCCCGACCGGGAACTCCGGCAGCACCAGGATCGGCTGCGGCACGGAGTAGCCGGGCAGCCGGTCGCGCAGGTGGGCGGCCAGGCCGTCGACGTCGTGCCCCGCCAACAGGCGGACCGCGCCCAGGAGTTGCCCGCCGACGGCGGTCTCGCGGAGCAGCGCCGCCGAACCCGCGACACCCGGGTGGCCGTCCATCGCCCGCTCGACCTCGGCGAGGTCGACCCGGTAGCCGCGGACCTTCACCTGGCGGTCCACCCGACCGAGGAAGACCAGACTCCCATCGGCCCGCCGACGGCACAGGTCGCCGGTGCGGTACATCAGCCGCCCGTCCCGCCGGACGAAGCTGCGGGCGGTCTCCTCCGGCCGTCCGAAGTACCCGGCGCTGACGCCCCGCCCGCCGATCAGCAGCTCGCCGGCGACGCCGTCCGCCGCGGGCCGCCCGGCGGCGTCCAGCACGGTGAGCAGCACCTCGCCGATGCCGCTGCCGATCGGCACGGTCGGTTCCCCGTCCGGGAGTCGGCGGGCGTCGGTGGCCAGGAAGCAGGTCGCTCCGACGGTGGTCTCGGTCGGACCGTAGTGGTTGACCAGCCGCTCGGTGACGCCGTCGTCGAGCAGGGCGGCGGCGAGCGGGCGCGGCAGGGCCTCGCCGCCGAGCAGCAGGGTGCGCAGCGGCGGGGTGTCGGCCGGGCGGCCCTCCAGCAGGGCGGTCAGGTGCGAGGGGGTGGTCTTCAGGGTGTCGACCCCGGCGCGGCGCAGGGTGGCCCAGAAGGCGGCGGGGTCGCGCACCTCGTGGTCGGGCACCAGGTGCACCGAGCCGCCGGTGGCCAGGGCGAGCAGCCAGGCGGTGTGGCCGAGGTCGGCGGCGAGCGTGGTGACATGGGCGAGTCTGGGGGCGTCGGCCTCGGTGAGTCCGAGCCGGGCGGCCAGCGCGTGGGCGTAGTGCACGGCGTTGGCGTGGGTGACGGTGACGGCCTTGGGTTCGCCGCTGGAGCCGGAGGTGAAGGACAGGTACGCCGGATCCGCCCCGACCGGCCCCACCAACCCCACCGGCCCGACCTCCCCGCGGTCCCCGTGGTCCCCGTGGTCCCCCGGAGCGAGGACGTCCACGAGTTCCGCCCCGGGCGCACCGCCCCCGCCCGCCCCGGGCTCGGTGGCGAGCACCCGCCCCACCCGGACGGCGGCCAGCCGTCGGGCCAGGTCGCCGGCGGTCCAGTCGGGGTCGGTCAGCACGGCGGCCGCGCCGGAGCGCAGCACTCCGTGCAGCAGCACCACCATCCGGGCGTCCCGGGGCCCGAGCAGGGCGACCCGGTCGCCGCGCCCGGTGCCGTCGGCGGCCAGCCGGGCGGCGATCCGCCCGGCGGCGTCGTCCAGGGTTCGGTGGTCGAGGGTGCGGCGGCCGTCGCTGACGGCCGGCCGGTCGGGGTGGGTGCGCGCGAGCCGGGACAGCAACGCGCTGAGCGAACCGGTGGCGGGTGTGGACCGGACGGGCCGGGTGGTGGCGGTCACGCCCGCTCCTCCCCCGTCCGTGCCGTCCCCGTTCCGCCCGGCCGGGCGAGGGCCGCCGGATCGCCGGCCAGGAAGCCGTCCAGGACGATGCCGCCGCCCAGGCGCCCGGCCAACTCCCAGGCCACCATGCGGTGCAGGCCGTCGAGGTGGATCAGCCCCGGCGGGAGCACCAGTTCCGCGTAGTCGGGGTGGTCGACCGGCGCGGTGCTGACGAAGAGCGGGGTGAACGGCGCCGCGCGCAGCATCCGCAGCTTCGCCGTGCAGACCGGGTTGGCCGCCGTCCAGTCGGCGCCGCCCGAGCGGACCCGTTCGGCCGCCCGGGCGACGGTCAGCCCGGTGGGCGGGACGAGTTCCCGCTCGCCGCCCTCGCTCTTGTGCCAGGGCAGCACGACGCCGAGGACGTCGGCCCGGGTGAGCCGGATCCGCCACCAGCCGCCGGGGATCGTGTCGGCGCGTTCCAGGTTCTCCTCGCCGTACAGGTTGGTGTTGGCCTCGTGCGCCCGTTCCACCGGGTGGTCCCGCAGGTAGGCCTCGTGGACCTCGGAGTAGGCGACGGCGGTGACGATCTCCACGCAGTGCTCCTCAGGCGGTTCGGACGGCTCGGACGGCTCGGACGGCTCGGACAGCTGGGACGACTCGGACGAGCGGGGCCGCCGGGGCAACCGGGGCGGCCCCGGACCGGCTCAGACGGTTCCGGTGTACTCGGTGAAGTGCTGCTCGGCGAACAGGTCGGGCCACTGCCCGTCGGCCAGGTCCAGTTCGCGGGCCCGGGCGAGCATCTGCCGCCAGTGCGGCTTCACCGGGCGCCAGCGCGCGCCGACCTGGCAGTAGGAGGCGTCGATGAAGTAGCGCGGCCGGCCCGGCCCGTCCGGTGCCGGTCTGCGGGTGTGGAACAGCGCCGAGTTGAGCACCACGGTGCTGCCGGGCGGCAGCCGGTCGATGACCGCCTCGCCGGGCAGGGGCCCGGTGCCGTGGTGGGCGTAGGCGTCCTTGTCGACGGCGCGCAGGTGCGAGCCGGGCAGCACGGCCAGGCTGCCGACCCGTTCGTCCAGTCCACCGAGGTAGTGCAGCGCGTGGACCATCAGCAGCGAGGGGTCGGCGCCGTCGTTGGGCTCGCAGTCGTGGTGCCAGGGCTTGCCGGGGATGCCCGGGGCCTGGCGGTCGCTGTGCAGGTGGTGGAAGACGAAGGACGGGCCGATCAGCCCGGTGAGCGCCCGCAGCAGTGGCGGGTGGGCGAGCAGTTCGCCGTGGGCGGGGAGCTCCAGTTCCAGCACCGGGGGCGGCCCGTGCCGGTCGGGGTCGGTGCAGGCGGCGATCGAACGGGCCCGCAGGCCCTCGTCCACCCATCGGTCCACCTCGGGGACGAGGCGTTCGCGCAGTGCTTCGGGGAGCAGCCCGGGCAGGACCAGGTACCCGGTCTCCAGGAACTGACGGCGGCGGTGCTGGGCGGTGCGGGCCTCAAGCCCGGTGGGGTACGGGGTCACCGATCCGGCCCCTCCTTCCGTTCGACGGGACGCGCGGCGGGACGTGCTTCGGGACGTACGGCGAAACGTGCTTCGAAACGTGCGGCGGGACGTGCGGCGGGACGTGCTTCGGCTCGGGAGGCTCATGGGTCGGTCCGGGCCTCGGGTGGCGGCGATGTCGCCCGTCGTCGCCACGGACCGCGGAAGTCGCGGGTGCCCCGGCGCTCGCGGGCACCACGAAGAGGAACGCAATGATCACGCAAAGTGATCCGCCCCAGGAGTATGAACCGGCCATCGCGTCCACGACAAGACCAAGCCAACCCATGGACACCTTCCCGCCACCGTGCCGTTCAGCTCCGGCCACCACTCGATTCCCGTCCCAGCGGAAACTCCGGCGCTCCCCCGCCCCGATGATTCGCCGTCGGAACAGCGGATGCGGCAGAGTTGCCGCATGAGCGTCGACGCGCGGAGTCTCCAGCACAGCCCCGGACCGGCTCGGCGGCGGCCGGTCCAGCAGCGCAGCCAGGAGCGCTACGGCCGCATCCTGGACGCCTGCGCGGGCCTGCTGGACGAGGTCGGGGCGACGGCGCTCACCACCAAGGAGGTCGCCCAGCGCGCCGAGGTGCCGATCGGCACCCTGTACCAGTTCTTCGCGGGCAAGGAGGACCTGCTGGCCGCGCTCGCCACCCGCAACCTCGACCGGTACCTCCAGCGCCTGGACGCCCGGATGGCCCGGTCCGCACCGATCGGTCCGGCCGGGTTCACCGACCTCGCGGTGGAGGAGTTCGTCGCGATGAAGCGCGCGGTGCCCGGTTTCGGCCAGGTGGACTTCGGGCTGGCCGACGCGGCGGTGCCCTCGGGGGTGCGCGACGAGACCCACCTGCTGGACTCGGGCGTGGACAACAACACCGCCGTGGCCCTGCGGCTGCAGGCGCTCGGCGGCGAGCTGTTCGCGGCCGGCGACCCGGCGGCCACCACGCTGGCCCTGCGGGTCGCCCTGGAGGCGGCCGACGCGGTGCTCAAACTGGCCTTCCGGGGGGACCCGCAGGGCGATCCGGCGCTGATCACCGAGTGTAAACGGCTGGTGCGCGGCTACCTCGCGCAACAACCGCCCACCGGCTGACCCGCTTCCCACCGGCCCCGCGCGGCCCGTCCCGCCGAGGCGTTGCGCAGCCGCCGCACCCGAAGCAGAGTGGATAGCGGAACGTCCGCACGACCCGAGGAGCAGACCATGCACGCAGCGGTAGGTGACCGGCTCCACATCCACAGCAGGTCGGTGGGCATGGTGGACCAGAAGGGCGAGATCGTCGAGGTGCGCGGCACCGACGGCCAACCGCCGTACGTGGTCCGCTTCGAGGACGGCCACGAGGGCCTGGTCTACCCCGGCCCCGACTGCAACGTCGAGCCCCGACTGGCGGAACGCTGACCGACTCCCCCGCCGCCCCGGGGTCGGGGCGGTGAGGAGCGGTGTCCGCCGCCACGACCCCGCTGCCCGGGGCGCTCGCCGGGCTCGCGCCACTGCTGGACCACTACGGGTACCTGGCGGTGGCGCTGCTCGTGCTGCTGGACAACTGCGGCATCCCGGTGCCGGGGCAGACCATCCTGATCCTCGCCTCGGTGTACGCGGGCAGCGGGCACCTGGACTTCGCCGCCGTGCTGGTGATCGCGGTCGCCGCCGCCACGCTCGGCAACAGCCTCGGCTACCTGATCGGCCACACCGGAGGGCGCGCCTTCGTCCACCGCTGGGGCCGCTACGTGCTGCTCACCCCGGCCCGGATGGAACGTGCGGACGCCTTCTTCGCCCGGCAGGGCGGCAAGGTGGTCGCCGTCGCCCGCTTCGTCGACGGGCTGCGCCAGTACAACGGCATCATCGCCGGGACCACCGAGATGCCCTGGCGCCGGTTCGCCGTCTTCAACCTGGTCGGCGCCGTGCTGTGGACGGCCGTCTGGGGCACCTTCGGGTACGTCGCCGGGGCCAACATCGGGACGGTGTACCGGACGGCGCTGCGCTACCAGCTGTGGTTCGCGGTCGGACTCGGGGTGCTGGTCGCGGCCCTGCTGCTGCGGCAGGTGCTGCGCTACCGGCGCCGCCGTCGCGCGGACGGCTCCGATACCGGCTCCCCGGCCGCCCAGGACAGGCCCTAGCGCAGCGGGAACACCTCGAACGACACCGCGAAGCGCGTCCCCAGCCGGGTGCCGGCACCGCGGCCGGCGCCCTCCAGGAACTCCCGGGGTTCCGCCATCGCCCCGCCCGGCCCGCCGAGCCCGGCCAGGTACGCCTTGTGCTCGGTCAGCGAGGCGACGCCGAGGTCGAAGGTGTCGGTGGTGTCCACGGCGTGCCGGGCCTGCGGCGAGGCGGCCGCCCAGATCTGCCGGACCCCGTTCCAGGGCTGGTGGCCCTCGTCCAGCAGCTCGCGGAACACCCAGCGGTTCCCGGCGTCGCGCACGCCGTCCAGGGTGGCCCGGCCGACCGCGATGTGGTCGGCCTGGTTGAGCAGCACCCCGCCGTAGGTGTCCCGGAAGTTGCCGGTGATCACGATGTCCGGGCGGTGCCGGCGGACCACCCGGGCGATGTCGCGGCGCAGCGGCAGCCCGTACTCGACCACACCGTCCGGGTGGCCGAGGAACTCGACGGTCTCCACCCCGACGACGCGGGCCGAGGCGATCTGCTCGGCCTCGCGCAGCGGACGGCACCGCTCGGGGCTGACCGCGTCGATGCCGGCCTCGCCGCTGGTGACCATCACGTACACCACCGTCTTGCCCTGGGCGGTCCAGCGGGCGACGGCCGCGGCGCCGCCGTACTCCATGTCGTCGGGGTGGGCCACGATCGCCACCGCGGTCCGCCAGTCCTCGTCGACGTGCTCGAAGGGCTCGAAGGTCTCGGGGGCCTGCTCGGTCATGCTGTCGTCCTTCGTTCGCGGTTCAGCGAGGGGCAGGGGCAGGGGCAGGGACAGAGTGGGGCAGTCCTACCGTCGTACCGCTGGTGACTCTAGGAGATCGCGCTCCCCACCCACCGTCAGACACCGCCGCCACTAGCGCACTTGCCCCTGACCCATGCGTCAGGGGTTACCGTCCGGGCACCCCGCGGCGGTCCCGCCCGCCGCACCTCCCATCCCCCGTACGAGGAGCGCCGCCATGGCCCTGCCCACCACCGCCCGCGTCGTCCGGCTGGCCGCCCGGCCGACGGGACTGCCCGGACCCGAGCACTTCACCGTCGCCGAGGAGCCGCTGCCCGCGCCCGGGCCCGGCGAAGTGCTGGTCCGCAACCGGGCCTTCCTGGTCTTCCCCGGCCTGCGCACCCTGATCGGCGGCGAGGGCGCCGGACTGCCGCTCCCCCGGATCGGCCCCGGCGACGCGCTGTTCGGCCCGGCCCTCGGCGAGGTGCTGGCCGCTCCGGACGACGGACCGCTGCGGCCCGGCGACCTGGTCACCCACCTGTCCGGCTGGCGGGACGGACTGGTCGCCGGGGCCGACCGGTTCACGCCCGTCCCGGCGGACTTCCCGGACCCGCCGGCACTGCTCTCGGTCGGCTCGGCCGGCTACGGGGCACTGACCCGCACCGCCGCGGTGCGCCCCGGGGACGTGGTGCTGGTGACCGGTGCGGCGGGCGCGGTCGGCACCCTGACCGGACAGCTCGCCCGGCTGCTCGGCGCCGCCCGGGTGATCGGCACCACCCGCTCGCCCGGCAAGGCCAAGCGGCTGACCGACGAACTCGGTTACGACGCCGTCCTGGTGCCCGGTGCCCGCCCGCTCGCCGAGCAGCTGGCCGAGGCCGCGCCGGAGGGCCTGGACGTGGTGGTGGACCTGGTCGGCGGTGAGCAGCTGACCGCCGCCGTGGACGCCGCCCGGCGCGGCGCCCGGATCGCCGTGGTCGGGGCGCTGTCCGGGCAGCTCGACCCGGCGCGGCCCGGCGGCAGCGGGCCCGCCGTGATCGACGGCTTCCGGGTCTGCACCCTCGGCCTGACCCTGCGCGGCTTCACCGGCGTCGACCACCCGGACCTGGACGCCGAGTGGCGCGAGCGGCTCGGCGGCTGGCTGCGCTCCGGGGAACTCTCCTTCCCCTGGACCCCGGTCGCGGGCATCGATCGGGCCCCGGAAGCGTTGGCCAGGCTGTACACCGGAGACACCTTCGGCGCGACCATCGTCGAACTCTGAGCACGGGGCGTGCCGTTGGGCCCCGGGCCGCGGGTTCCGAGCACGAGGAGACGGGATGCGGATCGGCGACGCGGCGGCCGCGGCGGGCACCACGCCCAGGGCCCTGCGCTTCTACGAGCAGCGCGGCCTGCTGCCCCCGCCGGCCCGCACCGCCTCCGGCCAGCGCGAGTACGGCCCGGGCGAGGTCGCCAAGGTCCGGCTGATCCGCCAACTGCTGGCCGCCGGGCTGACGGTGGACGATCTGGCCAGCCGGGCGCACCGGTTCGACCTGCTGGACGAGGACCCGCCACGGCGCTGCGGTACGAACCCCGGCCCGGAGACCTTCGCCCCGGTGGTCTTCGCCCGGCTGGCCGCCCTGGACGCCGAGATCGCCCGGCTCACCGGCCTGCGGAACAAGCTCGCCCGGCTCGCCGCCACGGGGGGAGCGGACGAGCCGGGCGAGGACTGAGGGCCGGTCAGCCGGCTTCCGGCACCAGCCGGGGCGCGGCGGCCTGCGGCTGCGGCCAGCTGATCCGGGTCGCGCAGAGCGAGACCACCGCGGCCGAGGCGGCCACGGCCGCCATGCCCCAGACCAGGCTGGTGCCGCCGGCGATGAAGCCGATCACGGCGGGGCCGGCCAGCAGGCCGGTGGTGCCCATGGCGGCGACCAGGGAGAGCGCGTCGGAGCCCTGCCGGGCGGCCGCGACGTAGACGCACGGGGTGACGGCGGCGACGCCCAGGCCGACGCAGGCGAAACCGAGCAGGGTCGGCACCACACCGCCGACCAGCAGGGCGAGGGCCAGGCCCAGACCGCCCAGCAGGCTGCCGGTGCGGACGATCCGGCCGTCGCCGAAGCGGGTGCGCCAGCCGTCGGCGAAGATCCGGGCGCACACCATCATCACCGAGACCACGGCGATGCCCAGCGGGGCGAGTCCGGCGCCCGCGTGCACCACGTCCTTGAGGTAGAGCGCCGACCAGTCGTTCATGGCACCCTCGGTGACGGTGCCGAAGACCATCGCCAGGCCCATCCAGAGGGTGGCCGCGACGGGCAGCGCGAAACGGCGGCGCGGCTTCTTCCCCTCGCCTGCGGCGCCCTCCCCGACGGCGCCCTCCCCGGGGACGGTCTGCTCCGGGGCGGTCTCCTCGGGAGCGGTCTCCGCCGGGCCGTCCGCCAACAGGCCCGGCCGGGCGGCCAGCACCAGCACCGCGAGCAGCACCGCGGCCAGCCCGAAGTGCACGGCGAGGGTGCCGGTGAAGGCGTTGACGCCGGAGGCCAGCAGGGCGGCCAGCAGCGAACCGGCGCTGAAGGTGGCGTGCAGCCTGGACATCGTGGTGCGCTCGAACCGGGCCTCCAGCGCCGCGCCCTGGGCGTTCATCGCCACGTTCAGACAGCCGACCGCGACGCCGTCGCAGAACAGCACCAGCAGGGTGAGCGGGTAGTTCGGCACCACCGACAGCGCGAGCAGGACCACGCCCAGGGCGAGCGCGGAGAGCACCGAGAGCAGGCGGGAGCCGAACCGCCGCATCAACACCGCGACCAGCGGGAAGGACACCGCCGCACCGATCCCACAGGTCATCAGCAGCAGGCCGATCTGGGCCTCGCCGAGGTCCAGCCGGGCCTTGAGCGCGGGCACCCGGGAGACCCAGGTCGCGTACTGGAACCCGAGGGCGAAGAACAGTGCGCCGATGGCCAGTTGGGACCGTCGGAACGGGTCGCGGGAGGGGGACATGTGCATCAGCCCACTTCGACTCTGGGTGCGGACCCGGGGGTCGGTTCCGCGGGGTTCGGGGCGCGGTCCAGCGACTTGGCCATGTAGACCGCCTCGGCGCCGTAACTCGCGGGCAGCCCGATCTCGGGCCGGGCGCGGTACCCGAGTCGGGACCACACCACCTGCGAGCCGCGCACGGCGACCAGCGAGAGGCTCCGGTGCCCGGCCGCCCGGCCGGCCTCCTCCAGGTGCCGCATCAGCCGGGGCGCCAGGCCCCGCCCGCGCGCCCGCTCGGCGATCACCAGGTCGTGGGCGTGCAGGTTGCCCTGCTCGCGGCCGCCGACCGCGCCCTCCTCGGAGGCGCTCAGGTCCGGGCAGCGGAACAGCGGGTACGGCAGGGCGAGCAGGTAGCCGGCGAAGCCGTCGGCGTCCTCCAGCACGAAGCAGGTCGACGGCGAGGCGCGGTGCCGGGAACGCAGCGCCGCCCCGCCCTCGGACAGGCCGCTGGCGGCGTAGGCGCGCTCCTCGGCGGCGATCACCTGCGGCCAGTCCTCCTCGCGGAGCAGCCGGATCCGGATGTCGGTCATGCGTCCCCTCCGTCCGGGGCCGGGCCGCCGACGACGGTGTACGGCAGCGGTGCGAAGCCGTTGAACCCCTGGGTGGCGTAGGCGGTGGCGTACGCGCCGCAGGAGTGGATCCACACCGGGTCGCCGGAGGCGATCGCGCGCGGCACCCGCACCGCGCCGCCGTCCTGGGCGAAGGCGTCGTCGCTGTCGCAGGTCGGGCCGGCCACCACGGCGTTGACGAACTGCCCGCCGGGGTGGCTGGGGAACTCCAGCCGGTACTGCAACTGGTCCATCTCGTACAGGCCGTTGAACTTGCCGCAGCTCAGGTAGAGCCAGTCCTCCCGGGTCCCGTCGAGGCGGTGGCGGGAGGTGAGCCGGGCGACGTGGGCGCGGATCGCGCCGTGGTCGGCGACCAGGTGGCGGCCGGGTTCCACGAGGAAGTCCAGCGGGGCGGCGTTGACGGCGCGCAACCGCTCCATGCCCTCGCGGATCACCGCGAACATCTTGTCCAGCGGCGGCTCCAGCGGCCGGCCGCGCCGGTCCAGCACGCCGAGGGCGGGCAGTCCGCCGCCGAGGTTGATCCGGTCCGGCACGATGCCACGCCAGTTGAGCGCCTCCAGCACGGCGGCCAGGGTCTCGATCGCCGCGCCCCAGGCCTCGGCGGTCATCTGCTGGGAGCCGACGTGCACGGACAGCCCGGAGGGGGTCAGCCCGGCGGTGCGGGCGGCGTCGAGCACCCGCACGGCGTCCTCGGGCGAGCAGCCGAACTTGTGGCTCAGGCCCCACAGGGCGCCGTCGCCGGTGGTCGCGATCCGGCAGAACACCCGCGCTCCGGGGGCGTGTTCGGCGATCGCCGCGACGTCCTCCAGGCTGTCGGTGGCGAAGTCGCGCACGCCCAGCCGGTAGGCCTCGGCGATGTGCCGGTCGGACTTGATGGTGTTGCCGTAGTGGATCAGCTCGGGCGGCACGCCGGTGCGCAGCGCCTGGGCGATCTCCTGCGGGCCGGCCGCGTCGAAGCCGGAGCCGAGCCGGGCGAGGTGGTCGAGCACCTCGTCGACCGGGCAGGCCTTCATCGCGAACCGGACGGCGACGCCGGGCAGTTCGGTGCCCAGGGCGGCGTACTGGCGGCCGATGCCGTCGAGGTCGTAGACGATGGTGTCCTCGGTGGCGGCGGCGAGTGCGGCGCGCAGGGCGCCGTGGTCGTGCGGGTCGGGGCCGGGCGCGCGGTCGGCGTGCACGGTCTCGGCCGCGGTCGGCGCGCGGTGGTTGGTTCTTCCGCGCGCCTCGGCGCAGTGGCGCGGTTCGGTGGTCTGGTGGGTCGTGCTCTGGGGTGTCACGGATGAACTCCCGGTGCGTGCGGCTGGGGGCCGGACAGGCCCTAGCTCGGGAGCCGGTCGGCGGGGGTGGCCTTGCTCGCCCGCACCAGCGGGCCCCACGCGTCGATCAGCAGGGCGAAGTCCTCGATGTCCGCCTGCGCCTCGTCGAGCAGGCGCGCCCGTCGGGACGCCAGGTGGTCGGCGAACGCGGCGTACCTGCCGCCCAGTCGCCGGTAGCAGCGGTCGAGTTCGGCGAGCCGCCGGTGGTTCTCCGCGCGGTCCGTCGCGGCGCTGCGGCGGGCGGAGTCGGCGATCGCCCCGGGGCGGACGTGGTGCTGCTCGTCGAGCAGGGCCTCGCCGGCCCGCTCCAGGTCGGCGTAGACGGGGTGGAGGTAGAGCATGGAGAGCAGGAACTTGGCGTAGCGCTCCTGGTAGGCGGTGAAGCCGGCGTCGCTGCGCCGGTCCGGGGTGTAGTAGTTGACGATGTGCCGGTTGTGGGTGACGCCGGGCAGGGTGGCGTCGTGCACCAGGTGGTGCAGGAAGTAGTCGCTGCCGATGGTGTCGGTGGCGGGCGGCAGCGGGACGCGCTCGTACACCTCGTGGTCGAGGGCGATGTTGCACATGTCGATCCGCCAGATGTCCGGCCGGTCGAGCACGACGCGGTCGGCGGTGAAGGGTTCGGTGCCGCCGCCGGTGAAGGAGTCGGCGACCAGGTCCCGTCGTTCCTGTTCGGTGGCCCCGGTGGGCGCCCAGAGCGCGACCACGTCGTGGTAGACGGCGGGGTCGAGGGCCTGGATCTCGCCGATGTCGACGGAGAGTTCGCCGATGAAGGAGGCGCCGACCAGGGCGACCGGCTTGTCGGCGTGCGCCGGGTCGAGGGTGTGCTCGGTGACGGCGGCGGCCGCGTCGGCGGCCTTGAGTCCGATGGTGGCGAGCTCGTGGTCGATCGGGAACACCGGTGCGCCGTCGAGCCACTGGTAGCGGCTGTCGGAGTCGCGGCGGTGCACCGAGGTGCAGCCGAGCGCGGCGGCCAGCAGGAAGGCCCGGTTGGTGCAGGCGCCGTAGGAGACGGCGTCGGGCAGCATCAGGTCGAGCAGCCGGTCCGGCCCGGGGAGGCCGGAGCGCTCGATCGCCCCGCGCAGGAAGGCGCGTTGGGCCTCCTCGTCGAGGTGGTGGACGACCACGCCCTCGGCGGCCGGCAGCGCGGCGAGGGCGGCGGCGTGCCGGGCGCGGGTGGCCGGGTCGGCGGAGTCCAGCACCAGCAGGTGCACCCGGACGCCGAACTCCCGCGCGGCGTGGGCGGCTTCGGCGCCGATCGCCGGGATGGTGTCCGCGCACTCGCGGTTGGTGGGCAGGGTCAGGCAGACGGCGCGCATGACCGCTCCTCCGCGGGCTGCTCGAAGTCGCGGCCGGTCCAGGACTTCAGGCCGAGCAACTTCTCCCCCAGTTCGGTCAGTTCGGCCGGTCCGTAGCGCAGCGCCTCGGGCCGGTCGGCGTCCCCGACCAGGGTGCGGTTCCAGTCCGGCGTGCTGAGGGTGCGCCAGGACTCGACCCGGGAGCGGCGCAGCGGCTCGGCCTCCTCCAGGGCGGGCATCATGGACAGGTACTGGACCGAGCGCACGCCGCCCGCGGAGGTGTTGGGGGCGACCCCGTGGGCCAGCAGGCCGTTCCAGATCAGCAGGTCGCCGGCCTTCAACTCGGGCCGCACCACCGGGTACTCCGCGCGGTCGACGGCCGGGCGGATCGGGTCGCGGTCGGCGGGCTGGGCGGCCTGCCACTCGTTGTAGCGGCGGAACAGCTCCGGGTCGCACTGGAAGCCGCCGTGGTCGGGGGCGGTGTCGTTGAGCGCGATGATGCCCTGGACGCGCTGCGGGAGCATGCCCTGGGTGGTGTCGACGTCCCAGTGCAGTTCGATGTCGAAGCCCTTGTCGGTGGGCTCGATCAGGGCGCGGTCGCGGTTGCGCACGTTCGGCGGGTTGAGGTTGAGCCGGTCGAGGGTGACCCAGAGCTCCTCGCAGTCCCAGACGTCCACGAAGGCGTCGTAGACCCGCTGTGCCTGGCGGCTGTCCCAGATGAGCTGGTGGTGGTAGGCCTCGACGAAGCCGTAGATGTGCAGGTGCTGGTCGAGTTCGTCGCGGTGGTCGCGCTCGCGGTACCACTCCTCCGGGCGGTCGGGCGACAGGCCCTGGAACTCCCAGGCGAAGTCGAGCAGTCGCTGCGCGGCCGCGGCCGGGACGGCCTGCCGCACCACGACGTAGCCGAAGGTCTGCCAGTGGGCGAAGTCCGCTTCGGAGAGCACCCGCAGCGGGTGCTTCTTGCGCAGTTCGCGCAGCGCGGTGCGGGCGAGGTAACTCTCGGTGTCGGCGCTGAAGTAGGGGCGTGACGAGGCGGCCCGGTACAGATATTCCTCGGCGGGTTCGGCAGGGCTCGGCATGGGCGGTCACTCCGTGGTTCGTGGTCGATGCAGCGGTTCCTCGGGCGCCCGGTGCGGGCACGGCGAGCCGGTGGCCGGTCGTCGGCCGACAGCGGAAATGGGTGCGCGGACCGGACACCGGTCCGCATGCGCTCCTTCTCACCCGGGCCCCCGAGCAGCGTCCAGCGCCACGTCAGGGGGCCAACTCACCCGTCCGGCAAGGTCACTCACCCCGCATCAGGCCCTGCCGAACCGCGCTTCCCCATACGTTGGACTAGACCAACTAATGGTGTCAACCCTTTCCCGCGGGTTACCGATTGGGAATCCGCGCAGTTCACGGCGCCCTCTCAGGGTTCGCTTTATGTTTCGGAGACTGACATAAGGCCCCGGGAATGTTTCGACAATTGACATAACGACGGAGGGTGAACCGGACCGCCCGGCCGTACGTTGGGTCTGTGGCACCCACCCGACGCGTCCGACCGGCCCGCACCCGGCTGGCCCCACCCGGCTGGCTGACCGAGGGCCTGCGGCCCCGCGCCGCCCCCGTCCCCTGGGCCGCGGCGGCCCGCGCCGCGGTCGCCCTCGCCGCCCCGCTCGCCGTCGGCACCGCCACCGGCCGGCCCGGGTACGGCGCACTGGTGTCGATGGGCGCGCTGTCCGGGGTGATCGGCGACACCGCCGACGCCTACCGGATGCGGGTGTACAACATCGCCGTGCCCCAGCTGTTCGGCGCCCTCGGGCTGCTGCTCGGCACGCTGGTGCACGGCTCCGGCTGGACGGCGGTCGCGGTGCTGACCGTGGTCGCGCTGGTCTCCGGCATGATCTCCTCGATCGGCGCGGTCGCCTCCGTCTCCGGCCTGCTCCTGCTGCTCGACGCCGTGGTCGGGGCCGGCCTGCCGATGCCCTCCCCGTGGTGGCTGCCGCCCGGCCTGCTGCTGCTCGGCGGCCTGCTGGTGCTCGCCCTCACCCTGCTCGCCTGGCCGCTGCGCCGCGGCACGCCCGAACGCGCCGTGGTCGCCGACAGCTACCGGGCGGTCGCCGGACTGCTGGAGGCCACCGGCACGCCCGACTACGAGGACCGGCGCCGGGCGCTCACCCAGTCGCTCAACCAGTCCTACGACCTGCTGCTGGCCCGCCGGGCCCGCCGGCACGGCCGCTCCGCCACCCTGGTCCGGCTGCTCGCCCAGCTCAACGCGCTGATCCCGGTGGTCGAGGGCACCGCCGCGGTCCACCTGCGCCCACCGGAGTTCGGCCCGCTGCCCGCCGCCTACCCGGCCGCCGTGCGCGAGCTCGCCCGGGCCGTCGAACGCGGCCGCCCCGGCCCGGCCCCCGCCCCGGCGCCGCCCGAACTGCCCGAACTGCCCGAGCCGCGCGGCCCGTCCACCCGCGCGCTGGCCGAGGCGATCGAGCACGCCGACCTCGTCGTCCGGGAGGCCGTACCGGACCCGTACGGCGCCGCCGACCGGCTCGGCCGGCCCGCCGGCCTCCGGGTCCGGGCCCGCCGGGCGACCCGGGCGCTGCTGCTGTCCGGCGCCTCCTGGCGGTACGGGCTGCGCCTGGCGCTGTGCATCGGGCTGGCCCAGGTGCTGGTGTCGGTGATCGCCGTCCCGCGCTCGTACTGGGTGTCGCTGACCGTCACCTTCGTGCTGAAGCCGGACTTCGGCTCGGTGTTCTCCCGCGCGGTGCTGCGCGCGTTCGGGACGGCCGCCGGGCTGCTGATCGCGATCCCGGTGCTGGCCGAGGTGCCGCACGGCTGGTGGGACGTACCGGTGATGGCGGCGCTCGCCACGCTGATCCCGGTGCTGTCCGCCAAGGGGTACGCCTTCCAGACCGCCGCGATCACCCCGGTCATCCTGATGCTCTCCGACCTGCTCAACCACCAGGGCTTCCACCTGGTCGCACCCCGGCTGTACGACTCGCTGATCGGCTGCGGCATCGCGCTGCTGGCCGGCTACCTGCTCTGGCCGGAGTCCTGGCACACCCGGATCGGCGACCGGCTCGCCGACGCCGTCCAGGCCACCGCCTCGTACGTGACGCTGGCCTTCACCACCGCGCCGGGACGGGACGAGCCCGCCCGGGCCCGCTACCGGCGGCGGCTCTACCGGGACCTCTCCACCGTGCGCAGCGAGTTCCAGCGGGCGCTCACCGAGCCGCCGCCGGTGGGCGCCCGGGCGGAGGCCTGGTGGCCGCTGGTGATCGCGGTGGAGCGGATCGTGGACACCACCACCGCGACCCGGGTGCGGGTCGAGCACGGCGCACCGGTGCCGAGCCCGGCCGAGGTCGCCCTGGTCACCCGGGAGCTGACCGACCTGGCCGAGGCGCTGCGCACCGGCACGCCTTCGACCCCGGGCGGCGGCCCGGACACCCTGGCGCCGGACTGCGCGCTCGCCCGGCTGCACCACGAGGTGCGGGCGGCGCGGTCGGTGGCCTACCACTGACCGGCCGGGCACACGGGGCGTGGCGGGTGCCGACCGGGCGCGGCGGGTGTCGGCCGCGCTCAGTCCTGGATGCGCCGCCAGGGCCGGTCGGCCTCCAGCTCGAAGGCCAGCTCCAGCAGCAGCCGTTCCTGCCCGTGGGCGGCCGACAGGTGCACCCCGATCGGCAGCCCGCTCGGCGCCGCCCCGGCGGGCAGCGCGATGCCCGGGCCGCCGGTGACGTTGTTGACCGGGGTGAAGGCGACGTAGCGCAGCAGCCGGTCGATCAGCTCGTCGAAGGCGACGTTCGGGCTGAGGTGCCCGATCGGCGGGGCGGTGTGGGCGAGCACCGGGGAGAGGATCGCGTCGTGCTCGCGGAAGATGCCCGCGTACACCGCCTCGGCCCGGCGCAGCCGGCGCAGCACGCCCGGGGTGCGCGGGAACTCGGCCCGGAAGCTGCGGCGCAGCCCGGTGGTCAGGCCGTCCAGCTTCGCCGCCCGGAAGCTCGGGTCGAGCAGGACCTTGCCGGTGAGCGCGATCACCCAGGCGATGTAGCCCCAGTAGGAGAGGAAGTCGCGGGAGAACTCCTCGCCGAACGGCAGGGTGGTCGGCACCACCCGGTGGCCCATCGCCTCCAGCCGGGCGGCGGTCTCCTCGACGGCCCGGCGGGTCGCCTCGTCGGTCTTGGCGGTCGGCGAGTCCACCACCAGCCCGATCCGCAGCCGACGCCCGCCGGGGCCCTCGACCAGGCCGATCGGGGGCAGGGCCGGGTTGCGGTGGTGGCGCTCGGCGGCGGCGTAGAAGGCGGCGGTGTCGCGCACCGAGCGGGTCACCACCCCGTCGGTGACCAGGTCGATCGGCAGCTTGCCGCCCTGGGCGTTGGTGACCAGCCGGCCCCGGGTGGGCTTGAGGCCGACCAGGCCGCAGCAGGCCGCCGGGATCCGGATCGAGCCGCCGCCGTCGTTGGCGTGGGCGATCGGCACCACCCCGGCGGCGACCAGGGCCGCCGAGCCGCCCGAGGAGGCGCCGGGCGAGTGGGAGGTCTTCCAGGGGTTGCGCACCGGCTGGGCGGTGGCGAACTCGGTGGAGGCGTTGAGGCCGAACTCGGGCAGCCGGGACTTGCCGAGCACGGCCAGGCCGGTGGACAGGAACTGATCGGTGAACGGCGCGTTGCGGCGGGCCGGGCGGGCCCGGTAGGCCTCGCTGCCGTTGGCGGTGGGCAGGCCGCGCAGGTCGACGTTGTCCTTGAGGAAGGTCGGCACGCCCCAGAGCGGGCCGCCGATGCCTTCGCGGCTGATCCGGGGCCGGTCGTAGCCGGGGTGGGCGACGGGCAGCAGTGCGGCGTCGATCCGCCCGGCGCGGGCGACGGCGGCCGCGACCAGCTCCCGGGGGTTCACCTCGCCGGCCCGGACCAGGGCGGCCAGCGCCACCGCGTCGTGCGTGCCGAGGGCGTCGTCGGTGAACGCGTGGGCGCGCTCGTCGGCCATCCCCACTCCCAATCGGTAGTACCAACGGGCGGTACCGGCCAGTAGTACCAGCCGGTAATCGTACGGAGCTCGCAGTGTAGGCGCGCGGCACCGCCCCCGGATACCCCTGCACCCCGCGACCCCCGGCGGGCCGTCAAGCCCGCTACGGCGCACGGGCGTTCGGCCTGCGCCCCCGCGTTCACCCCACCCGCCGGGCGCGGACCGTTCGTGGACCGTTTCACCGCCGGGCACCGGGAAAGATCCCGAAAGCCCGACGAACCGGCTCTCCCGAGGTGACGCCCGTGCCCACCCAGTCCCGCCCGACCGTCCGCTACACCTCGGTCACGGCCCCGCGCGCGCTCCCCCTGCTCGGCCACGCCCCCGCCCTGATCCGCAACCCGCTCGCCTTCGTGGCCGGCCTCGCCGCCCACGGCGACCTGGTCCGGCTGCGGCTCGGCCCGGTCGACGCGTACGTCGCCTGCCACCCCGACCTGGTGCGCCGACTGCTCACCGAGGACCGCACCTACGACAAGGGCGGGATCGTGGTCGAGAAGGCCCGCGAGGCCTTCGGCAACGGCCTCGCCACCTGCCCCGCCGCCGCCCACCGCCGCCAGCGCCGGATGCTCCAGCCCGCGTTCCACCGCGACCGGCTGCCCGGCTACGCCGCCCTGATGGCCGAGGAGATCGCCGGCACCACCGCCGGCTGGCGCGACGGCGACACCGTCGACGTGCCCGCCGCGATGTACCGCCTCTCCACCGCCGTCACCGCCCGCTGCCTGTTCGCCGCCCACGAACGGGCCGGCTCGCTGCCCGTCCACGCCTGCATGGACGAGGTCGCCCACGGCGTCGCCCGGCGGATGATGCTGCCGCTGCCCGGCGCCGACCGGATCCCCACCCCCGGCAACCGCCGCTTCGCCCGCGCCCGGCAGGACCTCCGGGAGATCACCCGCCGGCTGACCGCCGACTACCGGGCCGCCGGCACCGACCACCACGACCTGCTCTCCGTGCTGCTCGGCGCCCGCGACGAGGACGGGCAGGGCCTGACCGACGAGGAGATCCACGACCAGGTGGTCACCTTCCTGCTGGCCGGGATGGAGACCACCGCCGCCACCCTCTCCTGGGCCTGGACGCTGCTCGCCGCCAACCCGGCCGTCCGCGACCGCCTGCACGCCGAGCTCGACACCGTCCTGGACGGCCGCCCCGCCCGCCACCAGGACCTCCCCGCCCTGCCGCTCACCGCCCGGATCGTCAGCGAGACCCTGCGGCTCTACCCGCCCGCCTGGATCCTCAGCCGCACCGTCGCGACCGCCACCGAACTCGGCGGCCACCCGCTCCCGGCCGGCGCCACCCTGCTGTACAGCCCCTACCTGCTGCACCACCGCGCCGACCTCTTCCCCTGCCCCGACCGCTTCGACCCCGACCGCTGGCTCACCACCGCCCGCCCCGCCCCCGGCAACTACACCCCCTTCGGCCTCGGCGCCCGCCGCTGCATCGGCGACGCCTTCGGCACCACCGAGGCCGCCCTGGCGCTGGCCACCATCGCCGCCCGCTGGACCGTCACCCCCACCCGCGACCGGCCGATCCGCCCGCACCGCAGCGCCTCGCTGTCCCCCCGCCCCTTCACCGCGAGGCTCGGCCGACGGATCCGCTGAACGGCGGGCCGGCCCGGGGCGCCGTCGAGTGGGCCCGCCCGAGGGACGCGCCGAGCCGGAGTTCATCGGCATTCGGTACTGTCCCCAGGGTGGCCGACCGCATCCGGGCCGGCCCGACCAGCCGCTCGACCGGGACACCATCAGAACATGAACGCTCGAAGCCCGTTGGGGCTCCTCACCGGGCTGCTGCACGCCGTCCGCACGTACCCGCGGCGCTCGCCGCTGACGCTCTGCTACGTCGGGCTGCTGCTGCTCGGACACGCCTGGGTCGAGTACGGACTGTCCGAAGCCCGGGCCGACGACCTGCGCGGCTACCTCAGCACCAACCTGGACAACCTGCACGACCACCCGGTCCGCGCCCTGGTCGGCAGCGCCCTGCTGTACGACGGCACGCTCACCGACATCGCCTCCACCGGCTTCGGCGGCACCCTGATCACCCTCGGCCTGGGCATCGTGGTCGCGCTGTCCTGGGCCGAACGGCGCTTCGGCACCCCGCGCGCCGCCGCGGTCTTCCTGGCCGGGCACGTCGGCGCCACCCTGGTCACCGCCCTGGTGATCCTCTTCGCCCTGCACCAGGGCTGGTACCCGGAGGACGTGCGGGCGGCCTCCGACTACGGCATCAGCTACGGCGCCCAGGCCGCCCTGGCCTTCGCCACCCTGGCGCTGCCCCGCTGGGCCCGGCTGCCCTGGGGCGCCTTCGTGTTCGCCTGGCCACTGGCCGGCGACCACGAGTGGCCCGGCCCGCTGCCGGAGTTCACCACCGTCGGCCACCTGCTGGCCGCCGCGCTCGGCTTCGCCCTGGCCGCCGCCACCGCCCGCGGCCGACGGCGCGCCACCGCCCTCGCCACGGCGCGCAGCGGGGGGTGACCGCTTCCGCCGGGCCCGGGCCGGCGCCGTGGGGCCGCCGGCCCGACGGCCCCGGACGGACCCGTCAGCGGGGCGGGCGGCGGTCGGCGGCGAGGTCGGTCAGCAGCCGCTCGATCGACGCCAGCCGCTCCCGCAGCTCCTCGACGTCCCCCTTGGTGGCACTCTGCTCGGCCGCCCGGAGGGTGACCAGCAGCTGCCCGTCCGGCTCCAGCCGGGCCCGCGCGACATCGCCGACGTTGTCGCCGTTCTGCACCCGGATCGCGTGCTCCAGCTCGGACGGGCGCAGCGCCAGGTCGCGCAGCGCACCGGGCACCAGCTTGCCGTCGCGCACCACCGTGGTGGGTGAGCCCTCCAGGATCCGGGCGGCCCGCGGGTCACGGGCCAGCCAGCGGGTGATGCCCGCGTTCACCGCGATCAGGGTGGCCGCGCCGATCGTCCCGCCGAGCAGGCTGTTGTCGTTGCCGATGATCGCGTTCTGCACCACGTTGGAGAGCAGGAACACCACCACCATGTCGAAGGTGTTCAGCCCCGCCAGCCCGCGCTTCCCGGCGAGCCGGAACAGCACCAGGATCAGCACGTAGACGGCGATCGTCCGGAGGATCTTCTCCACGATCGGAATCTGGACGACCATCAGGTCATTCCACACGGCCCCGCTCCTCCCACCACGACTGTCCGGAACGGGGCCGACGCTACTCTCCGGGCGCAGCTAGCCGCGCCGCTTCGGCTTGCCCTTCCTGGCCGCGGCCGGGCCGCCCCGGCCCTTGGGTGCGCCGGACCGCTGGGCGCCCGGCTTCTGGCCGCCGCTCCGCTGTCCGCCGGCCTTCGACCCGCCGGCCCGCTGCCCGCCCGCCTGCTGCTGGGGCTTGCGCTGGGCCGCGGCCTTCTTGGGCTCGCCCTTCGGCTGGGCCTGGGCCGGCTGGGCGGCGCCGCGTCCGCGCGAGCTGTTCACGGTGCGCCCCCGGACGATCCCGATGATCTCCTCCACCAGGTCCGTGGTCCGCTCCTGCGGCCAGGCCAGCGCCACCTGGGACTGCGGCGCCTCCGCCACCGGCCGGTAGGTGAGGTCCCGCCGGTGGTGCAGCCGGGCCAGCGACTGGGGCACCAGCAGCACGCCGACGTTGGCCGCCACCAGCTCGACCGCGTCCTCCGTGGTGTCCGGGCGGGCGATCGCCGGGCGGCCGGGCAGGGTCTCGGCGGTGAGGCCGAGGGTGTCGTCCAGCGGGTGGAAGACCACCTCCTCGGCGAGGTCGTCGAGGGCGACCTCCTCGGCGGCGGCGAGCCAGTGGTCCTTGGGGAAGACCACCACGGTGGTCTCGGTGTACAGCGGGATGGCGCTGAGCACGTCCTTGTCGACCGGGAGCCGGACCAGCCCGGCGTCGGCCCCGCCCTCCCGGAGGGTCCGCTCGCCCTCGGTCGAGGGCACCGCGACCAGGTCGAGCGGGACGTCCGGGAGCCGCTCGCCCCAGACCCGGGCCCATTTGCCGGGGGTCACGCCCGGGACGTACGCGAGCCGGAAGGAGGGGTTCACCTGCATGTCTGTCACAGGGCAAGGCTACCGACCGTGACCGGAGGCGCCCGCGCACTCCCTTACCCTTGTCACATGACATCGCTCAAGCAGAAGACCAGCCAGACCATGAAGCCGGCCACGGCGGCCAAGAAGCTGGGGATCTACCTCGCCGCGACGCCGACCAGCTTCCAGGAGGGCGTGGTCTCCCGCGAGGAGCTCACCGCGCTGCAGGCCGAGCCGCCGCAGTGGCTCCAGGAGCTGCGCCAGAACGGCCCGCACCCGCGCCCGGTGGTCGCCGCCAAGCTCGGCACCTCGATCGCGGGCCTGGCCCGCGGCGGCGTGACCGAGGCGCTCACCACCGCCGAGATCGAGGCCATCAAGGCCGAGAACCCGCTCTGGCTCCAGCACGAGCGCGCCAACCAGGTGGACGTCCGCAAGGAGACCGCCCGGATCAAGGCGAAGCACGAGAAGGAGGCCGCCGAGCAGGCCGCCAAGGAGTCCCAGGGCAAGTGAGCCCCCCGCCGCCGGAACGGAATCCTGAATTCCGTTCCGGCGGCGGCGTGTTCCCGGCGAGCGGACGGAACTCCTTTCCGCCCGCCATGTATTGACCGCGCCGCCGCCGACTCCGAATAATCGCCGGATGAGCGCCCAGCCGAGCGACCGACCGAGCACCCCCCACCAGGCCGAACTCGCCGCCCTCGCCGATGAGTTCTTCGCCGCGAAGAACGCCCACAATCCGTTCGACGCGACCCTCGGCGGCGTCGAGGGCTACGCCCACGAGGTGCCCGACCCGTCCCGCGCGGCCGCCCTGCGCCACCGTGCGGAGATCCGGGGCCTCGGCACCCGGCTGGCCGCCGTCCCGGCGGAGGCGCTGACCGGCGAGGAGCGGATCACCCACCGGGTGCTCCAGCAGCTGATCGCCAACACCGACGGCGAGATCACCCACGGACTGTCCGAGTTCAGCATCTCGGCCACCATCGTCGCCCCGCAGAACGCGGCCTTCAGCGCCCTCGCGATGACCACCGTCGACCACGAGGGCGTCGACGCCTACCTGGAACGGCTGGCCGGACTGCCCGGCTACTTCGACGGCGTCCTGCAGCGCGGCCTGGACGCCGCCGCCGAGGGCCGCCACCCGCTGCGCAGCGGGGTCGACGCCGCCGTCACCCAGCTGGACACCTACCTGGCCGGGAATCCGGCCGAGGACCTGGTCCTCAAGCCGCTGCGCGGCCGCCCCGAGTTCGAGCGGGCCCGGAGCATCGTGCGCGACGGCGTCCGCCCCGCGGTGGCCCGCTACCGGGCCGGACTGGCCCAGCGGCTGGCGGAGCGGGCCCGGCCGGACAGCGCCGCCGGGGTCTGCCACGTGCCGGGCGGCACCGAGGGCTACGCCGACGCGGTGGGCCGCTTCACCCGGCCCGGGCTGTCCCCGGAGGAGGTCCACCGGATCGGGCTGGAGGCCGTGGCCGCCCTGCGCGAGGAGTTCTCCGAGCTCGGCGGCAAGGTGCTCGGCATCGCCCACCCGGACACCGTGCTGAGCACCCTGCGCGAGGACCGCTCGCTGCGCTTCGGCAGCGCGGCCGAGATCATCACGCTCGTCGACGACGCCCTGGAGCGGGCCCGCCGGGCCTCGGCCGACTGGTTCCGCGGGTACCCGATCGCCGACTGCGTGACCCGGGAGATCGATCCGATCGAGGCGGAGACCGCGCCGCTGGCCTACTACCAGCCGCCGGGCCCGGGCGGCCTGCCCGGCACCCACTGGATCAACACCCTGCACCCGGAGACCCGCTTCACCTACGAGTACGAGGCGATCGCCTTCCACGAGAGCATCCCCGGCCACCACTTCCAGATCGCGGTCGCCCAGACCCTGCACCACCTGCCGCTGTTCCGGCAGCGGGCGACCGCCGCGCTGACCGCCCACGTCGAGGGCTGGGGCCTGTACACCGAGCGGCTGGCGGACGAGATGGGCCTGTACAGCTCGGACCTCGCCCGCTTCGGCATGCTCTCGATGGACGCGCTGCGGGCGGTGCGCCTGGTGGTGGACACCGGCATGCACCACTACGGCTGGTCGCGGGAGCGGGCGATGGCCTACATGCGGGACAACACCGCGACCCAGGAGGCCAACGTCCGCAACGAGATCGACCGCTACCTCGCCTGGCCGGGCCAGGCCACCGCCTACCTGATCGGCCGCCGCGAACTGGTCCGGCACCGGGAGCGGGCGCAGGCCGAGCTCGGCGGGCGCTTCGACGTCCGGGAGTTCCACCACCAGCTGATCGGGCACGGCAGCCTGCCGCTCGCGGTGCTGGACGAGGTGGTCACCGACTGGATCGCGGCGCAGTAGGTGGTGCGGGTGGGGGTGGCCCGGGGGGGGCCCCCCCCCCCCCCCCCGCCCCCCCCGGGGGGGGTCCCCGCCCGGGTTAAGCCCCCCGTACAACCCCCGGCCCCCGGGGGGGTGAAAGGGGTTGC
>NZ_JBIVHS010000027.1:34120-83508 GCF_044749365.1 Kitasatospora sp. NPDC089509 | reverse complement strand
GTTTGGCGGGGGGGGGGGGGGGGCCTTCGGGGCCGCGGGGGCCGCGGGGGGCGCCCCGGGGGGGGGCGGGGGGGGGGGGGGGGGGGGGGGGGGGGGGGGGGGGGGGGCCCCGGGCCCCCCCCCCCCCCCCCGCCACGGGCACCCCCGGGGTTCAGTACCGGACGGTCTTCAGCACCGAGTCCACGCCCGTGCCCGAGGTCAGGTAAAGGGTGTGCCCGTCCGGCCCGAGGAAGGCGTCGGTGACGGACGGCAGGCCGAAGTCGGTGACGGTCTCGCCCGGGACGGCCTCGTTCGTCGCGGTGTCGTACGCGCGGAACGCGGCCTGCGGGCCCTTCCCGCCGGTCAGCACGTAGACCCGGCGGGAGTCCGGGCTCACCCCGAGCAGGTGGGCGTCGTCCCAGGTCGGGGCGGCGGTGAAGGCCGGGCGGTAGGTGTGCGCCGCGGGGTCGACGGCGTCGACCGTGCCGGTGCCGTCCTGGAAGCCGCGCGCGTACACCGTCCGGCCGTCCGGGGTGGGCGCGATCTCGTCGCCGGCGCCGAAGTCGGCCACCGTGCCGAGGACCGCCGGGGCGTCGCCCCGGACGTCCAGGTGGTAGAGGCCGTTCTGGGTGCCGACCCAGGCGTCGGTGCCGTCGGCACCGAGCACCACCCGGTCCACGGCGTAGCCGCTCAGCTCGGTCGCACCGGTGAAGGCGCCGCGCGCGGTGTCGTAGCCGAGGACCCGGCCGGCCCGGCTGCCCCGGCGGGTGCTCCAGGGGCCGTACTGGTCGATGTACACCCGGGCCCCGTCCGGGCTGACGGTGACGCCGTGCAGCACGCCGGTGGTGAAGCCCTCGGGGCGCGGCTGGTCCGGTGCGTCGACCCGGGCGAGCTCGCGGCCGGTGGCGGTGTCGATGGTCACCAGGCTCCCGCCGACGGTCAGGTAGACCCGGCTGCCGTCGGGGCTGACGGCGGGTCGGCTGACGATGTCGAAGCCGGTGAGGGTCTGCAGGTCGGCGGTGGCGCCGGTGCGCAGGTCGACGCTGCGGACCACCCGGACCATCCCGCCGCGCGGTCCGGCGTAGCTGACCACGGCGTAGCCGCGGGTGCCGTCCGGGGTGACGGCCAGGGATTCCAGGTGGCCGCCGAGCGCGACCGTCCCGGGGGCCGCACTCTGCCGGACGGTCGGCTCCGGTGCGGCCGGCGCGGCGGCCGCGGCTCCCGTCCCGGTCAGCAGCAGCGCTCCCGCCGCCGCCAGTGCTCCCAGCCAACGTGCCTTGCGCGTCGGGCCGTTCATGGGTCCCCTCCCCTGGGTTCGTGCCGCGCCTTCGCCGCGGCCCCGCCGCGACGACGTCACGCTACGACATGGTCGAGGACCCCGGAGGCGGATTGTTCGAACGCGGTCCCAACCCGACCCGAACACGGTTCCTTCACGTCCGGGGCGGCTCCGTCGGCCGCCGCGGGAACCTGTCGGGGCGTCACGGGGGCGTCATGAGTGCGAAAACGATTCCGCGCGCCCGCGACAGTCCTCCCGCGCCCGGACGTGGCGTCACCCTTTCGGCCCCCTCCACGCGGTAGGGTCCGCTGGCGCGGCCCTCCGACACCCCGTCGGCCGGACCGCCCGATCCATGTGATCCAACGGACCCAGCGGATCCACCGGAACCACCCGAACGACCCGTACGCCCCCGTGCGACCCGAACGACCTGGAGGAATCCCGTGCCGGCTCCCGCCCGTGGTGCCCTGGCCATAGCCGCGGCCGTCCTGCTCGCCGCAGCCGCAGGCTGCTCGTCCAGTGGCGGCCACACCGCCGGGAGCGGTTCCCCGGCCAAGGAGAGCGCCCACGGCTCCGCCCCGGCCGTCGCGGGCGACGCCGCCCAGCCCGCCCCGGCCGAGATCGTCACCGGGCCCGGCCCGAAGAGCGCCTACGACGCCCAGCCGCAGCCCGCGGCGGGCAGCTGCCACTACCGCTACACCGCGGACAAGCAGCCGCTGCCCGACCCGAACTGCACCCCGGGCGCGATCAGCCCGGCGGTGAACCAGGGCAACATCAACGACACCATCTGCAAGCCGGGCGGCTACACCTCGACGATCCGCCCGCCGGTGAACATCACCGGCAAGGAGAAGGCCGACAACGCCAAGTCCTACGGCTACACCGGCCCGATGGGCGACGCCGAGTACGACCACCTGATCAGCCTGCAGCTCGGCGGCGACCCCAACGACGCGCGCAACCTCTGGGTCGAACCGCCCTCCCCCGGCCACACCCCGGGCAAGGGGCCCAACAACCCCAAGGACACGGTGGAGACCCACCTGCACACCGCGATCTGCAAGGGGCAGGTCACCCTGGCCGCCGCCCAGCAGGCGATCGCCACCGACTGGACGACGGCCGAGGCCAAGCTCGGCATCGCCAAGGGCGGCGCCGCGCCCACCGCCGGGGCGGACGCCGACGACGACTGACGGATCGTTCCAACGCTTCGGGCCCACCCCCGAACCACCCAGCCGTGGGCGGGAGTTCGGGGACGGGCCCGGTGCGGTGTCAGAGCGACTCGACCAGCTCCGCGATGGTGTCGAACGGCCGGTACGCGGCGAACTCCGCGCCCAGGGTGCGGGCCCGCTCGCGGAACCGGCCCTCGGCGAGCACCTGGTCGACCGCCCGGCCGACCGTCTCCGGCTCCGGCCGACCGGTGCGCAGGTCCAGCCCCACGCCCGCCCACTGCACCCGGGCGGCCACCTCCGGCTTGTCCTCGCTCGCCCCGGCCACCACCAGCGGCACCCCGTAGCGCAGCGCGGTCTGCACCCCGCCGTACCCGCCGTTGCTCACCAGCACGTCGGTGTGCGGCAGCAGCCGGTCGAACGGCACGTACCCGGTGGCCCGGACGTTCTCCGGCAGCCGGCCGCCCAGCAGCCCGGTCAGCGCCTCCGGCCCGTCCGGCCGGGCGGTGGCGGCCACCACCAGCACGTCCCGGTCGGCCAGCGCGCGGACCGTCGGCGCGACCAGCTGGTCCAGGTCGTCGTTGGCCAGCGTGCCCTGGGTCACCACCACGACCGGCCGCTCGCCGGTGACCTCGTCCCACCACGCGGGCAGCGGCTGCTCCTCGCCGACGTTCCCCGGCAGCGCGCCGATCATCCGGTAGGAGGCGGGCGCGTCGCTGCGCGGGTACTCGAACCCGGGGACGGTCAGTTGCAGGTACGCGTCCGGCACCGTCACCTGGGCCAGCCCGCGCGGACCTTCCGGCAGCCGGACGCCCGCCTCCGCGAACACCTTCTCCGCGTACCGCTGCAGCGGCTCGGCGCGGCGGTCCACCTCCTCCTGCAGCGAGCGGTTGCGGATCCGGCCCTCCTCCCCGGCCAGCGGCGGCAGCGCCAGGCCGAACGGCGCGGTGTCCACGCTCGGCAGCATCGACGGGGTGATCCCGATCCCGATCAGCGCCGGGCGCTCCGCCCGCGGACGGGCCAGCGCCAACGGCAGCATGCCCTGGATGAAGGCGTCGGTGATCACCGCGTCGGCCGGGAACTCCGCCAACAGTGCGAGCAGCGCCCGGTACTGGTGCGGCACCGGGTCGAGGAAGACGTGCCGCACGTCGAAGGCGATCCGCTCCGGACCGGGCGCCAGCTCGGCCCGTCCCGGGAAGGCGGCGTCGAGGTCGCGGTCGTCCCAGTCGATCTCGGCGGGGAGCGCGGCGAACCGCACCCCGGCCCGTTCGACGGTCTCCGCGAAGCGCGAGCCCCCGAGGAAGACCACCTCGTGGCCGCGCGCGGCGAGGTCGGCGGCGATGGCCAGCAGCGGGCTGACGTGCCCGTGGGCGGGCAGGGCGGTGGTGATGATCCTGGACAGCGGAGACTCCTGGGTGTCAAGCACGGTTCGTTCCGGGACTCACCGTAGGCAGGGGCGGTAGACGGCTGATCAACGAGTCGTCGACGGCTCGTCGACGGCTCGTCGGGGCGACACGGCCCGTCTGAACGACGCGACCGGGCGGTTCACCTGCCCAACACCGCACCCCCGTTCAGTCCGATCACCTGCCCGGTGAGGTAGCCGGCCGCCGGGGAGGCCAGGTAGGCCACCGCCTCGGCCACGTCCTCCGGGGTGCCGGCCCGGCCGACCAGGGTGTCGGCGACCTTCCGGGCGTGGAACTCCTCGCTCCACCCGGCGCCGAAGATCTCGGTGTCCGCCACGTAACCCGGCGCCAGCACGTTCACCGTCACCCCGTCCGGCCCCAACTGCCGTGCCAGGCCGAACGCCCAGCCGTGCAGCGCCGCCTTCGCCGCGGCGTACGAACCCGCCGAGTGCGGGCCCGCGCCGCCGCGCTGGGCGGCCGCCGAACTGATCACCACCAGCCGGCCGCCCGGGCGGCGCAGCACGTCCTGCAGCGCGGTGGTCAGCAGCACCGCGGTGAGCAGGTTGACGTCCAGGTCCCGCCGCCAGGACGCGGCCAGCGCGGCCAGGCTGCCGTCCTCGGGCGGGGTGATCACCGCCCCCGCGTTGTTCACCAGCACGTCCACCGGCCCCAGTCCGGCGATCCGGGCGGCCACCGTCTCGACCGCCGCCGGATCGGTGAGGTCACCCGGCAGCGGCACCACCGACCCCGGGCCGGCCGTGCGCTCGATGCCCGCCCGCGCCTCCTCCAGCACTCCCGCCCGGCGGCCCAGGATCACCACCCGGCAGCCGTCCGCGGCCAGCCGGGCCGCGATCGCCCGGCCGATCCCCGTCCCGCCCCCGGACACCACCGCGAGCCTCGCACCGGACACCGGTCAGGCCTCGTCGTCGTAGTAGGCGCGCATCAGCTCCGCGGACCAGGCGGGCTGCCGGACCTCACCGCGCGGGCCGAACTCGGCCAGGTACGGCTTGATGTCCAGCACCGGCGTGCCGGCCACCGCGTCCAGCCCGGTCACGTGCAGGTCCAGGCCGTCCACCCGGACCAGCGAACAGCGCGAGACCCCGATCCGGTTGGGGCGGTTCTTGCCGCGCTGGGCGAAGATGCCCACCAGCGGCCAGTCGGTGTTCCCGCGCGGGTGCCGGGCGCCGGTCTCGATCTTGTCCTCGGGCACCCGGTCGAAGTGGTAGACCACCTCCAGGTGCGAGAACTCCGCCAGCCCGTACAGCGCCTCCTCGGTGAACCGCCCGGCGTCCAACCGGATCACCGACCCGACGCTCCCCCACCGGTCGTCCCGCACGTCCTCCCGGCCCCCGATCACCTCGGCCACCGGACGCACCGTCACCTCGTCCATGTCCTCTCCCCCTTCGGCGTCGAACTGTCCACCTGTTCACCTGTTCACCGGGTACGGTAGCGATCCGCACGGCCGGACGATCAAGCGGGTGGCCCCGTCCCCGGGGTGCCCGGGCCACGGGCACAGCCGGACCCGCGGGTACCGCCCGCTACCGCGCCAGCCGCTCCGCCAGCCGCAGCAGGTCCGGCGCCCGCAGCACCCGGCCGCCGGAGCCCGGCAGGGGCACGTGCAGGGGCTCGGTCCAGCGCGGCGGGATGGCCGCCAGGCCGTAGCGGGCGCCGGCCAGGCCCCCGGTCACGGCGGCCACGGTGTCGGTGTCCCCGCCGAGGTCGACGGCGGCGATCAGGGCCCGCTCGAAGCCGTCCGTGGTGCGCAGGGCCCAGACCGCCGAACCCAGACAGGGCCAGACGGCGCCGTTGGGCTCGGTGGCGCGGTCGGGGTGCCAGTCCGGGGCGAGGACGGTGGCGTAGCGCTCACGGTGGTCGGAGTCGACGGCGGCCAGGACGTCGGGGAGTTCGGCGAGCGGGTCGGCGCCGGCGAGGGCCAGGCGGACCAGTTCGTGGAAGATCGCGGTGCCCTCCCAGGCGGCCCGGTCACCGTGGGTGAGCGCGGCGATCCGGCGCGCGGCGTCCATGGTGGCCTCGCGCCCGGCGTGGGCGAAGGCGACGGCGGAGGTGGCGGCGCGCATCAGCGAACCGTTGCCGGCGGCGCGCAGGGTGGAGTTGAAGTGGATGCCGGCCGCGAGGTCCCAGGGGTGGCCGCTGGTGAGGACGGACTCGGTCTGGATCCCGATGTCCTTGGGGTCGGCGGCGGCCCAGCGGCGGAACCGGTCGAAGATGTCCGGGCGGTCCAACTCCCCCTTTTCCAGCAGGGATTCGGCGACCAGGACGGCCATCTGGGTGTCGTCGGTGGCCTCGCCGCGCTCCCAGCCGCCGCCGGCGACGAGTTCCACGCCGCCGGACGGGAAGCGGGCGGTCAGGGCGCCGGCCGGGCCGAACTCGTAGGGCGCGCCGAGGGCATCGCCCACCGCCGCCCCGAGGACCGCCCCGGCCGCGCGCCCGGACCGCGTCGCCGCCGGGTCCCGGTCGGTCACGCCTGGCCGGGGGTGATCGGCAGGCCGCGCTTGTGCTCGGTGCGGCGGTAGTGGCCGAGGACGGTGCGGAAGACGTCCTCGCTGACCGGGCGGCCCTCCAGGAAGTCGTCCAGGGCGTCGTACTCGACCCCGAGGGCGTCCTCGTCGGGCTTGCCGGGGGCGAGGTTCTCCAGGTCCGCGGTGGGGACCTTGCCGACCAGCTCCTCGGGCGCCCCCAAGTGGGCCGCCACCGCGCGGACCTGACGCTTCGTCAGGCCGGAGAGCGGCATCACGTCGGCCGCGCCGTCGCCGAACTTGGTGAAGAAGCCGACGGCCGCCTCGGCCGCGTGGTCGGTGCCGACGACCAGGCCCCCGCTCGCGCCCGCGGCCGCGTACTGGACCACCATGCGCTGGCGGGCCTTGACGTTGCCGCGCACGAAGTCCTCGTGGGCGTGGTCGCGGAAGGTGAGGCCGGCGGCCAGCAGCGCGTCGAAGGCCGCGTCGGTCGCGGGCTTGACGTCGACGGTCAGCACCTCGTCGGCCCGGATGAAGTCGAGGGCGCGCTGGGCGTCCGCCTCGTCCGCCTGGACCCCGTGGGGCAGCCGCATCGCCGTGAAGGTCACCTGGCGCCCCTCCGCGCGCAGCCGCTCGACGGCGAGCTGGCACAGTCGCCCGGTGGTGGTGGAGTCCACCCCGCCGCTGATGCCCAGGACCAGGCTGCGCGCGCCCGAGGCCCGCAGCTGGTCGGCGAGGAAGGCCACCCGGCGCTCGGCCTCCTTCGCGGGGTCGGTGGTGGGCACCACGCCGAGGGCCAGGGCGATCTCGCGCTGGACGTCCGCGGGCAGGGTTTCGGTCATGGTGGGCTCCTTCAACTCGGTACCCCGCCATCATCCACCCGGGCCCCGACCGGACCTGCGGCGGGCCCCGGTCCCGGCCGGCATCGGCCGGGGTCGGCCGGGCCGGCCGCTTCTCAGGCCGCCGCTCCGGCGTCCGGCGCCGGGTGCCCCAGGATCTCCAGCACCACGCCGCCGTCCACCGTCTCCTGGGCGACCAGCAGCTCCGCGAGCTCGTCCAGGTGGTGCCGGTGTTCGCGCAGCAGCCCGATGGCCCGCCGCTCGGCGCCGCGCAGCAGGGCGGCCACCGCCTCGTCGACCGCGCGCTGGGTCTGCTCGGAGTACGGGCGGCGCAGCAGGTCGTCGGGGTGGTCGCCGAGGTACTGCGGGGAGCCGCTGGAGTAGCCGACCGGCCCGAGGTCCGGGGAGAGGCCGAACTCGCGGACCATCCGGGTGGCGACCGAGGTGGCGTTGGCGAGGTCGTTCGCGGCGCCGGTCGAGCCCTCGCCGAAGACCACCAGCTCGGCGGCCCGCCCGCCGAGCTGGACGGTGAGCAGGTCGGTCAGGTAGCTCTCGCTGTACAGGTGCCGTTCGGCCTCGGGGAGTTGCTCGGTGGCGCCGAGCGCGACCCCGGCCGGGAGGATGGTCACCTTGGCGACCGGGTCGGCGTGCTCGCACAGCGCGGCCATCAGGGCGTGCCCGGACTCGTGCACGGCCACGGCGTGCCGCTCCTCGGGCAGCAGCGCGTTGGAGGACTCGCGGCGGCCCAGCAGCACCCGGTCCCGGGCGTCGTCGAGGTCGGCGGCCGTGATGGTGGCCCGTTCGGCGCGCACGGCGTTGATCGCGGCCTCGTTGACCAGGTTGGCGAGGTCGGCGCCGGAGAAGCCGGGGGTGCCGCGGGCGATCCGGTTCAGGTCGGCCGCCGGGTCGAGGGTCTTGCCGCGGGTGTGCACGGCGAGGATGGCGGCCCGCTCGGCCTGGTTGGGCAGCGGCACGGTGACCTGGCGGTCGAAGCGGCCGGGGCGCAGCAGGGCCGGGTCGAGGGCGTCCGGCCGGTTGGTGGCGGCGATGACGACGATGCCGGTGCTCTGGTCGAAGCCGTCCATCTCGGAGAGCAGCTGGTTGAGGGTCTGCTCGCGCTCGTCGTTGCCACCGATCCGGGTGCCGCCCGCCCGCCGGCCGCCGACCGCGTCGATCTCGTCGATGAAGATGATGGACGGCGCGCGCTTGCGGGCTTCCTCGAACAGGTCACGGACCCGGGAGGCACCCACGCCGACGAACATCTCCACGAAGCCGGAGCCGGTGACGGACAGGAACGGCACCGAGGCCTCGCCGGCGACCGCCCGGGCGAGCAGCGTCTTGCCGGTGCCCGGCGGGCCGACCATGATCACACCGCGCGGCCCCTTGGCCCCGGCGGCGGCGTACCGCTCGGGGTTGCGCAGGAAGTCGACCACCTCGCTGACCTCCTGCTTCACCCCCTCGTACCCGGCCACGTCGGCGAAGCCGGTGGCGGGCCGCTCGGCTTCGATGATCTTCGCCCGGGAGCGGCCGATCGCGCTCAGCCCGCCGCCCAACGAGCGCGCGGCCATCCGGCCCGACCAGAGGAACAGTCCGCCGAAGATCAGCAGCGGCAGGAACAGCAGCAGGCTGGACCAGATCGAGCTGCCCCCGCCGGAGCGGCTGCCGGTGACGTTCACGTGCTGGTCGGAGAGCGCCCGGCTGAGTTGGGAGGTGTCCAGGGCGGTCGGGATCTGGCTGGTGAAGCGGGTGCCGTCCTTGAGGGTGCCGGACACCCCGCCGGTGTCGCTCACGTCCACGGTCTGCACCTGACCGGCGTCGACCCGGTTGAGGAGGTCGGTGTAGCCGTAGCGCGGGCCGGTCGGGCTGGGCTTGGAGAGCAGCACCAGCAGGAGCAGCGTCACCAGCACGGCCACGGGCAGCAGCCAGCGGCGCAGCGCCGGCGCGGGCGGCTTGGGCGGCGTCCCGCCGGGGCCGGGGCCCTGTCCCGGTCTGCCTCCCGGGCCGCGCCACGGTCCGGTCCCCCGGCCGGGCGGGGTCGCGGGGTGACGCACGGCCCGCAGCCGCGTTCGTACGATCATCCACGCTCACCGCCTCTCCGCCTCGCGGCCCCTCCGACGCCGCCGGGCCTCACCCCGGCCCCGGCGCGGGGCCCACCCTCCATGGTCCACCCCTCCATGGTCGACCCCTCCGGCCCCGGACGGGAGCTTGAGCGGGTACCGGTGGCCCACTGCCCGCCCGGCCGGGCCCGGCCCCGGGGGGGAGGGTCCGCCCGGGGCACGCCCGGCGAGCGGGCCCGGACCGCGCACTCCGCGCTCGGCGTGGCGCGCTCGGCGTGGTGCGTGCGGCGTGGTGCGTGCGGCCGACGGCTCCGGCCCGGCCGCCGCCTGCTGGTGGTGGGCGGGGTTCTCCTGCTCCTGCTCCTGCTCGCCCGGCCGCTCGCCGCCGCCTCCGTAGCCGCTTCCGCCCTCAAGGATCCGCACCCGAGCGGCCGCTGACACACCGCCGACCAGCGACGAAACCCGTGTTCTAGAGTCCTCCCATGAACAATCCGGAAGACCTCCCGATACCCGCCGCACCGCAGGCCCACGTCGAGCCGCGCGCCGGGGACGCCGACCGGGAGGCCGTGGCCGATCGGCTACGCGTCGCCGCCGGGGAGGGCCGGATCGACCTCGGGGAACTGGAGGAGCGGCTCGACCGGGCCTACGCGGCGCGGACCTACCGCGAACTCGACGCCCTGGTGACGGACCTCGGCCGGCGGCCGGAGGACGAGGCCGGGACGGACGTGCTGGTCCTCAAGCCCTCGATGAGCAACATCAAGCAGGCCGGCCGGTGGACGGTGCCCCGGCGGATCGTCGCCGAGTGCAGGATGATGACGATCACCATCGACTTCACCGAGGCGGTCTGCGCGCACCGCGAGGTCACGGTCGAGGCGACCTGCCGCTCGGGCCACATCCGGCTGATCGTCCCGGCCGACTGGGGCGTCACGGTGGACGGGTCGAGCACCAACACCGGTCACATCGTCAACAAGGCGGCCGGGACGGCGGAGCCCGGATGCCCCACCGTCACCGTCGTCGGCCACCCCGGGTCGGGCCGGATCAAGATCAAGCAGAGCCGCCGCTGATCCGGCCCGGGGGGATCGTCACGAGAAGTCGAGCGACTCCGTCCTGGTCCGCTTGAGCTCGAAGAACTTCGGGTACCCGGCCAGCAGTCGGACGCCCTCGAAGACCCGCAGGGCGTCCTCCCCGCGCGGGATCGCGCTCAGCACCGGGCCGAAGAAGGCCACCCCGTCCACATGGATGGTCGGGGTGCCGACCTCCTCGCCGACCGGGTCCATGCCCTCGTGGTGGCTCTTGCGCAGGGCGATGTCGTACGCGGTGCTGTCGGCCGCCTCGGCGAGCTCCTCGGGCAGCCCGGCCGCGACCAGGGCCTCGCGGATGACGGTGTCGTCGGCGGGCCGGTCCTGGTCGTGGAAGCGGGTCCCGAGCTCGGTGTAGAGGTCGCGCAGCACGTGCTCGCCGTACTGTTCGGCCGCGGCTATGCAGACCCGGACGGGGCCCCAGCCGGTGGTCATCAGGCGCTGGTAGCGCTCCGGCAGGTCGGTGCGGCCCTCGTTGAGGACGGACAGGCTCATCACCCGGAAGGTGAGGTCGAGTTCGCGCTGGCGGGCGACCTCCAGGATCCACCGGGAGGTGATCCAGGCGAAGGGGCAGACCGGGTCGAAGTAGAAGTCGACCTTGGTGGCCTTCGGGTCGACGGTGGCCGTGTGCTCGGTCTCGTGCTCGTTCTCGTGCTTGTTCACGCGGTTGATCCTAGGGCCTGATTGGACCATTCCACAGAGCCAATCACAGCCCATTCCGGTGGGCCACTTCGGTGGGCGACTTCGGTTGCCGCCGCTCAGCTGCAGGTGGTCCCGTCGGCGGGCACCGTACCGTCCAGCAGGTAGGCGTCCACGGTCCGCTTCAGGCACGGGTTGCCGGTGTTGTACCCGCCGTGGCCCTCGCCGTTGAGGGTGACGGTGACGCCGACGCCCGCGCCCAGCTGCTGCGCCATCGTGCGGGCGCCCTCGACCGGGGTGGCCGGGTCCCCGGTGGTGCCGACCACCAGGATCGGGGCGGCGCCCGGAGCCGAGACGTCCGGGTGGTCGGTCTTGCCCGGGACGGGCCAGCCGGTGCAGCCGGTGAGGCCCCAGGCGGTGAAGGCGCCGAACACCGGGGAGGCGTCGCGGAACTGCGGCAGCTGCTGTTCGACGTCCTGGTCCGAGTAGCGCTGCCGCGCGTCCACGCAACTGATCGCCCGGTTGGCGGCGTTCAGGTTGTTGTAGTGGCCGTCGGGGTCGCGCCCGAGCAGCGAGTCGGCGAGCTGGAGGAGGGTGTCGCCGCTGCCCGCCTGCATCGCCTCGGTGAGCCCGGAGGCCAGCGCGGGCCAGGTCTGCTTGCTGTACAGGGCGCCGGCGATGCCGGTGATGGCCAGGCTCTCGGTGAGCTGGCGGCCGCTGCTGGTGGGCAGCGGCGCCTGTTCCAGCTTCTGCAGCAGGTCGGTGATCCGCGCGGTGCCGTCGGCGCCGCCGCTGCCGGTCGGGCAGGCGGCCGCGTCCTGGGTGGCGCAGGCCTTCATGAAGTCGTCGAGGGCGAGTTGGAAGCCCTGGGCCTGGCCGAGGGCGGCCTGCTGCGGGTCCTTCGTCGGGTCGACCACCGAGTCCAGGACGACCCGGCCGACCTCCTTGGGGAACAAGTGCGCGTAGACGCCACCGAGTTGGGTTCCGTAGCTGATGCCGAAGTAGGAGAGCTTCTGGTCGCCGAGCACCTGCCGCATCAGGTCGAGGTCGCGGGCGGCGCTCTCGGTGTCCACGTACGGCAGCACCGGGCCGGAGTTGCGCTCGCAGGCGGCGGTGAACTGGGCGTTGCTGTCGTCCAGGCTCTTGACCGCGGCGGGGGTGTCCGGGGTGCTGTCGACGGCGGCGTTGACGTCCATCGCCCGGTCGTCCAGGCACTTCACCCCGGCGCTGTTGCCGACCCCGCGCGGGTCGAAGCTGACCAGGTCGTAGCGGGTGTTCAGGGTCGCGTAGACGGGGGCCAGGGCCGGCAGGGTGGCGACGCCGGAGCCGCCGGGGCCGCCGAAGTTGAAGAGCAGGGAGCCGATCCGGTGCTGCTCGTCCTTGGCCCTGCTCCGGATCAGCGCGAGGTCGAGGGTCTTCCCGTCCGGCTCGGCGTAGTCCAGCGGGGCCTTGAGGGTGGCGCACTCCCAGTCGCTCGCGGGTGGGGTGCCGCCGCCCTGCGCGGCGCTCGGAGCCGGGCAGGCCTTCCAGGCCAGCTGCTGGGCGGCCAGGCCGGTGGCGCTCGCAGCGGTGACCGGGGAACTCGGCGCGGGCTCGGCGGCCGAGCGGTCCTCGCCCTGGCAGCCGGAGACGGGGGCGAGCAGCAGCGCGACCAGGCCTAGCGCGCCGGCACCGCGGACGACGGTGTGCATGGGGCGGTCCACCTCTCGGGTTGGCCGGGCGGGTCTGCCGGGCGGGTCTTCCGGGCCGGACGGACGGTTGGGACGGGCGGGTGTGACGGGCGGGCGTGACGGGCGGATCCGCCGAACGGGCAAGGCGGACGTCGGCGTCGGGCGTTCGCACCGGGCGGGTGCCGCAGCCGGGTGCCGCGGGCCGTCCCGGGTGGGGCCCGCCCGGTACCCCGGTGCCCCGGTCGCCCGGCGCGCGGCGAACGGCGTACGTCCTGGCACGTCGGGACGGCGCACGCCCCGGCGTCCGGCACCGTCGGCGCACCACAGACCCTAGGGGCCCCGGCACGTCGACGCCCGTCGGAGTCTCCGGACGGGGGGCGTGCGCCGACCGGACTACCACCGGCCGAGCAGGTGAGGGTTCAACCGGCCCACGGGGTGGCAGCCTTACCGCCTGCCGCCACCACCGCGGCGCACACCGGGTCACGGAGGGCACGTTGGGCACGTTGGGCACCGACACCGATTTCGTCAGCGTGGACGTCTTCATCACCACCGGCCGCCAGGAGGTCCTGCTCCAACTGCGCGACGACAAGCCGGACATCCTCTGGCCGGCCTACTGGGTGGTCCCCGGCGGCCACCGCGAACCCGGCGAGACGCCGTACCGGACCGCCGTGCGCGAACTGCGCGAGGAGACCGGTCTGCACGTGCCCGGTCTGCGCCCGTTCCATCCGGTGCTCGCACCGACCGACCGGAACGGCCCACGGCGGCGGGCCTTCCACGCCCTGGTGGACGTCGACCCGGCCGAACTGGTCCTCGGCGAGGGCCAGGAACTGCGACTGGTCCCGTTCGCCGAGGCGCAGCGGATGAAACTGCCGCCCGCGCTCAAGGGCTACCTGCGCCAGCTGGAGGCCCGGCTGGCGGTCGGGCGGACCCCGGACTGGGCGGTGGTCGACGACATCCACCGCCATCTGTCCGACCACCGGGCGGGCATCGGGCTGCCCTTGCTGCACCTCCAGGTGGTGAAGATCCAGGAGGAGGCCGGGGAGGTCGCCGAGGCCCTGCTCGGCGTGCTGGGCGCCAACCCGCGCAAGGGGGTCAGCCACAGCACGGCCGATCTCCAGGGCGAGCTCTGCGACGTGATCACCGCCGCCATGGTCGCGCTGCGCGACACCACGGCGGACCCGGGCGCCGTCCTCGCCGCGCACCTGGCCGACTGGCGGCCGCCGCAGCGGAAGGAGTAGGCGACAACGGGAGGGGGCGGGCGGTTCGCCGTCCGCCCCCTCCCGCCGACCTCGTTCGACGTCACCGGATCCCGCTTGCCATCCTTGCTTCGCATGCTATCTTGCATTGCATGGTACCTGGCATCGCAAGCTCGGACGGCGAGGGCGGTCCCCGCAGGCCCGACCCGCCCGGCGACGGCTCCGACGCGGCTGACGGGCCCGTGGCGGCCGACGGCCCCGTGGCGACCCAGCTGCGCAAGGGCTTCCTGGAGTACTGCGTCCTCGCGCTGCTGCGCGACGGCCCGCGCTACGGCGTCGAGCTGCTCCAGGAACTCGGCCGCCACCCGATGCTGGCGACCAGCCAGGGCACCATCTACCCGCTGCTGTCCCGGCTGCGCCGCGCCGGGCTCGCCGACACCTTCCTCCGCGACTCGGCCAGCGGCCCGTCCCGCCGGTACTACACCCTCACGGCGGAGGGACGGAGCGCGCTGGAGGAGTTCACCGCGCTGTGGCCCGCCTTCCGCGCCACCATCGACCACGTCCTCACCCCGGGAGAGCACCCGTGAACAACCCCATCGAGCACCCCCTGGTCCGCGCCCACCTCGACGCGGTCGCCCGCGGCACCGCCACGCTCCCGCCGGAGCGCCGCCGCGAACTGCTGGCCGACCTGCGCGAGCACATCGAGGTCTCGCTCACCGAGGCCCCGGTCACCGAGGAGGCCGTCCGAGCCGTCCTGGCGCAGCTCGGCACCCCGCGGCAGATCGCCGACGCCGCCCTCGCCGAGGAGGGGCAGGCGCGGCCCGCCCCGGAGACGGCGGGCTGGACCAACCTCACCCTCGCCCTGGCCGTCCTGGCCCTGCCGCTGTCGCTGGTCCCGGCCGTCGGACCGGTGCTCGGGTTCGCCGCGGCCGTCTTCGCGGCCGTCCGGGTGACCAGGTCGCGGCAGTGGACGCGACGGGAGAAGCGCCAGGCGACGCTGCTCCTGGTCTCGCCGCTGGTGCTCACCCCGGTGCTCGCCGTGGTGGTCTCGGTCCTCTCCGCCGGCCTGACCCCCGGCGCCGTGCTCGCCGTCTGCGCGCTGGGCTTCTGCCCGAGCCCGGTCGCGGCGATCCGGCTCTCCCGCTCCGCCGCCCGCCTGCGCGCCGCCGACCTCGCCGTCTGAGCCCGGCCGCGCGGGCGGGCGGGTCGATGGGTCGGCGGGTCGGCGAGTCGGCGAGTCGGCGAGTCGGCGAGTCGGCGAGTCGGCGGGTCGGCCAACTCCACGACCACGAAGGGGAATCGGCGTCGAGGCGGGCCTGCACCTCCCCGTTCGCCCGCTTCAACTCCCCCATCGGCAGCGTCGTCCCGGTGGCGGGCCGATCGGCACCCCCGAGCCGGGCTTTCCCTCTCCGGAACCTCCCGATCGGCACATGTGCGGGCGGCCCGCAGCGCGCGAGGATGACGGTCATCGAGGCCCCGCCCAGGGGTCCGGGAAAGGGAGACCCGCCATGACCGTCATGACCGCCGCGACCGCCGCGACCGCCGCGACCGCCGCGACCGCCGCGACCGCCATCACCGTCGCAGTTCCGCCCCTCCTCGGCTCACCGCAGTTCCAGCCCCGGCCGGCCCCGCACCACGTACGCAGGCAGCCGCAGCTCGCCCAGCACCGCCTGCGGCAGCCGCAGCCCGAACCGCCGCCCGACCGCGCCGAGGGTCCGCCGGTGCACGCCCGGGAACGGCGCGCCGCCGGGTGCGCAGGGGGTGACGCCATCGGCCTCCAGCACGCTCGCGGCGACCAGCTCGGGGACGAGCAGATCGGGCTCCTGCCCCCAGCGCCAGCGCTCCTCCCCCAACCCGAAACCGCACAGGACGGCGCCGTCCCGGGCGTAGTCGAGCAGGGCGGGCGGCTGCTCCGGCATCGGCCGGAAGTGCACCACCTCCACGCCCTCGCGCGCTATCTCGGTGAGGAGTTCACCGCCGGTCGAGTCCCCGTACTCGATCGCGAAGGACCAGCCGTCCGCCGAGCCGACCCTGATCACGCCGTCGCCGTCGTCACCGGGGCGGTAGACCTCGATGTCCAGGTCCCAGATCTCCCGCCCGCTGATCGGCCCGGTGGCGGCGGCCGGATCGGCCCCCATCCGACGGGCCAGTTCCTCGGGCGGGATGCCACGGGCGAACACCACCCCGGTCACTTCCCCGCCGGTTTCCGCCAGCCACTGGATGCCCTCACCGCCCCGCTCCTCGGCCTCGCGCGAACCGTCACCGACGACGCCGATCATGACGCCCCTCCCCTCGCGCCGGCCCTGCGATGGCCAGGCGCAGCCGGTCCGCACCCTAACCGAGAACGCCGACATGCAACGCCGAACGGCCGGGCGGAGGATGGTGGCACAGAGGAACTCACTTGGGGCGCGCCGCCGTTCGCCCGGCGCCACCGCCGCCCGGGCGACTCCTGTCCACGACCGCTCCCGGTACCGCACCCCCGGAGCCCACCATGCCTCCCCGATCCGCCCGCGCCCGCCCGCTCCGCCTCGCGGCCTCCGCCCTCGCCGCCCTGCTCACCGCCGGCCTCGGCCTGGCCGTCCCGGCCTCCGCCGCCTCCTCACCCGCGCCCACCGCCCCCAAGGTCGTCTACCTCACCTTCGACGACGGCCCGAGCCCGCAGTACACCGCGCAGATCCTCGCCGTCCTCGCCCGGTACGGCGCCCCCGCCACCTTCTTCGAGACCGGTCAGAACGTCGCCGCGAACCCCGCCGTCACCGCCCAGGTCGCCCGCCAGGGCGAGAGCGTCCAGAACCACACCTGGTCCCACCCCGATCTACGGAAGCTCTCCCTCACCGAATTCAACGCCCAGATCCTCGACACCGACCACGCCATCCACCAGCAGACCGGCCGAACCCCCAGCTGCCTCCGTCCGCCCTACGGCTTCGTGAACACCACCGTCCAGTCCCGGGCAGCCCTCCTCGGCAAGACCATCGAGCTCTGGACGGTCGACCCCGCCGACTGGTCCCTCCCCGGCACCCCGACCATCGAGCACCGCGTCCTCACCGCCGCCCGCCCCGGCTCGGTCGTCCTCCTCCACGACGGCGGCGGCGACCGCAGTCAGACCGTGGCCGCCCTCCCCACCATCCTGACCACCCTCCGACAACACGGCTACACCTTCGGCGTCCTCTGCTCCTGACCCGCTCAGCCCTGCACGGTCGACTGTCCGTCGCTCAGCGCCCAAGGCGGAGAGGACTCGGGACCAGCGAGAACCTCAAGGCTCAACGGCTCATACTCGCGCTCACTCTGACGAACCGTGAACCCGGCCGAACCCGGAATCCCGGATCATGGCCGCGAGCATGGTCCGCTGCAGTTCCCCGTAGTGGCGGAACGCTGGGTCGTCCCACTGGTCCAGGCGGCATGCGCGACTGAAGCAATCCCACAGTCGCGGATGGCAGTTCCAGGAGACGGCCGGCGGCCACCAACTCCTCACGCACTCGCTCCGCCACGACCTCGTCACTCGCCTCACCCAACATCCCAGCACTCCAACCAACGAGAGGATCAGCGTTCATGGCCACTGTCCACACCCCGCCCGGCGGGAACGTGGAGGGCATACCTTCTCAAGGGATCCCATGAGGCTCGTCGAGCAGGCCGACGTCGCAGCGTCGGCCGGCAAGGAGCAGCCGTGCCCGCCACAGTCGATGTCGTCGCCGGGTCCGGCGGCGGTCGGCCGGTCGACCGCCGCGCGGCGGTGGCGGTATGACCGGTCCCCTCGCCGTCCTGGTCAACGGGCTGCCCGGCGCCGGAAAGTCGACCCTGGCCCGCATGCTGTCGCGTCACCTGGGGCTGCCGCTGTTCAGCAAGGACGTCATCAAGGAAGCCCACGCCGATGTCCTGGGCGTCGAGCGGGCCGACTCGCCGCAGCGGCGCTGGAACGCCTCACTCGGCGCCGCAGCCGGCGCCACGATGTGGGCACTGCTGGCGGACGCACCCGCCGGCGCCGTCCTGGAATCCTGCTGGCCGACCGACTTCCGGGGCTTCGTCGTCCGGGGCCTGCGCCGCGCCAACGACCCCGCTGTGGTGGAGATCTGGTGCGACGTCCCCTTGGCGACCGCCCGGCACCGATTCGAGGCCCGTCATCCACGCCATCCGATCCACGGCGACCTGCTGACAGACGACGACTGGGAGCGCTGGCGGCGCACCGCGCGCCCTCTCCGGCTCGGCCCGACGCTGCAGGTCGACACGACCCACCCGGTCGACGTGCAGGCCGTCGTCGCCTGGATCCGCAGCCCGGGGCACCGCCGTCACGCCGACCACGACACGGAAGGATCGCCCGACAGCCCCTGAGCCGGCCCGCGCTCGCGCCCGGAGCGCCCGGAGCGGCCGGAACGCCCGGCGCGGGAAGTCGATCCGGCCGACTTCCCGCGCGCCGCCCGATTCGCCCCGGCGTCAGGCCCTCCGGCGCGACATGGCCCTGCGCGCCAGCAGGCCGTAGACCGTGGCGGCCACCACGATCCCCACCGGGAGGGCGAGGTCGACACCGGTCAGCGCCGCGACCGGGCCGGTGTAGAGGGTGTCGACGCAGAGGGCCGAGGTGGTCACTCCTGCCAGCAGGGCGATGGCACCCGCCGGGTTGATGCCCGCGCGGTACCAGAACGGGCTGCCGGGTGACTCGTCGGTCAGGGCCCGGCCGTCGTAGCGGTTGCGCCGCAGCAGGATGTCGGTGGCGTAGATGGCGGTACTGGGGCCGAGGAGGACGACGGTCAGTTGGAGCACATTGCTGACCGTGTCGAGGAAGTTGGAGACCAGCAGCGCGTAGAGGGTCAGCGCCACCGCGACGGTGCCGTCCACGAGCACGCTGAGGGTGCGGCGGATGCGGATGCCGACGGCCTGCAGGGCGAGGCCGGCGCTGTAGGCGGTGAGGGCGTTGACGGCGATGGTGCCGATGACCAGGGAGATCAGGAAGACGGGGTTGAACCAGCCGGGCAGGATCTTCTGGAGCGCGGCCTGCGGGTCGGTCATGTCGACGGTGGTGGCCCCGAGTACGCCGAGGCCGCCGACGACGACGCTGGGTAGGAAGCCGCCGAGGGCGGTCCAGCCGAGCACGGCGCGCGGGGAGGTGGTGGCCGGCAGGTAGCGGGAGAAGTCGGCGCTGGTGGTGTACGAGAGCGGACCGGAGGCGATCAGGGTGACGCCGGCCAGGACGGCCGCCCACTGTCCGCCACCGCCGAGCGGTTCGGGCCGGCTCCAGCCGAAGTCGGCGTGCCGGAGGATCGCGTAGCCGACGACGGCGAAGGCGGCGGCGAGGGCCAGGGTGATCGGCAGATAGAGCCGCACGATCACGGCGTGTCCGTACACGCTGATGGTGAGCGTGACCACGACGATCGCGATCACGATGGCGATCTTGATCGGGGTGTTCGGGGTGATCCCGGCCTGCTCGGCGAGGGAGAACGCCGCCACGGCCGCGGCGGCGAGGTTCAGCGCGAAGTAGCAGACGGAGATCATCCACCCGGTGACGGCGTTGTTCACCCGGTTGCCCCGGACGCCGTACATCGCGCGCGTGATCACCTCGCTGGGCGCGCCGGCGGCCGGTCCGGAGACGGCCAGCAGTCCGGTGCCCAGCCAGAACAGGTTGCCGACGACGACCACCGTGAAGGCCTGCCAGAGGCTGAGCCCGCTGAGCACGAGGGCGCCGCCGACCACCAGGTTGAGGTAGTTGACGCTGGCCGCCGCCCAGACGGGGAAGAGTTCGCGGGCCCGGCCCCGCCGTTCGGTCTCCGGGATGTGGTCGATGCCGTGCACCTCGACCCGGCCGCTCCGCTCCTGCTGCGAATGCGGTTGCGGGCCGGGATGCGAGCCCGGGCCCGGGTTCAGGTGCGGGTGCGGGTCCGGGTGCGGGGACTGCCGGGGAGATGGTCCGGTGGGGAAGTCGGACTGGGGGTGGTCCGGGAGCGTGGACGCCATGGGGGCCCTCCGTGGGGGTGTCGTGCCCACCTGCTTGCTTATTGGTCGCACACTCAATAGCATCCGCCACATGACGTCAAGCGTTCAGCGCAAACGGATCCGGAAGTCTCCCGACGACCGCCGGGCGGAGATCGTCGAGGCCGCCGCCACCGTCGCCCTCACCGAGGGCCTGGAGTGCATCACCCTGCGCCGGATCGCCGAGCAGCTGGACGTCAGACCGGGCCTGATCAGCCACTACTTCCCGGCCGTGGAGGACCTGGTCGCCGAGGCCTTCGGCAGCGCCGCCACCGCCGAACTGGAGACGCTGCTGCCCGCGGACCCGCCGGACGGGTCCGCGCTGAACCACCTCGCCCGCTTCTTCGCCCGCACCACCGGCCCGGCCTACGACGACATGAGCCGGCTCTGGCTCAACGCCCGCCACCTCAGCCGCTACCGCCCCGTCCTGCGCGAGCGCGTGCTCGGCCAGGAGTCGCTGTGGCGGGGCCGACTCGGCGGCGTCGTCCAGGCGGGCGTCGACCAGCGCGAGTTCCGGACCGAGGACGCCGAGCTGACGGCCGTCCGGATCCTGGTGGTGATCGACGGCCTCGCCTCCCACGCCAACACCGGCCTGGGCAACCACCCTTCGGCCGTCATCCGACTCGCCGCCGCCACCGCCGAACGCGAACTCGGCCTCACGGACGGCGCTCTCGCCCTGTCCGGGTGACCCCCACCGATCCCGACCGACCCCGACCGACCCCCACCGACCTCGACTCCCCCACCCCGCACCACCGCTGGAGCCGCCGTGCGCACCTCCCTCGTCCTCCTCTCCGCCCGCCTGCTCGACCCCGCCTCCGGCGGCTTCCTCCCGCAGACCGCGCTCGCCGTGGTCGACGGCCGGATCGCCGCCCTCGGTGATGACCGGACCATCCGCGAACTCGCCGACGCCGCAACGACGGTGATCGACCTCCGGGGCGCCGTGGTCACCCCCGGCCTGGTCGACGGCCATCTGCACCCGGTCACCGGAGCCGAGCTCACCCACGGCCTGGACCTCTCCGGCTGCACCGACCTGCCGTCCGTCCGCGCCGCCCTCGCGGCCGAGGTCAAGGGCCTCGCCCCGGGCGCCTGGCTGCACGCCTGGGGCCTGGACCCGAACGTCTTCGGCGACCGCCCGGTGGAGGCGGCCGCCCTCGCCCCCGTCCTGGACGGCGTCCCGGCGCTGCTCCAGCTCTTCGATGCCCATTCGATGCTGGCCAGCCCGCGCGCCCTGGAGCTGGCCGGCGTCGACGGCCCCCGCACCTTCGCCCAGGCCGCCGAGGTGGTCTGCGACGCCGACGGCCGCCCCACCGGCCTGCTGCTGGAGGACGCGGCCTGCGAACTGGTCGAGCGCGCCGCCCCGCAGCCCACCCGCGCCGAACGCCGCGACCGCCTGGCCGCCGCCCTGCGCGCGATGGCCGCCACCGGCCTCACCGGCGGCCACGCGATGGACGCGAACGGCGACAGCCTCGACCTCTACGCCGAGCTGGACGAGACCGGCGAGCTGCCGCTGCGCCTGCGGATCGCGCCCTGGTGCCAGCCCGGCGTGGATCAGGACGGGCTGCGCGCGCTGCTCGAACTGCAGGGCCGGGGCGGGCGGTTGTGGCAGGTCGACGGCGTCAAGCTGTTCATGGACGGCACCATCGACAACGGCACCGCCTGGCTGGAGCGCCCGGACTGCCACGGCGAGTCCACCCACGCCTTCTGGCCCGACCCGGCGCACTACTCCCGAGTGATCGAGGAGCTGCACCGGGCCGGGGTGCCGACCGCCACCCACGCGATCGGCGACGCGGCCGTCCGCCACGCCCTCGACGCCGTCGACCGGGCCGCCTCGGCGACCCCGTCCGGAGCGTCCGGGCGGACCACCCCCGTCCGCCACCGGATCGAGCACATCGAGACCGTTCCGGACCAGCTGGTGCACCGCTTCGCCGAGTCGGGCGTGATCGCCTCCATGCAGCCGACCCACTGCTGCGACTTCACCCGGGCCGACCACACCGACAACTGGTCCCGCCGCCTCGGCGAGGAGCGTGCCGACCGCGCCTGGCGCTGCCGCGACCTGTGGGACGCGGGCGCGACCGTCGTCCTCGGCTCGGACTGGCCGATCGCCCCCTACCCGCCGCTGGGCGTGATGGCGGGTGCCCGCCACCGCCGCCCCACCCGCGACCTCGACCAGCCCCCGCACAACCCCGGCCAGGCCCTCACCGCCCTGGAGGCATTGCGCGCGATGACCGTCAACGCGGCCTTCGCGGCGGGCGAGGAGCAGCTCGCGGGCCGGATCGCGGTCGGCCACCGGGCCGACCTCACCGTCCTCGCCGCCGACCCGCTCACCACCCCGGCCACCGCGCTCGCGGAGGTCCCCGTCCTGCTCACCGTCCTGGACGGACGCCCCACCCACCGCGCCGACCGCCTGTCCTGACGGACGGCGACACACCCCCACCAGCACGAACCACCAGCAGGAACCAGCAGCACCCGGCACCACCGCCCCGACACCACCGGGCGGTGGTGCCGGGCTTTCCGTACCAGCCGTCCGCCCACCCGTCCAGGTGCCCCCAGGGGAACCACCCCGGTGCCCCCAGGTGCCCCGGCGGGGTGGGGATTCCCCCCGGGAATCACGGCGGCTCGCCCCAGCGCGCCCGACCCCCTCCTCGGCGGAGGATTCTCTCACCGGCCAAGAGCGCCGGAGGAATTGAACCGATGTGAACCGCCCAGCCGAGGAGTGCCCATCATGACCGCGATCCGGAAGCCGCTCGCCCGACGGACCCTGCTGACCGCGACCGTGACCACCGCGGCAGCCGCGTCCACCGCGCTGCTCATTCCGGCCACGGCCACCGCGGCCCCCGCTTCCGCCGCCGCCCCGGGCACCGCCCCGAGCACCTCCCCGCTGCCCGAGCACGTCTCCGAGGCCCTGGACCGGATCTCCCACCCGCTGCGCTCCACCGAGCCGGACGCCCCCAACGCCGGTCTGCGGGCGCTGGGTTCGATGATCGGCGGGGCCCGGGTGGTCGGTCTCGGCGAGGCCACCCACGGCTCGCACGAGTTCTTCACCATGAAGCACCGGGTGTTCCGCTACCTGGTCGAGGAGAAGGGCTTCACCGTCTTCGCCCTGGAGGCCAGTTGGTCGGCGGGCCTGGAGATCGACGCGTTCGTGCAGGGCCAGGGCGACGGCGACGCCCGGCAGCTGGTGCGCCGGGTGATGGCCGGATCGCCGTGGCAGCGGCGGGAGTTCGCCGGGCTGATCGACTGGATGCGGGCGTACAACCGGAGCCGTCCGAAGCGCCCGGTGCACTTCGTGGGTACCGACCTCGGCTTCCCCGGGATCGGCGACCGGCCCTTCACCGAGGTCACCGCCTACCTGCGCAAGGCCGCCCCCGCCTCGCTGTCCGGCGTCGAGCAGCTGTACGCCGGCCTGCGGCCGTTCGACGACGCCATCGGCTACCTGAGCCGGGTCCCGGCGCCCGAGCGGCAGCGCAACGCGGACCTGGCGCAGCAGGCGCTGGACCTGGTCACCGCCGCCGGGAAGCCCGGCGACAAGGAGTACGACTGGGCCGTCCAGCACGCCCTGAACATCGCCCGGACCTTCGCCTTCTGCGCCATGCGGGTCGACGACCAGTCCTCAGCGATCACCGCCCAGGTGCTCCGCGACCGGGCGATGGCCGACAACACCCTGTGGTGGCAGCGCCGTTACGGCGGCAAGGTGCTGCTCTCGGCGCACAACGGCCACGTCGGCTACCGGACGGCCGACCCGGTGCTGTACACCACGATCGAGGGCGCCCTCCTGCGCGAAGCGCTCGGCGCGGACTACGTCAGCATCGGCTTCACCTTCGGCAGCGGCTCCTTCCTCACCAAGGCCGACCCGTTCACCGATGACTGGCGGAGCACCACCGCGCCGCCGGCCACGCTCGGCATGAACGAGTACCTCCTCGACCGGGTCCGCCCCCGCGACTACTACCTCGACCTGCGCCAGGCCCCGCCCGTCGCCCGCACATGGTTGAACACCTCCCGCCCGACCTACGACGTCGGGACGACCTTCCGGCACGACCCGCTGCCCACCCTCGCGCTCGGCGGCAGCTACGACGTGCTGATCCACCTCCACCGGGTCCGCGCGGCCGACAAGCTCTGACCGGCACCCGCCACGTCGGCTCCTCCCCTCCGCCGGACGACGGTTGACCAAGCGGAACGTTGTTCCGTATCGTATATGGAACAAGGTTCCGCTTTGCTCCCCGCCGAAACGCGGAAAGGGAAGAGCACCTCATGACCACTTCCACACACACCCCCGGCGCCACCGACCCCGGCACCACCGAGCACCCCGCCGCCCCGGTCCTCTCGGTCCGCCCGGTGGTCCTGCCGGCCCCCGGCCGTGCCGTGGACCTGCACCTCCGGGTCACCGCCCCGACGACCGGCACCGACCTGCCGATCATCCTGCTCTCGCACGGCCAGGGCCCCTCCCACCACCTCTCCTCGCTGAACGGCTACGCCCCGCTCGCCGACCACTGGGCCGCGCACGGCTTCGCCGTCGTCCAGCCCACCCACCTCAGTTCGAGGACCCTGCGCCTGGACCCGGCAACCCCGGGTGCACCACTGTTCTGGCGGTCGCGGGCCGAGGACATGACGCGCATCCTCGACCACCTCGACCTGGTCGAGGCCGCCGTCCCCCCGCTCCGCGGCCGCCTGGACCCGGGCAGGGTGGCCGTGGTCGGACACTCCATGGGCGGGCACACCGCGAGCCTGCTGCTCGGCGCCCGGCTCACCGACCCCGAGGACGGCGGCGAGGTGGACCTGCGCGAGCCCCGGATCACGGCAGGCGTCCTGCTCGCGGCACCCGGCCGGGGCGGCGACGCGCTCACCCGGTCCACCGCCGAGGCCTACCCGTTCTTCCTGACCACGGACTTCTCCCGGATGACCACGCCGGCCCTGGTCGTCGCGGGCGACGACGACCCGTCCCCCCACCTGACGGTCCAAGGCCCGTCCTGGCACACCGACCCCTACCACCTCGCCCCGGGCCCCAAGTCCCTGCTCACCCTGTTCGGCGCGGGGCACGGCCTCGGCGGGGTCTCCGGCTACGACGTCGCCGAGACCACCGACGAGAACCCTGAACGCGTCGCCGCCGTCCAACGCCTCACCACGGCCTACCTCCGCACCGCGCTCCACCCCGGGGACCGGGCCTGGCCCGCCGCCCTCGAACGTCTCGCGGCCGAACCCCACCCGCTCGGCCGGGTCGAGTCCAAGTGAGCGAGCCCTAGCAGTCCGCGGCGGCGGCTCGTCACCGGACTCACCCCGAGCTCGCGCACGGCGTCCCGGCAGAGGTCGTTGCCGAGCCGGCCGGGCAACATTGTTCGGGGTCGACCGATCATGGAGAATGCCCCGGTGAAGAGCTGGATCGACGACCTGCCGCAGATACCCTTCCGCTACCGGGACCTGCCCCCGGACGGTCCCTGGATGACCAGGGAAGAGGCGGGCACCTACCTCGGCATCGGCCAGTACCACATGAACGCGCTGACCTCGGTGACCCCAAGAGGAACGAGCCGCACCGGGAGAACGGGCGGACGGAGCGGAACGACCCGACCGTGAACGTCACCGTCCAGTGGATCCGGACGTCCTGGACGAAGCAGTCCCGAGGAGGGCCCGGGGCCGCGCTCCGGAACGCGGCCCCGGTCGGCTTCGTCCTGCCCGCCGTGGCGCCCTCCCGCGCGCACGTGGTGCGCATGCACGAACGGGACGGCTTCGCGCCGCACGGCGATCAGGAGGACCTGCACGACGTGGACGTCCGGCTCCGGGAGTCCGACGGCCGGCTGCTGGTTCTGCCGCGGGTGCATCCCTGGTACGCGGTACCGCCCCGGCGACGCCGGCCCCCGGCTGTTCCGCTCCTCCCCGGGCAGTGGGTCCGCTGGCAGCTCAACTACCGCTTCAGCAGCCTGGCGGGAAAGCAGGACTGGTCGTACTGGACGGACACCTTCAACATCGCCCACGGCCCGGTGGACGGCGACGCCTTCCTGTCCGAACCCACCGTCCATGTCGACGAACGGGGACCGCTCCGGTAGCTCGACGGAAGGTCTCCCGGCGCCCCGTCACTCGGGCAGTTCGGCCGGGAAGGTGCGCAGCGTCCGGACGTCCTCGGTCAGGATCAGCGGCAGGCAGGAGAGCAGGCCGATGCCGGCGACCAGCCACAGGGTGGGCCGGGTGCCGAGGACGGATCCGAGGTAGCCGCCGGCCAGTGCGCCGACCGGGCGGGTCCCCCAGATCGCGAACCGGACGGAGGCGTTCATCCGGGCCTGCATCCCGGTGGGCGTGATGGCCTGGCGCAGGCTCACCTGTCCGATGTTGTAGACGGTGATGCCGCAGGCCATGATGCCGGTGGCGGCGATCAGGGTGGGTACGGCGCGGGCCGGGGCCGCCGTGGCCAGGATGATCACGGCGATGCCCGACATGGACTTGGCCACGATCAGGACCCGGCCGAGCCCGGCGCGTTCGATCAGACGGCCGCTGAGCGCGGCGCCGAGCAGGGCGCCGCAGTTGCCGACGGTCAGGGCCAGCCCGAGCTCGCCCGGCGACAGTCCCAGGTCCCGCAGCGCGTACGCGGTCAGCACGGCGGCCAGGGCGCCGCCGAGTCCCACCAGGTTGCTGATGCCCGTCGCCAGGGCCACCGAGCGCAGGGTGCGGTGGTGGAAGACGAACCGCAGACCCTCGGCGATCTGGGTCCGCATCCTGGTCTTCACCGCGGGCTGCGGCACCTGCTCCCGGGGGGTCCGGATGAGTCCGAGCAGGAGCGCGGAGGCCAGGTAGCTCAGCGAGTTGGCGACGAGGATCAGCGGTGCGGTGACGGTCTGCAGCAACAGACCGCCCAGGCTCGGGCCCGCCAGTTCCGCCGTGGAGCGGGAGAGCTCCAGCCGGCTGTTGCCCTCCGCGGTCTGTTCCCGGGTGACGACGCTCGGCAGGAACGCCTGGTCGGCGATGTCGAAGAAGACCGTGAACAGACCGATGACGAAGCCGACCACGCAGAGCAGCGGCACGCTCAGCAGCCCGGCGAAGTAGCCGATGGGCAACAGGGCGAGGGCCACCGCCCGGCCGGTGTCCGCCACGACCATCACCCGCCTGCGGTCCCACCGGTCGAGCAGGGCGCCCGCCTGCAGGCCGACCAGGAGGAAGGGCAGGGTCTCGATCGCGGAGATCAGGCCGAGTTGGCCGGTCGAGGCGGAGAGGCTGGTCAGTGCGAGGACGGGGATGACGAAGAACGTTATCTGGGTGCCGAACTGACTGACCGTGTGCGCGGACCACAGGGCCTGGAAGTCCCGCTGTCGCCAGACGCCGACCGGCCGATCACCGGCGGGCCGATCGGCGGGCGCACCGGCGGGCGCAGCAACGGGGGCAGCGGCGGTGACGGTGGCCGTGACGGTGGCGGTGCCCTGGTCGGGTCCGGCGTCGACGTTCGCCATTCCGGGTGTTCCTCGCCTTCCGGTCGGTGGCGCGGCGGGTTCACTGCTCCGCACGCGAATTGGGCTAGCGCTCCTCGGTGTTGTACACCACCGCATGGTCCGCGTTCGTATCATCGGCGTTTTTCGGTCCCGGGTGTGGCGGCGCCGTTGACGGGGTCGGCACCGGGCGGGCGTACCCCCGGTCGGCCCAGCGCACGCCGGTGCGCTCTGGGCCGGGCCGGGTGGCGCACCTATCGTGAGCGGGTGACCGATCATCGGACTTTTCAGCCCACCCTCACCCGTTCGGGCTACCTCCTGGCCGCCTTCGCCTTCGCCGTCTGCATGGCCGGGACGACCCTGCCCACCCCGCTGTACGGGCTGTACCAGGACCGGATCGGCTTCTCCGAGCTGACCGTGACGGTCGTGTTCGCCGTGTACGCCTTCGGCGTCATCGGCGTGCTGCTGCTGGTCGGCAACGTCTCGGACACGGTCGGGCGCCGGCCCGTACTGCTCTGCGGGCTGGTCTGCTCGGCCTGCAGCGCGGTCGTCTTCCTCGCGGCGGACAGCGTGGCGCTGCTCTGCCTCGGCCGGCTGCTGTCCGGTCTGTCGGCGGGGCTCTTCACCGGCGCCGCCACCGCGTACGTGCTGGAGCTCGCCCCGCCGGGCGAGCAGGGCCGGGCGGGGTTCGTGGCGACCGCCGCCAACATGGGAGGGCTGGGCTGCGGACCGCTGCTGTCGGGGCTGCTGTCCCAGTACGCCCCGCACCCGCTGGTGCTGCCGTTCGTGGCGCACCTGGTGCTGCTGGCCGGATCCTTCGGGGTCGTCCTGCTGCTGCCGGAGACCGTGGCCGGGACCCGTCCGCTGCGCACCGCGCGGCCGAACCGGCCCGAGCTGCCGCCCGAGGTCCGCCGGGTGTTCGTGCCGGCCGGGATCGCCGCCTTCGCCGGGTTCTCGCTGCTGGGGCTGTTCACCTCGGTCAGCCCCGCCTTCCTCGCCGAGGGCCTGGGCGTCCACAACCGCGCGGCCGTCGGCCTGGTGGTGTTCACGGCCTTCCTGGCCTCCACGCTCGGCCAGCTGCTGGTGCCCCGGTTCGGGACGGCCCGGGCGGTCCCGCTGGGGTGCCTGGTGCTGATCGTCGGGCTGGCGCTGCTGGCGGGCTCGCTCGCCTGGGCGGCGCTCCTTCCGCTGGTGCTGGCCGCGCTGACCGGCGGCGCCGGGCAGGGCATGGGACTGCGCGGCGCGGTGGGCGAGGTCGCCGCCGCGAGCCCGGCGGAGCATCGCGGCGGCGCCCTCTCGGCGCTGTTCGTGGTGGCCTACTTCGGCATCTCGATCCCGGTGATCGGGGTGGGCCTGCTCACCGGCCCGCTCGGCCTGGCCCACGCCGGCCTGGTCTTCGCGGCCTGCATGGCCGTGCTCGCCGCCGCCTCCGGGGCCTACCTGCTGCGGCAGGCCCGCGCCGGGGCGTGAGCGGCGGGCCCCGAGGGCGCCGGGGTTACACGATCCCAGCGCCCCACCAGCCCCGGGTCAGCCCCCGATCGGCCGGCTGTCCAGCCGGATGTGGTCCACCGCCCAGTACCAGTTGTTGCCCGCGTCGTACATCCGGAACTTCAGCGTCACCGTCCGCGCGCCCGCCGGGACGGCGAACTGCCGCACCACCTGGGCGTTCTGGACGTCCTTGCCGGCGTTGTCGTTGCCGGTGGCGTCCGAGCTGTAGAAGACCAGCCGGGTCTCGGTGCCGTTGTCGAACACGGCGGTGACGGACGCCTTCTGCGGGGCCTCCTGCCGGTAGTGCGAGTCGAGGGCCAGGTACAGGGTGTCGACGCCGGCCGGGACGGCGACGGCGGGCGAGACCAGGGTGGAGTCGAAGACGCCCTTGCGGGACGGCGAGCCGGTGTCGTCCCAGTCGTCCGGGTCGGCGACCGCGACGATGCCGAGGGCCCGGGTGAAGTTGCCGCGGTCCTGTCCGGCCGGGACGGTCCACTCGCGCTTGGTGTGGAAGGTCCAGCCCTGCAGGCGGACGGTGCCCTGCGGCATGCCGGGGGCGTTGACCACCGACCAGCCCTTGGGCGCCTGGGCCGTCCAGCCGAGCACGCCGCCCTCCGGCCGGAGCGTTCCGGCCAGCGACTCGAAGTCCTCGTCCAGCAGGTGGCCGGTCATCACCGGGGCGGGCCGGGCGGCGAGTTCGCCGTCGGCGACGGCGAAGCGCCCGTCGGCCAGGCCGCGCGCGGTGACCAGCAGGCGGTGGGTGGCCCCGGCCGGCAGCTGGGCGGGCGGGGTGACCTCCCAGACGGCGGTGGCGCTGCCGGTCAGGGTCGCGGGCGGCGCGGTGACGACGGCGGCCGTCCAGCCGGGCGGGAGCACCGGCTGCGCCTCGAAGCGGGTGAGCGCGGCGGTGGCGGTGAAGGTGGCGGTCACCTTGGCCGGGCGCCCGGGCAGCAGCACCGGCTCGTCGATGGTGGCGGAGGCGGCGCCGAGGGCGAGTTCCACGGTGAACGGGTCGGCCAGGCCGAGGGCCGGGTCGGTGACGGTGCGGTCGTCCCAGGGGAAGCGGCCGGCGATCCGGCGACGGAAGGACAGGTCCCCGAGCACGCCCACCGCGACGTCGTACCAACCCTCCGGCCCCACCGCGAGGTTGACGGTGCGGTCGTCCCCGGCCGCGACCCGCACCTCGCGCAGCCCGTCGCCGTAGGCGAGGTCGCCGACCAGGAAGGTCTGGGCGGTGCGCGAGCGGTTGATGACGTCGACCTCCAGCACCTTGCCGCCGCGCTCCTCCGAGAGCGACACCTCGTACGCCGAGGCGGTGTCGCCGCGCAGGTGCCACAGCGCGCCGTTGGGGCCGTGCACCCGCAGGTCGTAGCCCTGCGGCCCGACCTTCCAGACGTCCGACAGCCGGCTCTTCGCCGCCACCGTGTAGAAGCGGGGCGCCTCGCCGGGGGCCGGGTAGAGCGCGAACACGGCGCCCTGGCGGCCCTGGTTGACGAAGTCCAGGGTCAGTTCGTCGCCCTTGAGCCTGGGCTTGACCAGCAGGTCGTACGGCGCCGGGCGGGCGGAGCGGGTACCCCGCTGCTGCTGGGGGAACGCCTGCGGGCTGGGCACGGTGGGGGCGGGCAGCTTTCCGGTGTCGACCACCTTCTGCCGGTTGCCACTGGTGTCGGGCAGTTGCGGCCAGGCGGGGTTGCGGCCGGAGAAGTCGAAGACGTTCGTCAGGTCGCCGCAGACCGAGCGCCGCCAGGGGCTGATGTTGGGCTCCTGGACGCCGAAGCGCTGCTCCAGGAAGCGCAGCACCGAGGTGTGGTCGTAGACGGTGGAGTCGACCACGCCACCGCGGGTCCACGGCGAGACCACGACCATCGGCACCCGCACGCCCAGGCCCATCGGGTAGGGGCCGGAGACCAGGGTCTCCCCGGCGGGCAGGGCGTCGGACCAGGCCAGCGAGCCGTCGGCGGCCTTCACCCGGTACTTCCCGTCCTGGCCGACCACCCGGTGGTAGGTCTTGCCGGCCTTGCTCACCCGGACCACGACCTCGCCGTCCACCGGGACGTTGGACTTGCCGCGGCCGGCCGCCAGCGGCGGGACGGGCGGCAGCTGGTGGTCGAAGAAGCCGCCGTGCTCGTCGTAGTTGAGGATGAACACGGTCTTCTGGAACACCTCCGGCTTGGCGGCCAGCGCCGACAGCAGCCGGGCCGTCAGGTGTTCGCCGTTCGGCGGCGCGTAGTTGGCGTGCTCGGAGAGCGCGGCGGGGGCGACGATCCAGGAGACCTGGGGCAGGGTGTCGGCCTGGACGTCGGCGGTGAAGGCCTCGACCAGGGCGTCGCCCATCGCGAAGGGGTCGTTCTTCTTCGCCGGGTCGCCGACGGCGCGCATGCCGCGCTCGTACAGCGGCTCACCCGGCTTGGCCTTGACGAAGGGGGCGAACCAGGCGAGCGCGTTGTCGTCGAAGTTGTCCAGCGCCTGGTAGGTCTTCCAGCTGACGCCGGCCTTCTCCAGGCGCTCGGCGTAGGTGGTCCACTCGTAGCCGCCGGGGATCTCGGTGTTGTCGGTGACCGGGGTGTCCCGGACGGTGCCGCCGCTTGTCCCGGTCATCAGGTGTTCGCGGTTGGTGTTGGTGTTGCACTGCACCGACGCGTAGTAGGCGTCGCAGACGGTGAACACCGAGGCCAGCGCGTGGTAGAAGGGCATGTCCGCGGACTCGTAGTAGCCCTGGCCGAGCCAGCCGGAGGAGCGACGGGTGACCGAGCCGTCGGCCCGGCCGTCGTTCCAGGCGTTCATCGAGTCGACGAAGCCGAACGCGGGCGCGCCCTGCTGGTAGGCGCTGGTGTGGGCGGCGTTCATCGCGAAGGGCAGCAGGTACCCCTCCTTGCGGCCGGGGTCCGGCTGATGGAACACCGAACGGCCGTCGACGCCGCGCACGGCGGTGCGGTCGCCGAAGCCCCGAACGCCCGTCAGGGTGCCGAAGTAGTGGTCGAACGCGCGGTTCTCCTGCATGAACACCACGACGTGCTGGATGTCGGCCAGCCGACCGGGGCGGGCCGGCGCGGCGAGCGCCTGCTGGACGCTGAGCGGGAGGGCGGACAGCACCGCGGCCGCCGCCGCGCCGCCGAGCAGGCTGCGGCGCGACAGTTCGGGCTTCGGACTCATGGGGGTGGGGCTCCTTGCTGACGGACCCCGGGCCTTCGGTACCGGCCCGGGACTGGCCGTTCGTGCCAGACCCATCAGGTCTACGAGACCGAGGTGGCCGCAGCGGCGGAGTCGGATGACCAGTCGGTGTCCGTCAAGAATCCCCGAGCTGTACAGACAACTTGACGTCCGATGATCAAGCTCCCGGAAAGCCTCCCGGCCGACGGGCAGGTCGATGGTCAGGCCGACGGGCAGTCAGGCGGTCAGCCCGTGAAGCGGCCGTCCCGGGCGACCACCCGGCCGGCCCGGACCACCAGTTCGCGCGCCGGGAGGTCGATCACCACCTGCGGCAGGCACTCCCCGGTCAGCAGCATGAAGTCGGCCGGCGAGCCCGGCGCGAGGGTGGCCGCCGGCAGGCCCAGCAGTTCGGCGCCGCCGTCGGCGGCCAGGGCGAAGCAGTCGGTCAGCTGCTCGTCGGTGCGGGCGTCGGTGGTCCAGCCGAGCAGGTGGGCCCGGTGCAGCATGTCCGCGTTGCCGTACGGGCTCCAGGAGTCGCGCACCCCGTCCGAGCCGAGCCCGACCCGCACCCCGTGCGCCCACAGCTCGCGGAACGGCAGCACCTGGTGGGCCGAGGGTGCGACGGTGGTCAGGCCCACCCCCGACTCGGCCAGCTCGGCGGCGAGTTCGGCCAGCGGCGGGCCGGTCAGCTCGGGCACGCAGAAGGCGTGACTCACCACCACGCGGCCACCGAGCCCGGCCGCACGGGTCCGTTCGGCGATCCCGCGCAGCGGGCCGAGGCCGCGCTCGCCCCGGTCGTGCAGGTGGATGTCGAGCTCCAGACCGTGCTCCTCGGCGAGACCGAACAGCAGGTCCAACTGGGCGGGCCCCTCGCCGTCCGGTCCGCCGTCGAAACCGGCCGGGTCGATCCCGCCGATCGCGTCGACCAGCCCGCTCGCCGCCGCCTCGGCCAGCAGCCCGGCCACCCCCGGCGTGCGCCGCACCCCGTGCTGGGGGAAGGCGACCAGCTGGACGTCCAGCGCCCCGGCCAGCCGCTCCCGGGCCTCCGCGAGGCCGGTCACCCCGGCCAGCCCGAAGGCGGGCGCGACGTCCACGTGGGCGCGCACCGCGCGGGTGCCCCGGGTCACCGCGTGGGCCAGCAGCCGGTGCGCCCGCTCGGCGAGCGGGGTGCGCTGGTGCCGGGCGAGGTCCACGTCGCCCTGGACGTACTCGGGCAGCGAACCTGCCGGACGGCGGCTGTACCAGGGCTCGCCCCAGGCGGTCTTGTCCGGGTGGATGTGCGCGTCGACCAGGGTGGGCAGCGCGATCCGGCCGGCGCCCTCGACGACCGTCGGCACGACACCGTCCGGCACGCGGGCGGCGAGGAGCCCGTCCACGGCGATCAGGTCGACGGCTTCGGAGGCGCCGAACGGGCGGACGTCCCGGAAGACGGTGACGGTCGGGATGATCATCGGATGCTCCTCGTGACCTGATGCGACGGCCTGACCAGCGGAATGCTCAACGGTGTGACCGGCGATGTGTCCAGCAACGTGTCCAGCAACGTGTCCAGCAGGCAAAACGTCCTACCTTTTCCTCAACAGTCTGTTTATCATCTGCGGGTCCCCCGTCCCCCATCCGGAGCCGCCCCCGCATGCCCGCCCCGCTGTCCCCGCCGTCCGCACCGCCTCTGCCCGCCCCAGCACCGCCCGCCGCACCGCCGGTCGCACCGCCGGTCGCCGCACCCCGCCCGCACCCGCTGCACGCGCTGCGGGCCGCCGTCTTCGCCATCGGTGCCCTGCTCCTGCTGGTCGGAGTCGGTGTGCTGCTCCACCAACCGCTGCTGATCCCGCCGTTGGCGGCCAGCGCCGCACTGGTGCACGGCGCACCGGGGCTGCCGATCTCGCAGCCGCGCAACCTGGTCGGCGGCCAGCTGATGTCCGCCGCGATCGGCTTCGCCACCCTGGCCGTCACCGGCAGCACAGCCTGGGGCGCGGCCGTCGCCGCCGGGCTGGCCCTCGGCGCGATGATGCTCACCCACACCTCGCACTCCCCGGCCGCGGCCACCGCCGTCATCGTGGTCCTCCAGGCCCCGCACCCGCTGCCCTTCCTCCCACTGCTGGCGCTGGCCACCGTGCTGCTGGTCGCCATCGGGCTGCTGCCCGGCCGGATCGGCGGACACCCGGTCCGCTACCCACTCTCCTGGTAGCAGGCCGACGGCCGGGTCAACCGATCGGTTGACCCGGCCGTCCTCCGTTCCGCCCGACGAACCCGACCGGCCCGCCGACCCCACCGGGCCCCCGGGCGCGGCAAGCTGGTGCCGCACGTCGCCGACCGCACAGGAGCCCCGCCATGACCGACCGTCCGCTCTCCCCCGCCGACCTCGCCCTGCTGGACGCCGCCCAGCAAGGGGACCCCGACGCCGTCCGCGCGGCCCTGGCGGCGGGCGCGAACGTCGAGGCGCGGGACGCCGAGGGCCGCACCGCACTGCTGCGGGCCGCCTTCGCCGACCGGGTCGCGGCCGCCCGGCTGCTGGTCGAGGCGGGTGCCGACGTCAACGCCCAGGACCCGCAGCTGAACAGTCCGTGGCTGGTCACCGGCATCACCGGCAGCGTGCCGATGCTGCGCGCGCTGCTCCCCGGCGGGCCCGACCTCGCCCGGCGCAACCGCTACGGCGGGGTGTCGGTCATCCCGGCCGCCGAGCGCGGCCACGTCGGCTACGTCCGCGCGGTGCTCGCCGAGACCGACATCGACGTGAACCACGTCAACGACCTCGGCTGGACGGCCCTGCTGGAGGCGGTGCTGCTCGGCGACGGCGGCCCGGCCCACCGCGAGATCGTCGACCTGCTGCTCGCCCACGGCGCCGACCCCCGCCTCCCGGACGCCGACGGCACCACCGCCCGCACCCACGCCGAGCGGCGCGGCTTCGCGGAGCTCGCGGCCGCCCTGCGGGAGGCGGAGGACCGGACGCCCGGCGCCTGACGCCGCTCACGCCCGGCCCGACGCCCGCCGCCCGCTCACCCCCAGCCCGGCTCCGGCGGCAACGGCCACGCCGGCAGCGCCGGAAGCGCCGCCGGCTCCGCCACCGGGATCTCGTCCAACCGCAGCAGCCCCGCCGCCGGGCCCCGGCCGGCGAACCAGGCGAGCAGCGCGTGCCCGGGGCCGCGCAGCACCGGACCGCGCAGCACCGGACCGCGCAGCACCGGACCCGACCCGCCGACCGGCCAGTCCTGGCCGAGGTCCACGGCCTCGACCCGGGCCAGCGGCAGCCCGCGCGCGGCCAGCGCCGCCGTCGTCTCCGTGAGGGCCCGCCGCACGAAGTCCTCCGGCCAATCGGCGGGCGTGCGACCGGAGTTCAGGTCGACGTGGTGCACCTCCAGCTCCCGCCAGGCCCGCCACAGCAGGTACCAGGCCGGGTGCCGCCACCCCGCCAGCGCGGGGACCAGCACCGCCCGGCGCTCGACGGGCAGCTCGGCCGCGTCCCGCAGCAGCCCGTCCAGACTGTCCCGCAGGTCGGTGGCCAGCGCATCCGCACCGCGCCCGGCGCCCTCGCGCAACCGCCGGTCCAGTTCGGCGGCGTCGGCCCGCGGCCCGGGCGCGCCGCCGGTACGGGCCAGCGCGAGCGTCCACCGGTACGCGTCGGCGCTGCGGGCGAGGTGGGTGAGCACATGGCCGCGGCTCCAGCCGGGGAGCAGCGAGAGCTCTCCGGCCTGCCGATCGGTCAGCGCCCCGACGTCCGCGCCCAGCCGGGCCGCCGACGCCCGGACCTCCCGCACCAGCCCGTCGAAGTCCACGAGGTCCACGAAGTCCACGCGGCTTGCCTAACTCACTGTCTCGGCGGCCGACTTGACGCCCTCCAGGGTCGCGGTGATCCCGGTCCGCAGCTCCCCCAGCCGGAAGTCGACGATCTTCTCCTCGGCCTCGGGGCGGGCCTCGATGGCCTGGAGGACGCCGCTGGGGCCCGGACCGATCACCGCCGAGAGGCGCACCCGGGTGCCGCCGTCCGCAGGGGTCAGGTCGAAGCGCCAGCGGGCGAGGGCGCCGGACACCTCGGTCACCGGGTCGCCGAACCGGCCGTCCGCGTCCATCACGGCCCAGCCGAAGGTGCGGTGCTCGACCAGTTCCACCACCTCGGAGACCGTCCGCCAGTGCGGGATGCTCGCCCGGCTGTTGTGTCCCTCGAAGCGCGCGCCCGGCGCGGGGCGGTCCGCGCCCTCCAGCCAGGCGACCCGCTGGAGTTCCGGACTGACCCGGGCGGGCAGTTCGATGTCGGTCACCAGCGTCCAGACCCGTGCCGGCTCCGCCCGCACGAACACCTCGCAGTGCGTGCCCGGACCGTCCGCGTACCGCATCCCGCTCCCCCTCCGACGTGCCGTACCGTTCCGACGTACTCGCTCGTGCTCCTGCGCCGACGGGTCGACACCCGCCGTGCCCCCGCCCCGGCGTCCGGAGCGCCGCGAAGGCAGCGGGCGGGTTGCCGCCCTCTCGCGGGCCCTGCTTCGATGATCGAGGCTGCCGAACATCCAAGTCAATCCGCCGATTTCCTGGGGAACATCCAAGCTCGGGCTTGGGTCCGACCGCCCTCCGGAGCCCGCAGTACGCTGGGCGCTCGTGACCCTCGACGACCTCCGTGTCTTCTCCGCCGTGTGCCGGGCCGGCTCGCTCAGCGCCGTCGCCCGGGACCTGGCGTGCAGCCAGTCCGCCGTCAGCCAGCACGTGAAGCGGCTGGAACGCGAGCTGGGTCTGACCCTGATCGAGCGGCACCCGCGCGGTGTGGTGCCCACCAAGGCCGGGCGGCACCTGCAGACCGCCGTGGCCACCGGACTGGGCGGGATCGACCACGCGCTGCGCACCATCGCCGAACTCGCCCGCGGCGAGGGCGGATCGGTGCGGATCACCACCGGCGCCACCAGTATCCGGCACTTCATGTCCGCGGCCGTGGTGGACTTCCGCGAGCGCTTCCCGCTGGTCAGCCTGGAGTTCCAGACCGGGGTCTCCAGCCGCAACTGCCTGGAGGCGCTCACCGCGGGCCACGTCGACCTGGCCTGGATCACCCTCGGCACTCCGGTCCGCGGCATCGAGCAGCGGCCGGTGGCCGATCTGCCCTGGGTCCTCGCCATGGCGGCCGGTGACCCGCTGGCCGACCGGGAGCGGCTCGAACCCGCCGACCTCCAGGACGCCCGGCTGATCGGACTGCCGCAGAACTCGGTGTCCCGCTCCCAACTCGACGACTGGCTGGGCAAGTCGGGCATCCGTCCGGTCTTCGACACCAGCGTCACGGACTGGGACACCGCGATCCTGCTGGCCGAACTCGGCCTCGGCCACGCCGTCGTCCCCGCCCTCCCGGAGTGGCAGGGCCCCGGTCACCCCGGGCTGCGGCTGGTCCCGCTGCCCGAGCTGCCCGGCCTCACCGTCGGCTGGGCCGCCCGCGAATGGGACACCCTCTACCCGCTCGCCCGCGCCTTCGCGGACACCGTCGCCGCCCACTGCGGGCCGGGCGCGCCGCAGCTCAGGCCGTCCCCTCCCGGCGCAGCCACGCGCTGACCGCCCGCTGCTCCCGCCGGAGCGGCGCCGGGGTGTCGAGCGCCATCAGCTCCCGGGGCAGCGCCCGTTCGGTGTCCGTGCCCATGGGCGCCTGCCGACCCGACCGCCTGCCGACCGGACCCCGGGCCGACCCGACCGCGGGCCGGTCAGCGCGAGTGGAAGGAGTGGATGCTGCCGATCTCGGTGAAGCCCCGCCGGGCGTACCACCCGCGCGGCCAGTCGGCCGCGTCGGCGAGGAGGAACAGCCGCGGGATCCCGGCGGCCGCCGCCAGCGCCAGGCCGCTGGCGAGCAGGGTGTCGCCGTGGCCCGCGCCGCGGTGCCGGCCGACGGTGACCAGGTCCTCCAACTGGGCCAGCCCGGCGGCCGGTTCGAGGTAGAGGTCGACCCAGGCCGCGACCTCGCCGTCGGCCGCCGTCCGGGCGGCCAGGAAGTGCACCCGCTCCGCGCCGCGCAGCCGGGCCGGCCGGCGGTCGGCGAGCTGCCGGATGAGGTCCTCCCCCTCGTACCACTCCGACTGCTGCGCCAGCACGGCCTCCCGGATGTCGGCGTAATCCGTCGGCAGAGCGGCCGGTCGGGGCAGCGCGCAGCCCGCCGTGTCCCGGGCCATGACCACGGCGGTGCCCCGCTCGTACCCGGCCCCGACCAGCGCCGGGGTGACCCGCTCGCCCCACTCCTCGTCCAGCACGGTGATCGCGTACTGCTGCCGCGGCCCGAGCCAGCGCGTCGCCAGCCCGGGCAGCGCCGCCGGGTCGGTGCCCGGCCCGGTGACGATCAGGTGGTTGTGCTCGTGCGAGAGCGCGAACTCCGGGTTCCGCACGGCGAAGACCCCGGGGAACTCGGGCAGTTCGACGATCTCGACGGCCTGACGGCGGGCGAAGGCGACATGGAAGGCGGCTACCCGCTCAAGCAGATCGGACATCCTGCCATGATCTCCCCGTCCGGCACCGCGGGCCAAGGGAATATCCGGCGGCCGCCTCGACCGCCAGGCCCTCGTCGACCGGCAGGTCGATCCCCCGGGTGACGGCCCGCAGGCAGGCGGCCACTGCGGCGGCGCGTACCGGATGATCCGGTCCGCCAAGTCCCTTGCCTCGTGCAGAAGTTCACCGGCGCCTGAACGACCGCGTTGACCAGGCCCACCGCCCTCCAACGACTCCTGGAGGCCATCGGGTCCATCGCCCCGTGAGCCCCGCCGGCCCCTCAGAGCCGGTACGGCCACACCCCGACACCCTCGCGGGCGGCCCGCACCTCGACCCACGTCCCGTCCGCGACGGCCGGCGGCGCCGGGTCGCCGAGGTCGAGCAGGACCAGCGCGCCGGCCACCTCCAGCACCGCCGTCCCGTCGCCGCCCAGCCCCAACCTCCCCCGCAGCAGCACCCGTTCACCGTCCTCGCCCACCCCGGGCACAGCGGTGCCGGCCGGCACCGTGTTGCCGCCCCAGGTCACGTCCTCGTCGACGCTCCACTCGACGTGCTGCTCCCCCTCCGCCTCCCCCGGCTCCCCACACCACCGCACCACGGCGCTCCCCACCGCCGTCCCCACCCGCACCAGTCCACTCGCCGCCCCCCTGACCCGCCGTCTCCACCGTGACCAACACCCCGCCATCCTCCCGCCCCTCCCCGGCAGGAACCGTCCGGGGCGAGGGCTGCACCGCCGCACCGGAAGTCGGCCCGGCCGACTTCCCACTCCGCCCCGGCCGTCATGGACCGGCCCAGCCCTCGGAGTTCGAGAACGACTCATAGCTGAAGCGCGTGCTGCGGTCCCAGTCCCGCCCGGTGAGGCTCTCGTAGGCCCGGTCCGGGACGTAGAGCAGCGGCTCCGCCCAGATGAGGTCGCGGGCGTACCGGCGGAACAGCGCGGGGTCGCCGAGCACGGCCTCGAACTCGGCCCGCCCCGCGGCGACGACGGCCGCCCGTGTGTACAGGAACGCGTCGCCCGACAGGCCGCCGCCGAACTCCCTGCGGTCGAGCCGGTGGAGGACCGAGGCCAGGTGCTCGGCGAAGGCGATGACGTCCGACAGCGGGCCGCCCGTCAGTGCGGCCACGAGCGACGCGGCGAGCCGTTCCGCCTCGGGGTCGGGTCGAGCGGGTCGGCACCGGTCGATGAGCTGCCAGAAGTCATCCTCGTTCATGCCGGACAGCATGGCCGGGCACTCTGACAACCCCACACTGACAACCCCGCACCGGCAGCCCCGCACCGGAAGTCGGCCCGGCCGACTTCCCACTCCGCCCCCCGGCCCCCTACTCCGCCCCCGACTCCCCTGCCCCCCGGCCCTCCCGCTCCGCCGCCCGGCCGAAGCGGGCCGACCACTCCGCGATCAGCTCCCGCAGCTCCGGTGGATGGACCACCTGGAACTCCGCCCCCAGGGAGCCCAGCGCCATCGCGGGCCAGTCCAGCGAATCGGCCGTCATCCGCAGCCGGCAGCGCCCCTCGTCGACCGCCTCGACGTCGCCCCAGCGGCCGACCTGGGCGCGGACCCGGCCCGCCGGGGCGTCGACGAGGGCCTCCACGCGGTTGGGGCGGGGCATGCCGCTGAGGCCCGCGCGGACGTACTCGGCGGCGTCGGCGGCCGGGAGGGTGCGCGGGGCGAAGCGGGTGCCGGTGCCCTGGGCGGCGCTCAGGCGGTCCAGGCGGAAGGTGCGCCAGTCGCCGCGGTCGAGGTCGTACGCGACCAGGTACCAGCGCCGCTCCAGGCAGACCAGCCGGTGCGGTTCGACGTACCGCTCGGTGCGGTGCGCCGAGGCGGCGGTGTACGAGAACCGGAGCCGTTCGTCGTCGCGGCAGGCGAGGGCGACCGCGGTGAGGGCGTCCGGGTCGACGCCGGAGCCGGCCGACGTGCCCCAGTCGACGGGGACGGTCACCGCGCGCAGCGCCTCGACCCGCCGCCGCAGCCGGGCCGGCATCACCTGCACGACCTTGGCGAGCACCCGGACCGAGGCCTCGGCGACGCCCTCGACCGGGCTTTCGGCGGCCGCCTGCAGCCCGACCGCGAGGGCGACGGCCTCCTCGTCGTCGATGACCAGCGGCGGCAGTGCCGCACCGGCCGCCAGCTGGTAGCCGCCGTCGACCCCGCGCTGGGCCTCGACGGGGTACCCGAGTTCGCGCAGCCGGTCGACGTCCCGGCGCAGGGTCCGCACGGAGACGCCGAGCCGGTCGGCGAGTTCCTCGCCGGGCCAGTACCGGTGGGTCTGGAGCAGGGAGAGCAGTCGCAGGGTGCGGGTGCTGGTGTTCGCCATGCCCCGATTCTGCCCCGCCATTCAGGTCAGGAAGTGACCGCAATGGTCCGTAACGTTGTTCTTGTCCGAGGGAGCAGTAACCGAACGGAAGGCCCGAACCATGACCACCACCGGTAACACGACCACGACCACCGCCTCCGCCGTCACCGGCGAGCGCGCCGACCTCCTGGTCGCGCTGGAGAAGCAGCGGCACTTCCTCCGCTTCACCACCCGCGACCTCACCGACGAGCAGGCCGCGCAGCGGAGCAGCGCCAGCGAGCTCTGCCTGGGCGGGCTGATCAAGCACGTGGCCTCGGTCGAGCGGCTGTGGGCGGCGTTCATCGTGCAGGGCCCGTCCGCGATGCCCGACTTCTCCGCCATGACCGAGGCCGACTTCGCCCGCCGCGCCGACGAGTTCCGGTTGCTGCCCGGCGAGACGCTCGCGGGGGTGCTCGCCGAGTACGCCGAGGTCGCCCGCCGCACCGACGAGTTGGTCGCCTCCCTGGCCGACCTGGACGCCGCCCAGCCGCTGCCGAAGGCCCCCTGGTTCGAGGCGGACACCGAGTGGTCGGCCCGTCGGGTGCTGCTGCACATCGTCGCCGAGACCGCCCAGCACGCGGGCCACGCCGACATCGTCCGCGAGTCCCTGGACGGCGCGAAGAGCATGGGCTGAGCCGCACCCGGGCCCGGTGGTCCGCCGCCACCGGACGGCGGCGGACCACCGGGCCGGTTCGGGTCAGAGCTGCCCGACGAAGGTGAATCCGGTCCCGTCCACCGCCTCCCGGAGCGCCGTCTCCTCCAGCGGCTGGGCGGAGGCGACGGTGACCCGGCCGCTGGGCGCGTCCGCGACGACGTCGGTGACGCCGGGCAGGGCGGACAGCCCTGCGCTCACCGTCCGCTCGCAGTGGCCGCAGCTCATCCCGGAGACGGTGAGGACGGTGGTGACGGACATGGCAGTGCCTCCGATGGCGCTTCGGGTACGGGGTGCGTGAGTACGGGGGGGGTGCGTGAGTACGGGGTTCATGAGTACGGGAGCATGAGAGGGTCGGCCGATCCGGCCGACCCGCACCACAACACCGGAATCCGACGCCGTTCCCCAGGGACACGCCGCACGGGTGGCACCTTCGTGTGGTTCCGGGAACCGCACGGGCCCCGCGCCCGACGGAGGCCGTCCGGCCCCTCCCCTGAACCGGCCGCCCACCCCCGCGCGTCCCTCCTGGTGTACTCCGTCCGGCCCTGATCAAGAGGTGTTCCACCCCGATGGCAGCCACTCCCGCCACCCCACCGAAGCGTCGAATACGACGCGCCGTGCTCGCCCTGGCCCTGGTCGCCGCGGTGACCGCCGGCCTGTTGTGGTGGCGGCCCTGGCACCGCGACCCGGCGCCGCTGGCCTTCACCACCGCGCCCGGCGGCTCCGCCCGCTTCGGCACCGGCGAGCACCTGTACCGCTACAAGGTGCGGGTGGAGGACGGGATCGCCGAGGCCCCGCAGCAGTTCGCCGCCGAGGTGGACGCGATCCTCGGCGACACCGAGCGCGGCTGGGCGGCCGGCGGCACGGCGTCCTTCCAGCGGATGCCCGCCGACCCGGTGGACTTCACCGTCTACCTGGCGACCCCGAAGTCCACCGACCGGATCTGCGGCCAGTACGGGCTGGACACCGGCGGCTGGGTCAACTGCGGGGTCCAGCACCAGGTGGTGATCAACCTCAAGCGGTGGACCGAGCTGTCCGAGTTCTACCAGGGCCGGCCGGAGCTGTACCACGCGCTGGCGATCAACCACGAGGTCGGCCACATCCTCGGCAACGGCCACGTCGACTGCCCGGGTGCGGGCGCCCCGGCGCCGGTCATGATGCAGCAGATCAAGGGCCTGCACGGCTGCGTCCCCAACGGCTGGCCCTACTCGGACACCGGCACCCTGCTCACCGGCCCGCCGGTCCAGGCCGCGACCAACGCCCCCTGAGCGGCGAACCCCCACCCCCCCGGCGCCACCACACTCCTCCGGACACGGATAATCACAGGTCGGACCGCGTGTCGCCACCCGGCGGCACGCGGTCCCGACTGTGTCCGTTCCCGTCCGCGCGTGGAGTGAATAACCTTGTTCGATGTGGAGACCCTCGACTACCCGGTCCTGCTGGCGGCCGCCGAAGCGGCCGCCCGGGCCACCGCGGGCCGGGGCCACGTCGCCGACTACATCCCGGCCCTCGCCGCGGCCGACCCGGAGGCCTTCGGCATGGCCGTGGCCACCGTCGACGGCGAGGTGTACGGCGTCGGGGACTGGGAGCAGCCGTTCTCCATCCAGAGCGTCTCCAAGCTGTTCTCGCTCGCCCTCGCCCTCGCCTACAGCAGCGACGGCGGCGAGGCCCTCTGGCAGGGCGTCGGCCGTGAACCCTCCGGCAACCCCTTCAACTCGCTGGTGCAGTTGGAGACCGAGCACGGCATCCCGCGCAACCCGTTCATCAACGCGGGGGCCCTGGTGGTCACCGACCGGCTGCAGTCCCTGACCGGTGACGCCTCCGGCGCGGTACGGGAGTTCCTGCGCCGCGAGTCCGGCAACCCGCTGCTGGACACCGACCCGGTGATCGCCGCCTCCGAGGCCGACCACGGCCACCGCAACGCCGCGCTCGCCCACTTCATCGCCAGCCACGGCAACCTGCACAACCCGGTCGAGACCGTCCTGGAGCACTACTACGCCCACTGCGCCGTCGCCGCCAGCTGCCGCGACCTCGTCCTGGCCGGGGTCTTCCTCGCCCGCTACGGCGTCCGCACCGACGGCACCAGGCTGATGACCCGCAGCGAGGCCAAGCGCGTCAACGCCGTCCTGCTCACCTGCGGCACCTACGACGCCGCCGGCGAGTTCGCCTTCCGGGTCGGCCTGCCCGGCAAGAGCGGCGTCGGCGGCGGCATCCTCGCGATACTCCCCGGCCGCGCCGCCGTCTGCGCCTGGGGGCCCCGCCTCGACCAGGCCGGCAACTCGGTCGCCGCCGTCACCGCCCTGGACACCCTCACCACCCTCTCCGGCTGCTCGGTCTTCTGAGACCGGGCCGACGCCGGCGGGCCCGGCCGCGCACACCGCGACCGGGCCCAACCGCCTTACGAAATAAGGGACTTACTCCACCGTCACGCTCTTCGCCAGGTTGCGCGGCTTGTCCACGTCCCGGCCGAGTGCGACCGCCGCGTGGTAGGCCAGCAGCTGCAGCGGGATGTTGAGCAGCAGCGGGTCCAACTCCGGCTCGCTCTTGGGCACCAGGATGCAGTGGTCCGCGAGCTTCTCCTCGGGCCGCCGGTGGGCGACGGCGATGACGCGGCCGGAGCGGGCCTTGATCTCGCCGAGGGTGGTGAGGTTCTTGTCGAGCAGCTCGTCGTCCGGAACCAGGGCCACGGTGGGCAGTTCGGGGCTGATCAGGGCCAGCGGGCCGTGCTTGAGCTCACTGGCCGGGTAGGCCTCGGCGTGGACGTAGGAGATCTCCTTGAGCTTCTGCGCGCCCTCCCGCGCCACCGGGTAGCCGCGGACCCGGCCGATGAACATCATCCCGGCCGAATCGGCGTACTCGGCGGCGAGCTTGGCGATGTCGTCGCTCTGCTCCAGCACCTCGCGGATCTGGTCGGGCAGCGCCTGGAGCGCGGAGACGATCCGGCGGCCGTCGGCGGGCGAGAGGTCGTGGATGCGGCCGAAGTGCAGGGCGAGCAGGGCGAAGGCGACCACGGTCGAGGTGAAGGCCTTGGTGGAGGCCACCGAGACCTCCGGTCCGGCGTGCAGGTAGATGCCGCCGTCGCACTCGCGGGCGATCGCGCTGCCCACGGTGTTGACGACGCCGAGCACCCGGCCGCCCTTGCGCTTGATCTCCTGGACGGCGGCGAGCGTGTCGTAGGTCTCGCCGGACTGGCTGACCGCGACGTACAGGGTGTCGGCCTCGATGACCGGGTTGCGGTAGCGGAACTCGGAGGCGGGCTCGCTGTGCGCGGGGATGCGGGCGAGCTCCTCGATCAGCTGGGCGCCCATCTCGCCCGCGTAGTAGGCGGATCCGCAGCCGAGGATCTTCACCCGGCGGATCTCGCGCAGCTCCCGGGCGTCCAGGTTGAGGCCGCCGAGGTGGGCGGTGCTGAAGCGCTCGTCGAGCCGGCCGCTGAGGGTGCGCTCGACCGAGGTGGGCTGCTCGTGGATCTCCTTGAGCAGGTAGTGCTCGTAGCCGCCGGTGTCGAAGGAGTCGATCTCCCAGTCGACGGTGGACGGCTGGCGGTGGGTGGTGCGGGCGTCCGCGGTGAAGGTGCGGAAGCCGTCGGCGCGCACGGTGGCGAGCTCGCCGTCCTCCAGGTGCACGACCTGGCGGGTGTAGCGGACCAGGGCGGAGACGTCCGAGGCGGCGAACATCTCCTTCTCGCCGATGCCGAGCACGATCGGGCTGCCGTTGCGGGCGACCACGATGCGGTCGGGCTGCTCGGCGTCCAGCACGGCGATGCCGTAGGTGCCGACCACCCGGCCGAGGGCGGCGCGGACGGCGTCCTCCAGCTCGACGCCCTCGGTGGCGTGCACGGCGATCAGGTGGGAGAGCACCTCGGTGTCGGTCTCGGAGCGGAACACCGCGCCGTCGGCGGCCAGCTTGGCGCGCAGCTCGTCGGCGTTCTCGATGATGCCGTTGTGGACGACGGCGATCCGCTCGGCGTTGTCCAGGTGCGGGTGGGCGTTGGCGTCGCTGGGCACGCCGTGGGTGGCCCAGCGGGTGTGGCCGATGCCGGTGCCGCCCTTGAACCGGGCCGGTACGGCGGCGGCGAGGTCGGCGACCCGGCCCTTGACCTTGCGCAGCTTGATCCCGCCGGTGCGGCCGGCGACGGCGACGCCGGCCGAGTCGTAGCCGCGGTACTCCAGCCGGGCCAGCCCCTCCAGCAGGAAGGGGGTCGCGTCCTTGGGGCCGATGTAGGCCACGATTCCGCACATGCGTGGACTCCTCCGCAGAGAGTAGGAATGGGTGGTCGGCCGTGGACGGGCACCCGGCCGTAGCCGTACGGGGTGCTCGACCGCGGCCGATCAGCCGTAGACGATGAGCCGCGGCCGATCAGCCGTAGACGATCCGGCGCAGCTGACGGGCCGAGAGCTCCGGTGCCGCGACGCGGCGGGCGGGCAGCTCCTCGGCGAGCCGGGCGAAGATCCGTTCGTTGGTCAGACCGCGTGCCTGGAGCTCGCCGTGGCGACGGCGGACGTACTCCTCGGTGGTCTCGGAGAAGTACGCCAGCACCTCCGCCACGACCCGCGCCGCCTCCCGGGGCCCGAGCGGGCTGGTCCGGGTGAGGTGGGCGAGGAGGTCTTCGTGAGGGTGGGAGCTCGGCACGTGGCAAGACTCTAGGTCGCTTCGCGCGACGAAGCCAAAGATCTTGCCCGATTTCGGGCACACTTCATGACTTTCACCGCGGGTAACCAGGTGGATCTCCTTCCGCTACCTTCCCGACAGACTCTTGATGCCACGCCGACTCCGCACGTAGCGTGACCTCCGGTACACGTAGCGGAAGACCGGAGGGCTTGCTGATGTGCGGGATCACCGGATGGGTCGCCTTCGACCGCGACCTCACCGCCGAACGGGCCGTCCTGGAAGCGATGACGGCCACTCAACTCCGCCGCGGCCCGGACGCCGGCGGCATCCTGCTCCAGCCACACGCCGGACTCGGCCACCGCCGCCTCGCGGTGATCGACATCGAGGGCGGCGTCCAGCCGATGACCGTCGAGCAGGACGGCCGGCTGCTGGCCGCGCTCACCTACAGCGGCGAGGTCTACAACCACCGCGAACTGCGCGCCGAACTGGAGGCGGCCGGGCACCGCTTCCGCACCCGCAGCGACACCGAGGTGGTGCTGCGCGCCTACCTGGAGTGGGGCGAGGGCCTGGCCGAGCGGCTCAACGGCATGTTCGCCTTCGCGGTCTGGGACGCCCGGCGCGAGGAACTGCTGCTGGTCCGCGACCGGATGGGCGTCAAACCGCTGTACTACCGCCCCACCCCGGACGGCGTGCTCTTCGGCTCCGAGATCAAGGCGATCCTGGCCCACCCCTCGGTGCGCCCGGTGGTCGACCTGGACGGGCTGCGCGAACTGCTCGGCCACACCCGCACCCCGGGCCTCACCCCGTACCGCGGCATCCTGGAGGTCCGGCCCGGGCACGTGGTGCGGGTGCGCCGCAGCGGCGTCTCGGTACGCCGCTACTGGGCGCTGGAGGCCCGCGAGCACACCGACAGCCTGGAGGCCACGATCGCCACCGTCCGGGCCCTGCTGGACGACATCGTGCACCGCCAGCTGGACGCGGACGTGCCGCTCTGCTCGCTGCTCTCCGGCGGGCTGGACTCCAGCGCCATCACCGCGATCGCCGCCAAGGAGCTGGCCGCCATCGGCGCCGGGCCGGTGCGCTCCTTCGCCGTGGACTTCGCCGGGCAGACCCGCAACTTCCACGCCGACCCGGTCCGGCAGACCCACGACGGCCCGTTCGCCCAACTGCTCGCCGACCACGTGGGCGCCGACCACAGCGTGATCGAACTGGACGCCGCCGAGCTCGCCGACCCGGCCGGACGCACCGCCACGGTGCGCGCCCGCGACCTGCCCAACGGCGTCGGCGACATGGACGTCTCGCTGCTGATGCTGTTCCGCGACATCCGCCGCCGGTCCACCGTCGCGCTGTCCGGCGAGTCCGCCGACGAGCTCTTCGGCGGCTACCGCTGGTTCCACGACCCCGTCACGGTCGCCGCCGAGGACTTCCCCTGGGCCGCCAGTCTCGCCGCCATCGCCGGCGCCGGCTCCGCCCCGCGCGAACGGCTGCTCGACGCCGGGCTGCTCCGCAAGCTCGACCTGGACGGCTACCGCCGGACCCGCTACCAGGAGGCGCTCACCGAGGTCCCGCACCTGGACGCGGCCGATCCGCTGGAACGGCGGATGCGCGAGATCTCCTACCTCAACCTGACCCGCTTCGTCTGCATCCTGCTCGACCGCAAGGACCGGATGAGCATGGCCCACGGCCTGGAGGTCCGGGTGCCGTTCTGCGACCACCGGCTGGTGCAGTACGTCTTCAACACCCCGTGGGCGATGAAGGCCTTCGACGGCCGGGAGAAGAGCCTGCTGCGCGCCGCCGTCCGGGACGTGCTGCCGCCCGCGGTCGCCGACCGGGTGAAGAGCCCGTACCCGGTGTCGATGGACCCGCTCTACCCGGCGCAGCTGCGCGCCGAGCTCGCCCGGCTCGCCGCCGCGGGCACCTCCCCGGCCCTGGACCTGCTGGACGGACGGCGGCTGACCGACGCGCTCGCCCCCGACACCGACCCGCAGTCCGTCCGGCTGGCCGTCGACCTCGCGCTGGACCTCGACGCCTGGCTGACGGAGTACCGGGTGACCCTGGAGATCTGAGCCCGCCGGGACGGCGCGGCGGCGGTGCGGGCCGCACCGCCGCTGCGCCGTCCGGGTGAACGCGGAGAACCGGGGCCCCCGGCCGGCGGTTGACCACCCCGAACGGCCGACCGACCGTCAATCCCCTTGACCGCCGGGAGCCGTCCCGCCCCGCCGGGGTGTACGGACGATGCGGTAGCGTCGCCGACACCTCCCGAATGGCGGGCGAAAACGCGGGCTCCCGCTCCCCGTGCCGTCAGGATGGGAGCGAACCGTTCACCTCGATCCGCCGGGGGATCCCGTCATGCAGCCGCGAGTCTTCGCGATTCTCACCGCCGTGCTCCTGGGCGTCCTGGGCCTCGGCTCGGTGGCCGTCACCGACTGGTCGCCCGCCCGGGCCACCACGTCGCCCGCCACCTCCACGGCCCCCGGGGTCCCCGGGACCTCCGGTGCCAAGGCGGTCGGCCCCGGCGCCCCGAGCGCCACCCCGACCGGCGACCCGGCGGTGTGGACCCGCTCGACGCTGCGCAACAAGATGATGGCCGAGATGGACGCCACCGACCCCGGCGTCGCCCTCGCCGACCTCGACCGGATCACCAAGGAGAAGCCGTACACCGTGCGCTTCTGCCACCCGATCGCGCACGAGCTCGGCCACGCGGCGGTCAAGCGCTTCAACGCCGACTTCCAGAAGGTCATCTCCTTCCCGCACGAGACCTGCGCGGCCGGCTACCTGCACGGCGCGGTCGAGGAGATGCTCAACGCCTCCACCCAGCCCGAGGTCGACCTGCTCAAGCTGTGCGCCCCGAAGAACACCGGGCCCTGCATCCACGGCGTCGGCCACGGCACGATGTTCGTCGCCAAGCAGGACGTCGCCAAGGCCCGCGAGCTGTGCAACAAGTTCACCACCGACCAGAACCGGATCCGCTGCTCCGAGGGCCTGTTCATGCAGCTCTTCGGCCCGGACGAGGAGGACGAGCAGGCGAAGGCCAACCTGCCCGCCGACAAGCTCGCCCAGGACCCGCTCTACCCGTGCAAGGACCAGCCCTCGCTGTTCCAGTCCGCCTGCTTCTTCTACGCGCCGACCTTCTACCTCTCCTCGCACGACTACCCCAACCACCCCGAGGTCTACGCCGAAGCCCTCAAGTGGTGCCTCAACGGCAAGGCCAGCGGCGGGGCGGTCGACTGCAGCCGCGGCGTCGGCTCGCGGACCATGAAGTACAACCTGGACCGCGAGGACTGGGCCGCCCAGCAGTGCGCGACCGCCGCCGACGGCTGGCAGCGCAAGGCCTGCGCGGAGGGGCTGGTCAGCTACTACACGGTCAACTACACCGACGGCGGCGCGGCCGGGCGGCTCTGCACGAAGATCACCAGCAAGGAGATGCAGGGCTACTGCCGCTCCGCGGGCGGGCTGTCCGCCTCGCTGGACTGAGCGCCCGCCCCTTCGTCCCACCTGTCGGGGCCCCGCCCCCCCGCGCCGGGCCCCCCCCACCGCTGTAGCCCGCCGCACAGCATCCGTCGCCTGCGCGGGCGCTGGATCCGG